>CAYMUL010000003.1:0-194208 GCA_964393605.1 uncultured Ignavibacteriaceae bacterium | reverse complement strand
GGCATTCTTTAAGGAATTAAAAATTACAAATTAAAAATGAATAGTTTCGAATGGACAATTGACAATTGAGAATGGATAATGGATAATGGACAATCGTAAATAATAGATAATAAATTCCTTTGGGGCATTCTTTTTTTTACCACCAAGTCGCTCAAAGGATGGCACGAAGTCGCACAAAGGAAAAACTTCGAGTGCCTTTGTGAATATCCTTCGTGCGCCGTTGTGGTGAAAAAAGAAATGTTAATTGAGATGGCAGATAAAGAATAAGATTAAGATAAAGACGCGGAGAATTGAACGTTGAAAGTTGATAATTGAGAATTGGAAAATCGTAAAAAGATATCGGTCAAACCAACAGATGTATATCAAAAATTAAATCAGTATTTTGCAATTAAGATTATGAGAAAATTAAAATCATGAATACAAGAAATGAAGTGCTTACGCAATTACAACAAGTTAAACCTTTGCTTATCTCAGAATATGGTTTAAAAAGGATAGGTCTTTTTGGCTCATTTGCTCGAAACGAACAGAACACCGATAGTGACATCGATATTATCGTAGAAACTTCGGAACCGAACTTCAGCAGTTTTGCCGGTGTTCTTCTTTTACTTGAGAAAGTATTGAGAAAAAAAGTTGATTTGGTCAGAGTGCACAGCAATATGCGTAAATCATTCCTTGTTAGAATTCAGAATGAAGTTATTTATGTATAGAGAATTAATCTTAGAAAAGATAGGTTTAATTCAAGAATCCATTTCCATATTTGATTAGAGAAGACAGACATCGATTTCGAGATTGTATTCCAAATTTGTCTTGAAGAATTGCCAAAACTATCATCTACCTTCAAAAAATTAGAACAAATGTTTGATTGAAATAAATCTCCATGTTCTTAGTTTTGCCTCTAAACGCTGAATGAATTCATAGTTAAAAGCTAATGGCGGTGATTTATTTCTCGGTTTGCCGCTGAGTTCTCTGTTGTGAAAAAAGAAGAAAAGAATTGAGAATGGAAAATGGACAATTGACAATTGATAATGGATAATGGGCAATAGACAATCGTAAATAATAGATAATAAATTCCTTTGTGGCATTCTTTAAGGAATTAAAAATTACAAATTAAAAATGAATAGTTTTGAATTGAGAATTGAGAATTGAGAATGGAGAATGGAGAATGGACAATAGAGAATGGACAATAGACAATCGTAAATAATAAATAAGAAATTCCTCTGTGTTACTCTTAGTTTCTCGGTGGAACTTTGTGTGCCCCAAAAGTTTGGAAGGTTATACAGAGCGACACAGAGAAAATACACAGAGAACCACTGAGATTTTTTCGAATTGCATTAAACAAAATAGAACACTGATGAAACGGATTTACACAGAAAATCGTTAGTCCTTTACAAACAGAGTTTGAGGAGATAAAATGTTGTAGCTCTATCTCAATTCATGACGAATCTTTCTTAAACTTTCTTTGTTGCAATCTAATTCTTCTTTTGAAGTTGGAACATCGATAATTATATTTCGCCTCAAAATTTTTCAATTCTTAACTTAATTAATGTCAAAAATTTATATCAATGAACTCGCCTCTTATGTCGGTCAGGAGGTTACATTAAAAGGTTGGCTTTATAATAAAAGATCTAGCGGGAAGCTCCGATTTTTAATCTTGCGCGATGGCACCGGCTACGTTCAATCTGTATTCTTTAAAGGAAATGTCTCTCCCGAAATTTTTGAATTAACCGATCGTATCGGGCAAGAATCTTCTATCTGCATCACTGGCAAAGTAAAAGCAGAGCCGCGTGCTGTTGGCGGTTATGAACTCGACGGCACTTCCGTTGAACTAATCTCCGATGCCGAAAATTATCCAATCACTCCCAAAGACCATGGCGTAGAATTTTTAATGGACAACCGCCACTTGTGGCTTCGTTCGAGCAGACAAGTAGCCATCCTTAAAATCCGACACAGAATAATTAAGGCAATTCGCGATTTCTTCGATGAGCGAGGATTCACACTCGTCGATTCTCCAATCCTAACTCCAAACTCATGCGAAGGAACTTCTACTTTATTTGAAACTGATTACTTCGATCTGGGGAAAGCATACTTAACTCAGTCGGGACAACTTTATGCAGAAGCAAGTGCGATGGCACTCGGCAAAGTTTATACTTTTGGTCCGACTTTCCGCGCGGAGAAATCTAAAACAAGAAGACATTTAACTGAATTCTGGATGGTTGAACCTGAAGTTGCATTCAATGATTTGAACGACAATATGGATCTCGCCGAGGAATTTTTAGAATACATCGTGCAAACAGTTTTGAACGAGCGAAGTGAAGAGCTAAAAGTTTTAGAGCGCGATACTACCAAACTTCAAAATGTGAAAAGACCTTTCCCGCGAATTTCATATACTGAAGCAGTCGAGATTTTAAAAAACAATGGAATCGATTTCGAGTGGGGAAATGACCTCGGCGCGGCGGATGAAACAATCATATCAAATCAATTTGATAGACCTGTTTTGGTTCATCGTTATCCGACGCAGGTGAAAGCATTTTATATGAAACGCGATCCCGAAAATTCTTCACTTGCATTAGCACTCGATGTTCTTGCGCCTGAAGGTTACGGTGAAATTATCGGCGGAAGCCAGCGTGAAGATAATTTGGATTTACTTCTCGAAAGAATTGAAGAACACAAACTTACCAAAAAAGAATTGGAATGGTATCTCGATCTTCGCCGCTTCGGAAGCGTGCCTCATGCAGGTTTCGGGCTCGGTGTTGAAAGAACCGTCGCATGGATTTGTGGTTTGGAACATGTTCGAGAAACTATACCTTTCGCACGAATGATTTACAGGAATACTCCGTAGCATGAATTCAGAAATTATTTTGTTCATACTCTTTGCATTCATCGCCGCCTTTTCTGCGGTGATGGTTATCGTTCGACGAAATCCGATAATCTCCGCTTTATTTTTGATTTTAAACTTTGGCGCACTCGCCGGAATTTATCTTTTACTAAATGCTCAATTCATTGCAGTAGTTCAAATCATAGTTTATGCGGGTGCGATAATGGTTCTCTTCTTGTTCGTAATAATGTTGTTAAAACCGGAACATGAAAAAAGATTTTTTGAACTGAATGCAAAAATGAAATACGCCGCGCTAATAATCGGCGCACTTATCTTTTTACAAACAGTTTATATTTTGTTAGCCGGCAATACGATGAATGGTTCGCCGCGCGATATTAACAAAAGTATTGAGGTCGGAACAGTTGAACGAATCGGCACAGAACTTTACACAACATATGTACTCCCATTCGAAGCAGTTGGGTTTTTACTATTAGCCGCAGCAATCGGGGCACTCGTTTTAGCAAAGAAAAAATTTGAATGAAATGATTACACTCGAATATTATTTAATACTAAGTGCGTTTATGTTTTTTATCGGTGTTGTCGGCGTACTGACAAGAAGAAACGCAATTGTTGTTTTTATGTCGATTGAATTAATGCTCAACTCCGCAAATTTAACTTTCGTTGCCTACTCTTCTTTTTTGGGAGATGTTTTCGGGCAGTTGTTCGTTTTCTTTGTGATGGCAGTTGCCGCCGCAGAGGCATCAGTGGGGCTTGCAATCATCATCGCAATATTCAGAAATAAATTAACTGTGAACATCGATGAAATCAATATTTTGAAATGGTGAGTGTATGATTGAATTAATTTATCTTACCGTACTTTTGCCGCTCATCGGTTTTTTAATCAACGCACTTTTCGGTCGTAAGATTAAAAATGAAAAACTCATTGGTATAATTGGAAGCGGTGCGATTGGAATTTCATTTTTGATTGTCCTGTTTGCATTCTTCGAAACTCTTTCACTTCCTGTAGAAAACCGCCAAACCATAGTTAAACTTTTTACATGGTTGAAGGTCGGGCAACTTGATGTTTCTTTCGGCTATCAGGTTGATCAACTTTCATTAGTGATGGCGCTAATCGTTACCGGAGTAGGATTTATCATTCATGTTTATTCTATCGGTTACATGCACGGCGATAAAGGTTTCTGGCGATTCTTTGCATATTTAAATCTCTTCATCTTCGCGATGATGAATTTAATTCTTGCGGATAATTTTCTCCTTCTCTTCCTCGGTTGGGAAGGCGTGGGGCTTTGTTCCTATTTGTTAATCGGATTTTGGTACGAGAGAAAATTTGAGAAAAGCACAACAAGCGATGCCGCTAAGAAAGCGTTCGTTGTTAATAGAATCGGCGATTTCGGATTTCTGCTCGGAATGTTTTTAATCTACATGACTTTCGGGAGTTTAAATTTTTCGCAAGTCTTTCCGCAAGCGGCGGTATTAAATATTCCTGAAAGCACATTTGCATTTATCGCATTGTTTCTCTTTATCGGCGCTACGGGAAAATCGGCGCAGATTCCTCTTTTCGTTTGGTTGCCCGATGCAATGGCGGGTCCGACACCGGTTTCGGCATTGATACATGCGGCTACAATGGTTACTGCCGGCGTTTATATGGTTGCACGCTGCTCAATATTTTATGCAATGGCTCCGGCGATTATGACTACAGTTGCAGTCATCGGAATTTTGACTGCCCTGTTTGCCGCTACAATCGGACTTGTGCAGAATGATATTAAAAAAGTTTTAGCATATTCTACTGTCAGTCAGTTGGGCTACATGTTTTTAGCAATGGGAGTCGGCGCATTCTCCGCCGGAATTTTCCACGTTATGACTCACGCATTTTTCAAAGCGTTATTATTTTTGGGCGCGGGTTCTGTCATTCATGGAATGCACGAAGAACAGAACATTCAAAAGTATGGCGGATTAAAATCGCACATGCCAACAACTTATAAAACATTTTTAGTTGCGGCAATTGCAATCTCGGGAATTCCGCCTCTATCGGGATTTTTCAGTAAAGATGAAATCCTCTGGTTTTCTTTTGCGAACGGCGGATTTATTTTTTGGTTGATTGGCGTGCTCACCGCATTGTTAACCGCGTTTTATATGTTCCGACTTTTAACGCTCACTTTCGATGGCAAACCAAGATACGACACACATCATGTACATCCGCATGAATCACCGGGAGTGATGACGATTCCGTTAATTGTACTTGCAGTTCTCTCTGCTGTCGGTGGTTTAATTGGAATACCTGAAATTTTTTCGGGTGAACATGGAAATCAATTTCATAATTGGCTCGCTCCAATTTTTAAAAATGCCGAAATGAAATTAGCGTCGCACGGAACTCATTCTCACACAACAGAATTATTGCTGATGCTTGTATCAACTGCGGGAGCTGTCGGCTCAATCTTTTTTGCGCGATATGTATATCTTAAAAATCCACGCATCGCCGAAAATGTTTCCGGCAAGTTCAAAACATATTATAATTTATTGTGGAATAAATACTTCATCGATGAAATTTATGAAGCAGTAGTTATAAACCCGATTGTTGTCGGTTCAAGAAAAATTCTTTGGAAGATTGCAGATGTTAAAATCATCGACGGAATTGTGAATGGCTCGGCGACTTTATTCTTGAATCTCTCAGCGCAAATTAGAAAATTACAAACAGGTATTACACAGTTTTATGCTTTCATTATGGTACTTGGAATCGCATTCGTTCTATTTTGGCTTATCGCAACGAAGTAACCGATGGAACAAAATTTAATGCTGACATACTTACTCTTCACGCCGCTCGTCGGAGCGTTGTTATTGTTGTTCATCCCAAAAGGAAAAGAAAATGTTGTTCGTTTTGGCGGAATGATTTTTTCGCTAATCGCTTTCATCATTTCTATACTAATTTATTTTGATTTTGATTCTTCATCTTCACAATTTCAGTTTGTGCATGATGTTGAATGGATTAGCAACCTCAACATTCATTACAAAATTGGAGTTGATGGATTATCATTAATATTAGTTTTACTCACAACATTTTTAACGCCGTTGACGTTGCTTTCAAGTTGGAGTTCGATCGAAAAGAAAGCTAAAGAATTCACTTTCTTCATGCTGTTGCTTGAAGTCGGAATGATTGGGGTGTTCATTTCTCTCGATCTTTTTCTCTTCTATATTTTTTGGGAAGCAATGCTCATACCGATGTATTTCATAATCGGAATTTGGGGAGGTAAAGAGAGAATTTATGCTTCGGTGAAATTTTTTATTTATACGATGTTCGGTTCGCTGCTGATGCTCGTCGCAATTATTTGGATTGCCGTTTATGCATCATTGCAAACGGGATTCTTTACAACCGATCTGTTAAAACTTTATGAAGTGGCACCGACAATCGCGGTCGAGATTCAGAGATATATGTTCCTCGCATTCGCATTCAGTTTTGCCATAAAAGTTCCGTTGTTTCCGCTACACACATGGTTGCCGGATGCACACGTACAAGCCCCAACTGCGGGCAGCGTTATTCTTGCCGGAGTTCTTTTGAAAATGGGAACGTATGGTTTGGTGCGATTCTGTCTTCCGCTTTTTCCACAATCTGCAATTTTTTATGCACCATACATTTCGTTTCTTGCAGTCGTCGGAATTATTTACGGTGCGCTCGTTGCAATGGTTCAAACCGATATTAAAAAATTAGTGGCGTACTCTTCCGTTTCGCATCTTGGTTTTGTTGTGCTCGGAATTTTTGCAATGAACGAAGAAGCGATGCAAGGCGCGATAATTCAAATGATAAATCACGGGCTCTCTACCGGCGCACTCTTCTTGTTGGTTGGCGTAGTTTATGAACGTACGCACACACGCGAGATTGAAGACTACGGAGGAATCGCGAAACTTGTTCCTCTTTTTGCAACAATATTTTTAATTGTTTCATTGTCGTCTATCGGTTTGCCTGGATTGAACGGATTCATCGGTGAGTTTTTAATTTTACTCGGAACATTTCAATCATCGGTTTTATCAAGCTGGTTATTCGCGGTGTTCGGCGCAAGCGGAGTAATCTTTGCCGCAGTTTATTTGTTGTGGATGTATCAACGAGTTTTCTTCGGGCAGGTTAAACATTCTAATTTGGAATCCTTAACAGATATGAACGGGAGAGAATTAGTTGTCATAATCCCGATTTTAATTTTTATAGTTTGGATTGGAATTTATCCCGCAACATTTTTAGAATTAACCGAAGCATCAGCAAACGACATCTTGAACAAAGTTTTAAATTTTTCTTCAACTTTGGCGAAATAGAATATGTTGACGAAAAAGATTCTTCCGATTTTATTTTTTATACTGATTCAGTGTTCAATGATATTTGCGGTACCGGAAAATGTTCACGCGGCTCCGGATTCCGTTAACACTGCGGTTGAATTACAGCACACTTTGCCTACGCCATGGATGGTAATCCCGTTTGTTCTCTTGTTGTTAATGATTGCAACCGGACCAATTTTTTACAAACATTTTTGGCATCATCATTATCCAAAAGTTGCAATCGTACTTGGCATAATCACTGCCGTATATTATCTCGCAATTTTGCAAGATACGCACAGCTTAATGCATACACTCGCGGAATACATTTCATTCATCGCGTTGCTGGCTTCATTGTTTGTTGCAAGCGGCGGCATATTAATTAAGGTTGATAAAAAAGCAACACCGATGTTGAATGTTCTGTTTTTATTATTTGGCGCGGTCATCTCAAATTTTATCGGAACAACCGGCGCATCAATGTTGCTGATTCGTCCTTTCATGCGCATCAATAAACATCGAATCAAACCTTATCACATAATCTTTTTTATTTTTATTGTTAGCAATGTTGGCGGCGCGTTAACCCCGATTGGCGATCCGCCACTGTTTCTCGGATTTTTGCGCGGCGTGCCATTCTTTTGGGTGATTGCAAATGTTTGGTATATCTGGTTGCCGGCTCTACTCATGGTGCTTGCAGTTTTCTTTGTTGTTGATAGTATGAATAAATCAGGGGCAGACGATAAGAGTGAATTCACCGGCAAGATTGAATTTAAAGGTTTTAGAAATGTTGTTTATCTCGGCGTAATAATAATTTCGGTGTTCTTAGATCCCGGCATTTTAAGTTGGGTGCCAAGTTTAAGCCCACTGCCTTTCGGTATTCGTGAAATTATTATGATGTCGGTTGTATTCTTATCATACAAACAAGCAGATGAATCAATATTGAAAGCGAACGAATTTGATTTCGATCCGATCAAAGAAGTCGCTTATCTTTTCATCGGGATATTTTTAACGATGATTCCCGCATTGCAACTGATTGCTTATGAAGCGAGAGTATTCAGCAATTTATTGAATCAAGGAACATTCTATTGGTCAACCGGAATATTATCATCATTTTTGGATAACGCACCGACATACTTGAATTTTCTAAGTGCGGCGATGGGTAAATTTGGTTTGGATATAAATGTAAAAGCCGATGTAATTCATTTTGAAACCGTAGATCAAGTTTATCTTCGCGCAATCTCTGTAGCCGCAGTATTTTTTGGGGCGATGACTTATATCGGAAACGGACCGAACTTTATGGTGAAATCAATTAGTGAAAGAGCAGGCATTGAAATGCCGAGCTTCTTTGCGTACATGATTAAATATTCTATCCCGATACTCATTCCGGTTTTCACATTAATTTGGTGGATCTTTTTTCATTGAGAGAGGTGTAAATTGTATTTATTAGATGAAGTTTTAAAAAATAAAATTAAAGGGCTTTATTTCGGGAACAGAATCATCCTCCCATTTAAAGCTCATTTTCTTAAAGTTGTGATTGAAGATGATATCATAACCGACTTCAGCATAAGTAGTCGAGGAATTTATATTCGAGAGAAAGAAGAATTCACCGATGTTTATTTTCATGATTATAAAAATCTGAAGTCTGTCGTTTCAAAGTACGAAGCGATAAAAATTTTACTCGTTGAAAAAGGAAAAAATATTTTCGATGAAAAGAATTTGAGAAAGATTGCTGTTTATCTCGGCGAGAACCACGAAATTACAATTGAAGAAACAGAAGCAAATATCCTTTTTGTTAAATAATTATGAATAGCGCTCAGGAACTTTACCACATATTACCATTGATAATAATTGCATCTGCAATTCTAATTTCACTCACACTCGAAATGTTTGCGAAGAGAAGCGAAGTTTATATTGCATGGATTAGCGTCCTCTCATTTTTTGCGAGCGGTTATTATGCGCTCTTCACAGCAGGAGTTGAAAAAACTTTATTCAGCGGAATGATTCAAACCGGCGGCAACGTTCACATCTTCTACTTCATCTTCAATTTTGGCGCGGCGATAGTTACACTTCTTTCTATCGATTACATTAAAAAGATAAATATTTATCACGGCGAATATTATATCCTCTTGCAATCTGCCGTGTTGGGAATGATGTTAATCTCTTCCGCAAAAAATTTGATTATGATTTTTGTCGGCTTGGAATTAATGTCAATTTGTTTTTATGTACTCGCAGGATTTCAGCGGAAGAAAATTAAATCAATCGAAGCTTCATTGAAGTATCTACTGCTCGGTTCATTCGCGAGCGGATTTTTAGTTTATGGAATTGCACTAATTTACGGCACTGCGCAATCTCTTTACTTGAATGATCTTATTATTAAATTTCCTGAAGTTTCTTCCAATCTTGTTTTCGTTGCCGGACTTTTATTTTTCATCATCGGATTTTCATTTAAGATTGCGGCATTTCCGTTCCACATGTGGGTTCCCGATGTATATCAAGGCGCACCGACATCAGTTACTTCACTAATGTCAACCGGAGGAAAAGCGGCGGCATTTTCTGCATTACTTTTAATTCTTTCCCCCGTAATAAATTTTGGAAACGAAAATATTGTTGCACCGATACTCGCAACGCTCTCTATCGCTTCGATGTTGTATGGCAGCATTGTTGCTCTTGTTCAAGATGATTTGAAACGAATGCTCTCATACTCTTCAATTGCACACGCCGGTTATATGATTATCGGACTTGTTTCCGGTGTCAGCAGCGGAAGCGCGGGAATTATTTTTTACCTTTTCGCTTACACATTCATGAACCTTGGCGCATTCGGAATTATCTCCATCATTGAAGGGGAAAATGATGCCAATCTTTCAATCAATGATTACAAAGGTTTTGCAAATAAAAATCCTCTGCTCGCGGCGCTACTTTCATTGTTCATGTTGGCACTTACGGGCATTCCGCCATTCGCAGGCTTCTTCGGAAAGTATTATGTTTTTATCTCTGCCATCGATTCCGGTTACACATATCTTGCAATTCTCGGAGTAATCTCTTCCGCAATCAGTGTATATTTTTATTTGCGCGTAACAATTCTAATGTACTTCGGTAATGAAGCTAATACAATCGAAGTTCAGCAAAGTTCAACCGCGCTGCTCGGCGTTGTTATATCTGCGTTGCTTGTGGTCATGATAGGGATTTTCCCTGGTCCGATTATCGACCTGATTTCATCATTCCTAATTTAGTTTATTTTACTCGTCATGGAGTGAAAATTTTCAGATAGAAAGAAAATGATACCGCTCTACACTACAACTCAAATTCGTAAAGTTGATTCCGATTCAATCAACAACTTAAAAATTCCTTCAATCGTTTTGATGGAGAATGCCGCACGAAGTTTGTTCGAATCTATTTTGAACCACTTCGAAATAAGCGAGAAAACAAATTTTACAATTCTTTGCGGTAAGGGAAATAATGGCGGCGATGGTTTTGCACTCGCACGACATTTAATAAATTTTGGCTCACAAGTTAAAGTGTTTTATTTCTTTCCGCCTGAACAATTTTCTAATGATGCAAAAGTGAATTTTGAAATCCTCAAGAACTTCAAGTGCAGTAACTTTAAATTGATTTTCTACCGCGGGAAAAACGATTTAGCAAAAATTAAAAATTGTAATTGTGTAATTGATGCAATGCTCGGTAGCGGTTCAAAGGGAGAATTGAAAGAGCCGTTTTTATCTGTCGTGAATTTAGTCAACAAATTAGAAGCTACAAGAATTGCGATAGATCAACCGACGGGTTTGGATGTCGATACCGGTTTTGGAGAAAATATTTTCAATGCGGATTTGACACTAACGCTTGCCGCATATAAACGCGGGCTATTCTTCGGTAGAGGATATGAATGTTCGGGCGAAGTTGAGCGCGCCTCAATCGGTACGGACGTGAACCTATTTGAAAAAATCTCGACAAAAGAATTTTTAATTGAGCCCGAAGATGCTCATCAACTTCTTCCCCAAAAAAATAAATCATTAAATAAATATTCTGCCGGAAAAGTTTTTTCAATCGCCGGTTCGGGAAAATATCCGGGTGCGGCAATCCTCACATCGGTTTCTGCGTTACGTGTCGGTTGCGGCGCGTCAATCATAGCTTTCCCGAATTCTATAAAAGCATTCGTTCACAAAAAATATCCGGAGTTAGTTTCGATTCATTACAATGATGAAAAAAAAGAATTTTTCTCTGTTGAAAATCTTCACGAAGTTAAAGAAAAAATTGAGTGGGCGGATTGTGTTGCTATCGGTCCAGGTTTAGGG
Organism: uncultured Ignavibacteriaceae bacterium; assembly: GCA_964393605.1. Classification (GTDB taxonomy): domain Bacteria; phylum Bacteroidota; class Ignavibacteria; order Ignavibacteriales; family Ignavibacteriaceae; genus CAYMUL01. The sequence goes on along the minus strand of CAYMUL010000003.1, from coordinate 182,793 downwards.
AGAGAAGCGTCAACTGAAAACGCTATTCACCAAATTTTAAAAAATTATACAAACAAATTTATGGTGCTGGATGCCGATGCTCTCTATTTTCTTCGCGCAAAAAAATATCGCGCTTTCGATCTTTCAAAAAAAATTCTCACACCGCATTTGGGTGAATTTTCTTTGATGATTGGAAAAGCTAAAAGCGAAATTGAAAAAGATTTATTGAAGTATGGAAGAATGTTTGTGAAAGAAACCAAAAGCCATCTGGTGCTCAAAGGTCCGCGCACAATAATTTTTCTACCGAACGGCGAAGCATTGATAAACACAAGCGGCAACGTTGGCTTGGCGAAATTTGGAACGGGCGATGTTTTAACCGGCATTCTCGCGGGCTTAATTTCCCAATTGAAAAATTTGGAGTCTGCCGCAATAGTCGGGAACTATTTGCACGGATTGTCGGCGGATATTCTTGCAAATAAAAAATCTGTTTATGCATTCACTGCCTCCGAAGTAATGGAGAACCTCTCTTCCACTGTTTTATTTTTACAAAAGAGTTTTAATGATTGAATTTATACTTACCCGTCCGAAATTAATTCACGCTTTTCTTGGAGTGTATTGGCTTTTACTTCTCGCCGCAACTTCGATTCCTTCGAACAACATGCCTTCAATTTCAATGAGCGATAAACTTCAACATTTTTCGGCGTATGCAGTTTTGTCTATTTTACTTTTTCTCTCCCTGAGCGCACAGAAAAAATTTCCACTTAACCGCGTGAAAGCAATTCAAGCAACAATTTTCTTATGCCTAATTTATGCGGCATTTGATGAATTGCACCAGATGTTAATTCCCGGGAGATTTTGCGAATTCTATGATTGGGTTGCCAATGCCTTCGGAGCTTTAGCCGGAACTTTTACGGGCAATCTTCTTTCCCGAATGAAAAAAAATTCTTAATTGCGGGAACTTTTTTTAATTAAGATTGTACTAAACCTCAGAAATAAATTGTAAAGAAAATTGAGTTTTACTATTTTTCTATTCAGATAATTGAAATCCATGAAAGGAATAAAAAATGTTAGTATTTAAAAAACCCGAAGCCGATCTGCGCTCGAAATACCGCAGAACATTTGAGATTGCCATGATCATCTCATTGGTAATGTTGATTGTCGCCTTTAAATTTTTTCCTGACATGAAAAAATCTGAGGCTACTCTTGAAGGTCCTCAAGAAATTTTTACTGTTGAGGATATTCAGCAAACCAAACAAGAGAATAAGCCACCACCACCACCAAAGCCACCGATTCCTATTGAAGCACCGAGCGATGATGTACTTGAAGATATAGAAATTGCAAGTACAGAAATTGATATGGAAGCAGAGATAGAAGCTCCGCCGCCGCCGAAAGAAGAAAAAAAGGTAATTGAAGAAGAGCCGACTTATTTCGTAGCCGTTGAAGAAATGCCTGAACCAATCGGAGGAATTGGAGGAATTCAAAGTAAAATAGTTTATCCTGAAATTGCAAAACGTGCGGGAGTCGAAGGTCGCGTTTATGTGCTTGCATTCGTCGATGAAAACGGAAACGTTACAAAGGTCAACACTATCAAAGGTATAGGCGCCGGTTGCGATGAAGCGGCTATGGCGGCTGTTCAAAAAACTAAATTCAAACCGGGGAAACAGAGAGGGAAATCTGTTAAAGTGCAGGTTTCCATTCCTGTAATATTTAAGTTGAATTAGTTCAATCAAAATCTTTTTAGAGACCGGATTATTGAAAATAGTCCGGTTTTTTTTTGCCATCAATTAATTCGAATCAGTCACGAATCCCACTGGTGATTGTGATAATTGCAATATTGTTAATATTCAAACGTGACTTTAAACTATGAGTATCCTGTTCGACATTTAATTTTTTAAAAATGCCCCGGCTAATATTATGATTTACATCAGCGTCAGAAATTTTATTGTTGTTCCTAAAAAAGAATCTCGGATGGGAACTTTCCAATATGTTCTGTGTAAAAGGAAGTAGAAATAAATTGTAAAGAAAATTGAGTTTTACTATTTTTCTATTCAGATAATTGAAATCCATGAAAGGAATAAAAAATGTTAGTATTTAAAAAACCCGAAGCCGATCTGCGCTCGAAATACCGCAGAACATTTGAGATTGCTCTCATTTTTTCACTTGTTTTGTTGATTGCGGCATTTAAATATTCTCCTCATAAGGAGAAAACTGAAGCAGTCGTGGAAGGTAAACAAGAAATTTTTACAGTTGAAGACATTCAACGTACAAACCAGGAAACTAAACCGCCCCCTCCACCAAAACCTCCGATTCCAATTGAAGCTCCCAGTGATGACGTACTTGAAGATATAGAAATTGCCAGCACTGAAATTGATTTAGAGGAAAATGTTGAAGCACCTCCATTGCTTAAAAATGAAAAAAGAGTTGTTGAAGATGATACTATCTTCGTAGCTGTAGAAAACATGCCCAAACCTATCGGCGGGATTGCAGGAATTCAAAGTAAAATTGTTTATCCGGAGTTTGCCAAACGTGCCGGTGTTGAAGGTCGCGTTTATGTGCTTGCATTTGTCGATGAAAACGGAGACGTTATGAAAGTTAATATTCTTAAAGGCATTGGTGCCGGTTGCGATGAAGCGGCAATGGCTGCAGTTCAAAAAACTAAATTCGAACCCGGGAAACAGAGAGGGAAGGCAGTCAAAGTGCAGGTTTCTATTCCTGTAATATTTAAGTTGAATTAGTTCAATAAAATCTTTTTAGAGACCGGATTATTAAAAATAGTCCGTTTTTTTTTTGCCATTTATTGAGCAAAATATCCGTTCGTCAAATAGAAGACTATTTATTCAAAAAATGACTTGTCGTTCATATTTGGGACGCCTAAATTTGCAGCCAAAAAAATTACATGTCTGAAGAACAAACCTTAACCCGAAAAGATCGCGAACGGATATTCCGTCGAAATGAAATTATTGCGGCGGCTATTCCTCTTTTTGCTCAAAAAGGATTTCACAGCACCACGCTTGATGATATTGCTTTAAATTCCGAATTTGGCAAAGGAACTATCTACAATTATTTCACTAATAAAGAAGAGATATACTCTAAAATTCTCGAGAACGTGATAGCAGATAATCTTAAGTTATTACAAGAATGTGATTCCGCTTTTAAATCCTTTGAGGATTTTATAAAAAATTATACCACTTCAATTATTAGATATTGTGTTGAAAATAAACATGCGTTTCAATTGTGGGTTAGAGAAGTTGCGCATCTGAGTATTGAGAAAGTTGATTTCCAATGGGAAAACTTGACCGTCAGTATGAAACAGATGTCCGAAATTCTTATGAAAAGATTCCAGCAGGCAATCAATAAAAATGAAGTCATTAAAGTTGAACCGCTTCATCTTGTTTCTTTATATCAACATATTGTTTATCCTTTCATCAATCACCTTTTGATTTGTAGAAATGAGGAAGCTATTGATTCCGAAAAAGAATCTAATTTTCTTTTGACTGTATTACTTAACGGGATTTTAAAATAAATGGAGTATTCTTTGAAAAAAATCTTTACACTACTTTTAATTGCCGGTGCATTTATTGCTAACTCTGCGCAAACAAAGGAAGTACTTACTTTGAATTTGGATAAAGCAATTTCAATTGCTCTCGAAAAAAATAGTGATTTGAACATTGCGAAGTACGACAAACAAATCGCCGATGAAAAACTCACGGAAGCATGGGGAAGTGCAGTTTTCCCCGAGATTAAAGGCAGCGTAAATTATCGCCGGGCAATGAAAAAAGGTGTCTTCACAATTGAAACTCCTTTCTTCAGCGGAACATTTCCTATTGGCACAGACAACGTACTGACCGCGAATGTTACGGTTGATCAACCACTTTTTACAGGCGCGCTATTTATCGCGGTAAGAATAGCACAAACCTACAATGAGATTGCAGAAAAAATGTTTCTCGCTTCCCGCACGCAAGTAATCGTTAATGTGAAGCAGGCATATTACGGCGTTCTCTTGAGCAAAGAAGTTCTTGAGTTGACAAAAGGAAATTTGAAACTTGCGCAGGAAAATCTTTCTAATTCTGAAGTGATGTACTCAGCCGGCGTAATTTCGGAATACGATTTAGTGCGTGCGAAAGTTCAAGTTCAAAATCTTATCCCCGAAGTTCAAAATGCGGAGAACACTTTAAATCTTGCAAAAAATTTTCTCCTCGTCGTTATGGGGATTGATTCGGAATTGGAATTAGAAATAAATGATAAGCTAACATTTTCACCACTTAGCGATGAAGAGTTGAAATCACTTCGCGAAAGTATGCTCTCAAATAATCCCGTCATCAGCCAACTTACTCTTGAAAATAAATTACGAGATGATGTAATCAGCGCACAGTTCTCACAACATATTCCATCTCTTTACGCTTTTGGGAATTATCAAAGCGAAGCACAAGAAAATGATGACCGTGAAGTTTCGAGGTGGAGATTTATCACTTCCTCAAACATCGGTTTGAATTTGAAAGTTCCAATCTTTGACGGCTGGCAGACGAGTGCAAAAGTTGAACAAGCTGAACTCGATTTGAAAATTGCTCAAGAAAATTTTAAGAAAACAAAATTGCTGCTCAACAATCAGTTGATGGAAACATATTTAAATCTCAAAACAATTAAAGAAAAAATTTCTGCATTCTCTTCAACAATAGAGCAAGCGGAATTGGCTTATGATATTGCAGAGAAAAGATTCAAAAACGGGTTGGGTACGCAGCTCGAGCTCGTCGATGCAATGGTTTCTCTTACCCGCGCCAAAGTGAATTACTACAGCGGAATTTATGATTACGAAATTTCAAGCGCAAAGCTTAACCAGTTATTAGGTAAAAATTAAAAGGAATAAGAAAATGAAAAACAGAATTTATACTATCGCTTTCTTCCTCGTTGCGGCAATAATTGTATCAGTTACTTTTGTTGCTTGTTCCGATTCGGGTGCCACTTCCGAAAAGAATGAAAAGAAAAATGATGATTCGAAATTTGTTTTGGTGGAAACACAAAAGTTGAAGTTTGAACCATTCACGAGTTACATCACTGTAATCGGCACGGCAAAGTCTGATAAGTCTGCAAATCTTTCTGCAGATGAAGGAGGGAAAATTAAATCCTTCCTGAAAGATAAAGGAAGTTATGTGAAGAAGGATGAAGTAATTCTCGTACTCGATAACGATGTAATTAAAGCAAACATGGATGCGGCAAAAGCGCAATTTGATCTTGCCGAAATTAATTTTCAGAAGCAGGAAAAGATTTACAAACAAAATGCTTCCAGCGAAATTCAATATTTGCAAGCGAAGTATCAACGAGATGCCGCTTCCGCAAACTATGAATTGATGAAAGCACGTTACGATAGAACTTTTGTTAAAGCCACTTTCAACGGCTACATCGATAACAAATTTTATGAAGAAGGAGAATTAGCTCCTCCCGGTCTTCCGATTGTAACGTTGATTAACACAGACGTCATCAAAGTTACCGCCGGAATTTCTGAAGCATATATCAGCGACGTAAATGCGGGTGATCAGGTGAAAATAATTTTTAAAGATTTAAATAATGCCGAATACAAAGGAAGAATTTCTTTTGTCGGGAAAACGATTATTACTTCCAACAGAACTTTTCCAGTTGAAGTGGTAATCAGCAATCCGGGCAATAAAATCAAGCCTGAACTGAACGCCGAGTTAAATATTGAAACAGGAAATTTCCAGGAGATGATTGTAATTCCCGAAAATGTAATTGTTCGCACCGATCTCGGTTATGTTGTGTTTGTTGCCGAAAAAGATAAAGCGAAAATGAAATCCGTTAAAGTGCAGTCGAGAAAAAATAATCGTGCGGCGATAGCTTCCGGTTTAACTGCCGGCGATGAATTAATCGTTACCGGTTACCAGGGCTTAATCGACGGCGAAAATATTAAAGTCGTAAAGTAGAGGATTAATAACTTATGAAATTAACGAACATCTCTGTTGATAACAGAACGAGTGTATTCATATTCATAACTATAATTTTGATAATGGGATTGACGGCATATTATTCTTTGCCGCGAGAATCTGCACCCGATATTTCTATTCCTCTCGTAATTGTATCAACTCCATATTTTGGTGTTTCTCCCGAAGATATTGAAACACTTGTTACACAACCAATTGAAAAAGAAATTAGCACCATAGGCGAAGTGAAGAAACTTGAATCCTCTTCGTTTGAAGGATTCTCTGTGATTCGCGCGGAGTTTGAAAGCGGTTTTGATATTGATGAAGCTTTACGCAAAGTTCGAGAAAAAGTAGATAAAGCCGAACCAAAACTTCCCCCGGATTGCGAAATTCCGGAAATCATCGAATTAAATTTTTCCGAGTTCCCGATTCTTTCTACAACTATTTCTGGTCCGGTGGGATTGGTGAAGTTGAAAGACATTGCCGAGGATTTGAAAGATGAAATTGAAAAGATCAACGGCGTGCTCGAAGTTAAAATAAACGGTGGAATGGAGCGGGAAGTTAAAGTCGATGTTGACGTTGATAAACTTGTTCATTACAATATTCGTTTCGATGACATCATCAACTCAATTCGTGATGAGAACAGAAATATTCCCGGCGGAATTATCGATGTTAATTCTTCAAGTTTCCTGGTTCGCGTTCCCGGCGAATTTGAAAAACCGTACATCATCGAAGACATCATCGTAAAATTAAAAGATGGTTATCCGATTTATGTTAAAGACGTTGCCAAAGTTTCTTACGACTTCAAAGAAAGAACAACATACGCGCGCCTGAACGGTAACGATGCTGTCTCAATCGATGTTTCTAAAAGAGTCGGCGAGAATATTATTCGCATTGCAGATGAAGTGAAAAAAGTATTTGATGAACAACAGAAGCTACTTCCCGCAAGCATTAAGTTTGAAATTACGAATGATCAATCGAAAGAAATTAGAGATCAGGTAAAAGACCTGGAGAATAATATTTTTTCAGGATTAGTGCTTGTTGTTGCTGTGTTGTTTTTCTTCCTCGGAGTGCGGAACGCATTTTTCGTTGCCGTATCTATTCCGCTTAGTATGTTACTTACGTTTGTTGTTCTTCAAGCGATGGGATTTACGCTTAACTTCGTAGTGCTGTTCGCCTTGATTTTAGCCCTCGGAATGTTGGTTGATAATGCAATTGTTATTATCGAAAATATTTACAAGTTTTTAGAAGAAGGAAAAAGTTTAGTAGAAGCCGCTAAACTTGGCACTGCGGAAGTTGCCTGGCCTGTTACAACTTCAACTTTAACAACACTCGCGGCTTTCATGCCTCTGCTGTTTTGGCCCGGAATTGTCGGTGATTTTATGTACTACATTCCTGCAACGGTGATTATCACGCTCGCGGCATCATTACTCGTTGCGCTCGTCATCAATCCTGTTATTGCATCGCGCTTCATGAAACTTGAACATCACTCCGATGTGCCGCAAACACTCACGCAAAAAATATTGCATCCGTTCAACAAAGTAACGCATTTTTTTGTTGATGTTCTTTTGAAGAAAGTGTTAATCAATTATGAAAAAACAGTACGCTACGCATTAGGTCCGGTTAGAGTTCCCGGACAACGAGTTCATCGAAAAAATTGGCTCGGCATTGGTGCAATAATTCTTTTTTTGATTTTAGAAATGACAATTGGTGCGTTCGTCCCGGTTTGGGTTTCGCTACTATTTTCGGTTGCCGGTGGTATCGCAATTATTTTCATCTTTACTAATAACAGATTGAAATTCATCTGGGGAACTTTCTTGACTCTGCTTGTGATTACCGAAGTGTATGGAATGTTCGGACACGGAGTAGAATTTTTTCCGACAACACAACCGCCGATTATTTATGTCGAACTGGAAACTCCAATCGGAACCAATCTTGACGAGACAAATAAATTCTCAAAAAAGTTTGAGCAAAATCTTTTAAAGATGAATAATGCAGACATAAAAAATATTACTACTGCAGTCGGTTCGTCAACAAACCCATTTGACGCGGGTGGTTCTACTCCTAACAAAAGTACAATTACAGTAAAATATGTAGATTATAATTTGCGCGAAGTCTCTTCTCTAATTACAACGGAAAAACTGAGAGAACTTTTGGAGAAGAAACCTGGAGTGGATGTGAAGTTTCAGCTACAACAGAATGGTCCGCCGGTCGGCTTACCCGTGAATATTGAAATTCAAGGTAGCGACTTCAAAATTCTCGGTTCGCTTGCCGATAGAATTAAAGAGAAAATAAAAGATGTTGAAGGATTAGTGGATCTCGAAGATAATTTCGATGAAGGCAAACCTGAAATTCGTGTGAACATCGACCGTGAAAAAGCCGCATTGTATGGCTTGAATACAGGACTTATCGCAAACACGATTCGTACTGCAATCAATGGCGCAGAGGCATCGAAGTATCGCGTTGATGAAGATGAATACGACATTACGGTGCGGCTTGCAAAACCACAGCGCAGTTCAATCGGAAATTTGCAAGACTTAAAAATGATCTTCAATAATGATCAGGGAAAAACTTTGAGTGTACCGCTTTCCGCAATTGCAGAAGTTACTATTGGAAAGGGTCCCGGTGCCGTACGCAGAAAAGATATGGAACGTGTAATTACCGTTTCTGCTAATGCCGCTGAAGGTTACAACGGCAACGATGTTTTAAAAGCTGTTCAGGAGAGATTGGCAAATTTTAATCTTCCCCCCGGATATAGCATAAGTTATACAGGACAAAGCGAAGAGCAGGATGAAGCGAGCGCTTTCCTCGGAAGGGCTTTTCTTATTGCGATACTTTTGATTTTTATGATACTCGTAATACAATTTAATTCAATGAGCCAACCGTTAATTATAATGTCAGCAGTTATCATCTCGCTCATCGGTGTGTTCATCGGGCTGATTGTGTATGCGATGCCCTTCGGAATTATCATGACAGGAATCGGCGTTATATCATTAGCCGGAGTTGTTGTAAATAATAATATAGTGTTAATCGATTACACAAACGTTTTGAGAAAGCACGGTTTAAGCCGCCGCGAAGCGATTGTTTCTGCAGGGTTGAGAAGATTTCGACCGGTTACTCTCACTGCAATAACAACAGTACTCGGATTGATTCCGCTTTCATTTGGTTTGGGATTTGATATTTATACAATGGAATTTACGACCGGAAGTGAAAGCGCGGACTTCTGGAAATCGATGGGAATTGCAGTGATCTTCGGATTAACATTTGCAACATTCCTTACGCTCGTGATTGTTCCGGTAATTTATTCAACGTTGGATGATATTCCTTTAGCGTTGAAGCAAGCAAGAGAAGGGATCGTCAGAAGAGTTGTCGGACTATTTAAACGAAATAAAAATTAGCTCATGTTTTGAAATTGAGATTTAATCTCGCATCTCATAAATAATTTTTCGGTTAAGGAATTTCAAATTTCTTAACCGTTTTTTTTTGTGGAAAAGATTATAAACATTCATTTTGTTTTTAGTATTTTGTCATTGAATAAAAGTTGAAAAAATAATTTACTGCATTTCTAATTTTTTATTTTGTTTATGAACATTGCCTCAATACTGATCGTGGATGATGAGCCCGAAATTCTGATTGCACTCAAACAGTTGTTAGAAACTGAAGGATACTCAAACATCACAACAGAATCTCATTCCGTCAACGTGCCGAAGTTGATTAATCAAAAAAACTTTGATTTGATTCTGCTCGATATTTCTATGCCGGAATTAGACGGGCTAACACTTTTAGAACTAATAATTCAAACACATCCCGGTATTCCAATCATCATTGTTACTGCCGTTGATTTATACAACTATGCATTCAATGCAATTAAACTTGGTGCGTACGATTATTTTGTTAAGCCGATTGATGTCGATAAACTTCTCGTTACAATTCGCCGAGCCCTAGAAAGAAGAGTGCTGTTGCTCGAACGCGATTCACTTCGCGCAACGGACGAAGAGCCTGTCCGAAAATCCCCCTTCGATGATATAATTTCAAGTTCTCCAATGATGAATAAAGTTTTTGATTTAATAGAAATATTTTCTCCGACGGTCGAAACAATTTTAATTATCGGCGAAACAGGTACAGGGAAAGATCTTGTCGCACGGAAAATTCATCAACTTTCGCCTCGAAATAATAAACCATTTGTTGAAGTGAATCTTGCTTCTATCACTCCATCTTTATTCGAGAGCGAACTGTTCGGATACATGAAGGGTGCCTTTACCGGCGCGGCGGCAGACCGCATCGGATTTTTTGAGCAGGCAAACGGCGGTACAATTTTTTTGGATGAGATCGGCGAACTGCCGAAAGAACTGCAAGGAAAACTTTTGCGCGCAATTCAGTACGGAGAGATTTATCGTGTCGGTGCTTCCAAACCAATCAAACTCGATATCAGAATTATCGCCGCGACAAACCGCAATCTTCATGACGCGGTGAACAAAAACGAATTTCGTACAGATCTTTTTTATCGATTGACTCGTGGTTTTATCCAGTTACCTCCGTTAAGAAAAAGGGGAGAGGATATAACGCTTCTTGCAAATTATTTTTTGAAGTTTGGAAATAAACTTTACAACAAATCATTGGAAGGATTTTCCGATAACGTAATCACACAATTGAAAAATTATTCTTTTCCGGGAAACGTACGTGAATTGGAGAATATGATTTTGAATGCAGTTGCTCAATCAAAAAATGAGAAATTCATTTCCAATATTGAATTACTTAAAGGAGAAATATCAGAGCAGACGGATAATAGTTTCCGAGCCGAACTACTCTCCTTGAAGGAAATTGAAGAAAATCATATCGCGGCAGTATTGGAGATGGTTGATGGGAAAGTGCAGAAAGCCGCATCAATACTGAAGATAAGCGAGCGGACTCTTCAAAGAAAAATTCATTCAATCAAAAAAAAGAAATAGCTTCTTCATTTTAGTTTTAACACATCGACAATTTTGACGGACAATTTGTCGTCAAACGACATCTCTTCATCCAAACTTTTTTGTAAATCATTTATTGCAAGTAAAATTCTCACTAAATAGAAGTGGCACTGAAGTTGCATTGTTATGGCTAAAAAAATTATTACAATGTCAACACAATCATTTTTATCATTAGGAGCCATTACACTTTTTGCGATAACATCGTTGTCGTTCAATAAACATGTATTGAATAATGCAACGAACGAACTCGAAAATAAAGTTACACTCACAGCAATCTCGCTTGCCGATGCTTTGATTGAAGAAATCAAAGTAAAGGGATTCGATGAAGTTACACTCGAATTCCCGACCTCTTCGGCGGGAAACTTAACTGCTGCAAATCTGCTTGGTGCCGAGCCGGGAGAAGTTTATCCTCATTTCGATGATGTTGATGACTACAATGGTTTTACGAAAGTTGCGAGTACACCACACGCAGAAAATTACACGCTTCACGCAAATATTTATTATCTCGAACCCGACAAGCCCGAACTATACACAACTTCTCAAACATTTTACAAAAAATTAATCGTAACGGTCAGCAATCAGTATTTACGAAGTCCATTAACACTTTCATTTATTTTCACTTTGAAGTAAGATGACTACACTGCTCGACATACTAAGTTCATTTTTTATCGGCGGAGTTGTTTCTACGATGCTAATCTATTTAAGCGTTCATTCATCGGTGCAAAGAAATGTTTCCGATGCGGAGTTGCATCTACAACAAAATGCAAAAACGATCGCTGAAATCATCAATTATGATCTCAGAAAAATTGGTTTCAATTATAGTGGAGTTCCTATAGTTGATGCGCAAGAAAAAAGAATTTCATTTTATGCCGATACAGATTCAAACGGTGTCGCAGAGTTAATAACTTATTCGCTCGGCGATTCTACTCAAGTCCTCTCAACCGAAAATCCGCGTGATAGAATTCTTTATAGAATTGTAAATGGAGATTCCGTAATCAGCCCATCGTTGGGAATAGTTGACGCCAAATTTTTTTACATGAATATACGTGGCGAAAAAACTTCGGCTTTGGATAGCATTGCATATATCGGAATGGAAATTTGGTTTGAATCTCTTTATCCGGTAGATAACGACTATCTTAAAACTTATTGGGAAATAACAATGCATCCGAGGAATATCTGAAATGGGTTACGGACTTATAATTTCTGTTTTAGGCGCATCTGCCGCTGTTCATTTATTGATGATTAGTTTAAATGCAAATCTTTCAATGGGACTGAGTTCAACTTTAGATTTCTTCGATGAAACCCAGGCACGTTTAATCTCAAATTCAGCAATCGAAATTTATCTTGAACAACTCAGAAGAAACAAAAATTTAGAAGGAGAATTTCTGAACAATAAACTCTTTGGCGGAACATACAACGTTTTCATCACCGGAGTGGATTCCTTAATGATAATTAGAGCAGAAGGATTCTTCAGTAATGTTAAACACGTAAGCGTAGCAACTGCAAAACGAAGTTCCATAACTATACCCGGAACGAGTGGAAGCGTTTATGTTTCGTCAGATAATCTTGATTTGAGTTTAGCCGGCAACGTTGAAATTAACGGAAACGATACTAATATAGATGGAACTCCGGGACCAGGTGCGCCAATTCCAGGATTCAGCGTTGATAATTCTACCGATAGCGCAAATATTGTGAATAACATAAAAGGAAAAATATCGAAACCGATTGTCGGCGCCGGCGGAATTCCTTCGGTCGCCGTTAATACATCCACTTCAACAAATTGGATGGATGTTGCTGAAAATTATATCTTTGCTGCCGATACTGCTCTTTCCAGCGGAACATATTCCACCGGCACACAATTAGGCACTGCCGCGAACCCGAAAATCACATACATCAAAGGAGATGTGAATCTTTCCGGCACCGCCGAAGGCAACGGAATTTTAGTTGTGAACGGCAACCTTTCGATGAGCGGAAATTTTACTTTCCGTGGATTGGTTATCGTTTATGGTGAATCAACAATTCTCACAAAAACGGTTGGCAACAGCGGGATTTATGGAGCCGCAATTTTTGTTGGGCAAAGTGTGAATATTCAAGCATCAGGTAATTCTTCTTTTTTCTATAGCAGTCAAGCACTCAATCTTGCAAAGAACAATTTAAAATCATCACGATTCGAAATATTAAGTTGGTGGGAGTGAAAATCATGTCGAAAAAATATTTTAAAAATAATCTGTTACAAACGGACGTAATAAACAATCATCTAATCACAATCATAAAGGAGAACTAAAATGGGACAACAGCAATTATTATTAATCGTGCTCGGAGTCATCATAGTTGGTATCGCCATAGTTGTTGGAATCAACTTATTTAACGCAAGTGCAGTTCAGGCAAACAGAGACGGAGTCGTTGCGGATTTGACAAACCTCTCTGCATCAGCGCAACAATATTACAAGAAGCCAACAGCATTAGGCGGAGGCGGGCTATCCTTCGTTGGATATACAATTCCCGATGGACTTAGCAGTAACCCCAATGGTACTTTTGCAATTGCATCTGCCGCAGCCGGACAGTTAGTAATTAACGGAACCGGAACGGAATTAAACGATGCAGGTGAAGCAGTTCAGCATCAAGCTACCATCACACCTACAGGGACCACAGTTATTATGGTCAAATAATTTCCCGCTCATATAATACCCTCTCGCCGCCAATCTATCCTAATTTAGTTGGCGGCATTTTTTTTTGTGCGACCTTAAATCATGAGCGAGATTATTTCAACATTATTTATTTTAGGAATGTATTTAAATACAAGTTAGTTAATTTATTTAATAAATGATAAATCAGATAAGAATACTTCTATTCACCGGCATTACAGAGACTTCACAAAAAATTTCAACTTTGTTGAACGAAATTAATATTAACGCACAGGTGATTGTAACGAACCATCCGGCGGAGTTCGCTTCGAACTTGCAAAATAAACGCCCCGATGTTGTTGTGATTGATTATCCTGAAATTTCGTTCGAAGGACTTTCTGCACTTTCTATCTTGAAAGCAGGGAACCACAACCTTCAAATCATTTTTATTAATGAAAATAATAATGAAAACGAAAATAAGGATCGAATAAAAACTACCGAGTTTAAAGAACTTGAAACAGTAATCAGGCAGGTATCTAAAGTTGCTCCTTCCCCTGATGAAGTCGGATTCAACCGGGATGCAGTTACAGAAATGTTAAACATGTTTGATGAGCCTGCATTTTTTGTCAAAAATGATTTAGTCTTTGCCGTCAATGAAAGATTCGGTCAGCTCTTCGGCACAGTGCTTCCAATCATACTCGGGAATAAGTGTAACAATATTTTTTCTTTCAAAAATGAAGATAAAATTTTTTCGAAGCGAAACCTTCCCGAGCAAAAAGGAGAGATTTACTCCCCCTATCTACCCGAAAAGGAAAAGTACAAGTTCCGTTCACAACAACTCAACGAACGGTGTGTAATCTTTATTTTATCCCAAATGAAAGTGGAAGAAAAATTATCCGTAAGAAAAAAAGAAAACAATTTTTCGTATGATGTGCGAACATTGATGAATTCTGTTTTGGGTTACTCAATGTTGTTAAACGATCAACTCCGGGAAGCTAAAGACAATAATTATTTTTCAGTTGCAGAAAAAATATTACAGAACAGTAAAACACTTTTTGCAAAACTTGAGGGAACTGAAGATATGGAGAAAATCTCCCCCGAACCTGAAGAAATAGATGTTCGTGCGGCGATTGAAAGAATTGTAAAAGATTTTTCCGAGCATGAAGGAATTCCAAATCCGAACATTACGCAGACCATTAAAACAAATCTTAGCGCAATTTTTGATGAATCACTTTTTCGGCGCGGATTTGTGAATTTGCTTTCATCTATTCACCGGAATTTTGATGATGCCTCAATTGGATTTGAAACCGGAATAGAAACTTCTTTACCTGTTGTGCTTTTAAAAATGTACTTTGATAAAGGCGAGTATTCGATGAATGAAATTGAATCATTCAATAATTCAGGCGAAAACTTTAGTTCACTTTTGTTCGGACAAGAAATTATTTGGCTGAAAGAAGTTCTAAAAAAAATGAAAGCATCATTCCACGTTAGTACAATGCCAAGAGGAGGATTGATGCTGGATATCGGATTACCCCGTCATGTGAAAACTACAAATCCGGTTAAGGATGCAGTCTACATCACCGGCTCTCCCGATCTAATCTATCTGTTCGAACGACAGCCAAATATTTTAATTGTCGAAGATCATCTGGATAGTTTAAAGATGCTTGAAATTACTCTCAACAAAGTATCTCATCTCGAAAGTTCAACGAGTTCCACAGATGCTATAAAAATGATTGAAGAAAAAATATCCAAAGGGGGAAAATATGATCTTTGCCTTTTTGATATCGGTTTGCCCGAGCCGATGGATGGAATTCAACTCATGTATGAAGTAAAGAAGCGATGGAATGAATACACTAAAGTTCCATTTATCGCTCAAACTGCTTTCGCGCTACGCGATGAAAAAAATCTAATTCTCCGCGCCGGTTTTGATGCATTCGTCTCCAAACCTATCGATCGCAAATTGTTGATTAAAGTGATTGCTACTGCACTCAAACAAAACACAGAAATATAAATTTCTCAAATTTTCACTCATTCCGGTTATCGATATCCGGAAGTTTTATAAGTGTGGAATTGTTTTTAAATCCGAGCAGATTCACTAACTTTGGGCGAAAATTTTTAAATAATAGAATGGTTCTTAACATAAAAAACAAAAAATCACTGTTTTTATTTACGGTAATTTTGCTGCTGATGAACGTGGTGCTGATATATCTCTTAAAGTATAATTATCAGGGAGTATCGCTATCAGAATTTGATCTTTCCTTCCCCGGAAATCTTTTAAATCTTTTCGTTCCGATATTTCTAATCTTCCTTCTGATTTCTGTAAAAACTCGTAACGCGGCATTCTTTAACAAATACACGCGGCTATTCTTTTATTTGGCTCTTTTAAGTTTAGTATTTCCGCTCACTTCATTTGTTACACGCTCGTTAAACCTTGTTGGTGAATCCCCCTACATTTTATCACAACCTTTTCGAAGGGTATTCATGGGAGGTTTGTTCAGTCTATCTTATCTTTTGTTGATGTTTGCTTCGGCTATTGCCTGGCTCGGACTTTTTAAAAGCGAAATTTTAATTCAATTGAAAGCTATCACCCGTACGCTGATTTATGGTGTGTTTCTTTTACTTTTCTCGTTTGCGTACCTTTCGCTGTTTTCAAGTTCGCCGAATCAACTTCTTGGCGATGCGAAAAGTAATTTGGCTGTTGTTCTCGGTGCCGCAGTGTGGAGCGGAAACCGACCGAGCGATATTCACAAATCCCGTTTGAATAAAGCGGCTCAACTTTATTTTGATAAACAGGTAACAAAAATTTTATTAACAGGTGGAAATGCGCCGGGAGAAAAATCGGAAGCAATGATTGGTTATGAATATCTTATTGCGAAAGGCGTTCCCGCACGGGATTTATTAATGGAGGAAAAAACATCCTCGACAACGGAACAAATAAGGTATATTAAAAAAAATATTGTTCGCCCGGGAAAATTTAAAAACATAGTTGTTGTTTCAAGTTCGTTTCATCTTCCCCGCATAAATGAAATTAGAAAATTTTACAAATTGAATTTTAAACTTGCTTCAGCAGAGTTTAAACTTTCTCAAACAAAACAAATTTATTATAAACTACGTGAGGGATTCGCCCTTCATTTTTTTTGGCTATTCGGCATTTAACATTAGAAAGGAAATCGAATGTCTGTCTTTGAAATGGTAAAAAATTTAGGTCATGAACAAGTTGTCTTCTGTAATGACGAACAATCAGGACTGAAAGCTATTGTTGCAATTCATAATACAATACTTGGACCGGCACTCGGCGGAACAAGAATGTGGAAATATAATTCCGAAGAGGATGCATTGCGTGATGTTCTGCGACTTTCACGAGGCATGACTTACAAAGCCGCAGTTGCGGGTTTGAATCTTGGCGGCGGTAAAGCTGTTATCATTGGCGATTCGCACACGGACAAAAATGAAATCCTTTTCAGATCTTTTGGAAGATTTGTCGATTCACTTGCCGGAAAATATATCACTGCAGAAGACGTTGGAACTTCGGTGAAGGACATGGAGTGGGTGAGAATGGAAACAAAATATGTAACGGGAATTCCGGTTTCTCTTGGCGGCTCCGGCGACCCTTCTCCGGTTACAGGTTATGGTGTTTATGTCGGCATGAAAGCTTGCGCGAATGAATGTTGGGGAAACGATTCACTCAAGGGAAAAAAGATTGTTGTGCAGGGTGCCGGAAAAGTTGCTTCGGCTTTAACTCAGCACATATTCGATGAGGGCGCGAATATTTTTATCACCGACATTGATCAAGAAAGAATCAAAGCAATCACCGAAAAGATGAAAGTTACAGTCATTAAACCGGAAGAAGTTTTTGACATTGAAGCCGATATTTTTTCTCCGAATGCGCTCGGGGCTATTATTAATGATAAGACAATCGACAAGTTAAAAGTGAAGATCATTGCAGGCGGTGCAAATAACCAAATGGAAGTTGAAGAAATTCACGGAAAGAAATTGCAAGAGAAAGGAATAATCTACGCGCCTGACTATGTAATTAATGCCGGTGGATTAATTAACGTTGCGCATGAACTTGAGGGCTACAGCCGCGAACGCGCATTAAAACATGCGGAAGGTATTTATGATGCAATTAAACAAGTCTTCGCAATTTCCAAACAAGAAAATATTCTCGTTCATCAGGCTTCGGCAAAACTTGCAGAAAAAAGAATGAAAGAAGTTGGAAGGATTGGTAACATGTATTCCGGTTCTTCAAATTTTTCGGGACGGTTCTCTCACCTTTACAAAAGATAAATAAAATGAAAAAACATTCACCACGCCGCGAGGTCAGAAAAAAATCTCTTCAAATACTTTACGCATACGAATTGAATTCCGATGGATTAGAGTCTTTAATCGATGGAGTTTTTTCCGACGTTGAAGCAGATTCTCTCAAAGATTTTGGAAGAGATTTGGTCATGAAAGTACTCGCAAATAAAAAAACTTTCGATGAAGAAATTGCACGACGAGCCGATAATTGGGAATTAGACCGTATCGGCTTAATCGATAAAATAATTTTGCGTATGGGAATGTGCGAATTGAATTTCTTCCCCGACATCCCTCCAAAAGTTACTATCAATGAAGCTATCGAGATTGCAAAAATTTTTAGCACAAGCTCAAGTAGTAAATTCATCAACGGAATTCTCGACAAAGTTCTTGCAGACTTGAAGAAGAGCGGCGAGTTGAAGAAAGAGGGGAGAGGTTTGATGAATGAAAAAACTTCTTCGGATAGTTGATGGGCGATAAAAAGAAGATTTTTATTTGGTCGCTATTCGATTTTGCAAATACTTCGTTCTCGATAATCGTTGTTACTTTTCTTTATGCAGTGTACTTTAAAAAAACTGTTGTTGGTGGCGAATCTATCGGAGATCTTTATTGGAGTATCTCCACAAGTATTGCGATGCTTGTAACTGCAATTATTTCTCCCGTTCTCGGTGCCATCGCAGATTTTTCCGCGGGCAAAAAAAGATTTCTTCTCTTCTTTACTTCTCTCTGCATTATAAATACCGGCTTACTCTACTTTGTCGGAAGCGGCGATATCTTTTGGGGAATTTTTGTTTTTGTCCTTGCAAACATTGGCTTTGAAGCCGGACTTGTTTTTTACGATGCGTTTCTTCCCGAAATTACTTCTCCAAAAAATTACGGACGGGTTTCCGGCTATGGTTTTGCAATGGGTTATCTCGGTTCTTTAATTACGCTGGCAATCGTTTTCCCCTTTATTCAAGCGGGTTTAATAAAAGAATCATTTCCGCTTGCCGCTATTTTTTTTATGATTTTCGCCGCACCACTTTTCATATATCTGGAAGATTCGAGAAAAGATATTCGTCCTTCGGAATCTTATATCAAGATCGGATTTAAACGTGTTATTTCAACAATGAAGCATTTGCCGAACTATAAAAATCTTGCTTTCTTTCTTCTCGCGTATTTTTTTTACATCGAAGGAGTGAATACAGTAATTTTTTTCGCCGGGAATTACGCGAGTTCTACGCTTGGATTTTCGGAGATGGATTTGCTTTTCTTTTTCCTAACTGTGCAGATAACCGCAATTCTTGGTTCCGTACTTTTTGGAATTGTTGCTGATTCATTCGGTCAAAAAAATACAATTGTGATTACAATTTTTATTTGGCTATTGACAATTTTTATAACTTATTTCGTGAACGATAAAGGTGGTTTTTATTTTGTCGGATTATTGGCAGGTTCGGCAATGGGAGCGACACAATCCACAAGCCGATCGTTAATGTCCAAACTTACACCTCCGGAAAAGAAGACTGAATTTTTCGGTTTCTATTCTTTCTTCGGAAAAAGTTCCGCGATTTTAGGACCGCTCGTTTTCGGGCTTGTCAGTTACTCAACCGGTAATCAACGTTACGCTATTTCTTCTATTGCCGTTTTTTTCATCATCGGATTATTTATTCTGTTTGCAGTTAAAGACCCTGTCGTAAAAACAGAACTATCGAATCCAATATCTGAATAAGTAGTTCGCTTCGAAAGGAAGTTGTACACTATTATTCTTTTCTGTTCACGATTGTGAACAATAAAAATCTTTTCCCCTCAAAATAAACCTATTTCAAACTCAAAAGTGTTGGTATGGAAGTTGAATCTCTAAACTAAAAACAAAACAAATTGAGGTTCGTCATGAAAACAAAATATTTATTCATCGCAATTACATCGCTGATAATTTTCTTCAGCAGTACAATTGAGGCAAGAACTGTGAGAGCAGATTTCCATTTTTTCTATCATTCATTGCGTCATCACGGAACGTGGATTGAAATGAATGACGGATTAGTTGTTTGGAGACCTGCTGTTGGTTTTGCTTCATGGTCTCCTTATGCACAAGGAAGCTGGATATGGACTGATTGGGGTTGGTATTGGGATTCTTCCGAGCCATTCGGATTTATCGTTTATCACTACGGCAGATGGTACTTCGACGAATACTACGGTTGGGTTTGGGTTCCCGATTATGATTGGGCTCCTTCATGGGTGGAATGGAGATACGACGATGATTATATCGGTTGGGCACCCTTGCATCCTTTTGCAAATTTCAAAATCGGTTTCGGAATTGTATTCACCCGAACTTATGTAGTTCACCACAGCCATTGGATATTTGTCGGACAAAATCATTTCTGCGATCCGTATGTCTATAACTATTATGTCCCTTCAAAATTTCGTTATAGAATTTATACCAACACAACAAGTCGATATGATTATACTTACGAAGGAAGGAGAATTATCAATCGCGGAATTGATGTTCGGACAATCGAACGGAAATCAAATACGAGAGTTAAAATTCGTGAAATCGCTTTCAACGAAAGAGGAACAAAGAATGAAATTTCCCGAGACCGCGATAAAATTGAAATCAACTATGATAGAAATTTATTAACCGATGCGCGCGATAATTCTTCTTTCAGATATGACAAAGGCGATCGTGATTTTTCCATCTCCTCTCGCGATGTTACGCGACAACGTAATGATGAGAAGTTGAATGAGTTTAGAAACGCCGCGAAGTATGATGAGAGAAATCTTCGCAAAGATGATCGACGCGATGATTACAAAGATGATCGAAATGATGTGTACAAAGATGATCGTACAAAAAAATATGAACGAGAAAATCCACCGGTTCGTGATCGTTCCAATTATAATGAAAATAAAGTTAACGCTCGCAAAGATGACCGAAGCGAAAAAAACCGAAACGATAACAATAATTCAAACATTAGATCCGAAAAGCGTGATGACAGAAAAGATGAAGTTAGAAATAATACTTCCCAAACTCCGAAAAGAGAGAATGTTAATCGCAACGAAACCAAACGCGAAACTGAAACTCGAAATAGAAATGAATCTGTCAAACGTAAAGACAGATAGTGCATAAAAAATAAAAGCCGCATTAGTGCGGCTTTTTTTTTGCTCAAAATTACTTTGTCTTCATTAAGAAAACGCCATCCCAATCTTTAGCTGGCGGGTCTTCAATGTAGTGATGACACCTCTTGATATAAACCTTTGAAGTGTATTCATTCGGATCGATGTTTATTGATTTTTGAAATTGTTCGATTGCTTCTTTGAAATTTTGTTGACGAAACATCTCAAGAGCTTTATGATATTCGCCGACGCAATCCAATTTAATTTGCGAAATGTCATCGGTTTTAAGTCCAATCAGTTCATAAACTTTGATCGGTTTTGTTTTTCCTTTTACAACAAGAAAATCGAGTTCACGAGTATAGAAAAAATCTTTCACGGCTTCGTAAGTTGTATCGGCAATCATAATTTTAGAACCGTACTCTTTGTTAGCGCCTTCAAGGCGTGAACCGAGATTTACATTATCTCCCATAACTGTGTAATCAAATCTTTCTTTACCTCCCATGTTTCCGACAACCATATCGCCGGTGTTAATTCCCATTCGGACTAAAATATCGGGTTGCCCTTCAGCTTTCCATTTTGCATCAAGTTCATCCAAACGCTTTTGCATTTGAATTGCAGTGTAACAACCTTGATACGCATGGTTTTGAATCGGAATTGGCGCACCCCAAAATGCCATCACAGCATCGCCGATATATTTATCGAGTGTTCCTTTATTTTCAAAAACAAGACGTGTCATCTCACTCAAATATTCGTTTAAAAATGAAACAAGGTCTTCAGGTTCTTTAGTTTCGGAGAAAGTAGAGAATCCGGCAATATCGCTGAAGAAGACAGTCAATTCTCTTCTTTCGCCGCCGAGTTGCATTTTTGTTGGATCGGAAATTAAATCGTCAACGATTGTTGCATTCACGTATTGACTGAACATTCCTTTAATCATAGTTTTTTGCTTGCGCTCGGTAATGTATGAATATGCTGTGCTTCCAATGTAACCGAGAATTATTGCAAGGTTCGAGTTAATCATCGCAAAAAGAAAATTGTATTCATTAAATAAAAATATTGAAAGTTGCCTCGTACCGATGACCAGCCCGACGATAACTGCAATATTTATTGCTTCTGTTAATCCGCCCAATTTTGTTTTCGATTTCTTGAAAAAAGCAGAAATGAAAAAAGCTAAGAAAGTTAGTGCGATGATTCCTAAAATTTCTTCTGTTTTAGTTTGGCGAAAAATAAATTGTCCATCAATTACATTTTGAATTGCGTTGGCGTGTACTTCAACCCCGAACATATAGTTATCGCCTTCGCGTTCACCGCGCGCCATAGAGACGGGGAACATATCTTTATCTTCCGGCTCGCGTGAACCCATTAACACAATCTTATCTTTAAACATTCCGCTATAAAGCAAGCCCATGTCAGGATCATCCCAAGTATTAATGTCGATTCCAAATTCTATTTCTTCCGCAGTTTGGAATTCAGCATCATCAAGCACATCAATAAAATTAATTATCGGAAAAGTTGCATCGGGACCATAGTAATTTATGAGAATAGAATTTCGATCGAACTTTGGAACTTTCCGTCCGCCAATTTCAAAATATTTATCGCCGAGTTCCGCAGTATTGGTTGAGTTGTAATTATAATATTTATTCAATACTGCATAACCGAACGATGGGACAAGTCTCTCCACAGTAGTTGAATAAACGAACGGCACATATCTTCGTTGCACACCATCGTTATCGCCAATAACATTTACCAGTCCGACTGAACTATCCGCCTCGAAAAAGAGAGAACTGAAATTTTCATTTTCTTTTTTTACTTCAGCTTGAAGAAAAAGAGGAGATGTTTCAATTTTGCCGGCGACTACAACATTTTTTGTTTCCTGAATTGTTTGAAATAAGAGTTCATCATTCTCTAAAGAAAATTTATCGGGAGATCCCATAACAAAGTCTATTCCGATAGCTTTAACACCGGCGGCAGTTAAGTTCTTAATTACTCTTGCAAAATATTCTCTCGGGAAGGGCCATGAATTATGAGGGTAAGGAATTCCGTTTAAAGTTTTGTCACTGACTTCAAGAATGATTACTTCGGCGCTATCTTTGATATCAATTGTGCCTCGTGCTAAAAAGCGTTCGTCTATATGACGCTGCCTTAAAGCTTGGAGCGGTCCGATTGGAAGTAATGATTCATGTGTGAAAAGAATAATCAATCCGGCTATCGATAAACAGATAGCCGATTGTATAAAAAAAGTTTTTAACTTCGGGTTCATTAGTTATGATTTACAATCTGTATCTTGTCGAGAGACTGTAAATGAAGTCGTTAAATCCTCCAGGAGTGCTCAAGTATCTCAGTTGCAACATGAAGCTGAGATTTTCTAAAACAAAATATTGGGCGTTACCATCGAGAGAAATTCTATCGAAATCTCCAAAGCTTGGATTTATCGTTCCGTTGAAGATGAGTTTATCTTTAATGTATTCATACTTTGCACCGGCTGAAAGCGTAAAGTAATTGTAATCAACATTGGATAGTTTTGTTTGATTCAACCCTAATGCAACATTCGAACTCAAGTCGTTTGTCCATGTAGTGATGCCTGTTAAGAACATCGCTAAATTTTGAATGTCATTTTTTCTATAAGAATTATCTACTCTATCCGACGTTGTAAATGAAAGTGATGTGTTTGTTTTATAAGTCCAATCAAAGTTATAAGAAACTTGCATAGAAATTTGATTGGTTTGATCGTTGACAGCAAGCGAATCGCTTACGGGGATGGCATTATCCGTTGAATAATTTTTGTAGCTCAATGATATGTTGGGGAAATCTGTTCTTGGATAATAAGAGACAGAAGAGCTGAGAGTTTTAAAATGGGTTGTAGCATTTTTAGTTTTTTGCAAATTGTCATTTAAATCTTCATAACCGACGGCGATAAATAATTTATTATCCAGCAAACGCAACCGATCGGAAATATTAATACCCGCAACGTCTGTTCGAACGAAATTATTTCCGAAAGATTTATAGTCGTTTCCGCGATAAGTATAATTGAGCTTAAGATAATTTCCGAAATAATTTAGAGAGAAGTTGACATCGGCAACGGTAGAAGAAAATTCTTGCATGTTCAAAGGTTTTAAATTTTGGTTAACCGTGATGAACTTATTCGCAAGGTCGCGATATTTTTTTATATCAGCCGGACTCTGATTTTCCAATAATCCGCCAGGTTTTGTCAATGAGTCAATCAATGCATCGCTAATTACACCGGGGGAAATATCGGAATTCAAGATACTGATTGCCGCTTGTGCCGTTAATAAAACGCGCTGTTCATCAATTCCAATAATCATGTCCGAACCTATCAATAAATTTTCTTCCGGTTTGCTGCCGAAGTCAATACTTGCCATATCATCTTTTGCATGAAGATAAGTAAAGCCCCATTGAAAATATTCTCCTTTACCAAAGTAAGGACGCACAACGGTTAAATTTCTTTTATATGTTCCGCGGTTAATCGTTGCTTTTGGAGAACCATACTTTAACGAATCAACATTGATTACAACGTCCGTTAAATTAGCCGGTATATAATTATAGGAATGAAAAGAAATTGCTGAACCTTCAATACCGCGAGTAATTTCACCGGCGGCGAGGTGTAAATTAACAGCCCCGAATGTCAATCGCGCAGAATAACCTCTCATTCTTTTACCGCTCATTATCAGATTTGGTAGGCGCGGGAAGAAATCTCCTGCTCTCAAAATAAAATAATCATGCATCAGCGAAACCGAATAACGATTGTATGGCTGTGAAGTGGATGTTTCTTCTGAGGTTGTATAAATTCTGCCGGTCAAACTAAAGTTTTGATATGCAGCATTTCCGTTAATATCGATATTGTTATAACCTGTAGAAACGTTGCTAATATTTTCATTTCGTACTTCACCCAAAACAGATAATCCATAAGTTACCTGATCGCGCATTGCTTCTGCCTGCGAAGCAGAAATTAATGGAAAAGAGTTTGAACGTTTGTGGTAGAGATTTTTATTTTTATCATAAAGTTCAACACGAAGCGTATAATAACCGGGTTTAAATTTAATATCAAAATTTTCAGGAGAGATTAAAATTAAATCTTCTGCAATGAGTGCTTTATCGCTAATATCAACATCATTCAAATAAATTTTTGTAGCGGGAATGTCAACCTCGGTTGAGGCTCTTACAAACGAAAGTGAAATAAAAAATTCATCGATTGAAACCGGTGTATTCTTTTCCGGAGTTAGAAAAATAACTTCTTGATCTTTTTCTGAAATTGGAGCGACTGTCAATTGTGCCGGCGTTGCCCCTTCATCTGCGCCAACAGGATATACATCCTTCTGCCCTGATTTCATTTCTACAACAACATAATATTCCAAACTTGGTGGTTTTACATCGGCACCCGGTATAGTGCCAACCGCTTGCTGAGCTTCAAATGTCAGTTCTAATTCTTGAAATTCACCTTCTCCAAAAACTCTATAGACTAATGACGCGCTTGATATTGAAGAGGGTTGGTAAAATGAAATGAAGAAGTTCAAATCTTCACTTTCTTTGGAATCATCGAACTTGATATTGGAAATTGTGTTACTTACTTGAGACAATAATGTCGGGGATAGAAAGAGAAACAAGAGTAGAATGAAAATTCTTTGGGTGAGAATTGTAAAGTTATAATTCATGACTTTCCTCAATAAACTGATGATGTGTTTTGTTTGTTAGTTTGTAAATGCGCATTTCAAAAATCATTTAATATTTCATGCGCTAACATACGCAAATTTCAAAAAAGTTTAAAAAAAAGAACTCCCGCCAAAATTTGACGGGAGTCGAAAAAATGCTCTCGGTAATACTATCAATCTCCGATATATTCTATTATCAAGTTACCCTGATTGGTTTTGATTACAATTTTCTTCACATTGGTTTGTGTAGATGAATTGAACTGCGATTGATTCTGATTTGTACCTTGACCGGAATTAAAAGCACCACCACCTCCGGTTGTAGCATATTGACCACCATTGATGGTACCGCTATTACCGGATTGAATGTTCCTAACATCGGCAATTCCGGAATTTAAATAGATCGTTGAAGTTGAATCATCCGGATTATGCGATACATAACCTTCGGTTCCGCGTATAGATGCCACCATTGTCGGTGTGGTAAATTGGAATTCTTCATTCTGCTGTTTTGATACTTTAAAACCAACAGTTCCATTATCGATGTATGTATTTTTCGAAATTGCCCGATCTTTTTTGTCGGCATAAATTTTTACAGATGATTTTTCTCTAACTCTTAAAACTGAATTATCTGTGAACTTGATGAGTGCCAAAGATTTTTCACCGGTTTTTACTTCATCGCCGGTTATTAATGTTAATCCAATCTTTGCGTTCTGCCAATCGGCTGACTCTTTTTTGAATGTAACATCTTTTACGGTTTTCATTATTACAGCGACAGGTGATTCCGCCGGTTTGGATTTATTTTCTTCGCCTGAGTAAAATCCTGTTAAGATAAATACAAACGAAAGTAAAAATATTTTATTAATAATTGTTTTCATTTTCTAATTCTCCTTTACTCTTGCACCAAAGTTGTGCTGATAACTTTACTCGGGTTTGCCTGGAATAGTAGCAATAAGGCTTGCACCTGTGCGGGTGTCATTACAACTCCATTTTCATCTTCAATCCTCTCAATATTTACTTGTCCATTTCCAAGTAGTGTTGTGAAATTTCCAATTCCCGGAAGGCTCGCAAGAAAGTTTGAAAGTTGAGTGGCAAACTGTTGATTAATAATCGCATTCGGATCTCTGATTGCGAAACTAACAGGGTCACTATAAATTGTGGTATTACCCCCCAACCCTTGAACAATGCCGTAGACTTGAACAACAACTTCATCACCGGGTCCCCATTGTCTATCCAATATTGTTGCAAGATTTATTGTTGTCAGCATTCCAACTGATTTGTTATTTATAAGTGGATTGCCTGATGCAAGTATATCTTCCAAAGTCTGATTTGCATTGGTTCTTTTATTTGCAAGAATTTTATACTGGGATACTCCATTTAACGAAGACCAGGTAGCGATTACAGTTCCCTGATCATATACTTCGCCATTATCGGGATCTGTAAACGATAATGTTTGCGCGGGGTTTGTGAACTCCATAGTTTCTTCTATTGGTCCGGCTAATAATGTCGTACCTGTTGCATCATACAGCTTAAGTACTAATCTGTATTTGCCGACGGGTTTGCCTTTTCTCAGATTATCTTCTATTGCGGTGTTGTTCGGAACTCCATCAGCAATTCGAATATTATCTCCCAATTGTTGGTTGGTTATTGTTCGGCTTGAAAATGGAACGGTTGTGAATTCGGCTAATTGTACTTCCGATTTTCCAATATCCGTCCAGTAGAAAAATCCTTCGAGGACGACAGAGACCTCTTCGGGGAAAATGACAATTTTGAAGATTGTCGGCGCTCCTTTAAGATCGTTGAGGGTCAGACTTGCGAACGATGAAAAATCAAGTTGCGGTACACTGACTATTTCGATGTTGAAGGTTGTTATTGTTTGTGCTGATGATAAACTTGATGCAACCAAAATTATCATCGCGATGTTTTTTAATTTGGCTAGTAGTTTCATACTTTACCTCCTTATGAAATATGTGGATTATTTATTTTCTAAAATTCTATTCAAAGATTTTTTTTTCGAGTTCAACTTACAATTTACAAGAATTGAAATTTGTGTTTTGCAGAACTTAATTTTCATAACGAAAAAATTATGCTATTAATCACAATGCACAATTTACTCCATTTTTTGTAATATTGCTTAACCATTTTTAGATTATTAAATAAAGATTGAACAGTAATTTTATGTACATACATTTATTTAAGGAACGATTGACGGCACTGAAAACCATATCAATTCTGTTTGCAAATATAATGCTTTTCTCAAGTTGTTCATCTTCAAATTTAGTTTCGAACAGCAACGATGAAAATCCTCTCGAACTTGGGAAGGAATATTTAGCGGAATCAAAATTTGAAGATGCGAAGAGAGAATTCGATATCGCACTTTCGCATGCGCGCATCTCAAAAAATTTATTGGATGAGGCAATCGCTTTAAAATATTTGGGAAATCTTTTTGCACCGCAAAACTTAAATTTGGTCGATTCCGCTTCAGTGCTTTACGAAGCTTCAATCACAATTTTAGAAAATTTAGAAAAGGAATACAACTCGGCTGAAGTTCCATCCGAAATTTTAACAGAAAAAGCAAATGTCCTCAATAATCTTGCGTTACTTCACAGTTACTCGCTCGATTTCGATAAAGCAATTTATCAATTCAAAAAAGTTTTGAAAATTGATAAACAACTCTCCAACATCGAAGGGATGTGTAAAACACTGATAAATATTGGGCGGTCTTTTAGAGATAGGGGAGAAATTAATCTTGCCAAAGATGCAATCTCCACAAATGAGGATTTTACCGAATCGATTATCTATTTCGATTCTTCTCTTTCAATCAAATCGAGCGGTGACGCATTAATCAACAAAGCAAGAAGTTATGATTTGCTCGGGAATGTTGATAGCGCATTTAGTATTTATTCTGCGGCTTCTAATTTTTATAAGGAAAACAAAATAATACAGTGGGAAGCAATAGCGAGTGCCAACGCCGCTTTCGCTCTTGCCAAAAAAAGCGAACTGCTTTTTGTTAAAAACAATTTCACCGAAACTGAAGAAGTTACTACGATTCGAAATAATGCAATTCAAATTTTAGAAACATCGCTCCAACAAATTGAAAACTTGAGAGGCAACATAAAAAGCGATCTTGTGCGTGCTTCTTTCTTTGACGATAAAATTCGTTACTACGAAAAACTGATTGAACTACATTTTTTAAGTAACAATTTTGAAAAAGTTTTTGATTTTGTTGAGCGGGCAAAATCGCGTTCGTTGCTTGATATTATTGGAGATAAAGACTTTAAACGAAAGGGGAATATTTCCGAAGAATTGAATGTGCTGATTCGGCTTGAAGAAACACTTTCCTCCCGAATGAAAACTTTGGAGTCGAATCCCGATTCTCTCGAAAAACTTTTACAACTGCAAATCGAATATGAAAATATTCTCGCTCAACTAAAAAAAATCGATCCCGATTATGTTTCACTAAAAAATATCTCTCCATTTTCTCTCAAAGAAATTCAAAATAAATTGAAAGAAGATGAATCCATTTTAGAATATTTCCTCGGCAAAAATTTTTCCGCCGCAATATTTATTAACAAGAATGAAATCGCTGTTCGGAAACTCGACTTTCAATCTTTCAATCTAAACGATTCAATTGAAGTGCTGCGTGAATCTTTCATTCATTACAATGATGAACTTGGAAAATTTAGGCAACAGATTTTGAGCGAAGAACGGGAAAAAGGAAATATCAATTGGTTGCCGGTATTTAATGAGAAATGGAAAAATCACGTTACGTCCGATGGATGGCAGTGGAGTTTGTTGAATCTACATGCACTCTTGGTAGGCAAAGAATTCAACGACAGATTAAAAAATTCCAAAAAGCTTTTCATTATTCCGCACGGAATTTTGCATCACTTTCCGTTTGCGGCTCTTATCACTTCACCGCGAAATCTTGACTTTAGAAAAAATCAACATCTGGTTCGTCCGAAATTTTTTATCGAGGAAAAAGAAATTGTAATGTTGCCAAGCGCGAGTCTGCTGCCGATTGTAAAAAATTATGAAAACAGAAAACGCGATAATGCTTTAATTATCGGCAATCCAATTTATCCGACAAAGAATTGGGCAAACCTTAAAGGTGCCGAAGCCGAAGCTTCAATTGTCGCCGCTAATTTCGAGAACGATAAATATCTTCTCCTAAAAAAAGGGGAAGCAACAGAAACGAAAGTCAAATCTGAACTCTCAAACTATTCTATAATTCATTTCGCAACTCACGGCGAATTTGATGAAGATGCACTGAAATCAAAAATTCTCTTTACAAAAACAGAAACCGACGACGGTTATTTGCGCGCGGAAGAAATTTTTGAACTTGAGATGAACGCAAATTTAGTTGTACTTTCTGCTTGTCAATCAGGACAAGTCGGCGGACTTGAGAAAGGTGTGCTTCCTTCCGGCGATGATTTAATTGGATTAACACGCTCGTTCATCTTTGCCGGAACTCCGAGCATCATTGCAACGCTTTGGTTTGTAGATGACAAAGCCACTTCCGTTGTAATGGAAAATTTTTACAAGAAATTTATTCAAGAGGGAATGGATAAAGCGGCTGCCTTGCATTTAGCCCAACTTACCGTTTTGAATGATGAAGAGAATATAGATTGGAAACACCCATTCTATTGGGCACCATTCTTTTTAATGGGAGATTATCAGTAAATTTTTAACACAAAAAAAATTATTTACTTATTCGGGAACTTTTTAACTTTGCAGTGTTTATAAGAATCGTAACTTTTTTAATTAATAATTCACTAAATACAAATCAAAAAGGAGAACACAATGTTCAACACAAATCGTTTCGCAATGTTTTTGCTGGTTCTATTCAGCTTCACACTTTCTTCGCTTACATTAGCGCAGGATAAAAAACCCAATGAACAAAATAAGGGTAAACAAGAAACTCAAAAAGTTTCAGCAAAAACCATTGATTTCAAAGCTCAACTCGGCTCATCAACTTACGCTCTCGATCAACTCGGAAATATGATTGAAGACGGAAGACAATACTTCGATGTTAATTCACTTTTATCTGCTTCTATGATTCTTTTCGTTGAAGAAAAAGCAACAGGAAAGAAAGCGCAAATCACCGGAATGGATTTACTGAGTGAAGCAACAGAATTAGCAAAGAAGCAAAAAAGTTCTTCCGCACTAAACCTCTGCGCTGATATGTGGTCAAACCCGCTTTTCGGAAATAACGGCAAAACTGGTAAAGAACTTGCCGAATTATCAAAGAGTTTCGAAGCTGAATTAGCTTCCACAAGAGGTCCCGGCGCAAAAGTTGTTGATGTTAGAGTTGAAAACTATACCGATTATACTCTCTATGTTTATATCGACGGAATTTATAAAGGCGCGATTAGCCCTGGTTACTATGTAGTTTATAACAACATCGGTTCCGGTTGGACTGACTTCTACGCAAAAACTGGAGATATCTGGAGTTACTCTCAAGGTAAATACATTTACTACTATTGGAATAATTCCTACAACTTGACGAACTACGATTATACTTATAAAACAGATTTCACCTGGTCTGTTTATTAATCTAAAGTTTCGCAAGCCGGTGTTATGCCGGCTTGCTTTTTTTTTGCATCCATAAAAGAGTAATCACATGCTTGTCCGAAATTTTATCCTCACCTCACTTTTTATCTTCTCGATTTTAGCTACTAATCTTTTTTCACAGATAGATTATTCTTTCCCGAACCGTGTGAAGTACACGAGTGATGAGGCGTATGACTATTTCGCCCTCGCTTCAGATCGTTATGATAATGGTAGTTATAATGATGCGATACTTTTATGGAGTGATTTGCTCTATTCTTATCAAGCTGACTCTAACTATTCAGACCTCGTGAGTGCTTTGTACAACATCGGACTTTCATATACAGAATTAAAAAATAGAACAATGGCGGATCATTATTACCGTCTCGCCGCAAAAGTTTGCGCTTATTATGCTGTTGAAACTAAAATTCCGTTAGTCTATAAAAAATTGATCGACATTTATTACAGCATAGGTTTGGTAAAAACCGCACAAGATTTTTTGAATACGGCAAAAGATTCTGCGCCGGGATTGGGAGATGAAGATTTCACTTCTTTCATTGCGGAATACGAAAAACTAATTACCGATTCACTTGCATTTGTCAATCAAAGATTGCAAGAAAATCTTGCGAAAGAAAAATCTTTGAACGGTAACGAGTTGTTAATTTCTAAAATTTCAAGCGCGAAATGTTACATCGCTCTTGAAAATTTAGAGAAGACTAAAAAATATCTTGATGATGCGTTGAGCCTTTGTTTAAGCCTCAATTCTACTGATGAGATTCAAAGAATTTTAATTTGGTATCAGAGATTTTATCTACTTTCAAAAAACAATGAGCAAAAAACTCCAATCACATATGAGCCGTCGGAAACAACGAAAGATTATTACTTCCAAATTTTGGAATTGGCTTACACAGGCGAAGATGAATGTCTTGCAATAATCTCAGGCGGAAAAGATAGAGGAATAACATTGAAGAGTGCCGGCGTTGTTGTCGGTACAAATTTGGATTCTATTAGAGATCACGGGGGAGTTTATATTGCCGAAGTTACTGTTCAAGAGATTTATGATTTTAATACGCTTGTCAAAATCAAACTCAAGAAAACTGGTGAGACAAAAGATTTTGTTTTTCTAAATGATTTTGTTCGGCTGAATGTTTATCCCCAAAAAAATATTTATCAAGGTGCTTTTTCTGATCTGGTAAGTGTTCAAATCTACCCGTTCAATTCTTACTTTGGAGAGATGTTCTTAGACCAATCGGTAATCTTTGAATTCTATTCGGAAGAAATTGAAATGCTTCTCGCAAAGTCAATGATTTCAATATTACAGAACGCGCACGAGAAAGCAAAAGCCTATATTAACGAATACCCTGCTCTGAATGATGTTATCACAAACGGCAGACACAGAAACAAAAAAATAATTGATGTTTTAAATGAATCGAATGAAGTGGATATTCTTAGTTCACTTTACTACGTAGCCGAATATCCAAAATCTTATATCGGCAAGAAAACCGATTTTATAGAATACTATCTTTCCTGGCTTATGGGCAATTGCCTTATTGGCTCGAGTGCAATGGAATTTCAACTTCGAAAGGCGAAGGATGAATCCGAAGTGAAAAAAATTGCCGAGGATAATCTTTTTATAATTAAGAACTACACAATTCTCGATGGAGTTGCAGATATTATTTTCAAAAATGCGAGCAATAAAAATTTTGAAGAACCAATTCGTCAAATGGAAAAAGTTCTCCTCGCCGCGCTTCACTCGAAGGTGGAGTCTGAAATTGCAAATGTCTATTTCGCTCTTGGCAGATTGTTGAGGTATTCGAAAGAGTATGAAAAGTCCGCGCAATATTCAATTTCTTCAGCGGAATATTTCAAAAAAATTGATAAAAAATACAGCGTAAGTGCGGCTTATTACAATGCCGCTTTGAGTTATGAAGATATCGAAAAATACGAAGATGCTATTGCGCTTTACAAACAGGCACTTACACTAAAAATCGAAGTGCAGAATGAAACTCCCGACGATTACTATCGCAGATCCATTGCCGAAACTTATTATCAGCTTGGATTGGTTTATGGGAAAAATAATGATTTTGAAAATGGAATCATCAACTTGAATGCTTCGGCAAAATATTATGATTCTCTCAAAACCGATGAAGATTTAAAAGACAAAGTTTATTCATTGAAAGCCGCCGCAAACCAATTGAAAAAATCGAAAAGATTTGCCGAAGCCGAAAAGATTTTTCTCGACTTAATTAAAATCGTAAAAGATAAATTGCAAACGGCTGATGTTTATCATGACTTTGCCCTTGTTTATCAAGATTGGGATAAACTTGAAGAATCAATAGTTCAAGCAGATATTTCTTTAAAGATTAAAGAAGAATTACTTGTAGAAAAAAAATCAGATGATCTTTACGAAAAAATGGGAAGCACACTTTGGGGAAAAGCTTGGTCGTTGCGGTACTTGAATAAATTCAACGAAGCGAAAGAAGTCTATAAACTTTCCGCAGTATATTATGATTCTTCCTCGAGCGAAGATGCAAAACGAAGCAAAGCAACGGTTCTGAAAAACAGCGGCGAAATTTTTAAAGCTCAGGGAAATTACAAACCTGCAATCGAACTCTACGAACAATCTTTAGTTGTTGCTCGTTCCGTGAACTATGCAGAAAAAATCGGCGACTTGCTCGATGATATTGCCTACTCATACTTTGAACTTGCCGAATACAACAAAGCAATTGAAATTTATACCGAAGCTTACAATCATCATTTGGGAAGAGGAAGCAAATACGATGCCGGTTATTCAATGTCGAATATCGGACAGGCATATTGGAATCAGGGTAAATATAACGAATCGGTTGAAGCACATAAAACTGCAATCAAGTTGAGGGAAGAAATAAAATCTGAAAAAGGACTTGCATATTCCTGGTCAAAACTTGCGGCAGTTTATAAAGAAAGCGGCGATCCGAAGAACGCAATCGAAGCGTTTGAGAAAGCATGGACGTTCGCCGAGAATGTTGATGATACTTCTTCCAAAGCTGATATCTACAAAGACATCGGAGATCTTTATAAATCTTTAAAAGATTATACCAAAGCAATCGAGTATCATCAAAAAGTAATTGACTTGAGAATTCTCCTAAAAAATAAAATTGATATCGGCGATGCTATTCATAATATCGGGCACACTTACTATGAAGCCGCGAGATTCGATGAAGCTGATAAAGCGTGGACTGAATCTTACAATCTTTCTATTCAAACCGGAGATAAAGTTACACAACTCTATTCTATGGTCAATCTCGGTTTGTTAAAATTTGAGAAGAGAAGAAACTACGACTCTGCAAAAGTTATTTTTGATGCAAGTTTAAAATTAGCGCAGGAACTTGAAAGCGTCGGGAACATCGCTTTCGTTTATACGATGTATGCGAGATTGTACAACGATAAAGGCGATATCGAAAAAGCATATCATTACTTTGATGAAGCATTAAAAATATATCGCGAAACCGGAGAGAAAGCACGCGAAGCTTTTATATTAATTGATCTCGGTTATCTGCAAATCTCTAAAGGTGATTTTGAAAAAGCATTGAAATATTTTTCCGATGCTCGTGTACTTTCTGAAGCTATTAATGACCGTGCAAGAGTTGCAAACTCAGATTTTGGTTTTGCAGATATTGCCGTGTTGCAAGGAGACTTGAAAAAAGCCCGCGACATTTATAATTCATTAATGAAAGTCTTCGATGAAATAAAAAATCCTTGGGGAATTGCCGGCGTTTATATCAGCTTGGGAAATCTCTCAAATCAAATTGGCGAATATGCAAATGCAATTGAACAGTATAGACTTGCAGACAGCGTATACAAAAGTTTGAATGATGAGGTCGGTCAGGCAACGCCGCTGAATAATATGGGAAATGTTTATTATTGGCAGGGAGATAATGAAACGGCACTCGGCTACTTTCAAAAAGCTTTGGCAATTTTGGAAAAGTTCAAAATCGAAAATGAATTTTATGCAATCGTTCGCTCAAACATCGGCGAAATTTATTTGATGATGAAGAAGTATGACGATTCGCGAAAGTGGCTCACCGATGCATTAACGTTGGCAAAGAAGGTTGAATCGAACAGACTTCTAACTTCTATTTATTCAAATTTCAGCCGCCTCGAAATTGATCAGAAAAATTATGATGAGGCGTTAAAGAATTCTCAGCTGGCGTATGATTGGGCAAAGAAAATCGGAGAGAAAGACCGCATTACAGAAACCGCAGGTGTGCTCGGTAAAGTTTTCTATTTGAAACAAGATTATAATTCCGCATTAAAATATTTGGATGAATCTATTTCATTATCGAAACAAATTGGTACAACAAGATTTTTATATCAACCGCTTTATACATCGGCTTTGGTTTCTAAATCGCAAAACAATATTGACAAGAGTATCGAGTATCTGAGAGATGCCGTTAACACCGTAGAGTTTATCAGAAGCAAACTTGTTGGCGGTGATAAAGCTTCAAAAATATTCTCCTCCGGCGAAGAGAAAGTTCAAATTTATGAGATGCTTGTTTCGCTTTTCTTTCAGAAAGGGATGACAGATAGCGCGTTGTTTTATCTTGAGAGGAGCAATAATGAAGGGCTTCGCCAATCATTCGGCTCAAAACAATTCACGCCGCAGGATGAAAAACAAAAAGATATCATCGATCAAGAAAAAGATTTGAAGATCAAAAAAGAACTCGCCGAAAACGAATTGATAAAAGAACAATCGAAACCGGTCGAGCAACAAAACAAAGATAAGATCAATAAACTTCTTGAAATAAAAAAGATTGCCGAGAATGAATATCTGAATTTCATCAATAACACCGTAAAACAATTTCCGGAGTTGGCGGATTACTTTAAAAGTTCTGTAAATCCAAAAACTTTTATGCGTAACAAAAATCTGATTCCCGATGATGTCGCCGTGCTTGCTTATCTGATGGGAAGCAATCAACTTTATATTTTCGTTGCTACAAAAAAATCTGTTACGGCAAAAGTTGTTGAGATTGGTAGAGATAATCTGGAAAAGAAAGTTGTTCAGTTCTATCGTTACTTGAAAGATTCACAAATCCCAACCGCTGTAGGAAACATTGATCCGAAAACTTTCAAGCCAACGAATGCGGAAATGGATTTAGAATATGAAACTCAAATCCAACCTTACTTAAAAGTTTCTAACGAACTCTTTGCCGCGCTGATTGAACCGGTTCAAGAAGAATTGCAGGGGAAGAAAATTTTATCAATCATTCCTTACGGAAAATTATACTACGTGCCGTTTGAAGTGTTAATCAAAAATTCAAACCAGGACTTCGGCGGATTCTTAGGCGATGATTTCGATTGCTTCTACACAAGTTCTCTCGATGTATTCTCCGCAATTTGCGATGCTCAAGATGGCGCAATGAAATTGGTTGCATTCGGAAATCCCGACAACACTTTAGAGAATGCCGAGAAAGAAGCAAAATCTTTAAAGAGCATTTACTCTGATGCAGTTGTGTATGCATCAAAGGAAGCGACGCTCGACAAAGTGCATGAAATCGCCGCGCCGTTTAATGCAATTCACTTTGCAACGCACGGAAATATGGATTACACTGATCCGGCGAAATCATATTTAACAATGGCACCAAAACCGGGAGAGAAGGAAGGGAAACTAACTATTGAGGATATCAATACGCTTAGCAATCTTCAATGTTTTAATCTTGTTACGCTTTCTGCATGCAAAACGGCGGTGAGCGATGAATTAATTCAAGGTTGGTATGTAAATCCGGCGAATGCTTTTTTTGAAGTCGGTGTACAAACGGTAATCGCTTCACTTTGGAAAGTTGATGATGAATCAACATTTGAATTGATGAAATTATTTTATGGTAATTTAAAAACGATGAACAAAATTGAAGCGTTGAGGAATGCGAAGAAAACATTGTCGCAAAATCCAAAATTTGCGTTTCCATATTATTGGGCAGGATTTATACTCGTCGGCAATTACGAATAGTCGAAACGAAATGTGGAATCTGTGTTCGACAATTTGCGGGCACAGATTTCCTTTTCTCTCTTATTTTTCTTTTACCTGATCTTTGAAAAATTTTATGTGATAAGTGATTGAGTTTTTCCAGTACTCTTTTGTATGCGCGCCCGGCTGAGCTAAAAATGTGATAGGAATTTTTAACTCTCTCGCTTTTTCAAAAAATTTTTGATTGACTTCGAATCCAAAATCATCAACTCCGGAATCAATTATTATCTGCTTTGATTTTGTTTTCAGGTCGTTCAATCGGTTGATAGGCGAGAAGATTTTGTAGTCATCTTTCGAGAATAATTTATCCATTCCCCACTTGCCGGCGAACGGAAGAATATCGAGAACACCGCTTGTACTTCCGGCGGAATAAAAATAATCGGGACGTGAAAGGAAAAGGGAAATCGCGCCGAAACCTCCCATGCTCAATCCGCTGATAAAAATATACGGTGTGTCAATTTTAAATGTTGCGTGAACTCGTTTTATCAAATCATAAAAGAAAAATTTTTGATACTGACTTGTTTTCTTTTGCGGACTGTCTACATACCACGAATCGTAGTAACCATCGGGGCAAACGATGATGAATTGATTTTCTGTTGCGATTTTTTGTAAATCTAAAATTGAGTTCCACTGTTCATAATTGCCGCTCCAGCCATGAAGCAAATAGAGGAGCGGATAACTTTTTTTCGCGTCATAATTCTTCGGAGTAAAAACGTACACGGTGTTAACATCGGGAACGTGATTCGATTTAATTCCCCATTTTTGTTGCGCAAATGTGGAAGTGAAGAGGAAAAGAAGCAATAACCCTATTAATATTCTTGTGGTATTCATATCGGTTTAGTTTTTTGGATTGTGGTTCAAAATCAATTTTAATAGCTTGGAATCAAAAATAAGAAAATAAATTAGATGAAAATAAAACTTGTTACAATTTTATTTTGTTCGCTGATAATTGCCGGCTGTTCAAAAAAATCTGAAGAAGAGTATCTTTCCTCCGCAGAAAAATTTATGAAAGAAAATAAATTTTCCGAAGCAATACTTGAATACGAAGCACTTGCAACAGAATATCCCGAAGGAAACAACGCGGCTAAATCTCTTTTCGAAATCGCAAAAATTTATCAGGCAAAACTTCCAAATGACATTTCCGCCGAAGCGTCGTTTCAGAAATCGATTGAATACTATCAAAAGGTTGTTGATAAATATTCCGCGAGTGAAGAAGCTCCTCTTTCATTATTCATGATTGGATTTATTCAAGCAAATGAATTAAAAAATTTTGATTTGGCAACAGCGACCTACAATCTCTTCGTTTCAAAATTCCCTGCGCATCAATTGGTAGAATCTGCCCGCGAGGAATTGAACAACATGGGGCTCACTCCCGATGAAATCCTAAAAAGAAAAGTCGCGCAAGAATAATGCAACCCGGCAGCGTCGAGTTCACGAAGTATCTTCAACCTGAAGTAATTTCTAAAATTTCTTCTTTGGATCTTCGCGCAAAATATATTGTGGAAGGTTTTATGCTCGGATTGCACAAAAGCCCGTATCACGGCTTCAGTATTGAGTTTAGCCAGCATCGACCTTACATGCAGGGAGATTCTCTAAAAAGTATCGATTGGAAAATTTACGGTAAGACTGATCGCTACTTTGTTAAGCAATACGAAGAAGAAACTAACTTAAAATGTTACATCGCGATGGATTGCAGTAAGTCGATGAATTTTTCTTCGAAAGGCAATGTAACAAAATTTCATTACGCTTCGATGCTCGCCGCGAGTTTGAGTTTTTTAATGTTGAAACAAAAAGATGCAGTCAGTTTAACTCTTTACGATGAAACGATAAATAAATTCCTTCCGCCGAATGCATCTCAAATTTATTTGAAAGAAATTCTCTTCGCAATTTCGCAGGCAACTCCTTCAAGCAAAACAGAAACGGGAAAAAGTCTTCACACTGTTGCCGAAAAAATTAAGAAGCGTGGCTTGGTTATTGTTATCTCAGATTTTTTCGACGATCCCGAAGCAGTAATTTCTTCTTTAAAACATTTGCGGTACAATAAAAATGAAGTGATTGTTTTTCACATACTCGATCCGATTGAGACGGCATTCGGTTTCAAAAATGATTCTGTCTTTGTCGATCTCGAAACCGGCGAAGAGATGACAACTCAGCCGCATCAGATAAGAAAGGCATACCGCGAAGCGATGGATAATTTTATAAACTCCATCAAATCGAACTGCCTGAATTTCGGCATCGATTATAATTTAATTGAAACATCGGCAAATTTCGACAAAGCACTCTTTTCATATCTGAAAAAAAGAAGCCGGCTTTATTAACTTTTCCACACCCACTTCGATATTATTTTCCCAAATCTATTTCACAGTTCATTTACCAAATCAAGATTTATCTTTACATTTGCACCCGTAACTGTAAGTAAAAATTATAATAGTTAAAGAATGAAAAAAATATTACTACTCATCATTTTCTCGTTAAACATATTCGCACAGATTGACGAAATCTCAATTCATAAACTTCACAGAGAAGAATTTTCTTCTGATGAGAGAATTGTTGAAAACGATCCGAATGCCGGACGAGATATAATCCCGTTAAAGTTTGATAAAACACGATTAACGAATGCGACAATTTTCGGTTACCTACCCGATTGGGAATATTCAACTGCCGCACCATATTTACGTTACGATATTCTCACACACATCGCCGCATTTGATTTTGTCGTCAGCACAACCGGCTCACTTACAAACCCCGCAGGCTGGCCCTGGACGAGTATTATAAACACTGCACATCAAAACGGAGTGAAAGTAATTTTAACCGTTGTGAATTTTGATAAAGATCAGATTCGGACAATTCTTACAACTCCATCTGTTAAGCAAACATTTTTTACTAACGTGAAGAATCGGATGTTGCAGTATCAACTCGATGGGGTGAATATAGACTTTGAAGGACTTTACACTGCCGACAGAGGCGCGCTGCTAAACGGTTTTATGAGCGAGCTTACAACCTTTATTCATGCGGCTAATCCTGCTTGGGAAGTTTCTTTCGCCGGTCCCGCCGTAAATTGGGGAGGATGGGATTTACCCGGTTTAGCAAACTCATGCGATTATATTTTTATCATGGGATATTCTTTTTATGGTAGCTGGAGTACGACGACCGGACCTTGCGCACCTTACACAGGCGGAACTTATAACATTTACAACACAATCACTTCGCAATATCAAACTGCAATCAATAATAATCCTCAAAAAATTATTTTGGGTGTACCGTATTATGGTTTGAAATGGAAAACAGAAACTAATCTTCCCGGTTCAAC
Source organism: uncultured Ignavibacteriaceae bacterium (assembly GCA_964393605.1). GTDB lineage: Bacteria > Bacteroidota > Ignavibacteria > Ignavibacteriales > Ignavibacteriaceae > CAYMUL01. The sequence continues at coordinate 142,388 of CAYMUL010000003.1, read as the reverse complement.
AGTTGTTGATTACATCGCCTCAACAAGATTTCAAAACGATGCCGTCAACGTCCAACAACATGGATTAATTTGGTCAGCAACTCATCAAGTTCCATGGTATCGTTATCAAAGTAGTAATGAATGGTATCAAGTTTGGTACGATAACGATTCGAGTTTGGGAGTTAAATATGCACTTGCACAATCAAAAAATATTCGAGGTGTCGGTATGTGGGCTTTGGGTTATGACGGCTCTCGTCCTGAATTATGGAATGAGTTATACCGCAGATTTTATCAAACGATTCCGGTAGAGATTTCTTCATTGAGTTATGAAGTCGTTGCCTCCGGCGTACTATTGAAGTGGGTTACAAATTCTGAAAAAAATAATAGAGGATTTGAAATTGTACGAAGGAAAATTAATTCGAATAATATTACCGAGTTTGAGTTTGCCGGTTTTGTTGACGGTTTTGGAACAACAACCGAAAGAAAAAATTATTTATTCAATGATAAAAACCTCGACTTCGGAAAATATGAGTATAGAATTTTTCAAATTGATTTTGATGGAACGAAAAAAAATGTGGGAGAAATAGAAATTAATTTTTCGGAAATGATAGAAAATTTTTCGCTCGAACAGAATTATCCGAATCCGTTTAATCCGAGTACAGTAATCAGTTATCAGCTTTCAGCGTCCGGCAATGTAGTGCTAAAGATCTTTGATATTCTTGGCAATGAAGTTGCAACATTGATAGATAACGAGTGGAAAGAAGCAGGCAACTACAATTATCAATTATTAATTTTTAATTATCAATTACCGAGCGGAATATATTTCTACCAACTCACTGCCGGTAATTTTTCTGCGACGAAAAAGTTTATTATAATGAAGTAAGTTTATCAAAAAAGTTTTCAACTCTTAAATTCTAACAAGGAATCATCATGAAATCATTTCGACAATTTATTCTTTCAGTTCTTCTCGCCGGAGTTTTTGCTATCACTGCAACTGCTCAAGTAGATAAGAATGTTCAAAAAGCATTTGAAGAGAAGGAGCAAAATCCAAGCATATTTCTCGATGCAAAAAATGTAGCCGTCAATCTTAATCTTCCTCTCAAAATTGTTTTGGAGGATAATTCTTTTCTTGAAGTGATGAGATTTTTTCACGGCGATATTCAATATTGTTTAATCAAAAATTTTGCACACCCGCTCGAAGGCGCGGAATTGTTGACTTATAGTGAAGTCGCTACTCGTTTCGATCTTTCGAAAGCATATTTATTTTACGAAAATGATTTCAAGATGAAAGAACCATCAAACAACTATCCGAACGGAAGAACGCCATCTAAATTATTTTTAGTACCGGATTGGACTGCCGACAGAGTTATGGCTTTCGATATTCAGACAGGTAACGTTGTTAATGAAAATTTTATTCCGACGAACAATCCCAATTTACAATCACCAAAAGAGGCACGTTACAATCCCGGTGGTTTTATTTCTGTATCCGATCAAATTTCCGATCTCGTTCAAAAGTATGATACGAGCGGGAATTATGTCGCGGTACTTGCGCCGGTGGGGGGAGTTAATCCAACATTGTTAGATAATATGCGTGGACACAATTACCGTCCCGGCAATGGAAACCTGGTTGTTGCTGTGGGAAGCGGCGGCAATCAAAATGCTATTGCAGAGTTTGATCTTTCAGGAAATTATATCGGCAATTTTATTTCTGTGGGTGCTGGCGGTTTGAATAGCCCTTTCTGCATAACTTTCAGACAAAATGATGTTTTGGTTTCCGGCTCAACGAGTGATGCTGTTCATCGCTATGATTTAAATGGAAATTATTTAAGTGATTTTGCCGTCTCTATTCAATTTCCACAACAGGTTGTTGTACTTCCGAATGGGAATATTGGGGTTGCAGTTTTTTCGGTTCCTTCGGGACTTGCAATTTATTCGCCAAGCGGAACGCAACTTTCATTCTGGACTCAAGTTACCGGCAACAGAGGTGTTGCAAGACTTGGCAACGGAAACTATTTAACCACTAACGGCGCGGGCATTCATGAACTTGATACTCTTGGCAATTTAGTGAGAACAATTTCAACGGGTACGAATATGCAGTACATAAATTATGTTGATTTCGGTGAAATCATTCCGGTTGAACTTTCTTCTTTCACAGCAAATTTCATGAATGAGTTTGTTCGTTTAAACTGGAATACATCGAGCGAAAAAAATAATAGCGGATTTGAAATTGAACGCGCTTCGGCTTCAGGCACTTACGAGAAAATTGGTTTTGTTGCCGGCAGAGGAACTACCACCGAACCGACAAATTATTCATTTGATGATTTCACAATTAATAATTCCTTCAACGGCGCAGTAAAATATCGTCTTAAACAAATTGATCTTGATGGGAAATATTTTTACTCACATGAAATTGAAATTGATATCAATTCATTTCCAAAAGAATTTTCTTTACGTCAAAATTATCCGAATCCTTTCAATCCGACAACCAACATTAGCTTTGAATTACCGCAAGCCGAAAATGTAACTTTGAAAATTTTCGATGTGTTAGGAAATGAAGTTGCAATATTAATCAATAATGAATTGCTCGGTGCCGGCACCCACAATTATCAATTATCAACTATAAATTATCAATTAATAAGCGGTGTCTATTTTTATCAATTGAATGCGGGAAGATTTTCATCGACAAAAAAATTACTCTTGACGAAATAATTTTTTTTGAAATCTTATCATGAAAACATCGGAAGAAATAACGCACTTTTTTAAACGGTTCGTTGTTTCTTCCACCGCACTGCTTTTAGTAATTGTAATTGGTACCGCAGGCTTTCATTACTTTTCTAATTATGATGCGCCGCTTGTTGATTGTCTTTACATGACATTCATAACAATTACTACAATCGGTTATGGGGAGATAATAAATTTTCACGGCAACCCGCTCGGACGAGTATTTACAATGTTAATCGCAATCAGCGGGATAGGGGTGTTCACTTACATGCTTTCAAATTTTACTGCGTTTGTTATCGGGGATGAACTTGCCAAATCTTACAAGAAAAGAAGAGAGAGAAGAATGATTGAGACTTACAAAAATCATTACATCATTTGCGGCAGTGGAGAAATCGGGCATCAAATTGCCGATGAGCTGCTGCTTACTAAAAGAAATTTTGTTTTGATAGATAAACTCGAACCTGAATTTCCTGAAGAACTCGAAAAAAAAATTATTGTGCTAATTGGTGATGCAACGGACGAATCTTTACTTCGCGCGGCGGGTATTGATAGAGCCGCCGGTGTTTTCGCGGTTACGGGAGATGATAACTACAATCTTGTTATTACATTCACTGCAAAAAATTTAAACCCTGACTTGCGAATAGTTGCCAAGTGCCGCGATTTAAAAAATATTGAAAAGATTAAAAAAGCCGGAGCCAATTCGGTTATCTCCCCATACTTAATCGGCGGTTTAAGAATTGTTTCAGAAATGATTCGTCCGACTGTGGTTTCTTTTCTCGATACTATGCTTCGTGATCGTGAAAAGAATTTACGAATAGAAGAAATTGACATCCCTTCTTCTTATAAAGGGAAAAAACTCTCGGAATTAAATCTGGAAAATCATCCCGGTGTACTCGTACTTGCGTTAAAAGAAGATGCGAAATGGATTTTCAATCCTTCCAAAGATAATACCCTCGGTACAAACAATACTATTGTTGCGATGGTAACGCCTGAGGAGCGGCATAATTTAAAACATCTTTTCGGAACTGTATAAAATTATTTAAGGATAAATCCTTGAATAAAAAATTCTTTAATAATCATTTCTAAACCGCTAAGTTTCTTTTGGAGTTAAAAAAGATTTTCAAAATTTCTTTTACAACTTCAAGATAAAGTCCAATCATTACTTGAAGGAAAAGCGATGCGAACTAAATATTTTCTTACAGTGTTGATGATACTCCTTTGTATCAAAATTTCTTTTACACAGATAAACTGGCAACCGATCGGTCCCGGTGCCGGTAGTGACCTTAAATCTATTGCAATTCAACCCGATAATCCCGACGTTGTCTACATCGCCGGAGATATCGAAGGCATCTTTAAAACTACAAACGGCGGGCAATCATGGAAAATAATAAACAACAATCTTGCCGCCGAACCATACAGCGCAGACGTTTATTGGATTCAGGAGATTGTTATCGATCCGATTGATTTTCAAAAAATTTATATCTGTTCTAATGTCGGAGTTTTCGTTTCACACAATGGCGGGAATAGCTGGCAGCGCTTACTCCCTGCAACCCTTTCCAGTCTCAGTGATTATATTCTCACTTCAACCCTTGCAATCGATCCTTCCGATTCACAGATTCTTTATGTAGGCACCGGAAATACGTTTCAAAATTATGAGGGAAAGGGGAAACTTTATAAATCCACAAATGGCGGAAATGATTGGTTTGAGGTAACCGTGCAGGGAATGTCCGATACAGCAGTAATTCATAATATCGTGATCGATCCAACTTCTTCGCCGACAAATCGCACAATAATCATTTCAACAAATAACGGCGTGTTCAGAACAACGAACAACGGTACTAATTGGTCTTCGGGAAATGCCGGATTGACGAACTCTTTTGCCCGTCGGTTAAGAGGAGTTGTCAGCAATTCAAATTTAATTTTATACATGACATTAGTTACAACCGGTGATGGCGCAATTCCAACTTCATTTAAAGGAGGAATATTTAAAAGCACAAATAAAGGAGATTCATGGATTGACATTACCGGAGATCTCCCGCGACACGATGCGAGTTTGGATGCACTATATGATTATTGGAAATTCACTTTACATCCAACAAATCCAAACATAATTTATATCGGTACAACTCGGCACACTGCATTTGAGGAAGCGGGTGTGTATAAATCTACTGCGGGGGGAAATACCTGGGAAAAAATTGATACTGCTTACACTTACGGCTGGCTCGATTCTAATTTCTACAAGGAAGAAAATGTTTTTCTTTTAGAAGTTGCCCCGAGCAATCCGAACATACTTTATTCCGGTTTAATCTGGATGCACAGAAGTACAGATGCCGGCGATAGTTGGCATCAAATATATTCTTCCGAAATTTCAAACGGTTATTGGAAAGGAAACGGATTGGAGCTTATGAATACTGATGCAATTTGTTTTCATCCAACAAACCCAAATAAAATTTATGTCGGTTATGATGATATGGGATTCTTTAGAAGCGAAGACGGATTGAATTCGCTCACTCCGATGGATCCAAATCAAAACTATTACGGCGAGTATGACGGCGTAAAAGATATCTGGATTGATCCTCAAAACTTTGATTTGTATAAAAGCAGATTCGGCGGATCTATGGGGGCATTTAATGGCGGTTATGCCGAGGGTAGAATTTATCACTCCAACAGCGATGGAAGTATTTGGAGCAATCGCTACAACGGTTTGCCCGATGGTCGCCCCGATTTAGTAATCGATTTTATTTCCGGTTCGCCGGGGAACAGAATTCTTTATTGCGCGAGTTACAACAATGGACTTTATAAATCCACGAATAGTGGCGTGAATTGGACCGCAATGAATAACGGGCTCGGTGCAGATGCAACTAAAGTTTGGAATACTGCTATCGATCAGACAAATCCAAGCACACTTTATCTTGGAATTAATTCTATCGGTCAAAATTCTGGAGGAATTTATAAATCAACTAATGGTGGACAGAATTGGACAAAGCTCACTTCATTTCCAACGAATGATATTATGAAAATAAAAATCAATCCATTGAATGGAAATATTTACGCTTGTGCAACCGATAATTTCGGATGGAGTATAGAAGGCGGGCTTTTTGTTTCAACAGACGGCGGTGGAAGCTGGACAAAAATTTTCGAACAACCTCGTGTTGCCGATGTTGATTTTCATCCAAACGACTCACAAAAAATTTTCGTTGTTTCGCAGCAGTGGTATAACTATCTGCCGACGCTCGAGCGCGCTGTTTTTTATACGTCGGATGGAGGTGCAAATTGGATCAACATGAGGAAAAATCTTGGACATACTTTTATAAATTTTGTTAAAGTGAATCCGCATAATCAAAATGAAATTTTTATTGGCACAGGCGGCGGCGGATTGTGGAAGGGTGTCATCGATTTTACGGATGTCAAAGAAGAACAAGTCATTGAAGATTTTAAACTATATCAAAACTATCCCAACCCGTTTAATCCGTCAACTAAAATAAAATATTCAGTACCCAATGTAGAGACGGGGCATGCCCCGTCTTTACAAGTTTCGTTAAAAGTATTCGATATTCTCGGCAGAGAAGTCGCAACTCTTGTGAATGAAGAAAAACCTGCCGGCGAGTATGAAGTTGAGTTTGACGCTTCCTCATTTCCGAGCGGAGTGTATTTCTATCAACTCCGCGTTGCTGATTACCTCGAATCGAAGAAGATGATTTTAATCAGATAGCAATTTTGAGAGTCTTGCAATGAGATGTGTGCGACGAATTTTCAAGTTTAGATTTCTTCGTCCAATTGAATTATTTCGGTGCTTGAAAAATATTTTTTTGTTTTGCGAAAATATTTTTATTTTCCATTAAATAATTTTATTGTTCTAAAAATGATGGCGGCATCATAATGTATCTGTGATGAAAACTGGCACTCTTACAATTATGGCAAAAAACTCAATGCTGTCCTTCATTTTGTTCTTTGGTGTGAAATAATGGTTCTTACTAACTAATCATTCAATAATAAAGGGAAAACAAAATGAAAATCACAAGAATGAATCTTCTCAAAGGCGATAGTAAAATGGTTGCCTTCTTCGATTTCCAAACTGACGATGAAATCACAATCCGTGGTTTTAAACTTGTCAACGGAACAAACGGATTATTTATCGGCGCTCCTGCTACAAAGGGAAACGATGATAAATATTATGATAACGTAGTTCTTCCAAAGGAGTTGAAAGAAAATTTGCAAACTCTTGCGATTGAAGAATACAATCGTTTGAAAAAGTAATCTCCGCGATTTAATCTTTTTTTAAGAGATTTGATACGTAGCTTTGCATTGCCGAAGCTATTTGCATTGTGCGATAAAAAGTGGTGAATAATCGTACTGCCGATAAGTGTGCCTATGCGGTAATATTTCCTTACCAATTTATCGGACGAAATCACTTTGAATGCACTTCTAATTTAACAACCAATTTTTGATCAATGCTTCGCTGTTGGTTGTTAAAATAGATTCGGGATGAAATTGGATTCCTTCTATCGGAAGTATCTTGTGTCTCAATCCCATTATAATTCCGTCATTCGTTTCCGCAGTGATCTCCAACTCCTTCGGGAAACGCTGGCGATCAACAACGAGTGAATGATATCTCATCGCATTAAAATTTTGAGGGATGTCTTTAAAAATATTTTTTCCATCATGTTTGATGAGAGAAATTTTTCCGTGCATAACTTTTTTCCCCCTTGATACATGCGCCCCGAATGAGATACCGATTGCTTGATGTCCGAGACAAACACCAAGCATGGGAATTTTCCCGCCAAAATATTTTATCGCCTCAAGCGAAATTTTAGAATTTTCAGGTTTCCCGGGACCGGGAGAAATTAAAATTTTTTCCGGTTTCAAATTTTCAATCTCTTCAATTGTTATAGCGTCATTTCTCGCTACGATAATATCACTATTAAACTTCCCGATCAGCTGAACGAGATTATAAGTGAACGAATCATAATTGTCGATTACAAGTATGCTCATTCCAATCCTTGGCGAAATCGGGACGAATCAAAATCAAAAAGTGTATCGAATTTTTTCATCTCGGTCGAAAAGATAATTGTTGACTCCGTTCTTCACAACAAATAATTATTTTTATTAAAAATTGTTGAACCTTAACGGCACTTAAAAGGTCTAATCCAAAAAGTAAATTCATTGTTTTTTTTTATTCATTTCGGTAACATTGCACAAATCATTTTAGGTACTATTTATGAAAAAGATTTTAATCATCGCATTAACGCTAATCACTATTTCCTTTGCACAGTTTAGGGAGAACAACCTTTTTAAACCGGGTGTAAAAGATGGTTTGGTAAATAGCGATCCAAATTTTCTGTTCGGTTTATTTAATAGCAATAATTTTAGTATGAATCATTCCTACAGTCTTTCCTTTTCAAGTTTTGGAAGCAACGGTTTAGCTCTTGGCGTTTATACAAATAGTATGTTATTTAAATTAACCGACAATATGAATTTCCAGGTTGATGCGAGTTTGGTTCACTCTCCATACAATTCTTTCGGCAAAGATTTTCAAAATAATCTAAACGGATTTTACATCAGCCGTGCGCAATTCAATTATAAACCGTACGAAAATTTTTCGCTTTCAATTCAATACAGAAATATGCCGGGTTACAATTCACCTTATGGATATGACGATTACTACAATCGTTTCCCCTTCGGCACAAATATGTTTGATCGTTAGTCGGGGAGTGAATTCTATTTAAATTGAGTTCGGAGAAAAAAAACATAAATAAACTCAGCTTTGGGGAATCTTCAAAAAATATTTTTCTCAATTCATCTATCCTAATTTTGGGAGCGATAGTTTTATTGCTCGCTTTCCTTCTTTATAAAAATATTTCCGGCTACTTTATTAATGAAACAAAACCAGAGTACAAAACTACCGACGAGTATATTCAGGCTGAAGTTTTGAACGGATGCGGAGTTAGCGGCTTGGGAGAAAAGTTCACGGATTTCTTACGTAAAAATAAAGTTGATGTTGTGCAAACCGGCAACTATATCACATTCGAAATTGAAAAAACATTAGTGATTGACAGAGGCGGAAACATCTCCAACGCCAATAAAATTGCGGCTCTTCTTGGAGTCGAGAAAAATACGGTTCTTCAACAATTGAATGAAGATTATTTTCTCGATGTCTCTGTTGTCATTGGAAAAGATTATCAAAAACTAAAACCTTTTAAGTGAGGAAAATTTGAGACTAAACAAACAAATCAAAAATATCGTCGAATTAATTTTTGAGAAAAAAGGATTCGATGTAAAAGTTATCGAATTAAAAAAAGTTACATCGTTCGCAGATTATTTTATTATTTGCACTGCCGATTCGGATGTACAGGTGAAAGCTATTTCCGATCATGTTGAGAAATCATTGAAAGAAGAAGGAATAAAACTTTGGCATAAAGAAGGTTACACTGCGTTGAATTGGGTGTTGCTCGATTATGTCGATATCGTTATTCATATCTTTAAAAATGAAACAAGAAATTATTACAACCTTGAAAAACTTTGGGGAGATGCTCCTTCCGTAGAATTATCCGATGAAAAAAAAGAAGAGAAACCAAAGAAAACCGCAACGAAGAAAAAAACAAAAAAATCGGACGACGAGTGAAAAAATATCTTGAGCAAATTTTTTCCGATGCCTCAGCTTCACTTCCTTACTTAAAAGAAGTTAAGATTAATTTTGAACAGCCGAAGGAAGTTTCGCACGGCGATCTTTCAACAAATTGCGCGATGCTACTTTCAAAAGCACTTAAAAAAAATCCGCGATTAATTGCTGATGAAATAATTTCGACACTGACTTATAACAAAGAATGCATTTCAAAAATTGAAATAGCCGGTGCGGGTTTCATCAATATCTTTTTAACTCCGAAGTTTGTTAATAAAATTATCTCCGAAATAAATTCGTCGGGAGAGAAATTCGGAAAATCCGACAAGCATAAAAATAAAATTGCAAATGTAGAATTTGTGTCTGCAAATCCTACAGGACCCTTGACAGTCGGGCATGGGCGCAATGCTGTGTGCGGTGATACTATCTCAAATTTGCTTGAATGGATTGGTTACACAGTAGATCGCGAATATTATTTTAATAATGCCGGCAGACAAATGCGCGTGCTAGGAGATTCTGTTCGTTTGCGCTATTTGCAAATCTTGAATCATTCCATCGAATTCCCCGAAGATTATTATCAGGGAGAATACATTAAAGAAATTGCACAAAAATTATTTGAACTGCACGGCGATAAACTCGTCGATGAATCTCCCGAAGGAATTTTTAAGGAAGCGGCAGAACGGGAAATATTTCTCGACATTAAAAATTCTTTACAAAAATTGGGGATTGTGCATAAAATATTTTTCAATGAAAATTCTCTTTATGAAGAAAAGAAAATTGACGATCTCCTAAAAATATTTCATGATAAAAATTTGAGTTACGAAAAAGACGGCGCAATTTGGTTGAAACTTTCTGAAATTGGAAATGAGAATGACAAAGTCATTGTTAAATCTACCGGCGAGCCGACTTATCGTTTGCCCGATATCGCTTATCATATTACAAAGTTTCAACGCAAGTATGATTTAATTGTTGATCTTTTCGGCTCCGATCATAATGCAACTTATCCCGATGTACTTGCGGCTTTGAAAGTATTGGATTACGACACTTCAAAAGTGAAAGTGTTGATTCATCAGTTTGTTACAATTACACAGGGCAAAGAAGTTGTAAAAATGTCAACGCGCAAAGCAAATTTTATAACCCTCGATGAATTGATTGATGAAGTTGGCAGCGATGTTGTGCGATATTTTTTTAATATGCGAAACATCGGCACACACATGAATTTTGATCTCGAACTCGCAAAAAAACATTCGGATGAGAATCCGGTTTTTTATATGCAGTACGCGCACGCCCGAATTTGTTCGATACTCCGGATGGCTGAGGAAAAAGGGATAAAAGCGAGTGAAGAAAATCTTGAACTCTTGAATACGGCGGAGGAGCAATCTCTTTTAAAATCGCTGCACAGATTTCCTGAAGAAGTATTAGTCAGCGCAGAAAATTATGAACCGAATAGAATTTGTTCATACCTTGAAAACGTTGCTTCAAAGTTTCATCGTTTCTATACCGAATGCAGAATTATCGGTTCGGAAGCGAATCTCGCCGCGGCGCGGACTGCGCTTTGTATTGCAACAGCATCGGTGATAAAAAATGGTTTGTCAATTCTCGGAGTCTCCGCACCTGAAAGAATGTAAATTACGCGCGAGCGATAGAACACGCATAAATATTGGTCGCGCCCGCACTCTTCAAAGCCTTTGCACACTCAATTATTGTCGCTCCGGTTGTGATGACATCATCAACTAATAAAATATTTTTTCCTGTGAAATTATAATTTGTCTTAAATGCCGCTTCAATATTTTGAGCGCGTTCGATACGGTTTAATTTTGTTTGCGATTGTGTGAAGCGAACACGCTTAATTTTCTTGTTCAATTTAGTTTTAAGAATTTTTGAAATTCCTTTGCAGATGTATTCGCTCTGATTGAATCCGCGTTCAGATTTTTTTAAGATGTGAAGTGGCACAGGAATTATAAAATCGAATTTTATCGAATCGTTCTCTGCAATTAAAATATTTCCCATTTTTCGTCCCATAAATTTTGCGAGCGTTATATTTTGCTCATACTTAATTGAATGAATTATATGTTGCAGTGCTTTCTCTTTTTCAAAAAGATAAATCGGGAAGATTCCGGTAATTGGGCTGTTCAAAAAATAACCGGCATAATCTTTAATAATTTCTTCTTCGCTCGGGCGCATTAAACTTTGAAGACACTCGACACAAACGCAAGTCTCGTCCACATGAAATTTCTTTTTACAGCCGGGACAAAAGCGGGGAAGAAAGAAATCTAAAACGAAATTTTTAATCGCAACAAAATTTACCCCATTATAATAATCCTTCTCTCTTTCGGATGAACCATTCGATGCCGAAAAGAAGAATGATTAAAAATAAAATCCAATCATAATTCCAAACCGCAATTTCTTTTTTCTCTCTGATGATTTTTTCTTTGTTGTGAAGGTTTGATTCAAGTATCGCAATAACCCCATCAAAATTGTTGAAGAAAAATTTTCCTCCGGTTTTATCCGAGAGGAGATTTAAAAACTCAACATCAGTTTTGAGATTGAGCATTTCGATATCAATTTCGCCAACATTAAATCTACCTTTTGAAGAGCCAATATTTTTACCGTTCACTTCAACCGCACCGGTGAATTCATAATCACCGGCATTCATCGGCTGAAATGTTGTTTCATAATAACCATTTCCCGAAGAAATTAAACTAAACTTTTCGCTCTTTCCTCCTTGAAGTTGCAAAACTATTTTTATTTCAGCATCATTTACCGGATTAAAACTTTCATCGTACACTTCTCCGAAAAAATTTACTTCTTCTCCTTGTGCGTAGAACTTTTTATTTGTGCGAATGTTAATCCGTTGCAATTCTTCATCGGCATTAAGCCATTTTGCGCAATTTAATATGAAATTATCAAAAAGAAATTCAGTTTGTTTATTCGCGAGCATCTTCCAGCGCCAAATATCCGATGCGTTGATGAGAATACTTTTCTCTTTTGCAAATTTACGAGTTATTAACATCGGAGTTTTCAGTGGAATATTATTGATTATTGTCGTGAGCAATATTGTACTTTCCGGTTTTCCGTTCACGTCCCAACCGGATTGGTACACAACAGGAAGATTATTCCAAAGCTGTCCGGTGCGGCTATTATCAAGCCCCAAAATAGGATTGCGGATTTGTTGCTCGTTCAAAAGAGGTTGCACATTTTTTGTTGGTGAAATATTTTCTCTAAAAATTATCGGGAGAGTGCTTCCGAAAAGTTTTAATTTCTGAGCATCTAAATTATTTGTGAGAAGAAAGAAATAGGGAAGTGAACGTTCCGAAATTACTTTTGTAACCATTTGCACAACATCGTTCGTACAATTATTTGACGGGAAGTTGATTAAGAACAATATCTCCGATTCATCTAAAATTTTTTTCAAATTATTTCCTTCAAGGATCTCTCCGTTCGGAAGGAATGAAAATACATCGACATGATTATTAGTATCTTTTTGAAGTGCGGCTTTAATATATCTTTGATCAAACGAGGGAACTCCGCTCAGGAGAGTAATCTTTGTTTTACTTCCAAGTGCTTTTATAAAAATGATCTTTTTATTGTCCTCAACATTTTTCTCGCCGGAAACTTCCCGCAAACGAAGAGATAATTTTTTTTCTCCTCCTGTTTTCGGAGTGTACTCAAAATTAATATTTGCAAGTGAATTACTTTTCAGATCGACGGAAGATGTCGAAATTAATTTATCTTCTTCAAAAAAATCTAAAACGGTGGATGTGTTTTCTTTCCCTTCAAGAACTGCCGAAACCCTTATCGTTGTTGGTTGTCCTGCATATATCACACTATTGTGTACAACATCATTTATTTTCAAATTAAATTGAGTAGCAGTGTCTCCCAAACCGATTGTAAAGATTGGAATGTTTATTTTTTCGGCGATGTAAATCGGGTTCTCGCCATCGTTGATAATCCCATCTGAAATTATTGTGATTGTCGAAGGCGTAAGTTTTTCTTTTTTTAGAAATGAAAAAATCTTTTCAAAGTTAGTTACTGCCGATTTGGATGATTTAATATCCAAATTATTTCCAGTTGATGAAACCGAATCGCCGAAAGAAAAAATCTCATATTCAAGATTTGTAGAATTAGATAACCGACTTTCGAATGTAGTCATCATTTCTTTTTTTGTTTCGGCATCCTCGGCGAACAACGATTTTGATCTATCCAAAAAAATGAAATGTTGCGGACGAATTACATTTTCAAATTCAAAATCTGCAATCGGTTCAAAGGCGAGAAGGAGTAACAAAAATATAACTGCGAACCGAATAATTCGCAGAAAAAATTTCTTTATCGGAGAAAGATCTGCGAGTGAATTTTTGTAGTAATAGTATCCGAGGACGGCAACAATTGCTGTGAAGAGCAGTAACAGCCACCAGCTACCGGAGATGAGAAGCGAAAAATCTTTTATTGAAAACAATTTTTTCCGATGAAATTATTTATCGAGTTTCTCAATTTCCCATGCTTTCATTTTTTCATACGTTTCGTAGTCTGTCAAATCAAAATGGATTGGCGTAACCGAAACGTATTTATTTTTCATTGCATGCTGATCAAAACATAAATCGCTGTCAAGTTCCAGCAAGTTTCCGGTGAGCCAAAAATAATCTCGTCCATATGGATCGGTACGTTTTTCATAGATGTCATCGAACTTTGACTTACCTTGTTTGGTCAATGCAAAACCTAATATTTCTTCACGCGGTAAATCAGGAACATTTATATTTAAAAGAGTTCCCTGTTGAATACCCTTTTCGTGAACAAGTTTAGCAAATCGTGCGGCAGTTTCGGCTGCAAATTCAAAGTGCTTAACTTCATGACTCGCAATGGAAACTGCAATCGCCGGAACATCCATTATAGCCGCTTCCCGCGCGGCTGAAACCGTTCCCGAATAAATTACATTCGTTGCCGTATTCGAGCCGTGATTAATCCCGGATACTACGATATCCGGCGGTGAAGTCATAATATTTCTGATTCCCATCTTTACGCAATCTGCGGGAGTACCGTCAACCGCATAGCCGAAGAAATCTCCGTTCTTATAAAATTTGATAACGCGAAGCGGAACTTGCATTGTTATCGCATGTCCAACTGCGCTCTGCTCTTTGAGCGGTGCAACGATTGTTACATCGCCAATTTTTTTTAATTCATTCGCAAGAAAAAATATTCCGCGCGAATCTATTCCGTCATCATTACTAATTAAAATTTTCATTCACAACCAATTTTTGCTCGCAATATAATTTTTTTCGCTCTCTACTTCTACATGAAACTTTTATCATTTGTTAGGAACTAAAAAATATTTTGTGCTATCGATAATGCAAAACTTTTTCAAATCTCGTTCAAAACTTTTGTAAATTTGCCGCCGATAATTGAATGTTTATAAAATCATTTTTGCTTGAACAATTTCCCGAATTGATTTTCGGATTTTCCACAAAGTTAGGGAATGAAAGAACTGCACCGTTTTGGTTCAATCTCTCAAACTCTGTCGGAGATGATGCGAAAAATGTCAGCGAAAATCGGAACTATTTTTTTTCTAAGCTCGGTTTGAATGAAAATAATATCGCTTTACAGAAACAGATTCATAGCGACATCATCGAAGTTATTGCGTCTCCCGGGTTGCATTCGCAAAGTGATGCGTTGATTTCTGCAACAAAGGAAATCGGTTTGGCGATTAGTTCTGCAGATTGCACTCCGATATTTCTTTACGACAAAAAAAATAAAGTTATCGCCGCAATTCACAGCGGTTGGCGTGGAACGCAAAAGAAAATTCTTGCAAAAGTTTTGGCGAAATTAAAAAGTGAGTTCAACACTGATTTTACTGATGTTTTTGCATATATCGGTCCTTCAATCTCGATGAAACATTACGAAGTTGGAATTGAATTTGAAAGTTTTTTTGAAGAAAAATATCTCAGCCGTGTGAAAGAAAAATTATATCTTGACGTTGCCAAAGTTAATTTCGATATTTTGTGCGAACACGGTGTACCTGATCAAAATATTCAATCATCAAATTTATGCTCGTATGAGATTTCTTATCTTCAATCTTATCGAAGGGATAAAGAGATTTCGGGAAGAGCATTTGGAGTAATTGCTATGAAAGAAAAGAATGGATAATCAAAATTATAAAATCGTTTCAGGATATATTTTAGTGTGCCTACTTTGGGGGTCAACGTGGCTCGCAATTAAAATTGGTCTTGAATCGATGACGCCGTTCTATTCATCAGGGTTTAGATTCATCGTAGCTTCTGCCGGCATTTATGCGCTGATGCAATTCAGAAAAATTAAATTGCAAACGGATAAAACTTCGATTAATCTTTATTACTTCATGGCGTTTTTTTCATTTGTAATTCCATTCGGTTTGGTTTATTGGTCGCAACAATATGTTCCGAGCGGTTTATCGGCGGTATTGTTCGGGCTTTATCCATTCTCAGTTGCGATTGTTACACGAATTATGATCCCTTCAGAAAAAATTGAACTGCAAAAAATTATCGGAATGATATTGGGTTTTTCAGGAATCGTAATAATTTTTTCCGATCGAATTACGGTTGTTGAATCAAGTTATTTGCTTGGCATGATGGCGATTTTGTTGAGTGCGGTGATGCAATCCGTAGTCGCAGTTACAATCAAAAAATATGGAGATCACTTGAATCCGATTTCTATGAATTTTCCGCCGATGGCAATTGCCGGGATTAGTATGCTCATGCTCGGTCTGTTCTTCGAAGACTTTTCAGATAATTCCGCAACGCTTTCAGGAGTTACGTCGATAATTTATTTAGGAATATTTGGCTCGGTTTTTACTTTTACAACTTACTATTGGCTTATGAAAAGAATACATATTATTTTACTCGCGCTTGTTGCATTCATAACTCCGATTGTTGCGCTCTTCCTTGGTTGGCTTGCGTATGGAGAGAGTTTATCATCACAGCATTTAATGGGTTCAGGGTTTGTATTGGTTGGAATACTCGCCGCAAATATTAGAACCAATTTCAAGAAAGCTCAGCTTCAAACTGAAGAGATTGTTTAATGCAAAATATAATTCGAATAAATAAAGCGACGTTTTACGCTTATCATGGTGTCTTCAAGCAAGAACAAAACGTCGGCGGAAAATTTGAAGCTGATGTTGAAATTCATACAGATTTTTCTTCGGCTGAACAGCTCGATAATCTTCGACAAACTATCGATTATGAAAGTGTCTTCAATATTATTTCCAATTTGGCGATGTCTCAAAAATTTTATTTGATTGAAAGTTTAGCATTAAAAATTGTTCACAAAATATTTGGTGAATTTACGAATGCATCAAAAGTGATTGTTAAAGTTCGAAAAAATAATCCGCCGATTGGTGGTGTTGTAGATTCCGTTGAAGTTGAAGTCTGCCAAACAAGAGAAGAGTTTGAAAAAGGCAAGTCATAGATTAACGGCATATTTAGCACTCGGAACGAATGTTGGGGATCGATATGATAATCTTTCCCGCGCAATCAATTTGCTGAACGATGCTAAACGTATTGAAGTTTTAAAATGTTCTTCAATTTATATTACCCAACCCTACGGATTAAAAGAACAAGCAGAATATTTTAATATGGTAATAGAAATTGCAACTGATTATTCACCTCTTGAATTAATCACGCTATTAAAAACAAGTGAAGAAATTCTTGGAAGAATTCGTAGAGAGAAATGGAAAGAACGGGAAATTGATATCGATATTTTGCTTTATGATGACGTGATTTACGATGATGCGCAACTTAAAATTCCGCACTACGATTTGACAAATCGCGATTTTTTTGTAATACCACTTCTTGAAATTAATCGCCTCCTAAAAAATCCGGTGAACGGAAAATTATTTTCCGAATTGGAGTTTGAACAAACAAATAGATATATTATCGGTAAATACTCTAAAAGTATAGAAATTAATTTACATGTCTGATAAACCGAATCGTGAAATAAAATATATCGCTGTTGAAGGCGTAATTGGCGCGGGTAAAACCACTCTCGCAAAAAAATTAGCCGAGCTATTGAATGCTCAATTAGTACTTGAAAAATTTGAGGAAAATCCTTTCCTCGGAAAATTTTATCAGGACAGGAAAAGATATGCCTTCCAAACGCAAATGTTTTTCTTAATCAATCGATATAAGCAACAGCAAGAATTGCTTCACAGAAATCTATTTACAGATTATCTCGTCGCAGATTATATTTTTGAGAAGGATAAAATCTTCGCGTATTTAAATCTTGATAAAGATGAACTGCAACTTTATGAATCAATTTTTCCATTACTGCAAAAAGCTTTGGTAAAGCCTGATCTCGTTTTGTTTTTGCATTCACATGTTGATAGACTGATGTACAATATCAAGAAGCGAAATCGCATTGTTGAAAAGGGTATTTCACGAAGTTACATCCAGGAGTTGGCTGAATCGTACACAAACTATTTTTTTTCATACAACGGTTCCCCTTTGTTAATTGTGGATTCGAGTGAGATTGACTTTGTAGCAAACAAGAAAGATTTTGACGAATTGTTCGCAGCCATATTCAGAGAAGACCGCGCACCCATTGAATATTTCCAACCCGAAACGAGAAAATTATTTTGAGAACTATTACTTTCCTTCTATGGTTTATTATCATCTTTTTTCTTTATCGTTCATTAAAAAGAATTTTCCTCTCTAACAGAAAACAGAAAACAAGTGATCAGGAAATCTATTCAAAGCAAAGATCATCAATCGATAAAAAAAATATTGTCGATGCCGATTTTGAAGACGTAACCGATAAAGAAACGAAAAAATCGTAACCAAAAAAATCAACTGATTACTCAAGAGTAATGATTAAAAATCTTTTCGATAAAATTCTTTACAGACTTTTCAAGTTCATTTTCGCAGTAGAAGAAAATCAATCACGTGAACTCGGAGCTATTAATAATATTTTAGTTGTTCGCCAGCATAATCAATTAGGAGATTTACTTTCGGGAACTCCACTTTTCCGAGCATTGAAAGAAAAATATCCCGAGGCGCACCTTACATGCATCGTTAGCCCTCAGAATGCAGATGCTATTGTGAAAAATAAATTCATCGATGATCTTTTCGTATTCGAAAAATCGCGCTTAATATTTATTAATTACTTGAACTCACTGATTAATGTATTAAAGAGAGAATATGATGTTGTTGTTGTACCTGTCGTTGTTTCGATTTCCTTCACGAGTAATTTGCTTTCAAGATTAGCAGTTTCAAGAAGCAGAATCGGTCCTCGCTCGCTGGACGGCAAACCGAATAAATCATATTTTTTATTTGATCGTCTTGTTGATCTTGATTGGCGAACACAACCCGATCTCCACGTTGCAGAAAAGAATCTATCTATATTACAGCCATTCGGAATTAGCACAAACAATTTTAAAATTGAAATATCCTTCGATGATGCAGACAAAAAAGTTGCTCAAGATTTTATTACATCAAGTTTTGGCGACAACAAAAATAAAATAATTGGAATACACGCAGGCGCAGGAAAGCCGCCAAATCGTTGGGCAAAGGAGCGATTCGTTACTTTGATTAAAAAATTTAAAGAAGAATATTCGGCGAATATTTTTTTAACTGCAAGCGATGCAGATGAAAAAATAATTTTTTTCATAAAAAGTGAAATAGATTTTAACCTTCCCGCATTCATAAATAAATCCATTCCACAATTAGCCGCGTTAATAAATTGTTGTGAATTATTTATCACGAATGACACGGGCGTAATGCATGTTGCCGGTTCAACCACTTGCAAACAGATTTCTCTTTTTGGTCCGACAAATCCTTTCAATTGGGCACCGATAGGTAAAAATAAAATCTTCATTCGCAAATCCGATTTGATTGATGACATCTCTGTAGATGAAGTAATGGATTGCGCACATTATTTGTTGGAACAGAATGACTGAATTTATTTCCGTTGCTGATCTCGGTTCAAATTCATTTCACTTTGCTTTATTTAAAATCGGTGAAGATGGAAATCCAATCTTTATCGAAAAAAATAGAATAACATTTCGCCTTTCCGATTTTAAAACGAAACGAATTGAGCAATCCAAATATGAAGAAGGGATAAAGATACTTGATACTTTCAAGTCGCTCGCACTCAGTAAAAATGCGCCTCTGACGCTTACCGGCACGAGTGCGTTGCGCGAATCTTGCAACGGAAAAGAATTCATCGAAACAGTCGAACAGCAACTCCAACTCAAAATTAATTTACTTTCGGGAGAAGATGAGTCCCGTTTCATTTACTTCGGAGTTCACTCTGCGCTTCCCCAAAAAAATAAAATACTTTGTTTTGATATCGGTGGCGGAAGCACTGAAATTATTTTGGGAGAAGGTGAGAAAGTTATCGCGGCAGAAAGTTATAAACTGGGAGCAGTTCGTCTCAGCAGTATTTTCTTTCCTGATTTTATTTTAACAAAAGATAACATGAAACTCTGTCGCGAGCATGTTAAAGAAGTTTTTTGCAATTCGATATTCTTAAAAGAAAAAATAAAAATGGAAGAGATAGGCGGGACAGCGGGAACTGCAGTGAATCTTTTGTATATCATAAAACAAAATTATTCAAACGAAATAAAATTTTCCCAACCGATTCCAATCGAACTCGTGCGCGATACAATTCAATTCGTGCTTTCAAATCAGTTGCCCGAACAGCGACGCGCGATAAAAGGGATGGACGAAAAACGCGCTGAAATAATTCCTGCCGGTTTAATAATTATGGATGAAATCATAAATCTTTTCGAACCGAAATCTTTTGCAGTAACTCAACAAGGTTTGCGTGAGGGGATCGCGCTGAATTTTATTCGCGAATTGAATCGCAAAAAGTGAATCGGCATCTCACGAAATAAAAACGGAGAAAATATGAATTACTATTCCACAAAAACTTTGAACATCCCTTTTGAACAAGCCTACGAGCATATTAAAAGTGAATTGCAAAAAGAAGGCTTCGGAGTTCTAACGGAAATTGATGTAAAGGAAACGATGAAGAAAAAACTTGACGTTGATTTCAGAAAATATAAAATACTCGGCGCGTGTAATCCTCCCTTTGCTTTCAAGGCTCTCAGCGCGGAAGAAAATATCGGTGTGTTGATGCCATGCAATGTTATAATGCATGAAAAAGAATTCGGTACAACAACAGTATCGGTTGTCAATCCGTTGGTTTCGATGCAGGCAGTGAACAACGAATCGCTTGCACCGGTTGCAAAAGAAATTACAGATAAACTTCAAAAAGTTTTAGCCGCACTCTAATTAGAAATGAATTTTCCAATCATCAAATTAAAATCAAAACATGAAAGACGATTGCTCGAAGGGCATTTATGGGTTTTCAGCAATGAAATTGCATTTATTGAAAATGAAATAAGTACCGGCGATATTGTTAAAGTTATCTCGCACGACGAAAAAATTTGTGGTTACGGTTTTTACAATCCTCATTCATTGATTGCTGTGCGTATAATCTCGCGAGAAAAATTTGATGATATCGGCAATGTTATAAAGTCGCATTTGCAAAATGCCGTACAACTGCGAAGGGAATTATATCCGAATAGAAATTCGTACAGACTGGTTTTCAGCGAAAGTGATTTTCTCCCGGGATTGATAGTTGATAAATATAATTTCACTTTTGTTCTGCAAATAAATTCTGCGGGAATGGAAAAACACATTCATCACGTTGTCGATTTCTTGAAAGATGAAATGGAAGCCAAGAATATTTTTACGAAGAACGAAATTCATTTCCGACAGCTTGAGTCATTGCCCCCCGATGATGAAATATATTTTGGTGCGCATGTGAAAGAGATAGTTGACGATGGTTCCATTAAGTATGAAATTGATTTTGAACGAAGCCAGAAAACCGGATTCTACTTCGATCAATCGGACAACAGATTTTTCATCGAGCGTATTTGTGAAGATAAAACTGTTGTAGATGCTTTTTCAAATATCGGTGGATTCGGGCTTCACGCCGCAAGAGCAAATGCAAAGAAAATATTTCTTGTTGATTCTTCTGCATCAGAAATTGAAGCCGCACAAAATAACTTTCGGTTGAACAATTTTAACTGCGATGCTGAATTTCGTGTTAAAGATGTTTTTGAATTTCTTGAATCATCAATTACAGAGAATAAAAAATATGATGTAGTAATGCTTGATCCGCCGGCGTTTGCAAAAAACAAGAAAAATATTTTCATCGCCCAAAAAGGATATGAAAAATTAAATCGTCTCGGTTTGAGGTGCATAAATAAAGGGGGATATTTGGTTACATCTTCCTGCTCATATCATGTTACGAAGGAAAGTTTCGAAGAAATAATTATTACTGCCGCAAAGAAAGAAGGGAAGCGAATACAAAAAATATTTTATAATTCTGCTTCATTGGACCATCCTGCAATTCCAGCCATGAAAGAAACAAGCTATCTAAAGTTCTTCGTTTATAAAGTGGTGGAATAAAAATTTTCTCTCTCTTGCATCCTCGATGCAACATCTTTAATTTTGCAGCCGTCAAATCAAACGACTTTTCATTTTAATCCAATTCAAAAAAAACAGAGGAATTAAAGGTGGACATTACTGCACTTAACGAAAAAATAAAGCAAGAAAGCGCTTTCATCGATCTGCTTTCGCAAGAAATCGGGAAGGTTATTGTCGGACAAAAAGCAATGGTGGAACGGCTGTTGATAGGATTGCTCGCAAACGGACACGTATTGTTGGAAGGTGTTCCCGGACTAGCAAAGACTCTTGCAATTAAATCTCTCGCCGCATCTATGAAAGCAAAATTTCAACGGATACAATTCACTCCCGATTTGCTGCCGGCAGATTTAATCGGAACACAAATTTATAATCAGAAGGAAGGAAATTTTTTTATAAGAAAAGGTCCCCTCTTTGCAAATTTTATTTTGGCGGATGAAATCAACCGCGCCCCTGCAAAAGTGCAAAGTGCTTTGCTCGAAGCGATGCAGGAACGTCAAGTTACAATCGGTGAGCAAACATTTAAACTTGACGAACCGTTTTTAGTTCTCGCAACTCAAAACCCGATTGAGCAGGAAGGAACATATCCACTCCCCGAAGCGCAAGTAGATCGTTTCATGTTAAAAATAAAAATTACTTATCCGACTTTGGAAGAAGAACAAAAGATCATGCGACAAAATGTTGCGGCGCCGCAAATGCAAATTCAACAGGTGATTTCACCTCAAGATATTTTAAAAGCGCGCGATCTCATTAATGAAATTTATGTAGATGAAAAAATTGATAAATATATTCTCGACATTGTTTTCGCCACACGTGAACCAAAAAAATATAAACTCGAAAACTTGAGCGATCTGATAAGTTATGGTGCATCACCGCGCGCAACAATAAACCTCGCGCTCGGTGCTCGCGCTATGGCATTCATTAAACGCCGTGGATATGTAATTCCCGAAGACGTTCGTTCGATTGCCGCCGATGTGCTTCGTCACCGCATAGCCGTTACTTACGAAGCCGAAGCTGAAGAAATTACTTCGGAAAAAATTATTCAAGATATTTTAAATTCGGTTGAAGTTCCTTAATAGATGGAAACTAAAGAGCTTCTAAAAAAAGTTCGTCACATCGAAATAAAAACTCGCGGACTTGTCAACCAGGTTTTTTCGGGAGAGTATCATTCAGTCTTTAAAGGAAGAGGAATGGAATTTTCCGAAGTGCGTGAATATCAGATGGGGGACGACATACGCAATATTGATTGGAACGTAACTGCGCGCTTCGGTCATCCGTTCATAAAAATATTTGAAGAAGAACGTGAATTGACCGTGATTTTATTGGTCGATTTGAGCGGCTCGCAATTTTTCGGAACGGTAAATTCCACAAAGCAGCAAATCGCCGCCGAGTTGAGTTCGATACTTGCATTCTCTGCATTAAAGAATAACGACAAAGTCGGATTGATACTTTTCAGCGATTCGGTTGAAAAATTTATTCCGCCGAGAAAATCCCGCTCGCATAGTTTGAGGATAATTCGTGAATTAATTTCATTCAAGCCGAAGGGGAGATCAACCAATATTAAAGCGGCTCTGGAGTTTTTTAATCATGCAATAAAAAAGAAAGCGATTGTTTTTTTGATTTCCGATTTCATGGATTCCGGTTACGAAAGAATTCTAAAAATTGTCGGTAGAAAACATGATCTCGTCGGAATCGTTTTACGCGATGAAAAAGAAACAGAAATTCCAAAGTTAGGTTTGGTTGAATTCATTGATCCTGAATCGGGTGAAAGAGAAATTGTTGATACGAGCAGCAAAACATTTCGAGAGAAATTCAGAAGACAAAATCAACTTTTTGAAGTTGCGAGAAGGCAATCGTTTTTAACTGCAAAACTTGACAGCATCAAAGTTGAGACGCGCGGTTCGTACATTCCCGCACTCATAAAATTTTTCAAGATGAGGGAAAGCCGCTGGTGATAAGGGTTTTCTTTACATTCGTCATTATCGCACAATTTTCTTTCTCTCAAGAAATTGAAGTGAAAGTGAAAACTGATTCGCTGAATTATCAAATCGGCGATTATATAAATCTTGAATACAATTTTAAGTATCAGTCCGGCATAGAATTATTTTTTCCTTCTCTTAAAGATTCGTTAAAAAAATTAGAAGTGATTGATATTAAAAAGCCTGAGATAAAAAAGGAGAACGGGAATGTCAATTCGAGATTTCAATTCGTAGTAATAGGTTTTGATTCGGGCAATGTTACGATTCCATCTTTTCTTATTCCTTACAAAACAAACGATGATACTACATTCAATTTTATCCGCACGGACTCGCTCATAATCACAATTCACACGGTCGCAGTTGATACCTCAAAAGAAATTCGTGATGTTAAAAATCCTATAACCGTCCCGTACGATTATCTCGTTTTACTCTACTGGATATTGGGCGCACTCGTAGTCCTTGCGATAATTTATTTTATCTACAAAAAATTCTTTACTAAGAAAAAAATTAGAGAAGAGAAAAAAATCTTCATTCCGAATTGGCGGAGAGCTTTGAATTTATTGACCGAACTTAGTGCTCAACAACTTTGGCAAAAGGGGGAAGTGAAGGAATATCACTCGCAAATTACCGGTATCATTAGAAATTATTTTGAAGAAGAATTTCAAATCAAGGCACTTGAAAAAACTTCATTCGAGATTATTGAAGATTTGAGAAATGTGAGTCGCGCAAGAAATATTTTAATTGTTACCGAAGAATTTTTGTCGAACGCCGATATGGTGAAGTTTGCAAAATTTATTCCGATGCCACGAGTGAATGAAGAGATGATGAAGCAAGCAATTAACATAGTTGAACTAAGCCGCTCGATTGCAAAGGATGCTGATAATGTTTGATTTTACATTCGCGCACCCGCAAATATTATTTGCGTTAATATTGCTTCCACTCATTTTAGTTTGGTATTATAAAAATGGGAAAGAAAAACGCACGAAAATTATTTATTCAAATTTTCAACTCGCAAAAGCATCTCCAAAAACAGTGCGTGCAAAGTTATCCGATGTTCCGATGTGGCTGCGAATGTTGAGCTTGGGCTTGATAATTGTGGCTCTCGCGCGTCCTCAATCTTTTTCTTCGGGCGAAAATGTTTATTCGGAAGGAATTGATATTGTACTCGTGCTTGATATTTCGAGCAGTATGCTTGCGGAAGATTTCAAGCCGAATAGACTTGATGCCGCAAAAAAAATCACAGACGCTTTCATTAGCGCAAGAGAGACTGACAGAATCGGGCTTGTAGTTTTTTCGCGCGATGCTTTCACGCAATGCCCTATAACAATTGACTATTCCGTGCTTCGCAATTTGTTGCTCGATGTGAAAAGTGGAATGGTGGAAGATGGCACCGCAATTGGAAATGCAATTGCAAACGGTGTGAACAGACTTCGCGAAAGTAAAGCAAAAAGTAAAACATTAATTTTATTGACCGACGGAGTGAACAATGCTGGCGAAATCGATCCGACGACTGCGGCGGAAATTGCAAAACAATTTGGTGTGAGAATTTACAGTATTGGCATCGGAACAATGGGAGAAGCGCCGTATCCTTTTCAAACGCCTTTCGGAATTCGTTATCAAATGGTTAAAGTTGAGATTGATGAAACGCTATTGAAAAAAATATCCACAACTACCGGCGGAAAATATTTTCGCGCAACCGGAAATAAAAAATTGGAAGAGATTTATAAAGAGATTGACAAACTTGAAAAAACAAAAATCGAGATTACATCTTTCCGAAGCAAAAGCGAATTATTCAAGCCGTGGCTGCTCGCCGCATTGATAATATTGGCTCTCGAACTTCTTCTTTCAAAAACATATTTGAGGAAATTGCCTTAATGTTAAAGTTTGCAAATCCCGAATATTTACAATTACTTTATTTGCTGATTATCCCGATTGTAGGTTTCTATTTTTATTTGCGAAGTAAAAAAAACTCGTTGAATAAATTTGCCGAAACACATCTTCATTCTTCGTTGATGGATAATAAATCATTTCATAAAGAAACATTTAAATTTGTTTTAGTTATGATTTCATTTTCACTGATGATACTTTCATTTGCTTCACCGCAAGTCGGTACTAAAATGGAAGAGGTGAAGCAAGTCGGAATTGATATTTATATCGCACTCGATGTATCACTCAGCATGAAAGCGGAAGATTTAAAACCGAATCGGCTCGAGCAAGCGAAAAATGAAATTGCTTCACTAATGAAAAAACTTGAAGGAGATAGAATCGGTCTTATTATTTTTGCGGGACAAGCATACATTCAATTTCCATTGACTGCAGATTATTCCGCGGCGAATTTATTTTTATCTGCCGTTGATTTTAATTCCATCCCGCAACCGGGTACGGCAGTCGCCGCCGCTATTGACTTGGCTGTAACGTCATTCGATAAAAAATCTGCAACAAAAAAAGTTATTATTGTCATTACCGATGGAGAAGACCATGAAGGAGATATTAATCAATCCGTTGAAACTGCGATTGAGAAAGAAATAAAAATTTATACAATCGGAATGGGCTCGGTTACGGGCGCGCCGATACCGATTTATGAAAACGGAAGACAAATAGATTACAAAAAAGATAATGCAGGAAATATTGTTCTTACAAAACTTGATGAAACAACTTTAAAAGAAATTGCATCAAAAGCAGACGGAAAATATTTTAACGCGCTCGGCTTTCAAACCGAACTCGAGCAGATATTCGATGAACTTTCACAAATTGAAAAAACGGAATATGGTTCGAAAAGAATTACGGATTACGAAGACAAGTATTATTACTTTTTACTACCTGCATTTTTACTTTTGTTGTTGGAAATATTTGTGAACGATAAAAAATCAATTTGGTTAAGAAAAATATTTAAACAGATTCGCACTGAAAGATGAAAAAGATTAGTTTTGTTTTACTGTTGAATTTATTGGGCGCAATCAACTTTGCGCAATCCTCGCGGAGTCTTATTAATGATGGCGTTAATCAGTATGTTTCGGGAAAGTATAACGACGCCGAAATAAATTTCAGAAAATCACTCGACAAAGGTGAGCATGATTTCATCGGTAATTTCAATCTCGGCGATGCATATTTCAAACAAGAAAAATATGAAGATGCCGTTCGCTCTTATCAAAATGCACTCGCGAAGGCAAACAACAATTTTGAGAAATCGAAATCATATTTCAACATTGGTAATTCTTTTTTGAAATCGAATAAACTTAAGGAAAGTATTGAGGCATATAAAAATTCTTTAAAGCTAAATCCGAATGATGAAGATGCGAAATACAATCTCTCTTATGCTTTAAAACTTCTGAGTGAACAGCAGAACCAAAATAAAAATGATCAAAACAAAAATGATCAGAAGAATGATGAGAAGAAAGACGATCAGCAAAAGAAAAACGATGATCAACAAAACAAGGATAAGAAGGAAAATCAGAACAATCAGCAAAACCAACAAAATCAACAGGATAAGAAGGATCAGCAACAGCCAAATCAGCCGCAGAAGCAACAGTTCTCCAAAAAAGAAGCTGAAGCAATGTTAGACGCAATCAAAAACAATGAAAAAGATTTGCAAAAAAAATTGAGAAAGAAAGCCGGAGTGCGGGTTAAAACTGAGAAGGATTGGTGATGAAAAAATATTTTTTCATTTTATTCTTTCTTTCATGTTTGTTCGAGATTTATTCCCAATCTTTCACTGCTTCAGTGAACAGCAGCAAAGTCGGATTGAATGATAGTTTTGAAATATCATTTACATTTTCAGGCAAAGATGTGAATGGGCTTTCAAATTTTCAACCGCCCGATTTCAAAAACTTTTTAACTCTGGGCGGACCGAATCAATCTACATCGATGCAAATAATTAACGGAGCTGTGAGCGCATCGATTACATTCTCATATTATTTGCAGCCACGCGCATTGGGGAAGTTCACGATTGGCTCGGCTAAAGTAAAATACAACGGTGAAAATTATTCTACCGAAGCAATAACGATTGAAGTTGTACAAGGTTCATCAAAACCGCAGACGAACCAAACGGACAATACAATTTCGTCGGAAGAGATTGCGGAAAATCTTTTCATCCGTGCAATTCCCGATAAGCGTGAAGTATTTCAGGGAGAACAAATTACCGTAACGTATAAACTTTTTACGCGCTTAAATATTTCATCTCCGCAAATTTCAAAGTTGCCTGTGTACGAAGGATTTTGGTCGGAAGAATTAGACGGCGATAAAAATATCATCTTCACTCGCGAAACAATTGATGGAAAAATATTTAATTCAGCTGTGTTGAAAAAAGTCGCTCTCTTTCCGCAGCGTGCAGGTGAATTATCGGTTACTCCATTCGAATTAAAAATTCCCGTACTAATCGAACGCAAGAAAAAAACCGGAAACATCTTCGATACTTTTTTCGATGATCCATTTTTCAGAACAACTGAAACTTATGAGTTCACAGCAAAAACGAACACGGTGAAAATAAATGTAAAGGCACTTCCCCCTTTAACTGACGCGGCTTTCAACGGTGCCGTCGGAAATTATTCATTGACAACAAACTTCGATAAACTTCAAACGAAACAAAATGAACCGATTACTTTAAAGATCGAAATTAGCGGCAGCGGAAATATTAAACTCGTTCAATTTCCTGAAATAAAATTACCGAATGGGTTTGAAACTTATGAACCGAAAAGTTTTGAAAACATAAATCGCGGAAATATAATTAACGGGAAAAAATCGTTTGAATATTTACTCGTTCCGCGCAATGTGGGAAAGTTTGAGTTGCCACAGCTATCGTTCACTTTCTTTGATGTTGCAAAGAACCAATTCGTTACTCTCTCAAAAGGTCCATTCGAAATTGAAGTTACTCCCGGCGCAGGAAATCTTTCTTCATCAACAACGCCGTTTAGTAAAGAAGAAATTCAATGGTTGAACGAAGATATCCGTTACATAAAAACTTCCTCAAAAAATTTGTTTGTAAAAAATGAAAATGTATTTGCAAGTCCTATTTACTGGGGGATGAGCGCGCTTCCGTTTTTGGCTTTCATCCTGTTCGTTGCAGTGAAAAGGAGAGAAATAAAAATTTCTAAAGATGTAATTCTTTCTAAAACTTTACGCGCTGAAAAAATTGCTAAACAACGTTTGAAGAAAGCCGCGAAATTTCTTAAAGAAAATTCGAAAGAGAATTTTTACACAGAAATTTCTCAAGCATTGCTCGGTTATCTCGAAGACAGATTGTTAATTCAAAAATCAGAGTTCACGCTTCAATCTGTGATTGAAACTTTGCATCAAAAAAATATTTCGGAAAATCTGAAAAAAGAAGTGGAGAGAATTTTTAACCACTGCGAGTACGTTCGCTTTGCTTCGGTTGCAGATACTTCGTTCGACATGAAAACAGTTTTTGAATCGACTTCTAAATTGATTGTGAATCTCGAAAAAGAAATTTCGGAGAAGAAATGAAGAAAATATTTTTATTACTTTTTTTCTCCGCGCTTACAAACTTGTTTGCCAAAAATCTCGATTCAACTTTTCACGCGGCAAATGAACTTTACGCGAAAAAAGAATATCAAAAGTCAATTGAACTTTTTGAAACATTGATTGCCGGCGGTGCAACTTCTCCGGAAATCTTTTATAATTTAGGTAACGCATTTTTCAGAACAGGAAAACTTGGACGGGCAATTTTATTTTACGAAAAAGCACGTCAACTTTCTCCCGATGACGATGATATTAGATACAATCTTAAAGTTGCATCGGTGCGCATTACAGACAAGATTGACGCGCTTCCGACGCTCTTTGTTATAAAATGGATTGATGAAGGCGCTTCGTTTTTTTCGATCAACTCATGGGCATATATTGTTTATCTATTTTTCATTTTGCTTCTGGTTGCCGTGTATCTTTTTCTTTTTTCAAATCGAAGCGAACACCAAAAAAAATATTTTTATCTCTCCGCAATATTTCTTTTTTTGTTTATAATTTCATCTGCACTTGTTGGAAGATTGAATTATCTCGATTCGAATTTTGAATATGGAATCATAGTTGAAAACACAGTTGCAGTAAAATCTTCGCCAGACAATTCTTCTTCCGATGTTTTTGTCATTCACGAAGGATTGAAGGTTGAAGTTCTCGATAAAGTTGAAGAGTGGAGAAAGATAAAATTGCCCGATGGAAAAGTCGGATGGATTACAAAAAACGAAATTGGAATCATTTGAATGCCGCAAACAATTTTTTCCTTTTCAAGTGAAACTATATCTATTATATTTGAATCACATTATCTGATTTTCAACTGAAATCCTGTGTAAAAAGTTTAATCAGTTAAATGAAAGGTAAAAAAAATGAAAAAATTTTTTGTAATAGTTTTGGTTTTTGTTTTCGCTCTCGGTATTGCCGATGTAACATTCGCGCAAGAAAAAGAAAAGAAGGAAACCAATACAGAAGTAAAAAAAGAAGAGAAAGCCGCAAGTAAAACTCCATTCAATTCGGTTTGTCCGGTTTCGGGAGAAGAGATTGACGGCGACATTACAACAACGCACGAAGGAAAAACTTACGCGCTTTGTTGTAAAAGATGTTTGAAGAAATTCGAAAAAGATCCAGAAAAATATATCAAAAACCTTTCCGAAGACGGAAAAAAATTCAAGAAGGAGAAATAATGAAAAACCTGATCGCAATTTTTGCTTTTGCAATCTTATTAACTTCAGTTTCTTTCGGCAGTATCGATGATCCGAAAAAGAAGGAAGCAAAAAAAGATACTCATTCCGAAAAATGGTGCGAAGTACCCGAAAATACTAACGATCCTTTAATCATGAATTCTGAAAAGAAGAATGAAAAAAAAGAAACTAAAAAGGATGTGAAGAAAAAGAAGGGCTGCTGCGACATGGACGATAAATCTAAAAAGCAAGATTAACGATCCGATTTTTCGTAATTAATTTTAGGTTGTTTCAACAATGTTGGAACAACCTTTTTTTATTTAAATCTTCGATGATTGATATTCATTAAATAACTTTGCTTCATGAATGCGAAAAAATATAATAACATAAAATTAGCCATCGGTATTGCCAAAGCTGTGCTTTCCTTTCTTCTTATTTTGCTCTTTGTCGTGATGGGTTTTTCCGTTCGCGTTGAAGCGTCTCTCCAAAATTATTTTGTAAATGAATACTTGCGGTTTTTGATTTTTTCTATCACAGTCAGCGCATCTTTAGGAATATTTGTTTTCCCTTTTTCCTTTTATTCAGAATTTTATCTTGAGCACAAATACAATCTTTCCAACCAAACTTTTTTAAAATGGCTTTGGGAAGGAATGAAAGGAATGTTAGTCGGAGCCGCAGTTGGCTTGCCTGTTCTGCTCTTCTTCTTTTTTGTATTGGACTATTTTGAAAGTTTGTGGTGGCTTCCCTTTGCCATTTTTTTATTTTTAATTTCCGTTGTGTTGTCTCAAATCGTTCCGATTTTTATACTTCCACTTTTTTATAAAATCGTTCCCGTTGAAAACGAAGAATTAAGATGCAGAATTGAAACTCTCGCCGCATCATCATCGATTAAGGTAGAAAATGTTTATACATTTGACATTGGCAAGAATACCAAAAAAGCAAATGCCGCGTTCACCGGATTGGGAAAGACGAAAAGAATTTTACTCGGTGACACTTTAGTGAATAATTATTCGCTCGATGAAATTGAAACTGTAATTGCTCACGAACTCGGTCATTATAAGAAAAAACATATTGTAAAAAATTTGATCATTGGGACAACAACAAGTTTTCTTACTCTCTATTTATTAGCAGTATTATATGATGCTTCTCTCTCATTTCTCGGTTTTACGGTGCGCACAGAAATTGCCGCGCTTCCACTCCTTTCTTTATGGATGATGCTGATTTCATTGGTTCAAACGCCACTGACAAATATTCTCTCCCGAAAATATGAGTACGAAGCCGATCAATATGCAGTTGAACTTTCGCAGAAACCGGAGGCATTCATTTCATCGTTAAAAAAATTGACGGAACAAAATCTTGGCGATAAAAATCCGCATCCGTTTGTCGAATGGTTTTTTTATAGTCATCCATCGATAGATCGCAGAATTGAAAAAATTACAACTCACATTAAAAAATTTGAACACACAAATTTCGAATTAAGCGGAGCGCATACATGACCATTTTTAAAATTGTTCTCATTTTTATCTTTATCGCAATCTGTTCGATGTTCGCAATGTTGTTTGTGCTCATCGATAGGTCATTCACTCTTTATTTTGGATTATCAAAAGTTTTTGCGTTCGGCGTTTTAAAACTTAGCGGAATAAAAGTTACAGTTAGCGGTAAAGAAAATATCCCGACGGACGGAGTTTATGTTTTTGCGAGCAACCATATCAGTCTCTACGATATCCCGCTTGTGCAATTGACAGCGCCGGTGCGTGTCGCTATCGTTTTTAAAAAAGAATTAGCAAAGATTCCTCTTTTCGGTTGGCACATGTTGATTGGTCCGTATGTAGTAATCGACAGACAGAATGCGGAGAAAGCGATTAAAAGTATTGAGCGTGCAAAACAATTGATGGAGAAAAGAAAATTGTCGATATTAATTTTTGCCGAAGGAACTCGCAGTAAAGATGGCGAAGTTCAACCATTTAAACGTGGCGCATTTTATTTGGCGTCGCGTGTTCCGTTCCCGGTTGTACCGGTTTCTATTTCGGGAACGAACAACGTTCTTGAAAAAGGTAAATTGAAATTCAAATCGGGGGAAGTAAAAATTCATTTCGACAAACCGATTCCTTCTCCGACAACATCAAACAAAGTTGAGGAAGTCGCGTTGATGGAAAAAGTAAGAAATATTATAATTGCAAATAAAGAATAAACATGTCAGTTACAAGAAAAGAAGTTGAACACATAGCGCATCTCGCAAAATTAAAATTGAATGAAGATGAATTGGAAGAATTCACGAAAGATTTAAATCAAATTTTAACGTATGTCGATCAGTTGAATGAAGTTGATACAAGCGGCGTTGAGCCACTTTCGCATCCGATAATGAGTGTAAAAAATTTACGAGAAGATGAATTGAAAAAATCTGTTTCCCAATCCGATGCGTTGAAAAATTCTCCAAAACATGATGAAGAATTTTTTCTCGTGCCGAAAGTCATCCCTACCAAAAACAAGAAATAGGGTTGTATGATAGTCGGAATAATTCCAGCGAGATATGCATCGACAAGATTAGCCGCAAAACCGTTGTGCGATATCGGAGGCAAACCGATGATCCAGCATACTTATGAAAGCGCGTGCAAATCGAAGTTGCTGAATAAAGTTGTAATTGCAACGGATGACGAACGAATTGCCGATATTGCAAGAAAGTTTAGTGCCGAAGTTTATATGACGCCATCGGAGATTAACACCGGCTCTGACAGAATTGCGCACGTCGCAAAGAAAATTAGAGATTGCTCTATCGTTGTTAATATTCAAGGAGATGAGCCATTCATTCCCGGCAGAATGATAGATCAGGCTATCGAACCTCTTCTGTTTGATAAGAATGTAAAAATTTCCACACTCGTAAAAAGAATTAATTCAAACACCGAATTAAAATCACCTTCGGTTGTTAAAGTTGTATTCGATTATGAAAACTACGCTCTCTATTTTTCCAGAAGTACGATCCCATTTGTTCGTGACGGCAAAAATGTTTCTGCTAAATTTAATATGACGACTTTTTACAAGCATATCGGGCTTTATGTTTTTCGTAAGGAATTTCTACTGAAATTCACTGCCCTTGAACCAACCGAATTAGAAAATATTGAAAAGCTGGAACAACTTCGGCTTTTAGAAAATGGTTATAAAATTAAAGTTGTCGAAACAGAATTGGACAGTATGGCAGTGGATACGCCTGCAGATTTAAACCGTGCGCGAATAATTTATTCATCGATGAGTTCGCGAAATTAATGTTTGTCAATTCAAAATCATTCCTAAAGAGTTCATTGGTAAGTACTCAAAACATTCATATTTTTCGCACATGAATTGTATCTTTTGCGCAATTGCCGAAAAAAAATCTCCGGCAGAAATTATTTATGAAGATGATGAACTCATCTCCTTTCTTGATATCAATCCTTTTAATCTTGGACATACTTTGATTATCACAAAAGATCATTTTGAAAACTTTATGGATATTCCCCCCGAACTTAACGGAAGGATGTTCAACGTTGTTCAGCATCTCGCAAAAAAAATTATGAAGGGATTGAATGTTTCAGGCTTGAACGTTGTTATCAATAACGGACATACTGCAGGGCAAACTGTTTTTCATTCGCATGTTCATATCATTCCTCGCTCCGAAGATGATGGACACAAGTTCAGAAGTAATCTGAAAAAATATTCAAACGGGGAAATTAAA
Organism: uncultured Ignavibacteriaceae bacterium; assembly: GCA_964393605.1. Classification (GTDB taxonomy): domain Bacteria; phylum Bacteroidota; class Ignavibacteria; order Ignavibacteriales; family Ignavibacteriaceae; genus CAYMUL01. Next base: position 108,282 of record CAYMUL010000003.1, on the reverse strand, counting down.
ATTTATGCAGACCTTATCAGAAAATCTTTACAAGAGGTTGATTAAAAATGGATTCTAAAATCAGAGTATTAGTTGCAAAAGCCGGATTGGACGGACATGATCGCGGTGCAAAAGTTATTGCCGCCGCACTTCGCGATGCCGGCATGGAAGTTATTTATACAGGGTTAAGGCAAACTCCCGAGATGATTGTTGAAGCCGCTGTTCAAGAAGATGTGGATGTTATCGGCATTAGCATTTTATCCGGCGCACACATGACTATCTTCCCCAAAATCATTTCGTTGATGAAAGAGAAGGGAGTTGATGATGTGTTACTTACCGGTGGTGGAATTATTCCCGATGAAGACATTGACGCGCTAACAAAATTGGGTGTCGGAAAACTTTTTACTCCCGGCTCCGCAACTACTGACATTGCTGACTACATCAAAGATTGGGTGAAGTCAAATCCGCGTAAAACGTTTTAATTTATATTATTTTTTCTTGAAGGAAATTTTCTATGCACAAATATTTTTTATCTTTTATCTGTTTGACATCTTTGCTTTTAAGTCAATCGGTAATCAAAACTGTAACACTCCCAACCGGAACTTATTGGAATAGCGGTTATGGATTAGTCTATGCAAACGGGTTATATTGGATTTCCTCAGGCTCATCAACACTCGGTAAAGGAGTTTTTTACGGAGTTGATACAAATGGCGTTGTTGTTGATTCAGTCCGTGTTACTAATTATCCGTCAATAAGTTATTCACAAGGGCTCGCATTTGATGGAACAGATTTTTGGTATGTTGAACGTAAAACTGCGGGTTCGGCACTTTATAAAATTTCAACTCAAGGATTAGTTCTCGATTCGATTATTTTGTCAAATGCAGGTGGAAGCAATTCATGGTATCTCGGCGGTGCCGCATGCGAACCCGGTTACATCTGGATTTCTGTTTATTATCCTGACGATTTATCAGGAATGTTTAAAATCAGTACAACAACTAAAACCATTGTAGATACAATTGCGGCTTTGCAATTGCAGCCGACGGGAGTAGCAGTCAACGGCGATACGCTCTATTATGTGAATGATGGTTTTCAAGGAATCGATCGTATGTACGCAGTGAACAAAACTACAAAAGATACTTTTTATACTTTCAGCGTGCCGGAACAACCCGGGCTGAGGCAGAATCCACGCGGGCTTGCTTGGGATGGAAATTATCTCTGGCTTCTCGCCGAACCGATTGGTGCAAGTACGGGACGCGCTTTATTCAAGTATGATTTGGGCGGGCAAGGGAATCCCGGAATTTCTCTCATTACAAAAAATATCGATTACGGAAATGTTCAAATTGATTCTACAAGATTTGCTGTCGGATACGTTCAGAATTATGGAACAGCACCGCTAAGAATTGACTCGATGAAATTTAGCGGTTCAGCATTTACTCTTTCATCTCCGCAATTGCCATACACAATAGATCCAGGAATTACGGCGTCCTTCACATATAGTTTCAAGCCGACGACATACGGCGCATATCACGATAGTGTTATTCTATATCATAACGATGGTACTGCACCGATCTCAAAAATTATATTTAAAGGATTCGGCTTGCACACGGCACCGTATATTTCTCTCTCCGAATCCGCATTGAACTATGGCAACAAGCGAATTAAAAGTACTTCTTCTAAAAAATTAGCGATCTCGAATTACGGTTCGGCTGTATTAAGAATTGATTCATTAGTTATCAAAAATAATTTATTCACACTGCAAGAAACAACAGTTCCAATCTTAATCGATTCGCAGAAAACTAAAGTTGTTCGCCTCTGGTTTCAGCCGTTGAATTACATATCTTATACAGATACTCTAATCGCATACACGAATGCATCGAACGGTGCGGTACAAAAAATTATTTTGTCCGCTGTCGGTTCTCCCTTCGATTCCACTCTCGGAAATTTTGTGTGGGAAGATGTTGTGCCACCTAACCCCGACGTAACTTATCAAGATTATTCTGCCAAAGTCATAAAAAATATTGAAGATATAAACGGAGACGGTGTTGAGGATGTTATTGTTTGTACCGAAAATTATTTGACGATTGCTTACAACGGTAATAGTTCGGGAAGCGGTGATATTCTCTGGACTTTTTCGTCAGCACCAAACAACAGTAACACCGGCGCGGTTACAAGGCAACAAGCTCTTCAATTAATTAAAGATATTAACAACGACGGAATTAAAGATGTTGTAATCGGAACCGGTGGAGGTAACGAATTTGTCTACGCCCTCAGTGGCAAAACAGGTGCTAAACTTTGGGAGTATGGCGATTCAATAAATTACTCTCAAGGTGATATTAACGGGTTAGATACGCGCAGAGATTGGACAAATGATAATTTTCCTGACGTAATTGTTTCTGCAAGCGGAAATGAGAGTACGGGTGAAGGGAGATTTGCTGTAATTTTATTGAATGGAAAAACCGGACAGGAAGTTTGGAGAATTTCTCACGCAGTTCAGAAAAAATTAAAAGATGCAATCGTTTCCACCGATGATGGTGGAGCTGTTGGTTCTAAATCTTCGGGCGGTTCAACCGGTGAAGTTATTGGCTTCGATCGGAATGGAACTACGTCTTGGGCATTCCCGACTTCACGCGCAGTTTGGGGACTCGATGAAATTGAAAACATCGGCGGGTTGCCCACAAGCGATTTAATTGCCGGCGATGTTGGCGGTAATGTCTACGCAATCTCCGGTGATGCAGGTGTGCAGATCTGGACGAAGGTTATCGGCAATTATTTCATCGAAGATCTTTTTGTAATTCCCGATGTAAATAATTCCGGTACGGATGACATTTTAATCAGTCCACTAACATCGAGCATATTTGTTTTGGAGGGATCGAACGGGAACACAATTTTCTCCGGCTTTACCGGCGGGAACGTGCTCGGCACATCGTTGCTCGGTGATATGAATGCGGATAGCGTTGCAGAAATTGGAACAGGCTCCTTAAATAATATGATGCATGTTTTCAACGGCAAAACCGGCGCAGAGATTTACAGTCTTAGATTTCCTACTACAAGTGGCGAAGCTGTTGAAACTGTTTGGAAGTTGGGAGACATTGACGGCAATGGTTCGAATGAATTTATTGCAGGCTCGCGGAATGGTTTAGTTATCGCATTCTCAGGCGGAACAGATGTAATCTCGTCTGCAGGTAATGAGGAAATTTTTGTCAGCGATTTTCATCTTTTCCAAAATTATCCAAATCCGTTTAACCCGACGACACAAATTCGGTTTGCAATTCCCGCTCCGATGAAAGCAGAATTAAAAATTTATGATATGCTTGGAAGTGAAGTTGTAACTTTGTTCAATAAAGAATTGACGGGTGGTTATCATTCAATCGAATGGAATGGAAAAAATAATTTCGGTTCGCCTGTCACTTCAGGAATTTACATTTACAAATTGACCGCAGGAGATTTTGTTCAATCGAAAAAGATGATATTGGTGAGGTAGGGAAGAGGGCGGTGAAGTGGATTTGAGTTTGTTAAATCCATCTAAACTTCACTTCTTTTCTATGGTTTTAAATTCGTTAGAAGTTAGGTCTCGAAAAAAATAAGTTAGGATTGTGAAAGATGTGAATTTTTCTTGTCAGGTGAGATTGTGCTCCTTCAAAATATTTTGCCATTCAGTTAAGTGAAACTCTTTAACTTCTGTTGAATTTTTTGCGTCTGCAATTAGGTTTTTAGTGTAAGTCTGAATGAACTCTTCGTAGTCGTCAATAAATCGCAAATAATACTTCAAGCTATAATAAATTCCATTAGCAATAATTTCCAAACCATAGTCTTTTTTTATTTTCAGAATAAATTTGTTAATGTATTCTTCCTCAATTGCATTAATGAAATTGTCTTTGGATGTTGTTAAGATATAATAGCGTTCAATACTGGTTCCTTCTGATTTTTTAACTATGTCAAAAACTAAATTTCTATCAATAGGAATTCTATGTTTAATCTCAGCCATTTCAAAAGGTTTTCCGTCTGCATGGCAAATTTCAATATCTCCATATCCATGTTTGTCCGAGGAAGTATGGACATTCAGAGGTCGCAAGATTTTATTCTCATATTTTTTTATGACTTTGAATAGTTGTTGATAAACGGAATAAATTGCGATTACGGGAAGGCGTGAACTCAATTTCAGTTCAAAATGTCTCTCTAACATCTTAAGAACACTGTTAATATTGATGATGTCTATGAAGTTTGCCGATTCGATTGTGCCGTCAAAAATCACTTTTTGTTGTTGAGAGAGTAAATGTAATTTGATAAAGATGTAAATCAAATAATCTGTTGGATTTACATTTTGGTTTTCTACTGCTTCAAAGATTGCCAAAAAACTTTTCTTTACTTCCTTATCCCGGATTTTAAGATTCTTTCCGGCTGTCATCGTCCATTTAATTTTTTCTCTTGTGGCGAGTGTGAGAAATGAAGATTCTTTGTTTGCATATTTGGGAAAATATTTTTTGAAAAAGGGTGAAGTTACTGCTGTGTCCAAACTTCTGGCAGAGTAGCCACCTTTAAAATCCGTTCTGTGCAAACGTATATCTTGTTTGGGTTCAGCAATTTTTTTTACGAGCGAAGTGACCAAAGCTGAGAGCAATGATTTATTCTTGTCAATCTTGCTAATAAGAATATCAACATTTGAACTTATGATTGTCGGATATTTTTTCTCTTTTTTAGAATTGAGTATTCGTAATGCAACTAACCGTGAATTTTCTAAGATTACTGATGGTGTCATGCGAATAATTCAAGTGTGTATGATGGAACCACTGATAGTCGCTGTTTCGCATAATTAATATATTCCTGGTGAATTTCAATGCCGATATAATTTCTCTTTAATCGTTTAGCAACCACCGCAGTTGTGCCAGACCCCAAATATGGGTCAAGTACAATATCATTCTCTTTTGTTAATAGTTTGATTAATTCTTGTACAATAAATTCCGGATAAACCGCAGGGTGAACATTTCCTTTTATTGTCTCTACGGTGGATTCAATAACATCTTTGCGGATCGAGTTGCCATAGATTTTAATGATGGTGAAACCCTTTGTTTCGATTTGTGTCAGTCGTCCACCCGCTTGTCCACCATAAGGCAAGGCGTGGAGTCCTCTTATTTTCATCCGGAAACTTTCTAATTTTCCTTCTTTCACTTCACTGATTACTTCAAATAATTCTTTTCTTGCTTTGGATTTTTGTTCTGTTGAAAGATTGGATTTTTCAACAAGTTCAAAATATTTTTTACCGATATCATTTCCAGCAGTCCTCTTGCTGCCGTTGAATAATTTATCACGATATTCCATAAATGCTTCTTTGTTGAAATAATATTCGCTCGATTTTGCAAAAATGAAAAATGGCTCTGTTGACGAAATTAATTTGCGTGGGTCTTGTTTCGGAGTTGGATTCACTTTTACCCAAGTTAATTCGTTTATCAGTCTCGCTAATTTTTCATATTGAACTTTAAGTGCAAATCTGTAAGGGACTAAGAGTAAATTACCATCAATATATTTGTCGCCAAGATTGAAAACAATTGAGCCGGTTCTTTTTGTTACACGAACGCATTCTCTAAAGGTTTTCATTATACTTTCAATATATTCATCGAGATTTTTTTCGTTACCGATGCCATTCCCGGCACCATATTCACGCTGTTGAAAATAAGGGGGGCTTGTGATTACCAAATCAATCGAATTCTCTGGTATATCCTTTAAAATTTGATTGCAATCTCCGCAGTATATTTGGTTTACATCAATGTTTGTCATCATGCCTAACAGAACTTTATAAATAATTGGATTTCACTCCGCTCTTGTAAAATTTTTTCTGTATGCATACTATGTTCTCACACTATTTTTATTTATTACAAGACAATACCTATCCAAAACATTGCTTTTCATATTTCCCTTTCTTTTTTTTTCATTCTTCAAATCTTTCAGCAATTTTCTTCTGTGTCAAGTATCTCGATTTCTTTCTAATAGCATCGGTATTGATTGACCAATTCAATTCGATTATTTTTTTTATAAAAATTTATGATAGTGTCCGTATTGATTCTATAATTTTTGCGGATCCGAGGGGGAGATTATCTCTCCTTTTAAAGTTACAATTGCTTGATACCTTTATGTTTCCAACTTGTTTAATACTTTATCGCAAAGTTAGAAATAAATAATTGTAAGACAAAAATTATTAATGTTCCTACATTCAGATTGAAAAGAAAATTTATTTTACTTTTGAAAGAAATGATAGTTGCGACAAGAACTGAAACATCTTCTCTTCTTCAAATTCGTTTACAATGAGTTGAGCGCCGATTGGCAAACCATCTTTTGAAAAACCAAGAGGGATATTCAGTGCAGGAATTCCCGCAAGGTTTTCCTAAGTTGTTGCAGTTACAACGATAAAAAAAATGTCAATTCTTTTTGCTTCATTTATTCACCAGGTTTGAGCCGAAAACCTGCTATCTCAAAATGTTTATCAAATGAAAAAGCCGAAAGGATATTTTTGTTCATCATCATCGCAAAACTTACTGCATCGGTATAAGAAATTTTTAGGTTTGCATATTTTGTTAAAAGATATTTCGCCGATTGTTCGAGTTCATTATCCGAATAAATGACATCAATATCAGTGCTACCAATAGTTTCAAGAAATTGCTGTGCAGCACGAAAATGCGTTTTGTAAAGAAGTCTTGTGTATGTTTCAGCAATTACAAGATTTGAAGTAAAAAAAGTGATGGAAAGATTGTCAATTTGGGAGAGGAGATATTCAGATGCTTTTTGAAAAAATTGGTCGCTTTTATCATTGAGAGCAATAAAGGCACTCGTATCAAAAAAATTTTTTCAAGCATAAAGTTCTTGATCGTGATTAGTTGAACCGTTGCTTACGCCGCTTTCTACTATTCCAATCAGCTTTACAAAGTTTTGTCTTGAGGAGAGCTGCTTATTTTCCTTTGTGTAAATAGCTAATGCTTTACTCACAACATCGGAAAAAGATTCCTGCTTTTCTTCAGCAATTTTTTCAACTTCTTTGTAAAGGTGTTTCGATAACGATATTTGTTTTTTTACGTGTTCCATCTAATTCACTCAAAAGGTTGGTCAAATATAAAAAAATGAATTGAAACAACCTGTAAAAATAATCTCACCTTAAAACTACTTTGATCAATCGAAATGTTTATTTATATGATAAATCTTTCAAACGAATAGCCGCTTCAAAGAATTGTTTGGGAGAGTCTTGCCAACATAGAAATGCATCAACTCAATAAAAATTTCAATAGTTTCTCTTCTTCAAATTCGTTTGCAATGAGTTGAGCGCCGATTGGCAAACCATCTTTTGAAAAACCAAGAGGGATATTCAGTGCAGGAATTCCCGCAAGGTTTGACGATGTTGTAAAGATGTCGCTTAAATACATTTGAAGCGGGTCTGACGATTTTTCGCCAAGCTTAAATGGTAATGTTGGTGTTGTCGGGGAAAGTATAAAATCAACTTCCTCAAATGCAGAATTGAAATCATCTTTAATCAACCTGCGTACTTTTTGCGCACGTTTGTAGTAAGCATCATAATAGCCGGATGAAAGCACGTAAGTTCCGAGCATGATTCTCCGTTTGACTTCCTTTCCGAAATTTTCTGTCCGAAAATTTTCAAACATTGCATTGAAGTTTGAAAAATTTTTATTTCTCACTCCATAGCGAACGCTATCGTAGCGCGCAAGATTGGCGGATGCTTCCGCCGTCGTTAAAATGTAATAAGTTGCAATCGCAAACTTGGAATGGGGGAGCGAAACTTCTTTTACTTCAACTCCGGCACTTTTTATTTGTGTAACGAAATTATCGATTGCAGTTTTTATTTCGGCATCAATTTGATCGGAGAAATATTCTTTTGGTAAACCGATTTTAAATATTTTCTTCTCCGCTAACTTTTTTTCAAAGCCGATTGAAGTTGCATCGCGTTCATCTTCATTCTTTAAAACAGAAAAGAGAAGTGAAATATCTTGAACATTTCGCGCGAGTGGTCCGATGGAATCAAATGATGATGCGAATGCCGTTAATCCGAAGCGGGAGACACTGCCGTAAGTTGGTTTTAATCCGTACAAACCACAGAACGCGGCAGGCTGACGAATTGAGCCGCCTGTATCCGTGCCAATAGCGGCATCGCACATTTCAGCCGCCACTGCCGCCGCTGATCCGCCGCTTGATCCTCCGGGAACGCGGCTTTTATCGTGTGGATTTTTAACAACTCCGAACGCGGAATTTTCATTTGAAGAACCCATTGCAAATTCATCGCAATTTGTTTTTCCGATGATGATTGCATCTTCGTCAATCAAGCGTTGTATCGTAGTTGCAGTGTAAAGTGGATAAAAATTTTCTAATATTTTTGAAGAAGATGTCATTCTAAAATTTGCAATAGAAAGAACATCTTTAACAGCAATAACCATTCCCGCCAATTTACCGGCACTTTTGTTTAGAATTTTTTGTTGAATACGATTTGCAGATTCGAGTGCTTCATTTTCAAAAACAGAAATGAAAGCGTTGATCTCTTTTTCAGTTTTAATCTTTTCTAAAAAGAAATTTACATTCTCGACAAGAGAAAATTTCTCTTCTCTGATTAAAGCGAGTTTTTCGTTTTGATTTTTATAGGGAAGCAAATATGGAATTATTTTTTTATGTCGTCAACAGAATTTTTTATTTCGTCCTCAACATCTTTGAATGCACGTCGAAACTCCTTCATCCCTTTGCCAAAGGTTTGCGCTATGTCCGGAATTTTTTTCGGTCCGAACAAAAGAAGTACGACCAGAACAATAACGATAATTTCTCCCGCGCCGAGATTGGAAAACATCGAGAATTACCTTTTACTTTTGCGAGTTGTTTGTGCTGGACTTATCATCATCGCCGTCTTTAATTGCTTTCTTAAATTCCTTCATCCCTGAACCGAGTCCTTTGAAAAGTTCAGGAATTTTTTTTCCGCCGAAAAGAATTACTACAATTAAAACGATGATTAAAATTTCCGTTACGCCGAAGTTTGAAAACATATTGTCTCTTTTAGTTTAAAATATAATTTGAAATCGATCGAAAAATAACTGCTCCGTCGGTATTTCCCAAGACCGGATTACAGCACCGTTCGGGGTGAGGCATCAATCCGAAAACATTTTTTTCTTTGTTGGAGATTCCGGCAATGTTTAAAAGTGAGCCGTTCGGATTTGCCGATTCACTCGCATCGCCGCTCTCATCAACATATTTGAAAATGATTTGATCATTTTTGATGAGTGAAGAAAGTGTTGAGTTGTCGCAAAAATAATTTCCTTCGCCGTGTGCAATCGGGATTTTTAAAATTTTTTCTTTCGGGATTTCATTCGTGAAAGGAGAAAAACTTGTTGCAATTTTTAAATACACATCGCGACAAATAAAGTTGAGAGTTTTATTTTTTATCAATGCACCGGGCAACAAACCGGATTCGGTAAGGATTTGAAAACCGTTACAAATGCCAATAACAAAGCCTCCGGCGTTAGCATGTTCGATAACTGAATTCATGATTGGAGAAAGTTTTGCAATTGCGCCGCTCCGAAGATAGTCTCCGTAACTAAATCCGCCGGGAAGAATTATAACATCACAATCATTAAGCGCGCGATCTTTGTGCCAGAGGAATTCAACTTCGTAACCGAGAATTTTTTTTAATGAATAATATGCATCGTGATCACAATTAGAGCCGGGAAAAACGACTACGCCGAATTTTATTTTATCCGACATTCGTCAACTCAATTTCAAAATCTTCCATAATTGGATTTGCAAGAAGTTTTGAGCAAAATTCTTTCGCTTCATTTTCTGCTTCATTTTTATTTTTTGTATCGACGAAAAATTCAATTTCTTTATCAACTCTCACGCGGGAAATGTTATTGAAGCCGAGCAGTTTTGCGCCTTGTTCTGCGGCTTTCCCCTGCGGATCTAAAATTGATTTTCTTCTCTTAACTAAAACTTTCGCCTTGAACAATTGTCATCCTTTGCGTGTTATTTTTTGTTTGGAATAATTTTAAGTTTGTAAATCAGTGATCTCAATACTCCGAAGGAGATGAAGAGTAAAAAGACATAAAATATTGCTTCACCTTTTGTGATGATTGCGGCTATTAATGATGCGAGAATTAACAACGGGAAAATTGGTTTTTCTTTTAATACATCAAATTTAAAACTCGGGATCGAATCATATTTTATGCGGCTGATCATCAACAACGAGATTGCTAAAATTAGATAAAGTATGTATGGTTCGAAGAATGTTCTAAATTCAATATTGTTTAGACTAATCAGAACAAATGATGCAACGGTAATTGCCGCACTTGGAATTGGCAAACCGACAAAATATTCTTTATCAAAACTTGTGAGTTGTGTATTAAATCTTGCGAGTCTGAATCCTCCGGCGAGAAGGAAAATAATTGCAATTACTAAACCTGCTGAAGAATAATCGTGAAGTTGATAAGTATAAATAAGATATGCAGGTGCCGCACCAAAACTGATCACATCTGCGAGCGAATCAAGTTCTACGCCGAATTGATTTGTTGTTTTTGTTAAGCGCGCGACAACTCCGTCGAGGGCATCGCAAAGTGTTGCAATAATTATTAGCCACGCGGCAGTGATGAATTCTCCTTTCGCCGAATATACAATTGAAAGGAAACCGCAAGTCATGTTTCCAAATGTAAAACTATTTGGAAATATTCTTTTAAAGTTGACGTTATTTAAACCGTTGTTGAGCATTATTTTTTCTTGAAGAGAATAGTTTCTCCCGCCGAAACTTTATCTCCGATTTTAACATTCACAGACCATGAAGAATCCACAACAACATCAACGCGGCTGCCGAATTTTATCATTCCAAAACGGTTGCCGATAAAAACAGAATCGTTAAGTTTCAAATCGTACACAATTCTACGCGCAACATATCCGGCAACTTGTGTGAAGAAAACTTTCCCGAGCGGATTTGTGATTCCTATTTCCGATCTCTCATTTTCTTCCGAAGCTTTTTCATCATAAGCGACGAGATATTTTCCTTTTACATATTTTATGTAATCGACCTGTCCGGTAATCGGAATGCGGTTAACATGTACATTTAAAGGCGACATGAAAACAGATATTTGTGTTCCTTTCGAATTGAGAAATTTTTTTTCCTCGACTTCTTTAATAATAATTACCTTTCCGTCTGCGGGGGAAATAACAATTCCATTTTCGTTCGGGGTTGTTCTTTCCGGATCGCGGAAAAAATTTAAAGTGAAGACAACTATAAAAATTGCAAGCCCGAGGGAGATAAATCTTACAGGATTATTCTGAGCAAAAATAAAAACCACAACGAGTGAAAAGGCAATCACCATCATCACGCCGATTGTGTTATAGCCGTACTTAGTTAACATTTATTGGATAAGTCCTTTTAACAATAAAGTATAATTTTTCAAATCTGAACTGTTCTTAAAATTTAGAATATTTTCAAAATTGACTTCCGAATTTAACTTAACTTTTAGTGATAACGGAGAACATTCTCCGATAAAAAATAGTGCTTCATCTTTTTTCCCAAAGTAAGATTTGAATTCCATCAATCGTGCATTCCTTCTTTCAAAAAAAGATTTGAGAAGAATATTTACCTTAAATGCGCGGCGAATCAGTGCTTTGGAATCTTCGGGACTTAAAATATCGTATGCCCAAAGTTGGCTTTCCGATACGGGCAATAATTTTTCTCCAAAATAATATTGATAATATGGAACCGGAAGTTCTTCAAAAATTTTTCTTCCGAAATGTTGAGCCGATTCTTCTGAAACATGATTAAAAATTTTAAGGCAGATGGGAAGTTCTTCATGATCTTCGAAAAATTGAAAACCATCCGATTGTTTTTTAAAGATAGTTGCAATCTCGTATCCTTTCAGATATTCAAGAAAGAACGCTTCGATAAGAGCAAACTCTTTCCCCATATTTCTAAATCGCAATTTCCTTTTTTCGGAAAGGGGATAGAAATCTTTGTAACTCACAATAAACGAGTTATCGGGTTGCTTATTTTTTTCGATGTAATTCCGTGTTGTCAATTTCTTGCTTCTATTTTACCCTAAAAATTATTAAAAATAATTGTTATAAAATAGCTGAATAAATTATTTTTGCAGGCGAATCGTATATTAATGAAATTTAATTAAAGGAGTATTGAATGAAAGGCGGAATGCCCGGAATGTTAAAGCAAGTTCAAAAATTGCAAGAAGAATTACAAAGAGCACAACAGCAACTCGGCAGCAAAACAGTTACCGAAGAAGCAGGCGGTGGAATGATTAAAGCAACTGCAAGCGGAAACAAAGAACTTATTTCTGTTGAAATCGACCCGCAGGTAATCGACAAAAATGAAAAAGAAATTTTGGAAGATTTAGTTGTTGCCGCAGTGAATAAAGCTCTTGCAAGCGCGGCAAAATTAGCCGAAGAAGAGATGGGAAAAGTTACAAAAGGAATGTTACCTCCGGGCTTAAATATTCCCGGATTCTGATATGTTTCTCTCCGCACCGATACAAGCAGTGATTGATGAATTCAGTAAGTTCCCGGGAATCGGAAAGAAAACTGCGCAAAGATTATCGCTTCATCTTTTGAAAAATTCAAATGAAGATGTTGCGAAGTTTGTTAATGCTGTTACAGTAATGAAAGAGAAAATCAGATTTTGCAAAACATGTTATAATTTGACCGAGTTCGATGAATGCGAAGTTTGCACAAGCGTCAAGCGCGATCATTCAATCATCTGCGTTGTTGAAGAAGCTAACGATGTCATTGCAATTGAAAAGACACACGAGTTCAATGGAATGTATCATGTTCTTGGCGGTGTACTTTCGCCGCTTTCGGGAATCACACACGAGCATCTGAAAATAAATGAACTCATTTCTCGTCTCAATCCGGATGTGAAAGAAGTTATACTTGCACTTAATCCCGATACAGAAGGAGAAACAACCGCACTATACATTGCAAAGTTGGTGAAGTCAAAAAATATTTCAGTTTCAAGAATAGCGCGCGGAATCCCTATTGGCGGAGATTTGGAATTCAGTGATGAAGCGACGATCGGGCGCGCCGTAATTGGTCGAATCTCTATTTAGTTTGTTATGAAAAATATTTTTAGAATATCGTTTATAATTTTAATTGTGAATTTGTTCTTCAATTTAGGTTGCGATATTTTTTCTGTTAGAGTTGCAGAAACGCCCGAAGATGCGAGAGCTAATTTTATACAAGCTACAACGCCGACAATATTAATCGAAAATTTTACCAATTCGCTTAAAGAAAAAAATACGCAAAATTATCTTTCGACTCTGAGCGATTCCACTTTCACGAAAATCAATTTCCAATTTTTGCCATCTGCCGGCGCATCTTCTCGTTTTCCGGGATTAGCACAAAATTGGAATTTGAAAAGCGAAGAACAATACTTCAACAATATCAAAAACAAAATGCCAAGCGATCAACCGATGCTTATTACTTTGAGCGAGGTCGTTCAGAATTCTTTCGGCGATAGTCTTTTTTATAGTGCGAGTTATTTCCTCAACATTCCTCACTCAGATGAAGCAAATCCCAAACAATTTCAAGGCGAGATAAAATTGAAATTCATTCGCGATAGCCGTTCGGTTTGGTCTATCTACTATTGGCAGGATTTGAAGAACAGCGATTTGCCGACGTGGAGCGAATTGAAAGGTCTTTATTATTAAAAAATATTTTTTCTTCGGATGTGTTTTTATTGTCGGATGCCAAAATCCATTTTCTCCTCGAGTTGATTTCAGCAATAGCGGCACTACTTCCGGTTTAGCAGATCTCAAAACAGTTGACGGAGTTTTTCAGAATCTTCAATATGCTTATACATTTCGCGACACAACAATCTACGGTTTAATTCTCGATGACGATTTCTTATTCACTTATCGAGATTATGACCTCGGTTTCGATATCACATGGAGTCGTCTGGAGGAGATGAAAGTTACGTATGGGCTTTTTAGAAATGCGGAGAGGTTGGATTTGATCTGGAATAATATTGTACTTTCATCCTCCGATAGTACGAACGCAAATGTTATCAGAGGTTTTAATCTCACCGTAACATTTAATCCTTCAGATATCGTCCGATTAAATGGTCGGGTAAATCTTACTTTAAAGAAAAATGAAAGCGGCAATTGGAAAATGACAAAATGGCTGGACGAATCTAACTTTTAAACATGATAGTATTTTCAATTAGAGAAGCAAAAAAAATAGTTTTCGGAACGCCGGTCGTTTCCTTTTTTTCTATTGTTTCAATTACTGTTGGAATTTTATTGATTACATTTTCTTTTTTTATCAATCAAAAGAAGAAGGAGTTGAATCAATTTTTAAGTGAATCTATGTTTGTTACGGCGTATGTCAAACCAGATGCTAACAATCATCAGCTCGAAGAAATTAGAAAAAGATTACATGAAATTTCGGGCGTATCTAAAATAGAATTCACATCCGTTGAAGATGCAAAGAAAAAATTTATTGCGGAGACAGGGGAAGATTTCTCAGTTTTTCTCGATGTTAATCCGCTTCCGGCATCGTTTCAAGTTTGGTTCAAAGCGGAAGAAGAGAAATTCACTTCCGAAGACATTAATACGAATTTACCCAAAATAAAAAAAATTGCTGGAATTGAAGAAGTTCAATTTGATGCTTCATTTCAATCGAAATTATTGAAATGGATGAAAAAGGTAGAAAATTATATTTATGTTTTGACAGCCGTAATTTTGTTCCTCTCATGTTACGTTGTATTCGTTACTCAAAAATTAGGATTGCAAAACCGGATGGGAGAAATAGAAACGATGAAATTAGTCGGCAGTAAAAAGATGCAGATAAAAATTCCATTTTATATTGCGTCAATCATTTTCAGTCTAATCGCATTCACGTTATCAATCATTTTTCTCTTAAGTTTAAAATATTTCTTCTCACAGCTAAATATAAATTTCGGGTATCTTTCGATAAAAATATTTTTTGTAATAAATTTTTTTTCAGCAATGATTCTAAGTTTCGCAGGAACATTTATCTCTTTGCGGAAAATCAAATTTTAATATGAAGAATATCATTTGATAAGAAACGTTCAATTAGTACATTTGCACCTCAATTTATAAATAGGGCACTTAATTTAATGCACAAAATTTTTGTAATTATTTTTCTTTTATCATTGGTTAATTATGCACAGCAAGAAGGTGACACACGATTTGGAGCCGACCCAAGGAATTTTCAGAGACCACAAGGTG
Source organism: uncultured Ignavibacteriaceae bacterium (assembly GCA_964393605.1). Classification (GTDB taxonomy): domain Bacteria; phylum Bacteroidota; class Ignavibacteria; order Ignavibacteriales; family Ignavibacteriaceae; genus CAYMUL01. The sequence continues at coordinate 93,079 of CAYMUL010000003.1, read as the reverse complement.
CTTTTTTCGATTATTCAGATCCCGAAGCTATAAATATTAAAGTTTCTGTATGGGGATATGTCCGATTCCCAGGGCAATATATGGTGCCCGATTATTCAAGCGTGATGGATTTAGTTTCTTACGCCGGCGGTCCTTCCGATGATGCAGATTTGGAAGATATTAGAATTTACAGAGTAAAAGATCAAACACAAGAATTGATAAAATTTAATTACAACGATCTTCTTTGGGAAAAAGAGGTAAAGAATATTTCTCCAAAAGGCGATTTGATTGCCGGAGATGTTTTGATTCTTCCAGGTGAGCCGAGATTATATTTTAGAGATTATATGTCGATTACACTTTCTGTTGTTTCGACACTGATCTCTCTGTCTATTTTAATATTAAATATTGCAAAAGGATAGTTTGGATGGCAAACTTAAACAATAATTTTCAACAAGAAGAAAATCAAACTACTTTTCAGGATTATATAAATATAATCCGTACAAATTTATTTCCGATAATTTTAATTACTTTGACCAGTCTTGCATTTGCCGCGCTCTATGCGATAAATGCGGTGAATATTTATAAATCAACAACTTCTCTAAAAATTAGTAAACCAGGTGGAAGTATTTTACAATCTCCACTGATTCCTGAATTCCAGGATTTTGGTAGTGACAGATTTATTGCGAATGAAATAGAAGTTTTAAAGAGTTATACAATTCGGGAAAAATCTGCTAAAGCACTAATTGATTCGTTTTATGCTATTGGTGTCAACGATAGTTTTTCACTCTTATTGGATAAGGAAATATTGGGTGAAGATGAAAAAACCAAAATTCTTCCAAAGAGTAGCATTACTGATTTGCTCGAAAAAGCAGTTACAATCGAGCAAAAAAGAGGATTGGATATCGTGGAAATTTCTGTTCAATCACCTTCTCCGTTTGAAGCCGCATTGATTGCTAATGTCTATGCTAATTCCTATCGACAGCTAAATCTTGAATTTAATCGTAACCAGTTAACAGTTGTAAAGCGGTTTTTAGAAGAGCAGCGCAATGAAAAATTAGAAGATTTAAATACAGCTGAAGAAGATTTGAGAAGGTTTCAACAGCAAGGCGGTGTGTTCGCACTTGATCAACAGGCAAATGCTCTAATCACACAGCTCTCTTCATTTGAAGCACAGCGCAACCTTGCAAAAATCCAACTCTCAGCCGCAGAAAAAACTTTACTCGCTTACAAATCTGAATTAAAGAAAAAAGACCCACAACTTTCTGCATACCTCGAAAGCTTTGCTACTGAAGAATATTTAAAGACACTTCAAATTGAACTTGCCAAACTTGAAATAAACCGCGATCTCGCAATCACTTCCGGAAAAAATATTGATGAGAATTCGAAGACTGTTCAAGATTACAACAAGAAGATCAAAGAATTAAAAGATAAACTCGAAAAGAAAATTGAAATTGTAAAAGCCGGAATATTTGCAAGCAGTCCAGAAGAAATTAAAACCTTAACACAAAATATTATTGAGCAAGAAGTCGCCGCATTATCATTCAAAACAACAATTGATCAACTTGATGTTATAGTTAAAAATTACGAAACTAAGTTCAATCAATTACCAAAATCGAGTATTGATTTTGCAAGGTTTCAGAGACAAAGAGAGTCGCTTGAAAAGCTTTTTGTGCTCGTTGAAGAAAAATATCAAGAAGCTATAATTAACGAACAATCGCAACCCGGCAATGTATTGATTATAGATGTTGCGCGCCGTCCGTTCGCTCCTTCCAAACCGAATAGATTATTGATAGTTTTAGTTGGTTTCGTACTTGGTGGCGGCATCGCTTTCGGTTATGCGTTCATGAAAAATTATTTCGATAACACTGTTAAAACTCCGGAAGATTTGCAAAAGAAAAATATCAATGTGCTTAGCTGGATTCCTCAAGTTGAGGGGATAAGTGTTAACGGTACAAAAGAGTTTGAATTTATTGTGGCAAAGAAACCGGATTCAATTCCGAGCGAAGCATTCAGAGCATTGAGAACAAGAATTCAATTTTCTAAAGTTGAAGGTGAAGCCATTCACACAATTCTTGTTACTTCATCTGCACCATCTGAAGGGAAGACGATGATTTGCACTAACCTCGCGGCAAGTTTTGCACAATCGGGTAAGAAAGTTTTAGTTATCGATTGCGATTTACGTAAACCGCGTGTTCATTCTTTCTTTCAAGTGAATCGTTTTCCTGGATTAGTTGATTATCTCTTCGGACAAAATTCTTTGGAAGAAATAGTTCGGGATTCTGAAGTGAATGGATTGAGTTTTATTACTTGCGGAACAATTCCACCGAATCCTGCAGAGTTGTTACAATCTCAAAAGATGAAAGAATTCTTAACCATTCTTCGCTCGAAATATGATATGATACTTTTGGATTCACCCCCTGTAATAGCTGTAACCGATTCTGAAATTCTTGCGCGTATTGCGGATGTTACGATGCTCGTAGTTTCTGCGAATACAACCGAAATGGAATTAATCTCGAAAGCCGTTGAGATTATTGATCAGAATGGTGTTACTTTTATCGGAACGGTACTCAACAACTTTGTCTATCGAAGTTCGTACGGTTCCTATTATAAATATTATTATTACTATACTCGTCCAAAAACACCGGACACAACAAAAATAACACAACAAATCAGTAACAACTAATCGTTCAGATTGTATCGAAACATAAAAATATTTTTAGCATTTATTCTTTTAACTCAAATTGCTAATAGTCAGGTTGAATTAAACTATCTTGAACGCAGGCTTCTTGCTGTTTCGGATACGATATCATTTTCTTCTTCAGTTTCTGATTTTCCGCAAGCTATTGATGAAGAAAATTACTTTGTTGGTGCCGGCGATTTATTTCTTGTTTCGATTAAGGGCATCGAGAATCAGCAGTACAATGTAGCCGTAACTCCGGAAGGATATTTATACATTCCTACTTTAGGTGCCGTAAAAATTTCGGGTATGAAACTTTCCGAAGCAAAAAGCGAAGTCCTTTCCTTCCTTAACAAAAAACTAAAAAACGTTGAAGCGTTTATTAGTTTGAGCAAAGTAAGAAAAATCCGAATCAACATTATTGGCGAGGTGAAGAAACCTGCATCACTAATTGTTCCAGCGAACATTGATTTACATTACTTGATTTCGCAAGGCGCATTTTTAACCAATGAAGCCGACTGGCGCAACATTGAAGTAAAACGAAATTCGCAGTCTTTTTATTACGATTATCTTTCTTATTTAAGAACGGGAAATAGAGATAACAACCCACCAATCCTCGATAACGACATTATTTCAATTCATAAAATTGATAAAAAAATTTCCGTTTCCGGTGCAGTGCCAAACCCCGCAATTTATGAGTACCGCAAGGATGAATCACTTTTTCATTTGTTAATGTTAGCCGGCGGATTTACAGAGAGAGCAAAAAAAGATACTGTCGAAATCATTCGCTTTAAGGAAGATAATTTTACTCAGTACTCAATTTATTTTCCGTATGATGAAAAGAATGCAAAAAGTTTTTTGCTTAACTCGGGAGACCATGTCGTCGTACGTGAAATTCCTGATTATTTAAGAGATAATACTGTAACAATTTTAGGACTCGTTGCCTATCCCGGTGTGTATCAAATAATAGATGAAAAAACAAAACTATCCGAAATTGTTCGTCAGTCCGGAGGATTTCTCCCGAATGCCTCATTGATTGATGCTTCACTTTATAGAAAATCTCGTACCATTGAATTTGACCCCGAATGGGAGCGCTTGAAACTAATGCAGACAAAAGATATGAACGAGGATGAGTATGATTATTTCAAATCAAAATCTCGCGAACGATCCGGCAAAGTTGTTGTTGATTTCATCAGTATTTTTCAAAATCAAAATAGAGACGATGATGTTGTTTTGAGAAGGGGAGACTTCATTTCAATCCCTGAGAAAAAAAATTATGTTACTCTTATCGGGCAAGTTGTTAACCCGGGTAAGGTAACTTATAACCCGCATTATTCTATTCAAGATTACATCAATTCAAGTGGAGGTTTTGCATGGCGCGCGCTCGATTCGGATGTGCGGTTAGTTCGCTCAAATACAGGAGAGTGGATTGATGAAGATGATGTAACAGAAATTTTACCCGGCGATATAATTTGGGTGCCGGAAGACCCGCCACCTCCAAAATTTTGGGATGTGTTCACAACTTCATTAACTGTGCTTGGACAGGTAGCAACCGTTGTTGCCGCCACAGTTGCTGTTATCGTTGCGGTGAAGTAAATGAGTATTAAAGAATTACTACAAGTAATATTAACTTTCCGAAAAAAGATTTTTGTCGGAGTATTTTTTGCGACGATTTTTTATACAATCTTTTTGATTATTTTATATCCGATGCAATACAAAGCAGTCGTATCAATCTTTCCGCCGGAAGCAAAACAGAGCGGCGGATTATCTGCTCTGCTTCAAGGAAGTGATTTTTCTTCACTGCTCGGTGGTTCTTCTTCTGCAACTTCTCAGCTTTTCGCTGAAATATTAAAAAGTAGAACGGCAACCGAGTTCGTTATTGATCAACTAAATCTCACATCAATTTTAGAGAAAGAAAAAGAAAAACTTATTGATGAGATGATGCGGGAAATCGAAGTTGAAGTTACAAAGGAAGGAATTGTTAAAATTGCATACCCTATAAAAACTGTTTGGGGCGGTAGATTTTTTTCTGACATCGATTCCGTAAAATCTTTTTCAGCGCTCCTTTCCAATAGTTATGTTGAGGCGCTTGACATGATAAATCGTCAAAAACTTACAAGTAAAGCAAAACGTGCAAGAATTTATATCGAAGAACAGATTACACAAACTAAACAAAAACTCGATTCCACTGAAACACTTCTACTTGATTTTCAGAAACAGAATAAAACAATTTCACTTCCCGATCAAATTAAAGCGGCAATTGAGACAGCCGCTAAAATAAAGGGGGAAATTATCATCACCGAAATAAATCTTGGTTTGCTTGGCAAGAATCTCCGCGAAGATGACAAAAGTTACATCGCGTTGAAATCCAAACTTGATGAATTAAAAGAGCAGTATAGAAAAATTGAATCTTCGAATGACGATTTTCTTCTTTCGTTTCAAGATGCACCGGAAATTGGAAAACAATTTTCGAACTTAATGCGCGAAGTGAAAATTTTGAATGAAGTCTACGCGCTTCTTCAACAACAATATTATAAAGAGAAAATTCAAGAGAACAGAGATCTCTCTACGGTTGAGATTTTAGATGCGGCTGTGCCGCCATTAAAAGCTGATTCGCCCCGAATACTATCGTCCGTTTTGTTAGCGATAATCTTCTTCACACTTCTTTTTATTCTTATTCAAGTTATACAGTCAAAGAAGACATTTAAGTATTTGCAATAAAAATTTCATGAAAAAAACTATAGTTGTAACCGGCGGTGCCGGATTTTTAGGTTCGCATTTATGCGATCGATTCATCTCCGAAGATTTTAAAGTAATCTGTGTTGATAATCTTCTCACGGGTGCGTTACAAAATATCGAACATCATTTTGGGAATGAAAATTTTAAATTCATGAAAATGGATGTGACGGAATTTATTCACATAACCGGAAACGTAGATTACGTTCTTCACTTTGCATCTCCGGCAAGCCCGATTGATTATTTGAAACTACCGATTCAAACTTTGAAGGTTGGTTCTCTTGGAACGCACAAAGCATTGGGACTCGCAAAAGAAAAACGCGCGAGGTTCCTTCTTGCCTCAACTTCAGAAGTTTATGGTGATCCTGAAATTCATCCTCAACAAGAAAATTATTGGGGAAATGTTAATCCCGTTGGTCCTCGAGGAGTTTATGATGAAGCAAAAAGATTTGCCGAAGCAATTACGATGGCGTACAATCGTTATCATAATTTGGAAACAAGAATTGTCCGCATCTTTAATACTTACGGAGAACGAATGCGCTTGAATGACGGTAGAGCATTACCGGCATTTGTCAGCCAGGCTTTGAACGAAGAAGATCTAACAGTGTTTGGCGATGGTTCTCAAACGAGAAGTTTTTGTTATGTGAGCGATTTGATCGACGGTATTTATAAACTTCTCATGAGTGATGAAAGCAATCCGGTTAATATTGGCAACCCGGATGAGATAACGATAAAACAATTCGCGGAAGAAGTAATTTCAATTACCGGTTCGAAATCAAAAATAATTTATCAACCATTACCGCAAGACGATCCGAAAGTTCGTCAGCCGGACATAACACGCGCCAAAGAAATTTTGGGATGGCAACCGAAAGTCGGTAGAAATGAGGGATTAACAAAAACCATAAAATATTTTCAGAATAAAATTATCAGCCGATAATGGCAGAGAAATTTTCCTCTACGATTAGAGGAGCTTCGTTAATTGTAATAGTTGTCGGCATCTTTGGGAAAGGTTTTGGATTTGTGAGGGAATTAGTTTTTGCCGCGTACTTCGGGCTGTCATCGGAATTCGATTTTTATCTTTTAGCGGTTACACTTCCAACCATTTTTTATACAAGCATCGGGTACGTTATTCAAAATTATTTTATTCCCGAATACAATCTTTGCAGAAAAAATTCCCATGAAGAGGCAGAGATATTTCTGCGGTTCAGTCTCAAAAAATTTTTAATTTATTCAGTAATAATCTCTGCGATCTTATTTCTTTCGGGCGAAATTATTTTGCAAGCATTATTTGGGAACATCAACGAGAAAGTAGTTTCGCTTTTCAATTTATCGATCTCAATAATTCCAATTTCGACGGTCATCTCGTTACTCATTTCGTATCAATATGCAGAGAAACAATTTGCAGATGCCGGTATCTCCGCTATTGTGCTAAATATTTCAAATTTGTTGATCGTGATATTTTTTGCTAACATAATTGGAGTTTATGCGATTGTAATCGGAATGATTGGCGGATACCTGCTACAACTTATCTATTTATTGATGCGAGTGAAATTGAATTTTCTTAAAAAGATTTCACACTCAATTCTAAAAAATCCTAAATCGATTGGTAACGGTGCGTTTATTTATATTGTTATCATTGAAGTAATCAGTCAACTCAACATACTTGTCGATCGAAATTTCTATCCTCAATTGCACGAAGGAGGAATAGCCGCGTTGAACTATGCACTAACAATTTACACTTTACCAATTGCGTTATTTGCGATGGCATTTTCAACCGTACTTTTTCCACAGTTTTCAACTTTGTTTGTCGAAGCACGACTTACCGAATTGAGAGACCAATTTAGGCGAAGTACTTTATTTACTGTTTTTCTTTTTTTGCCAATTGCGTATTTGTTTTTTTTTGATGGAGAATTAATAGTTAAAATTTTAATTGAGCGTGGAAAATTTGATAGTTCTGCAACTGCATTTACGTTTTCAATATTGAAGTGGTTTTCCATTAGTTTGGTTTTTTATTCGATCTATTCAATATTCAATAAAATGATTTACGGAATTAACGGAGTGAAGTTCCTCTTTTTTCTAACTCTTTCGGGAATGATTTTAAAAGTGATATTGAATTTTTTACTTGTCGATAAACTTGCGGAAACCGGTTTGGCGCTTGCAACTTCGCTCAGCTATATTTTCTTTGCAATATCTGCATTAATTTTTATCCATATAAAAATCAAAATTGAAATGAAGGAGATGTTAAAAGAATCAATTGTATTAGCCACGCTGTGTGTTTCAATCTTTGGAAGCATGCAATGGTTTTATGGGGCGATAAGTTCTCAATCGATCATTCTGAAATTATTTTGTATTCTAATTTCTTTCACGATTTATTTGTTTGCATCAAAAATTTTAGAACAAGAATATTTTCCAATACTGCGACGAACACTATTTTTTAGAAGATGAAATTAAAAATCACACCGGCGTATGTCCGAGCAATAATTACAAACTCGCAACTCTTTAAATATTTCTTATTCAAAGCTTTAAAATTGTTGTTCAAAAAAAATGGTAAAGATGAAATAGGTAACTCAATACTAATTCTTTCGTTTCACAAACTTGGTGATACTATTTTAACTTTTGGCACAGTGAAAGCAATTTTGGAAAATTATAAGAATCGAAAAATCTTCGTTGCTTGTCTCGAACCGAATGGGAAATTGTATAAATATTTTTTCCCGCAAATAGATTTTGTCGAAATTAAGAAAGAGGATTTCAAATTCGGAAAATATTTAAACGATACTTCTTTGCAAAAAATTAAAAATATCAAACCGGAAACGATAATAGATTTAACCGGTTCATATCTCACGATGCGGATTCTTTTTGAAGTTGATTCAAAGGAAAGAATTGGGATTAATGACAATTCTTATTCATCCCTCTACACAACACATATAAATTATAGAACATCACCGCCACTGCGTGAAATGTATTTTGATGTGGCACGAAAAATGAAAATTGCCGGCAACCCTATCTTTATTGCCTCAAATGAATTAACTGAAAAGAAATATGATATTCTGATTCACCCTTTTGCCGGATGGAGTGCTAAAGAGTGGAACTTGAAAAATTTTAGAATGTTATTCGATAAACTGCAAAATCGTTTTACATTAAAAATTATTTCGGATGAATATAATGCAAACCGATTACACCGGTATTTTAGCAACAACGAAATAATGATTTCAAATTCTCCCGAAGAATTAATTAAAATGTTAAAACAAACCAAACTTTTCATTTGCAATGATTCAGGTCCGATGCATTTAGCCGCAATACTTCGTGTTGCCACATTCACAATTTATGGCGGCACGAATCCAATTTATCATTTACCGGAAGGCGACAACCATTCGTTCATTCAAAAAAAAATAAGTTGTACACCGACTGATAAAAAATATTGTTATACACACGGCGGATATTTTTGTAAAGATGTAGAATGTTTAAATACACTCTCGGTTGATGAAGTGTATAACTCTTTGTGCGAATTCATTAACAACAAAAAAATATTTGAACAAAAGTATGAGAGAAAGTAATGCGACTATTACTTCTTTGTGATCCACTTTCATCTCATAGCCAGAAATGGATTTCGGGCTTGTACGACAAGGGTGCCGAAGTATTTGTCGTTAGTTTAAGAGATGCTACGAATATTTCTCCCAGAGGTGCGAAAGAAATATTCTCTCTTTTCGTTGGGAAAGATTTAGATTACGAAACTGAGGGAAGTATCAAAAAAATAAATTATCTGTTGAAATCTTTTGAGGTGAAAAAAATTATTAAGAAGATAAAACCGGATATCGTTCACGCATATTATCTTTCAAGTTATGGTGCTTTGGGTGCGCTTACAAACTTTCATCCTTACTTCATTTCTGTTTGGGGAAGTGATGTAATGAGTTTTCCATTTCATGGTTTTCTTCAGAAAAAGTTAATACAATTTGCGCTCAACAAAGCGGATAGAATTTTTGCGACAAGCAAAATACTTGTTAGCGTAACAGAAAAATATACGCAGACCAAAATTCATCAAATTCCATTTGGGATTGATTTGGAAAAATTTATTTGTGCGCAAAAATTAAAAGTGAATGATGAGATTATCATCGGTTCTGTAAAAAATTTAGACTTAAATTATGGACTCGATATTCTCATCGAGCTATTCGCAAAACTTGTAAAAAGAAATCTCAGCAGAAAATTAAAACTACAGTTAATTGGCAATGGGAAAGATAAAAGCCATTTGCAGGAAATGGTGAAAAAATTAGGCATTGAGCAAAACGTTGATTTTATTGGTTACATTGAACAATCTGAACTTCCGAAATATTATTCCCAAATGCACATCTTCGCCAATCTTTCGCGACGAGAATCATTCGGAGTTTCGGTGCTTGAAGCAAGCGCGTGTCGTTTGCCTGTTGTTGTTTCAGATATTGATGGACTAAAAGAAGTCTATGAAAATAATGTTACAGGGCTATCGGTAAATCTCTCGGATGAAACTGATTGCGTAACAAAATTTCAATCACTAATCGATGATGAACATTTGCGTAACAAACTTGGTAACAATGGTAGAAAATTTGTTGAAGAAAAATATGATTGGAAAAATTCGGTCGAGATGATGTGGAATCACTACCAGGAGGAATTGAGCAAGCAATGAAGATTGGTGTTGTTATTCCATCTCTAAACGAGTGTGATTCGTTGCGATTGCTTTTAAATTCTATCGAAGCACAAATGAATGACAAAGATGAAATATTAATTTCAATCGTTGATGGATTATCGACGGACGGAACAAAGGAAATGGTTGAAGAATTTTCCGCACGAAATAGTAATTTTCACTTTCTTCAAAACGAAAAAAAGATTACTCCTGTCGCATTGAACATTGGTACAAAGTTTTGTTTAGATAACAATGTTGAAGTTGTGCAATATTTGGGAGCTCATGCAATCATTGATAAAAACTATTTCAAAAATTTGATGCAACTTTTAAGTGAGAGAAAAGATGTCGCGGTATTTTCTCCTTCGATGGACTTCACAAAAGCAAAAACAAAATTTGAATTACTGAATCAACACTTTACAATTTCAAGATTTGGCAGAAACTGGAAAAAAATTTATGAAATGAAAGAACCGATTTACGGATTCACAACAGGCATCATGGCAGTGCGCAAAGAAGTATTCGAGAAAGTTGGTTTTTATAATGAGGAAATGGTGAGGAACCAGGATAACGAATTTGCTCACCGGATAGAAACATGTGGATTAAAAATATTAACCCACCCAAATCTTAAATATTATTACGAGGTTCGAAATAATTTACATTCTTTTGTCAAGCAAATGTTTGATTCAGGAGTCTATGTTGGATTTAATCTTCTTAAACACGGTAGGAAACATAAAATTCCAGCACTCTTTTGGTTTATAAATCTTTGGCTTGTTATGCTGTTAGTTTTAAATAAATATCTGTTTTCACAAAACTACTTAAATCAAATAACAGAAATATTTGCTTTTTTAAATATATCTTATCTTCTCTTTTTGCTTATCGAAATGATAAAAATGAAAACAAGTATTTCGAAAACAGGTTTTAATTTCTTTTGGTTAGTCATTTTTATTCATGCAGTTTATGCACTGGGTACATTCAAAGGTGTAGTTAAACGACTAATAAAAATATTAAGGTGGACTTCTTAATGATTAAAAAGTATTTTGACTATTTGGACAGCTTAAGAAAAAATATTACAGACAGAAATGCCTGGCTGAAAATGGGTATCGCTATATCGTTATTCACTGTTGTATTAACTCCGTTTCTTGTTAACATAATACTATTAGTTATTTTAATGATTGCAACAATTGTTTTCCTTAAAAAATATCTTTTAATGTTAATACCAATATTGTTTTTAGTTCTCATAGCTGATGTAACTAAAAACTTTCGAGATATTGTTGTGTTAGGACTTTCAACCCTTCTACTCGTTTTGTTCTTTTTCAGATATCAATTGAAATACAAAAATTATCCTCTTTTGCCGGCACCACTTATGAAGACCTTAGCTCTTTTTTTTGTTGTGATGTTGGTTTCAACTTTGGACTCAATCCATATTATCAAGGGGACTGAACAAATATTTAGAGTTTCCGCGTTTATCATAATATTTTATTTACTCACCGCATTAATCAATGATTTTGAGAAACTTAAACTAATATTGATCTCACTCATCATAGCGGGATCAGTTCTAAGTTTGAGCATTATTTATGATTTTGCAAAGAGCGGATTTTCTTTATTAACGGATGATGATGCCATGCTGAGACTTGGAGGTTTGTTCAGCAATGTTAATTTTGTCAGTGCACCGATTTATGTTTCAGTTATTCTCAGCATCGTATTCTATTTTTATTCCAATAACGGTAGATTGAAGAAACTATATCTCGTCGCGTCAATTTTCAACTTGATCGGCTTGTTATTAAACAATTCGCGAAGTTCACTATTGGCATTAATCGCCGCGTCGGGAGTTTTACTATATTTTTTAAAAAGAAAGAAGTTTTGGTTCACTGCCTTGATGATTCTGGGTTCATTTGCGATTGTAATTATGCTTACAGATTTAATGCATTTTCTCGAAATTTACTTAAGGTTGGAACGTATGAGTAGTGGACGAGAAAATTTTTGGACGATGGCTTGGAATATGTTTTTTGATAATCCAATATTGGGTGTCGGTCCGGCTTCGTTTAAATACGAGATGTATAGATATCTCCCGGTACACCTCGGAAGTTGGAATGAACAAAGAATAAACCAATTATTTCACATAGCGGATTTCGGACATCAACATAATTTTTACCTTTTACTTGCATCAGAAATGGGGATTTTTGGTTTGCTTGCCGGATTGTTTTTAATTTTTAATTTTATAAAATATGGAGTTGCTTCGATCGACAAACTTAAAGTACTAAATCCATCGAACGCTATACTCTGTATTGCATGTTTTGCGATTGGAATAGGATTTTTCTTTAGAGCATTTTTTGAATCAATTAATATATTATCGTATGGTTGGCTTTCTGCAGATTTACCTTTTTGGCTAATCTTTTTTCTTGTAGTCCAATTACCCAATTTATCTTCGGTTGAAAATAGTACTAATGAGTCGCTTAAACCAAACTTTTAACTTATTGACTTTCCACAATACATTTTAAAATTAAAAACACCGCATATACTAAAAATTAAAAATCAAAGATGAAACTTGTGTTAACAGTACTTCCGAATTGATTCACAAAATTTCTACATTCAGACTGTGAATAACTTAGTCCGTTTGATCCTTTCAGCAATCCTAACAACCAAAATAAAATTTATAAAAAAATTATTCACTCATTTAGAATGATGCCTCGCGAACACCCAGCCGTTTTGTTCGTTCGCTTTTAAGATTTCAAAATCTTTCGAATTTTTTATTTCGTGGTAACTTCTGTAATGCTTGATATGGTGAATATCATCAAGTATAATCAAATATTCATTATTGGTTAAAGCATTTCTTACGATAGTAAATTCTAAAAATCCAATTCCACCTGCAGAGTCTAAAAGGATCAGTGGATTTTTGTCCTGAAAAAGATTGAGATATTTTCGCAATAAATCATCGCCGACGAAATTGAATTGTTTATCGATTACTGTTGACACACGACCTAAACTATTAAGAATTTTATTTTCAAAAAGTTTCGATTTGCCCGCAATTTCTTTTTTATAAAACAACAACGGATTTTCAATCGCATCGACGTAAATATCTTCGTATTTGTCATGGTTTAGAAGCATCTCATCGTTTTCGATAAAGGAGATAGCTTCATGGGTCGGTACGGTTAGTCCCCAAACACACTCGACAAATTTAAATTTTGATAAGTTGATTTTTGCAGTTCTCCAATTTCTCCAATTAGCTTCAATAGTGATAAATCTTTCCGGTTTTCTCCCTTCACGAAAACTTTTCGCGATCTGGGTTGTGGAACCTTTCCCTCGAAAAGTTCCTGTCTCCAAAACATAATTAATATTTGAATTATTTATTTCTTTTTGAATTAAATCTGTTAATTCCAAATCTTCTACCATTGACATAGAATAATTTGGGTGCGAGGAGTAAGGTTTCATTAGTTATCCATTAAATTTTAAGTGTTTTAAAGAATTAATTATTCCGCAAAAAAAAAATTATCTGAAAAATTCGTATAGTTAAAATTCATGATAACTGCGGTATAATTAGAGCAATTTCCAGCGTGAATAATGCACCGAGATTGCGGTGTAATTTAAACTAATTTTTTTCGACTTTCTAAATCATTACTCAATTTTCAGAAATTTATTCAGAGACATTACAATGTTGTAGCTACGTCAGGCAAATGGTTTCAGTCCTTACGAAAATATTCCCTCACTCGAATAAAAAGTCCTTAAGCTATGGCCTACTTCATCTTATCAAAGGATGAATTCATGACAGTAGTAATAATTTATTCACCCAAAACGACGTAACTCACATTTAAAATCTTGTAAAATTTTTATTATTCTTTTAATCAAAAATTTTATATTTGATAAATTAATAGAAAAAAATAAGTAAACTATTCCAGATTAACATTCAAAAGATTTTAATTGAAAAATGATAATTTCCCGCTGAATGAACTCCGTGTGAAGGAGTATATTCAGTTCCACAAACCTTTCATTGCCGAAGAGGAAATCGACGAGGTTGTAGATACCCTTCGCTCGGGTTGGCTGAGCATGGGTCCTAAAACCCTTAAATTTGAAGAAGAATTCAAAAACTACATCGGTTCCAAATATGCAGTATCTGCAAACTCCTGGACTGCCGCAGGGCATCTCACACTTGAAGCATATCAAATTCAAAGAGGAGATGAAGTGATTGTTCCTACAATGACTTTTCCTGCAACCGCAGAGATTGTTTGTTACTTCGGTGCTACTCCTGTAATCGTTGATGTTGAACCTGAGACATTGAATATTTCTCTTGAAGCGATTGAGAGAGCAATCACTCCGAACACAAGAGCAATTATTCCTGTTCACTATGCAGGGCAACCATGTGATATGGATGAAATTATTGAGTTGGCGCGCAAGCACAATCTTAAAGTAATTGAAGATGCGGCACATTCATTACCGGCAATTTATAAGGGAAGGAAGGTCGGAACGATTGCAGACGTAACCTGCTTTAGTTTTTACGCCACGAAAACACTCTCCACCGGTGAAGGTGGAATGATTTGTACAAGTGATGAGGAGGTTGCTTCCCGCACAACTTTAATGCGAATGCACGGAATAAATCGTGATGCATGGAAAAGATATTCGGAAGCAGGCTCATGGTATTATGAAGTTGTCGCCGCAGGTTACAAATACAATTTTACGGATATTCAGGCATCACTTGGGTTGGCGCAATTAAAGAAAGTTGATGCGATGTGGCAACAGCGGAAAGAGCTTGCCTCTGTGTACAATGAGGGTTTTAAAGATTGTGACTTCCTCGATATTCCAGCCATTAAATCTGATCGGGAATCAGCATGGCATCTTTACGTTATCAAATTGAAGCTTGAGCAACTGAAAATTAATCGTGCTCAATTTATTGACGAGTTGAAAAAACGTGGTGTAGGAACGGGCGTTCATTTCATGCCGGTTCATAAGCATATTTATTACCACAAAACATTAAATATCAGAGATCATGATTTTCCGGTTGCTGAAGATGCGTTCCCAAGATTAATCTCCCTTCCGCTTTATCCGGGATTGACCCGACAACAAGCTGAAATTGTTGTTGAGGTCGTTTGCGAAGTTGCAAAAGAATTTAAACACTAATTAATCTTTTTATTGATGGGCAAACACGGAAGTTTCATTAAACGCTTCACGGATATTCTGTTTTCTCTTCTTACACTTCTAATTTTTTCCCCTTTACTATTAATTTGCATGTTGATGGTCAAACTTGAATCAAAAGGTCCGGCAATTTTTGTACAGAAAAGAGTCGGTGTTGACGGTAAAATTTTCAATATGTATAAACTCAGAGGAATGGTTGATAAAGCCGAATCTCTTGGTCCCGCCCTCACTCAAGTTGATGATCCTCGCTTAACAAAAACAGGAAAACTTTTCAGACGATTAAGTATCGATGAACTACCCCAAGTAGTAAATGTACTACTTGGAGATATGTCGATAGTAGGTCCACGCCCGGAAGTAATTTCTTTAACTGAAGATTACACTGACGAGATGCGGCAAATATTCAAATACAAACCGGGAATAACAGGGATCTCTCAACTGAATGGAAGACAAACGCTTACCCCTGAAAAAAGAATTAAAATGGAATTGGAATATTATTCCCAAGCAAATTTTTTTACTGATTTAATGCTCGTGCTAAAAACTCCTTATATTGTTTTTACGAATGAAGGAAATATTTAATGCGAGCTTTCAAACTTTGTGCGATATTCTTTTTCTTTGCTGTAGTTACATCGGCGCAGAATGAATTAGTTCCGGTAAATCATCCCGTGTATGATTTGCTTCGAACTCTTTCGTATAAATCGTTCATTGCCGGTTACGATGCTGCAATTATCCCTTTTCATCGAAAAGAGATTGCAACATTTTTGGATGATGCAAAAAAAAGTAATCCAAAAATATCTTCGGTTGAGATGGAAGAAATCGAATATTGGATAAATATTTTTTCGGATCAAAAAAAAGAAATTCCTTCCCTTACAAAAGAAATGGGATTTGATATCTTCGAACATTTCAAAGAACAGAATGAAAATTATTTTTACTCTACGGGGGATTCTTCCGCTCTATTCAGATTGTCGGCAGTGTTATCTTTGGATTATTTGAAAGATGATCTCGGTTCCGCTTCTTTGTTCATGTATGGCGCATCAATTTTGCTTGATTATGAAAACTTTGGTTTAAACGTTGCGGCTACAAACGGTTTGCAGTTTGGTAACAGATTTACAGCGATGAACGACCGGCGCATTCGGCAAAGTTATACTTTCAACATAACCGGTTTAAATAACTTTGACGCAACTTATGGACATGCTTATTTTTTTTCTGATCACTTTAAATTTCAGATTGGAAGAGAACGAGTGTTGTGGGGAAATAGTGCGGTTAATCCATTCCTACTCGGTTCGGTAACTCAGCTATTTGATTTTGTAAAATTCCAATTTAAATGGAAATCATTCTCTTACGATTTTTTGCATGGTTGGCTGGTGCAACCGACAACTTCGGTTTTTATTGACAGCACAATTGGTGATGTTAGAAATAAAAATTCTAAATATGTTGCGATCAATCGCATAAGTTTTTCACCGTTGCAGAATTTAAGAATCGGAGGAAACCAAATCATCATCTACGCAAATCGCAGCGTAGAGTTAGCTTATCTTTCTCCTTTTTCATTTTGGGAATCATCACAAAGATCGTTGGGTGATCTTGATAATTCATTTTTGGTTTTGGATGCAAGTTATTATCCAACTTCAGGATTGAATTTGTATTCATCTTTCATGATTGATGATATTCATTTTGACTACATCACGCGGGATGATGGAAATTTTTGGCAAAACAGATGGGCATATCAAATCGGTTTTAATTTAACGAATCCGTTGTTGCTTCAAAATTTGGTTTTAACAAGTGAATACTCCGTAATTAGACCATATACATTATCGCACACCGGAATCGGCGAATCGTTCGCATACACTAATAATAGTTATCCGCTCGGAATTAATATGGAACCGAACTCGACTCTTTGGTCAACAAAAATTTCATACACTCCATTCAAGAACGGCAATGTTTCTCTCAGCTTTAATAATTATTTACACGGAAGAAATTTATATGACAATAGCGGCAACCTCGTTGAAAATGTTGGCGGGTCTTATTTTTTGAGTACGACTTTGCAAGATGATTCGATTGCTGTTTTGTTGGATGGCGAATTAGAAATAAAAAATTCCATCAATTTGAAATTCAATTATCTTCTTTCATATCTCTGGAACTTTGAATTTAAGTTTGGAATGCTCACTCATAAATTTAAAGGCAAGAAGCAGGAAGACTTTCTACTCTCGATTTCATTAGGGTATTTATTCTTCCACTAGCGTCAGTTCTCTTTTTTTCACTTGATAGGCTATTCACACGTGCCTAATTTTTTTTCCATGAAAATTAAATTATGGATGTTTGAATGAGATTCACCTCAGTGCTATTTACTCTCTGCCTAACAATACTGCTAACTTCATCATTGTTGTCTCAACAACATAAAATCATCAGCTCGGATGCAGATCATTTTATTGTTGAGTTTAACTTCGACGGCGTTTATCAATTGCACGATACAATTATCAATGGAAACGCCTTTCATTATTTTAGCGGAGATTTTTATTCTTTCAGAGAATTTGGCGAGCCGTGGCTACCATCTCATTTTTTCAACCTCGCAATTCCATTCAACTCCAACCCGAAACTTTCGATTGTAAAACAACAATCTGCTGTGTTAAAAAATGTTTTCTTCCTTCCTTATCCTGAACTTGATGACGACGGTAAATTATCGGTAGAAAAATTTGACGAAGCTGTTTATTCTAAGAATGAATACTACCCGACTTCACACGCGCAGTTAATGCCGAATGCAATTTTCAGATATTCAAAAATTCTTCCTGTAGAGATTTCACCGTATCGCTTCAATCCGGTTTCGAGAGAAGCTGTTTTCTTAAAGAGTATCACGATAAGAATCGATTTCAACAATTCCGGCTATGAGGGAATTCAATCTGTCTTCAGCGATAATTTTACTTCCGAATTTCTTTCAAATTCCGTTCTGAATAATAATGTTGCCAAGCAGTTGATGGCGAAAGAAAATATGAAGAGCAATTCTCCGACCTCAAACTATTGGTACGATCCTCAGAAAAATTGGTACAAAATATATTTGAAAGAAAAAGGATTATATCGAATTACATTCGAACAACTTTCCGCCGCAGGTGTTAATCTTGGAACAGGAATTCCGAGTTACAAACTTGAACTTTACAACGACGGGAACGCCGTGCCCATTGAAGTTAAAGATGGCGGTGACGCAACCTTTCAACCTGGAGATTTTATTAATTTTGTTGGTGTTCCTCCCTCACCATCTCCATATTCTTATTTAAATATTTATAACAATTCCAACTTATATTGGTTATCGATAAACGGAGATACAACATCTCTCAGATTTGAATATAAAGATGCGTATCCTTCCAATTACGATCGAACAATCAACACGGTTTTGCGAGTTGACCACTACGAAAAAGATTCTCTCTACGAAAGATTGGGTTACGCCGGAGATGGCAACAGAGATTATTGGTTTTGGGATAAAGTTACCGGACAGGACAGCATCTCTACGCATAAATTTATTTCACGATTTGTAAGATTGTATGAATTTAATGAAAACAATCCTGTTGTGAATCTTCGCGTGGGCATGCATGGAATGACCAAATATGATTGCTTTTACGATCATATCGCAAAAGTTTTTATTAACGATAAACTTGTCGGTGATGCAAGATGGAATGGACAGGAAGAAAAAATTTTCTCCTCAAACTTTTATGTTTCGCCCGATAGTTTCCAGATTTTTTTTGATGGGAACTACATTTCAGTAAGTGTGAATGGACTTACCTGTAACCCTTGGTCGAAATATGATGAGATTAGAGTTAACTGGTATGAGTTCGAATATTGGACTTTTAACCGCGTGAATGTTAATCACTATTTCTTCACGTCGCCGCCGAATCGAGATGGATTGAACAGATACTGGACTTGGAATTGGCAAACCGATTCAATGCGTGTTTTCGTTCCATCTAAAAACCAAATTTTTATTAATACTTTTTTCCTGAATGATAGCGATAGAACTATTACTTTTGTAGATTCAACTATCGGAAGAGTTGATTACTACTGCGTTGCTGATAATTATTTTCTGTCAGTTGATTCGATTAGAACCGATGTTCCATCCAATTTACGCAGCACGGCAAACGGTGCTGATTATATCATCGTAACTCACTCTGCCTTCAATAATATTGCGCAAAGATTGGCATCTATCAGAAGCGCAAATTATCCTGATTCTGGTATTACGACTCCGAGAATTTTTATCGCTGATATTCAAGATATTTATGATGAATTCAGTTATGGACTTTTAAGCCCAAATGCAATAAAAGATTTTGTCAAACATGCATTCGAAAATTATCAAACTCCGGCACCCGTTTATGTTGCGCTCGTCGGAGATATGAGTTACGACTATCGAGAGATAATTCCAACAAATAAAAAAAATTACATTCCTTCTCTTCCATATCATTCCTATACTTATGGACAAGCGGCAAGTGATAACGGCTTCGTGTGTGTCGTCGGTACTGATATTTTACCTGATCTTGCTATCGGAAGAATTTCAATCGAAGATGAAACTCAAGGAAATAATTTTCTGGACAAAATTTCTTCCTATCCTTCAAATCCTGATAAATTGTGGAGAGAATCAATATTGCTGATGGCTTCAGGTTTAAATAACGATGATGAAAATCAATTCGGATTTAATGATGCTTCGCTCCGTTTAAAAAGTGATTTTATTTCGAATAATGGGTTCAACGCCTACCTCGTATTTAGATACCCGAACAAACCGGAACACTACCCATATTTAGGAAGCACCGCAGAGATTAGAAAATATTTTGATAAAGGTGTTTCAATTGCGAACTACTATGGGCACGGCGGAGGTTATCAGTGGGATTTAACTTTTCTTCTTGATGATATTTATCTACTCCGAAATGAGGGAAAATTTCCGCTTGTAATGAGTGTTACCTGCTATACTGCGCACTTTGATAACCAATATGTTTTCGGTGAACAATTCAATAATGTTGCCGGAAAAGGTAGTATCGGATTTTTTGGCTCATCGGGTTTAACACATTGGGAGATTGGTAAGTTTGTTAATAACCTAACGTTCGATCAAATCTACAACAAGAAAAATTATATTACAGGTAAAGCGTTCCTAAATGCAAAAGGTTTGACACCGCCATTCGGTTTTTACGCAAACCAAATTTCACTTTTAACATATCTCGGTGATCCAGCGTTGGAACTTGCATTTCCGAAGACAGTCGATTTCGCAATAACCGGAAGTGATATTTCGGTTCAACCCGAAACTCCAATTGTTGATGACACGGTTGCGGTCAAAGTGAAACTTTACAATTATGGTATTCTTATTTCCGATTCAGTTTCCGTTGAATTATTTTTTTCGTCAAGTGATACTTCCGGAACAATAGGGAAAGTACGCATACCTGTTTTTGGCAACGCCGACTCTGTTATCTTTTCTTGGATTCCTACGCTCGGGGGATTGTATTCCTTACATGCAAAAATAAATTTGGTTGATAGTTTATATGAAAGCGATTATTCCGATAACACCGGAACTACGACTGTGCCTGTCTACAATTTAAGTGAACCAAGTATAATCGAACCGATTGACGGTTATAAAACGGGTGAATCGCAAGTTAAATTTCTTATCACCGATATTGGGCAGTACATACAAAGAGAGTTACAATATTTTATCGAGATTGATACATCATTAAATTTCACAAATCCAATCTTCACTTCAGGCGCACTCTTTGCTCAGGATGGAGTTTTGAATTGGATAACTCCACCGTTAAATATCAATCATTATTTTTGGCGCGCAAGAATTTTTGATGGCGATAATATGGGGAAGTGGAGTAAAATTAGAACGTTTTCAATTTCTACGGAAGACTTTGCCGGCTTTACAATTTCCGGAAATCAGCTGCTACTTTTTGAATCGAGCAATATGAACTATAATGGAGTAAATCAAAGTTTATCTCTCAACACAGCTTTGCTTCCACCAAAGCCGAGTGTTGAAACTAAACTCGAAGAGATTCTTCTCGATAGTACCGCAATATTTGATTCGGTCGGGAGGTCATGCCTTACTACAGACGGAAAATATTTTTATATCGGACATCTTTGGTTCTATGTATTCAATTACAATCTATCCG
The DNA here is from genome assembly GCA_964393605.1 of uncultured Ignavibacteriaceae bacterium. Taxonomy (GTDB): domain Bacteria; phylum Bacteroidota; class Ignavibacteria; order Ignavibacteriales; family Ignavibacteriaceae; genus CAYMUL01. The sequence goes on along the minus strand of CAYMUL010000003.1, from coordinate 71,793 downwards.
GCAAATCTTTTATTTACAAATTTGGTACCGGTTTTCAGGGAACCGTTAAAGGACAATACTACGGAACAGTTCCGAATTTCTATGATCAAATTCGAAACCAAATTGTCTATCATTCCGATGGTTACATTTATGTTCCCTTTAAAGATGCGCATCATATCATTAGAGTGCATCCTGATCTTGGAACTATTGATACGGTTTCTGTTAATGCCGGTTTATTAGATTGGGCGACAGGCGATACAACGAAAAATGCGTACTACCTGGCTTCCGACAGTATGTACATTTACAACATCGCAGTTTATGACACTACCGGCGCACCTCGTTACACTATTCGGAAATTTAGCACCTCTACTAATCCTCCATACGATTGGCAATTGGTCAACGAATATTTTTATCCCAATCTCCTTAGCTATCAAGGTTTCGCAAGCTTTTTTGTTTTTGAAGACCGCTTCTATCCTTATGAAAATTATAACTCAGGTTTCATGAGGCGAATCAGACTTTCAGACGGCACTTATGAACAAGAGTGGCAAACAAATTACAGTTTGAATCCTTCTGAGGTAATGAGATATTTTGCGTGGACTTATGACTGGACAAATGATTTAATTTATTCAACCGTGTATATGCTTGGGAAAAATCTGCCACGAGCTATTGGAGTGTTTAAGTTAAAATATTTGGATTCGAAAGGAGACGTTGAAACTTCGAATATCGGTCCGGCAAAGGAATGGAAAAATCTCCAATATGATATTACATCTGGATCTGCCTCGGGGAGTTATAATGTTAAACTTTTTGGCTTCAATCAAGAATCGAAACAATGGGATACGCTGAATCAAAGCGTTCCATCGCCGTTTGATTTAAGCTCAATAGATGCCGATAAGCATACAAATATGAAATTGAAATTCAGTTTCCTCGATACTTCTTTCACATCAGTTAATCCAATTCAGTTTTCAAATATCTCTGTCGGTTACGATGAACTTCCCGAAATTGTTTTAACTAAAAATGATTTTAAGTTTGATCAAGATTCCCTTCTGCAAGGAATGCCCACAACATTTCGCTTAACCGCGCGAAATCTTGGCAAAGGCGAAGTTAGTAGTGCAATGTTAAGATTCTATTTCGACGGAAGCGACAGCGTTTTTTATTCTGCTCCTATCTCTCTTCTACCGAAAGATTCGAGTAAAGTAAGTTATACATTCGATACATCCCCCTTTATTTTTGATCATTCCGTTAAAGCTATTGTCGATTTTCCTAAGCGAGAATATTTTACATTCAATAATATCAATTCCCGCTCTTTCTTTGTTGCGCGCGATAGTGTTAATCCCGGATTCAATATTACGTTCGACGGTAAAGAAATTATTAACGGAGATATAATCGCAAAGAAACCTCATATTCAAATTACACTTGAGGACAACTCACCGATGCCGCTTGATACTTCCTTCTTCACATTGATTTACGATAATGTCCCGATGAATTTTAGTCGAAGCGATCTTCAGAAATCTTATTCCCCATATCCTAATTCTAAATTTGTGATAGATTGGCGTCCTACCCTAACGAAAGGAAGACACACACTTGACGTGCTCGCAAAAGATGCATCGGGAAATTTCTTCGATACAACTTATCATCGCTCCATCTTTTATGTTTATGATGAAAATGATATTGCACTCATCTACAACTATCCGAATCCGTTTAGCGATAATACTCATTTCACATTTGAACTACGTGGCTCGCAAAAACCTGATGAGTTAAGTATAAAAATTTACACTGTTGCGGGGAGATTAATTAAAGATTTGAAAATTCCCTACACAGATTACAACATCGGTTTTAATAAAATTTTGTGGGACGGGAGAGATCAGGATGGTGATGATATTGCCAATGGTCTTTACATTTACAAAGTGATTTCAAAATTTCCCGACAAAACGAAATCGACCAATCACAAACTTGTAAGAATGCGTTAATTATTTTTTAGTAAAGATTTTTTAAAGAAGAGAAATTTAAAATGTGCGGAATAGTTGGATACATCGGCAAAAAAAATTGTGTGCCGATTATTATCGAAGGTTTGAAACGGCTTGAATATCGCGGCTACGATTCTGCCGGTATTGGAGTCATCAAAAATGAAAAAGTTAAGGTCGTTAAAAACAAAGGAAAAGTCTCACTTCTCGAACGAAAAATTCTAAGTGAGAAACTTAACTCGACTATCGGACTGGGACACACACGTTGGGCAACACACGGCGAACCCAATGAAATCAATGCTCATCCGCATATCAATGAAGATGGTACGCTTTTCATTATACACAACGGCATCATTGAAAATTATCAAACGCTTAAAAAAATTCTCCGCGAAGATGGCTACACATTCCGAAGCGAAACCGATACTGAAGTCGTCGCACACTTAATCGATAGCTTTTTGAAAAAGGGGCACAACATGTTTCAATCAGTCAGGCTCGCACTTTCGGAAGTTGATGGTGCTTATGGCATTGCCGTAGTATATCAGAAAGAACCCGATAAAATTGTTGTTGCCAGAAAAGGTTCTCCGCTTGTTCTTGGAATCGGGGAGAATGAAAATTTTATTGCCTCCGATGTTTCTGCACTCGTCGCTCACACTAATCAAATTATTTATTTAGAAGATAATGAGGTAGTTGAAGTATTTGCCGATAAAGTGATAACCAAAACAATTGAAGATGAAGATATTCAAAAAGAGATCATTGAAATTAATATGACGCTTGATGAACTTGACCGCGGCGGCTATCCGACTTTTATGTTGAAAGAAATTATGGAACAACCGGAGTCGGTAAAAAATTCTATGCGCGGCAGATTAATCCACGAATTCGGCACCGTGAAACTTGGCGGTTTAGAAAATATTTTGGAAAGATTGATTAAATCAAAACGATTCATCATTTCCGCGTGCGGAACTTCATGGCACAGCGCATTGGTAGGCGAATATATGTTCGAACAATTTTTGCGAATCCCAACCGAAGTAGAATACGCATCGGAGTTTCGCTATCGCAATCCGATATTAAATTCCGATGATACAATTTTCTTTATTTCGCAAAGCGGAGAAACTGCTGATACACTTGCCGCACTTCGTGAAGCAAAACAAAAAGGGGCACTCTGCCTCGGCATTTGTAATGTTGTCGGAAGTTCAATTGCGCGCGAGAGTGACGCCGGAGTTTATGTTCACGCCGGTCCCGAAATTGGAGTTGCATCTACAAAAGCGTTTACAAGTCAATTGCTTGTGCTTGCGTTAATCACGCTCTTGCTTGCGCGGAGAAAGGATATGAGTCTTGTTGACGGCAAAAAAATTGTAGAAGAATTTTATTCAATACCTGAAAAGATTTCTAAAATATTGAAACTGAATTCACAAATAGAATCAATTGCCGAAGAGTTTGTCGATTCGCATAACTTCCTTTATTTGGGAAGAGGATATAATTTTCCCGTAGCACTTGAAGGTGCGCTGAAGCTAAAAGAAATTTCTTACATCCACGCTGAAGGTTATCCTGCGGCTGAAATGAAGCATGGACCAATCGCTTTGGTTGATGAGAATATGCCGGTTGTATTTATTGCACCAAAAGATTCTACATACGAAAAAATAATTAGCAACATTGAAGAAGTTAAAGCAAGAAAAGGAAAAGTGATTGTCATTGCGAACGAAAGCGATGATGAAATTGATAACCTCGTCGATTGGGTTATTAAAGTTCCCGATACAATAAGATTGCTGATGCCGGTGCTGACAGTAATACCTCTTCAACTGCTCGCTTATCATATTGCGGTTAAAAAAGGATTGAATGTAGATCAGCCGAGAAATCTTGCAAAGAGTGTTACCGTAGAATAGTATTCATTCTAATTTCTTTTTAAAGCGAAGTGTGCTTAGAAATAAAATTGCGATTCCCATTAAAAATAGAATTAACACTTCTCCCCATAAATCTTCAAAACCAATTCCCTTTAAAATTACTCCCCGAATAATCACCAGAAAATATCTCAACGGAATAACATAACTAATCCATTGGATTATTTCAGGCATATTCTCCAATGGAAAAGTAAAACCGGAGAGATAAACCATCGGCATCATTACTCCGAATATTGCAATCATCATTGCTTGTTGTTGCGTTCTTGAAATTGTTGAAACTAACAATCCCAAACCGAGCGTTGAAAAAATATAGAAGAAAGATGAAATCAATAAAAAGATTACGCTTCCGCGCACCCCAATTCCAAAAATTAAATACATTGCGGATAGCGCAACAAACACTGCGACAAATCCCAACAAAACAAATGGGATTAACTTTCCTAAAATTAGCTGATGTGGTTTTATCGGCGTAACAACAAGCTGTTCAAGCGTTCCGATTTCCTTTTCTTTCACAATCGCAAGCGATGTGAGAAGTAATGTGATGATTGAAAGCAGCAGCCCGACAATAGCCGGCACCATGAAAATTCTTGTTTGCAATGTTGGGTTGTACCATATTCTACTTTCCGGAATGATTTGAATGAGCGAAATATTTTTTCCGGCAAATTTTGTTAATCGCTCTTCCAAAATATTTTTTGAAAAATTGGCAACAACGCCTGCAACATAACCCGCCGCAATGTTTGCAGAGTTTCCATCCGAACCGTTAAAGATTGTTTGGATTTTTGTTTGCACTCCGCGTTGAAAATTTTTCTCGAATTCTTTTCCTATTACTATTGCAACTGTTGTATTGCCAAGATCAATTTCCGATTCGACTTCGTTGTAATTATCACAATACTTGTTTATCGAAAAATATCCCGAACCTTCGAAAGAGCGAATCAAATTGCGGCTCGTTTCACTCTTATCCTGATCGAAGATAATTGTATTGATAACTTTCAAATCGAATGTTGCGGCGTAACCCAAAAATATAAGTTGAATCACCGGTGCAACAAGAATTACTCCGAACATTTTCGGGTCGCGTTTGAACTGCTGAAATTCTTTTCTAACTATGTGTAAAATTATTTTGAAACCGGCAATCATGATTTCGCCTTCTCATCTTTTCTAAAAATAATTATTGAGAGAATCAGAAACAAAAAGGCGAATAGTAGTAAGTAAAGAATATCATTGACAAAAGTATTGATGCCCGTGCCTCGAAGAATTATTGCACGAAGTATATTCACAAAAAATTTTGCGGGAGTTAAATTTGTTGCAAGCTGTACTATGAATGGCATACTTGAAATAGGAAAGATAAATCCTGAGAGAATAACGGAAGGAAGAAGTGTTGCGAAAGTAGCAATTGAAAACGCAACTTGCTGCGAATCTGCAACAGTCGATATAAATATTCCGAGACTTGTCGAAGCAAACAAAAATATTACTGTCGTTACTGCAAGTAATAAATAACTTCCTTTAACTTCGGTATCGAAAAGATAATAACCGACAATCAAAATGAAAATTGAGATGATGAATGAGAGTACAACATAAGGCAAACTTTTCCCAAAGATTAATTCGATAACATTCACGGGTGAAACATTGAGTTGCTCGATTGTTCCTTTTTCCTTCTCTCTAACTAGCGTCAATGACACACTCAATACTGCCGTTACGATGAGTATCATTGCAATTAAACCGGGAATTAAAAATCTCGTTGATTTTAAATCGGGGTTATACCAAAACACCGGTTCCAAACTAATCGGCTGAAAAAGTTTCGCACCTTTTCGGGCTAAGATTTCTGCATTCAATTTATTGCTGAATGCCGCCGCCGCCGCATTTGTGTATGCTTGAATGACCGATGCTGTATTGCCGTCAACTCCGTCAATTAATATTTGGAGACTTATATTTTTCATTGTGGCAATATTTTTTGAGAAGCCTGAAGGAATAACAAGTATGAATTGAACAAATTTTTTATCGAGTTGTTTTTTTATTTCATCATCGTCAGTTATAAAAGATTTTTGTATAAAATAATCGGAGCTGTTGAACATGCGAACGAGATTTCTACTCTCGTTGGATTTATCGAGATCATAAACGGAATAAGTAATTTTGGATACATCAAAATTGACAGCATATCCGAAAATAATGAGAAGGAAGACAGGGAAGAGGAGTAGAACAACAAGCATTCGCGTATCTCGAAGCAAGTGTTTGACTTCTTTATTAATAATCGCGCGTAATCTTTTCCAATTCATTTTTTTCGCTCCAAGAGATGAATGAAAACATCCTCAAGTGTCGGATTAATTTTCACAATTTCTTTCAAACTAATTTCTTTTTCAGAAAGAAAAATTTTCAACATTTCCAGCGTCGTATTTTCGGGGGAGATAACTGCATGAATTTTATTTCCAAAAAGTGAAACGTCAATTACTCCGTTGAAGTCGGTTAACAATTTCAAACATAGAAGTGGCGCATCACATTCAATTTCAACTATTTCATATTTCAAATAATCTGTTTTCAATTTTTTAGGATTCCCTTCGGCAATAATTTTGCCGGCATCAATCAAAATAATGTTGCGGCAGTATTCGGCTTCTTCGAGATAGTGCGTTGTAACAAAAACGGTTGTTCCCTCTTCGGAAAGAGTGTGAATGAGTTCCCAAAAATTTCTTCTTGCGAGAGGGTCGACACCGCTTGTCGGTTCATCGAGAAAAACTATTTTAGGTTTGTGCATAACCGCCGTACCCAATGCAAGCCTTTGTTTAATACCTCCCGGCAAGTCTCCGGTTAGAGTAGATTTTTCTTTTTCTAAACCGGAAATGTTTAACACCCAATTTTTTCTTTCGCGAAGAAGCGAGTTTGACATCCCGTAAATGCCTCCGAAAAAATTAATATTCTCTTCAACCGTTAAATCCTGGTAAAGCGAAAATCTCTGCGACATATAACCAATATTTTTCTTTACCTCATCGGGTTGAAGCGAAATGCTGAATCCTCCAACGGTTGCATCCCCCGAAGTCGGTTCTAAAATTGCGCAAAGCATTTTTATTGTAGTCGATTTCCCCGCGCCGTTTGCGCCGAGGAAGCCGAAAATTTCTCCTTCTTTTACTTGAAAAGAAATTGAGTCAACCGATGTGAACGTTCCGAAAATTTTTGTGAGGTTGTTGACTTCAATCGTGTTCATTTTGGAAGAATAGTATTTTCGTTTAACGGATTTGCATTTTGAATCAACTCGATAAAAACATTTTCGAGCGAGGGAGAAATTTTGCGATGATGATTTATTGCGAACATTTTCGTTTCGAGTGTTGCGAGTAAATTCGAAAAATCAAATTCTTCTTCAACAAGCAGATGAATTCTGTCGCCGAAGAGTTGTGGTGAAAGATTCAATTCTTCGCGAAGAAAATTACCAAGACTACGAACGTCTTCAGCAACAATTTCAAAAACAATTTTATGAATCGATGATTTAATTTTATCGGGTGTATCCTTTATCGTTATGCGCCCGAGGTGCATTAATGCTACGCGATTGCATCGTTCCGCTTCATCGAGATAGGGAGTTGTCAAAAGTATGGTTAAACCTTCTTGTTGCAAGCCATTCAAAATTTTCCAAAACTCGCGTCGGGAAACCGGATCAACTCCTGTTGTCGGTTCATCGAGTAAAAGTAGATTAGGTTTATGAATTAGACTGCACGCAAGTGCAAGTTTTTGCTTCATGCCGCCGGAAAGTTTTTCGGCAAGTCTTTTATTGAATGGTGCAAGTCGTGTGAATTCCAGCAATTCTTTTCTTCGCGCTTTGAATTCTTTAACTCCGTGTACATCGGCGAAGAATTCTATATTTTCGTCGACGGATAAATCTCCGTACAAACTAAATTTTTGAGAGAGATAACCGATCTTCGATTGAATGGATTTTTTTGAAGTAACGATATTTTCATTATCGATAAATACTTCGCCGCTATCGGGAATGAGTAATCCGCAAATTGTTCTAAGCGTGGTTGTCTTGCCCGCGCCATCTGGACCGACAAGCCCGAACATTTCACCCTTATTAATACTGAGTGAAATGCCCTTCACTGCCTCAACTGTGCCGTAACTTTTCCGGAAGTTTGTTATGCGAATCAATTCGATAACAAAATTATTTTTGCATCGGCGGGTAAACCGGATTTCAACTCCATGGTCTCATTCTTGATTTTAATCTTCACTGCAAAAACAAGTTTTGTGCGCTCATCTTTTGTTTGAATATTTTTCGGAGTGAACTCTGCTTCGGGTGAAATGTAAATTATTCTTCCTTCATATTTCTTTTCAGAAAAAGCGTCGATCGTAATTTCGGCTTTTTGTCCTGTTGTAATTTTTGGAAGTTCCGATTCGCTCACATAAATAACCAAATCAACTTCAGCTAAATCCGTAATTTGAAAAAGTGAACCCATTGGCGAAACAACTTCTCCTTCTTCAAAATACTTTTTTGTAATGAAGCCGTTTGTCGGTGAAGTGATTACACATTCAGAAATATTTTTCTGTATCAAATCGCGGGAAGCTTTTGCTTGCTTCAGTTTTGCTTCGGCTTGTTTTAGTTCTTCGGGACGGATAATATTTTTTAGTTTGGTAAGATTTTCATCTGCCGCTTTTAATTGTGCTTTCGAAATTTCCAATCTGTTCTTTGTGTCATCGAATTGTTTTTGTGAAACTGCTTCATCATCAAAAAGTTTTTTTATGCGATTGAAATCTTTTTCCGCCGCATCATAATTTATTTTTGCTTGATTTAAAACTGCATTCGCCTGTTCAACATCTTCTTTGCGCGAACCTTTTTGCAGCAGTGAAAGTTGAGCTTCAGCCATGTCAAACGCGGCTTCGGCTTGTGCCAGCTGCAATGAATAAACTTCATTATCGATAAGCATAAGTGTATCGCCAATTTTAACTTGCGAGCCTTCATCAACTTTTAATGTTAATATTTGTCCGGCGATTTTACTGCTAACCACAATAGTTTTTGCTTCGAGTGTGCCGGAGGCGGTGATGCTTTTTCCCTCATCCGAATTGTTGCAATGATTAAAAAGAATAGCCGTTAAAATTATGAGTAGTGGAAATTGCGTTTTCATTTTGTTCCTTAAAATCAATTGTCTCAGTGTCGTGTGCAAAAATAGGGAAGCAAATTGTCAATCAAAAGTTTTAATGATGATGAAAATATTTTATTTTGTAGGCGATTTTCTGAAAAGTGAAATAAAATGATTACCAAATATCAAGCAACAATTTTTATAATCTCTGTAATGTTTTGCGCGGAATTATTTTCGCAGCGAGTTACAGAATTGGTCAACCCTCTCAAAGTTACCGAAGGCGTTTGGAATACTTTTCTTGTTAGCGATTTATTCTTCGCGCAGAAGTATGATGTGGAAATTTTATCCGGCAAAGAATATGAAACCCAATACGATCGCAATACGAACGAATTGAAAATTAAAACGACTGCTTCATTCGATAAACTTGCTGTACTTCGCTTGCTTAACAACGGCAGTAAATACGATTTGCTTCTTCGCTCGGATAAGAAAAAGAATGTTCGCTTCGAGCTGGCGATGCAAAAAGCCGCGAAGCGGGTGAACATCTTCGGCAGTTTTAACGGATGGAATCGTGAATCTCTTTCGATGCAAAAAAATAAAGAAGCCACTTATGAAATTGAATTGATGCTTGCACCGGGAAATTATGAATATAAATTTCTTGTTGATGGAGAAGAAATTCTTGACCCAATAAATGCCCAACAGGTGCCGAATGGTCTGGGCGGAATAAATTCCTTAATTACTGTGAGTAGTGATGATGGAGAAAATATTTATCTGCACCAAAATGGTTTTGTTGTTGAAAAAGAAAAATTAGTTTTAAAGTTTTTAGTTGAATCTCAGTCTTCAATTGATCACGCCAAAGGAAAATATTATGTGCTTATTGATAACGAGTTGATCAATTTAGAACACGCTCAAAGAGGGAATGAAATTACGTTTCAATTTGAGCTATCGGAAATTCTTGCGAAAGATTTTATAAGAATTTTAGTGCAGACGGATAAAGCGGTTTCAAATCTTCAAACAATTTTTTTAGAGAAAGGAATTCCGGTTAAAAATAATTCAGGAAAATTTTGGCACGGGAATATTCTTTACTCCTTGTTAATCGACAGATTCAAAGATGGTGATAAAACAAACAGCGTTAAAGTCGAGCATCCCGAAATATTTCCGCAAGCAAATTATTACGGCGGAGATTTAGCCGGACTTTATCAAAAACTAACCGAAGGATATTTTGATTCGCTCGCTGTTTCTACTTTATGGATTAGTCCGGTTATAGAAAATACAAATCTTGCATATCAAGAGTATCCCGAGCCGCACCGCTATTATAGCGGCTATCACGGCTATTGGCCAACCGAGCCGCGAAGTGTTGAAGAAAAATTCGGAACGATGGAGTTGCTTCAAAAATTTATTAACGAAGCGCATAAAAGAAAAATAAAAGTGCTTCTTGATTTTGTCGCGCATCATGTTCACTCCGAACATCCATATTGGCAAAACCATAAAGATTGGTTTGGTTCACTCGAACTTCCAGACGGACGCAGAAATTTAAGATTGTGGGACGAACATCGATTAACAACATGGTTCGAACCATTTATGCCTTCGTTTGATTTTGCAAAATCAAGTGATGCACTTGAACAATTAACCAACGATGCAATTTGGTGGCTGAAAACTTCCGGTGCCGATGGTTTCCGCCACGATGCTGTTAAACATGTTCCGAATGAATTTTGGAGATTGCTGACAAAAAAAATTAATAATGAATTTCCCGAACAAAACGTTTATCAAATCGGCGAAACTTTCGGCAGTTATGAACTCGTTAGCTCATACGTCAATAACGGACAACTAAACGCGCAGTTTAATTTTCTTTTGTACGATGCCGCGCTCGTTACGTTTGCCGATTCAAATGCTTCCTTCACAATGTTGGATGAGCAGTTGAAAAAATCTTTTGATGTTTATGGTGTAAATAATTTGATGGGAAATATTATCGATAGCCATGACAAAGTTCGCTTCATGTCTTATGCCGATGGCGATATCACTTTAACAACCGGCGATGCAATCGAAATTGGTTGGAACAATCCTCCCGTTGTGAATTATCCGCAAAGTTATGATAAACAAAAATTAGCGTTGGCTTATCTCCTCACGATTCCTGGTTTGCCTGTAATTTACTACGGCGATGAAATTGGATTAACTGGCGCCGCAGACCCCGATAATAGACGGATGATGCAATTCGATAATCAACTTGACGATCTTCAGAAGAGTACTTTAGAAGTTGTGCGGAAGCTTTCTTCAGTGCGAAAAAATTCTTCGGCATTGCTGTATGGTGATTTTTATACTTTACATTCGAGTAAAAATATTTATGCCTTCATCCGTAGCGATATGAATGAAAAGGTGATCGTGGTTTTGAATAAAGGAATTGAACATGAAAATATTTCGCTCACTATTCCTGCAGTTTCCGACGAAGAATTTATCGATCTTTTGAATGGCGAAACAATCACCGCGAAAGACGGAAAAGTAGACGTAACAATTGGTGCAATTAATTACAGAATTCTAAAACTAAAACATAAATGAACAGAAATTCAAGAATGAAGCAGAAATTTATTTTTGTACTGATTTTATTTTTCTTGGGATGTGAAGGGAAGAATCCAACATCAACCAAAAATGATTTGAACAATATGCTAAATGACATCGCCGAACATTATGTAAAATTAACTCTTGCAATCGGAACAATTGACGAAAATTTTGTTGATGCCTTTTATGGTTCCGAGAAATTTCTTCCGGATGAATCACTGAAAAAATTATCAAAGGATACACTCCTCAACTTTGCAGAGCAAAATTGTAATTCATTGCTCGATCGGCTTGATAGCCTTGCAAATCAAAGCGGCGATGAGATTGAGAGAATGCGTTACACTTTTTTATATCGACAACTTCTTTCTATCAAAGCAAGAATATTTATTCTGCGCGGAGGAAGTTTTACATTTGCCGAAGAAGCAAAAGCACTATATGATATTTCTTTGCCAAACTATGAACAGAAAAAATATCTTTCCATTTTAAAGGAGATGGAATCTCTGCTCGGAAGTAATGGAACATACGCCGAGAGGTTTGAGAATCTTGAGAAAAAATTTCTCGTACCGAAAGAAAAAATTGAAGAAATATTTTCTCTTTGCATCGAAGAATGTCGCAAGCGCACGATGAGTAAAATATTGATTCCTGCCGACGAAAATTTCGAAGTGGAAATTGTGAACGGCAAATCCTGGAGCGCGTATAATTGGTACAAAGGAAATTATAAAAGTTTGATTCAAGTGAACACGACAATACAACCCACAATCGATCGGCTGTTGCATCTTGCCGCGCACGAAGGTTTCCCCGGTCATCATGTTTATAATTCTTTACTCGAAAAACATCTTGTAAAGAAGCGCGGCTGGGTTGAATTTTCTGTTTATCCTCTTTTCAGTCCGCAATCTTTAATCGCCGAAGGCACGGCAGATTTTGGAATGAGTTTGATCTTCCCGAATAATTCCGCAGAAGATTTCATTAAAAATATTCTTTGTGCAAAGGCGGGAATTGATACTTCCGGCATTTCAAATTATTTTAAAATACAAAAATTGAAATCGCAACTTGATGATTATGTCGTTGCAATCGCACAAAAGTATATTGATGGAGAAATCACAAAAGATGAGGCAATTGAAATGTTGATGAGATTTACACTTTCGAGCAAGCCGCGCGCGGAACAACGGATAAAGTTTTTTGAAACATATCGTTCATACATCGTCAATTATAGTTTGGGGGAGAAGCTCGTTGCAGAATACATCGAATCCAATTCTTCGAACGCTGAAGAAAAGTGGAAAAATTTCGAAAAGATTTTGCGCTCGCCGACAACTTCTTCTTACTTAAAACCGAAAGAAGCAAACTAAATTTTTTTGAACATGAAAATTTCAAATTCAGAGTCGGTTTTGATTATATTTCACAGCTAATTTACGATATTATAGTTATTCGGAGACTTGATGATTAATTTTGTCGGCACCTTTCAAGTTGTGCCTTCTTTACCTGAAAATCTTGAAAAATTAAGAGAAATAGTTTATAACCTTTTGTGGACGTGGAGCCCCGATGCGCAAGCTTTATTCAGAAGACTTGACGGCGAACTCTGGGAAGAAACTCACCACAATCCCGTTAGAATGCTTGGTATTATTAGCCAGGAGCGATTGCTCGAAGCTTCGAAAGATGACGGCTTTCTTTCTCATCTGAATAGAGTTTATAATCATCTTCAAACTTATTTAAATGAATCGACCTGGTATTCAAAAAATCATAATCAGAAAAAAGATTTTAATATAATTTATTTCTCCGCCGAGTTTGGATTGACAGAATGTTTGCAAACTTATTCGGGAGGGCTTGGCGTGCTTGCCGGCGATCATCTGAAATCTGCCAGCGATCTCGGTCTGCCTTTAATCGGGCTCGGGCTTCTTTACAAAGAAGGTTATTTCCAGCAGTACTTGAGTTCCGACGGATGGCAACATGAGAGATATGAAATAAATGATTTCGAAAATCTTCCGATGAAGAGAGTGAATAATGATGACGGCTCCGCGCTGATTCTTTCCGTTGAGTTCCCACAACGAAATGTTCACTTCCAAATTTGGAAAGTTCAAATCGGTAGAATTCCTTTGTACTTGCTCGATACAAACATCGAACAAAATTCTACTGCCGATAGAAAAATTACAGAAACACTTTACGGCGGAAATGTTGAAACAAGAATTCAACAAGAAATGATTCTCGGTATCGGCGGCATACGAACGATCTACGCGCTCGGAATCAACCCGACTGTTTGCCACATGAATGAAGGACATTCCGCGTTTCTTTCTTTAGAAAGAATAAGAACTTTGATGAACAATTCCGGCTTAACATTTTTCGAGGCAAAAGAAGTCGGATATTATTCTAACATTTTTACAACGCACACGCCCGTTCCCGCAGGCATCGATGTTTTCCCAAATGAGTTGATGGAAAAATATTTCGGAGATTACTACCGCAACAAACTTGGAATTTCCGATAAACAATTTTACGAACTCGGAACAATTACAAAAGGGAAAGAAGCATCGATGTATAACATGGCGCACCTTGCAATGAACACTGCAGGATGCATCAACGGTGTAAGCAAACTGCACAGAAAAGTTTCGAAAAAAATGTGGACAAGCGGATTCAAAGATGTTCCGTTCAATGAAATACCGATCGACTCGGTTACAAACGGCGTTCACATTCGTTCTCACATTTCGCGTGAGATGGAAGAATTGCTAACACAATATTTGGGAGAGAAGTGGCTTGAAGATAGTGCCGATGCTAATGTTTGGGAAAGAATAGATAAAATTCCCGATGAAGAACTTTGGCGAACTCACGAAAGACGACGCGAAAGATTGGTCGCATTTGCGAGAAGAAGTTTGATAAAACAAATCAAGCAACGAGGCGGAAGCAGTCTTGAAATAAAAGCCGCTTCGGAAGTACTCGATCCGACTGCACTTACAATCGGATTCGCGCGGCGATTCGCAACATACAAACGTGCTAATCTTTTACTTAAAGATATTGAACGTCTCAGCAACATTCTTAACAGTGTTGAATTTCCCGTACAAATAATTTTTGCAGGCAAAGCTCATCCCAAAGATGAAGAAGGCAAAAAGTTCATTCAAGAAATTTTTGAGATCTCGATGGAAGAAAGATTTAGAAAGCGTTTCGTCTTCATCGAAAATTATGATATGAATGTTGCTCGTTATTTAGTTGAAGGATGTGATATTTGGCTGAACAATCCGCGCCGCCCTCTTGAAGCAAGCGGTACATCAGGAATGAAAGTGATTGCTAACGGCGGGCTTAATTTATCGGTACTCGATGGCTGGTGGGATGAAGCATTCACTCCCGAAATCGGTTGGAAAATCGGCAATGGCGAAGAATACACAGATCAAGATTATCAAGATGAAGTTGAGTCTCATCAGTTCTATAATATTCTTGAAAAAGAAATCGTTCCTTTCTTTTATCATCGCGGCGCAGACGATCTTCCGCGCAAATGGATTGCTATGGTTAAGCGTTCAATTAAAAGTCTCGCACCTGTTTTTAATACGCACAGAATGGTGAAAGAATATTCGGAGAAATTTTATTTCAATTCTTACAAAAAATATATAACGCTTACCGGCAATGATTTTTCGGCAACGAAGGAAATTGCTGCATGGAAAAATTTTGTAATCGGAAATTGGAATTCTATAAAGATTGAAAAAATTTCAACCGGCGAAAATGGCGATGATATTTTTGTCGGCGCATCATTCACAGTCCGCGCGGAAATATCACTCGGTAATCTTTCCCCCTCCGATATTGAAGTACAAGTTTATTACGGACCGAAAGATAAAGTAGATGAACCCGAAGAATTTTCTTCCGTCAAGATGAAACCGTTAAACAAAAATGGCGACGGATCGGGTTTTTATAAATACACAGGTTCAATTCCTTGTGCGATGACAGGACTTCACTGCTACACAATCAGAATACTTCCAAAACATGAATTGATGATTCATCCTTTCGAGTTGAGCAAAGTTTTTTGGGCTAACGGAAAATGATATGAGATTTTATTCTTTACTCATTAGATTAGTGTATCTGAATTATCGCAATTACTAACTTTTACGAATAGATGGTTCTCGAAACACTCGACATAAAAAAGAACGACATATTTATTTATTCGGAAAACAGATTGGATTTTTCCAACAACTTCCGATTAATCAATAAAGACGCGGCTATCAAGCATCCCGTAAAAATTCATTTCAACGATGTTTGCCGCTATATCATGGATGATACTCCTAAATCTCTCGTTGCATATCGCTTGCTTACGAACATTCAAAATTTTGATACGGCGTTGATTAAATATGGTTTCATCGTATCAATTGACGGAAAGAAAGAAGTAATTCATTTCGATCCTCTCTTTGCTGTTAAAGAACTTGAAGACTATGGCGATATCGGGCAGTACCCTGATTTAATGTTTCGCATCGAACAAATCGGATTGATTTCGCAGTTGCGCAGTTTCGGAAAAACAAATTTCAATCTCGTCTATTCATTCGATTTAAAAGCTTCGGAAGTTCGTTGCCAAAACGATCGTGTCTTTGCAGAAATAATTTTCTTCTATGATAATATTGAATTCGATAAAGTGTACGACCGACAAACGTATGCAGAAGAAAATTATTTTTCTCCCGGACAGATGGAACGCTTTCGGGTACTTTCTGAAAAAACTTTGCACTCAAGTTTTGTGGAAGAAAAAAATCCTGCAAGTGTGGAAAAGATAAAACCGGTTGATACGATGTATGATCTGCCTTCGGAAAAAAGATTGCGCGCCGCACGAAGCGAACAGAAACCGCGCGTGGCTACTTTAGTTCCTCCTCCGTCGCCTGTCGTGAGTGAAGTCGAAAAAGTTTCAACCAAAACCACCGATGAACAGAGCGCGAAACCGACGTTCGGAGATTTTCTATCAAAAGTAAAAAAGGAATCGCGCACAACTGATTCGGGTGCGCCAAAGAGGCAGGTTATCGAGATATTCAAATCATCCGCGCCGGTAAAAGAATATCTCGTTGAGCGTTCGAAAAATAAAGTTGTGTTAAAAATGAAAGCGGCGAAGTAGACGTTACAAATTTGTTAGTATTGCTTGTAGAATTTTTTCTTCGGAAATCAGATCCATACAGTTGGGAATAAAATCGCAACGCATTTTATAACAAACTAAACAATCCATATCGGGAATAATTTTTGTGATTCGTCCATAATCTTCAATCTCGTTTGATGAAGTCGGTCCGAAGAAACAGACGATTTTTTTCTTCAACGCAGTAGCGGCATGAAGCGCCATTGTATCGCCGGTTATAACTAAATCGGGAATATCTATCAACGCGAAAAATTGGCGCAGCGTGTTATTCGTTCCGCTGTTAATTGCTTCGGGGAATTTATGGGAGAGATATTCGTTCCTTTCCTCTTCTTCGTTTCCGCCGTAAAGAATTACACCGATTTTTTTCTCTATCAATTTTTCAATTACAAATTCAATTCCTTCCAAACGCCATTGTTTGAACTGCCAGCGACTTCCGGCACCAGTATTTATTCCTACAATTTTTTTGTAGCGTTTTAGGTTATGTTTGTTCACGAAAGAATTTCTAAAGCTCAGTTCAGAATCGGTTAAATGAATTTGTATTTCATCTTTAACGTATTCAAGATTAATAATTTCATGAATAATCTGCTGGTAAGTTTTTTCGTTTTTCTTTTTAACTTGATCGAACGCTCCCATTTCGAACCATTCGATAGCTCCATCACTGAAAGGAACGACACAGCCTTTATTATCAAGCGTGAAACCACATTTGATTTTTGATTTTACAATCGCAGCAATCGGTGAACTCGCCGGCGAAGAATCGGGATGAATCAGCAAATCAAATTCTTCCGTTTGCAAACGAAACGGAAGTGAAGCATCATCGAAACACAAAACGCAATCAACCAACTTATTGTTTACGAAAATTTCTGAGGCATTTTTCTTTGTAAGCCAGGTAATGTGTGAATTGGGATATTTTCTTTTTAGCGCGGGAAGAATTGCGGTTGTGCGCAATACATCGCCGACTGCATCAAGTTTAATGAATAAGATTTTAAATCCGATTGGAGAATAGTGTTCGCAGTTGTTACAAATTTTTCCTTCGAGTTTGTTATAGCTACAAGGTCTATCGCCCGGGAAATGTTTGCAGTCAGTTTTTAAAATCATTTTTGAGTTTCGTCAATAATTAAATTAAATAGTTGCGGCAATTTAGCGAAAGCATTATTAGAAATGGATTTTTTGATATTACTTGTAAAATCAATTTGATTCTTCAAAACAAAAAATTTCATAATTCCTTCGGCAATGCTTTTGGCAGAGTTTGGTTCGACGATCAATCCTGTTCTGCCGTCATCAACGAATTCGGAAAGTCCGCCGACATTTGTAACAATAACCGGTTTACCGAAACCGTAAGCGACGTTCAGAATACCGCTTTGCGTAGCACTTCTGTATGGAAGAACAACAACATCTGCAGGTTGATAATATTTTGATACTTCTTCATTTGGTACAAATTCATTTTTACTTTGCACGAATGCGTCTAAATTTAATTTAACGATTTGCTGTTCATACTCTGAAGGGCTGTCGTAAAACTCTCCTACAATCAGCAGACGAAATGATGCATCCTTCTCGACGAGAATTTTCATTGCGTCAATCAAAATATCCAACCCTTTGTACTTACGCACGTAGCCGAAAAAAAGAATTAACTTGCACGTTTCATCAAATCCAAGCGATGATTTTGTGAATTCAATTTGCGAATCGGAATCGTAACAATCGTACACAGGCAATTCGGATTTATAAATTTTCCTTCCTCGTAAAATATGTTGAATATCGGTTGCAACCTTATCTGACAAGGCGAGAAAGCTTGAGGCATTTTTCAATCCAAGATTCGTTAAAGTCCGATCGATAAAATGTCCCTCATGCGAAATAAAATTTTCAGTGATGAATAAAATTTTTCCCGAATATTTTTTCTTGATTAAAAATGAAATAGCAAAATGGCACGGTGCAAAAAATGGATGCCACCAATCGAATACAACGAGATCAAAATTATTGCGATTAATCTTTGCGGCAACTGAAAGCCAATTCAATGGATTGATTGAATTTATTGCTCTAACATTCGGTGCTTTTTTGATTGCTACTTTACTCTCATCGTATTGCGTTTTGCCCGGGAATAAAATTGCCGGATATAGCAACTTGTAATTAAAAATTGTTATATCAAATTCATCTTTTAAAATATCGTAAGTGTGGGAGATGAATAGCGAGTTCCCTCCGCGATAGGGGAATGCAGGTCCTATGATTAATATTTTTTTCTTACTCATTTTATTTTGGCGAACTTCAAATTAATTCACGACATAATTTCTTTAATTTTTTTTGAAGCGTAAGGATGATTCGGAGCGATTGCCAAAACTTTTCGGAACGCGCGCAATGCCAACCCTTTGTTATTATCCTTTAGATATGCATCGCCCAGACCGATGAAGCCGTCTGCGTAATTTGGATTTTCGATAGTTATTGCAGTAAAAACAATAATTGCCTCGTTGATTTTTCCAGCGGCGAGCAGATCATTTCCAAAGGTTTTAAATTCTTCCAAACTTGTATTATAAAAGTCCGCGCTGTCTTTTGCGATGAGTTTATAAAAACTTAACGCAGAATCAATACTGTGTGCAAGCATAATTTGAAATAGTTTTTCCGCAGATGATATTTTTGGAAGATTAACTTCGCTACCAAAATATTTTTGTGTAACAAGCATCGCGGGATTGTGACTGTACCTATCTCTAATATTTATAAGATGAACTGCGGCAATTTTTTTTTCGGGATAGATTATCAGATTGGAAACGAATCCGGTTCCTCCGCCGGTGTGTCCGAAATATTCATTTTGATTTTCATCTTTGTTGCTTACAAATCCCAGCCCGTAATTAATAATTCTCCCATTTTTCAATTTTGTTTTTACGAGCATCGTGTCAAGCGTCGAACGTTTAATCAAAACTTCATTCAAAAGTGCGTGAGCGAATTTTAGCAAGTCTTCGGATGTCGATAAAATTCCTCCGCCGGGAAATTTGATAGTGAGATCTGCAAGCGATGCATTTACAATTTGTTGAAGACTATCCTTTTCGTAGCCATTTACGCGGTTAGGAATGAGGCGAGCATAAAAATCAAAGTAAGTTGAATTCATCCCCACCGGTTTGAAAATATTTTCTTTCAAATAATCTTCGAACGAAATCTTCGAGACTTTTTCGATAATATAGCCGAGTAAATTATATGAGAGCGTCGAATACAAATATGATGTGCCAGGCTGATAAACGAGCGAATCATCTTTAATGTATTCAACGGTTTCTTTTAGAGAAGAAAATTTTTTTACGCTGTTAAATTCATTAGTCCGATATGTTCTGATGCCTGAGGTATGATTAAGAATCTGCCGCACGGTGAATATCCATTTCTTTTTCGGAAACTCTGGAATGTATTTTCTTACGTCATCGTCCAGTTTTAGAAAACCTTTTTCAACGAGTTGCATTATTGCAACTGCTGTTATCGATTTCGAAATTGAAGCAATTCTATAAACTGACTGCGATGTTGCCGTTACATTATTTTCTAAATCAGCAAATCCGAATGCTCTGCTGAAAATAATTTCTCCGTTGGATTGCATTGCAACAGAAAGAGAGGGGAGATTAAAACGTTTGTAATATTCTTCGGCGAAATTTTCCATCTCTGCGATTGATTGCGCATAAGTGAAACCAATCGATAGAAAAAATAAATAAAAGAAAAATCGTTTCAACTTGATGTGAAAATAAAAGAAGAGTTAAACTCTCTTCTCTAAAATATTATCAATTAAGTTATAAGATTTTGCTTCTTCGGAAGTAAGGAAATGATCGCGCTCGCAATCTTTTGCAATTTGTTCGTATGACTTACCTGTATTGTTTGCGAGTATGTTGTAGAGAGTGTCGCGCGTCTTCAACATCTCTTTCGCATGAATTTCAATATCGGTAGTTTGCCCTTGCAATCCGCCGACCCACGGTTGATGAATCATTATTTTTGAATTCGGTAGAGCAGAACGTTTCCCCGCAGTTCCGCCGGCTAAAAGTATAGCTCCCATACTTGCGGCAATGCCGACACACATCGTTGAAACATCCGGTTTGATATAACGCATCGTATCATAAATTGCCATTCCCGCGGTAACACTTCCACCCGGACTGTTGACATAGAGATGTATATCTTTTTGAGCATCTTCTGCTTCGAGGAAAATCAACTGCGCTATGATTAAACTCGCAATGTGATCGTCAATCGGAGTGCCGAGAAAGATTATTCTTTCGCGGAGAAGTCGGGAAAAAATATCCATTCCTCTTTCGCCGCGACCGGTTTGTTCAATAACGTAAGGGACTAATTGATTTTGAATATCTAATATATTTTTCATGCTTTAATTTCCTTCTTCCAAATCTGATTCATGATTGACATAATTGATTTTATTATTTTCTTTTAAGAAATTTCTGAAAAGCCGCGAAGTGTATTCACTTTTCTTCGCTTCGTTTTCTGCGGCAGGGCGAAGTTTTTCATAGGGAACTTTTAGAATTTTTGCATCTTCTTGAACGAATTGATCAACAATTTCATCCGTGAGTTGCAATTTTTCGTGATCAATGATTATATCTTTTAGCAATTGAATTTTAAACATGTTAATAGTGTCTTCGCGTAATCGTTCTTCAAATTCTTTTGTCGGTTTGAAATTTTTTCCGCGTCGTTCCTTTTCATCTTTGAAAATCTTTTCATAAAAAAAATCTATCAATGTTTTGGGAACAGCAAAATCGTTCAACTTAATTAATTCTTCATTTAATTGACTGATAATAAATTGCTCGGTGTTTTCGTTGTTTCTGAACTCAATGACTTCACGAATATATTTTTTCAAACCTGCTTCGTCCGAATATTCTCCGCGTGTAATTGATTGAACAAATTCCTCGTCAATACTTGGTAAGACTTGTCTCTGGATTTTAGTAATCGTTGCATCGAATCTTTTTTCTTCCTTATGTTCCTCTTCGGTGCCATCATCTTTCTTATGAGTGTGAGCATCGATGAAAACAAATTCAAAAGATTCGCCAACTTTTTTACCTTGAGAATTTTCTGCGATCTGCGGATTCGTAGTTGAACGGCTCAAATCAACAGTCAAACCTTTGTATTCTCCTCCAAGAATTGGTTCACCTTTTTCATCTTTAGATTGAAGATCGAGAGTAACTTGAAATAGATTTCCCTCAACAGTTTCAGCATCCTCAAGAGTAGCCCTGCTACTCATCAAGTTTTTGAATTGCTCTTCGACCTCTTCATCACGAGCCGCAAATTTTGGAACGCTTATTTCGATACCCTTATACTGTTTTAACTCTACAACAGGATAAGTCTCGTACTTAACTTTGAATTTAAGTTCTCCGCCAGGTTTGTAGTCGAACTCAGTCATCACCGGTTCACCGAGCGGTTTGATGTTTTGAGATTTTGTTTCATTCCAAAATTTATCATTTGCAACTTTTTCTGCGGCGTCGTATTCCAGCGAATCGCCGTAAAGTTTTTTAATAACGGATCGGGGTGCTTTCCCTTTTCTAAACCCGTCAATTTGAATTTTCTTTACCTGTTTATCAACTTCTTTTTGAATATCATCTTTAATCTCATCGGCGAGGAAAGTGAATTCCATCTCGCTTTCAGATTCGTTCAATACATTAATTTTATTTTGCAATATAATCCTCGATAAATTTTGGTGCGAAAGGGGGGACTCGAACCCCCACGGAGATTATCCACTAGATCCTAAGTCTAGCGCGTCTGCCAATTCCGCCACTTTCGCAATATTTTATTATTAATTTTCATTTTTTGACGTGCAAATATACACTGCCAAGCCCACTGCCCAAACAGGAAAAATTTCAGGTCAATCCGGAATTTTAATAGGGAGTTTCACTTTCAATCTCAAAAAATAGTGCCGTGTTTTCAGAATCACTTTGATTATAAAAAATTTTCTATTTGCATTTCGGCATTAAGAATATTTCTAATTTTTAGAAAAAAATTTGTAGATTTGTTTTCATCAAAATTACTTTAAGAAATAATAAAAAATTAATGGTTCTAAATTATATCTATACCTCTAAGATTGGGTTGAAGCGACAAAAAAATGAAGACCACGTGCGAGTGTACGAATTGAACGATGGCTTGCTCTCTGTCCTGTGTGATGGATTAGGCGGTAACCGCGGCGGAGATGTTGCTTCCAAACTTGCCGTAGAATCTTTTCATCTTAACTTTTCGCAAAATCATACGGCAGATAATATGGAGAAAATTCATAAATCTATTCTATTTGCAAACGAAAAAATTATTTTAACCGGGCAACAAAATGACGAGTTCACAGGGATGGCAACAACTATTGAAGTTCTTTACATTCAAGATGATGATGCATATTGGGCGCATATCGGTGATTCCAGAATTTATATGCTAAAAGAAGATTCTCTTTTACAAATTACTCGCGATCATTCGTTCGTTCAAAAACTTTTGGACGATGGATACATCACCGAAAAAGAAGCGGAAAAACATCCCCACAAAAATGTAATTATGCGTGCCCTTGGTGATAAGCATGAGTTAACAATCGATTCGAACAAAATGAATTTAAGTAAAATTTCTAAATGGAAATTTCTCGTTTGTTCCGACGGTGTTAGCAACTTAGTTTCTAAACAAGAGATAGAAAAAATTCTTAAAGAAAATATTCTCGATGAGATACCCGATATTTTTTCGGAGCTAATTGAAAAGCGGGGCGCACCCGATAACTATTCTTTCGTAATTATAAGTAATCAGTAGCGTAACATGGTTGGAACTGTAATAGATAATTATAAAGTTATAAGTGTCCTCGGTGAAGGAGGAATGGGAGTTGTTTATAAAGTACTCGACATGAAGTTGGAGCGGTTTGTTGCTCTCAAAATTTTGAACACACAATCGCTTACAAATCCACAGTTCATCGAGAGATTCAAGCGAGAGGCGAAGAATCAAGCAAAGTTGACACATCCTAATATTGTTCCTGTCTATGGTTTTACCGAAGATGCCGGATTCCTCGGTATAGCAATGGAATATGTTGAAGGAGAGACTGTTGAAAGATTAATTTATCGTATGAAGAATATTCCCGTTCGTGATGCGCTTGAAATTATCAAGCAGGTTTTATCCGGAGTTGGCTATGCTCATCAAAAAGGTTTTATTCATAGAGATATGAAACCTTCGAACATCATCATCAATAAAGAAGGTATTGTTAAGATAATGGATTTCGGAATCTCAAAATCCATTTTCGAAAAAGGAATTACCAAAACCGGTGCGAAGATTGGAACAGTGCTTTATATGAGTCCCGAACAAATTAAAGCCGAAGAACCAACACGACAAAGCGATATCTATTCTATCGGCGTTACGCTTTACGAAATGTTAACGGGAAAAGCTCCATTCGATTTCGGCACCGAATATGAAATAATGGAAGCCCATCTTAAAAAAGTTCCCAACCGGGTTTCAGTTACTTTAAATTCAATTCCGCCTGAAGTCGATAAAGTTGTTTCGAAAGCGATGGAAAAAATTCCTCAGAAACGTTACGGCGATTGCAAAGAATTTTCCGAAGATGTCGACTTTGTTTTGGATAAATACGACAAGCCGAAAAAAACTAAAACGAAACCGGAAACAAAAGAAAAAACTGAAGGTGGTTTCCACAAAATTAAAGTAACTTTCCTTGCAATCTTTATTTTGGCACTCTTCGCCGGGCTGTTTATTGTCATCTTTAATGTAATCTCAGATCTATGGCCCAACATTTCGGAATTAAAAAATAATCATACAACCGACACAACAGCAACATATAATTCAAATCCATCGTTTCAACAAAAATCAAATTGGGTTTCGCTTACATCCAACACATACTCTACTCTCAACTCAGTTTATTTTATTGATGATTACACCGGTTTGGCATGCGGCGAAACAGGAACGATAATTAAAACTTCAAACGGCGGTGAAAACTGGGTTGTACTTCCAACGCTCGACTCACTTAATTTTTTCGATGTAAAATTTTCTTCGGCGCAAAATGGTTTTGTCGTAGGTGAGAAAGGAATGATTTATCACACTTCCAATCTCGGTGAGTCGTGGACAAAGATAGATCCAAAAGTTGTCGAAGCATTCTTCAGAATTTATTTTCTCGATGATAAAATCGGTTTCATCTCGGGAAGTAACGGCGTAATTCTTAAAACGAACGACGGCGGAAAATATTGGAAAATTATTCGAACACCAACTTCAAGTCTGCTTTACGCTCTCACATTCAGAGATGAGAACACCGGCTTTGCTGTTGGTTGGAATGGCACTATTATCAAAACAACAAACCGCGGAGAGTCATGGGAACTCGCTCCATCTTTTACGGATAAGTATATGAAAGACATCTTCTTCGTAAATAAAAATAAAGGATTTGTGAGTGCGGCTGGAGGAGAAATTTTTACTACAACCGATGGCGGCGATAGTTGGAAAAAAATTGAGACAAGCACTCTTTCCGGTTTAGTATCGATAAATTTCTTGAGTGAAAATCGCGGTTACATAACAAGCAACAAAGGAGAAATCCTGGAAACATCTTCCGGCGGAAATTCATGGACGGTTAACCCGAGCGGAAATTATTTTTCGCTTTCAAAAATTTTTATCACTCCGCGCCAAAAAGTTTTTATAGTCGGTTTCAACGGTACAATCTTAAAATTAAAAGAATAAAATCTCTTGGATAAATTCGTAATTGAAGGAGGCAAAGCACTAAGCGGAACGGTTGAAATAAGCGGTGCCAAAAATGCTTCGCTGGCTTTAATGCCCGCAACTATTCTTTCCTCCGGCATCTTCAAACTTAATAACACGCCGGAACTAAACGATGTTTTCACGATGATGAAGCTTCTTTCTGCTCTCGGATTGAATTGCAATCTCGAAGGAACAAATTTAACTATTGATTCATCGGGAATTTCAAGTCAAGTTGCACCATACGAACACGTGAAGAAAATGAGAGCTTCGGTTTATGTGCTTGGACCATTGTTGGCACGTTTCGGCTACACGAAAGTTTCTCTCCCCGGCGGCTGTGCATGGGGTCCGCGCCCGATAAATCTCCATCTCGAAGCGATGAAAAAACTCGGTGCCGATATTGAAATTGAAGGCGGTTACATCATTGCCAAAACAAAGAAATTAATTGGAACAAAAATTAATTTTGATATTCCTTCAGTCGGCGCAACCGGCAACGCATTGATGGCGGCTGTTCTTGCAAAGGGAACTACTATAATTAATAACGCGGCAATGGAGCCGGAAATTTCCAACCTTGCTTTCATGTTAAACAAAATGGGAGCAAAGATTGACGGGATCGGTTCTTCAATACTAATTATTGAAGGAGTAGATGAACTTCATCCGGTAGAGATTGATACGATTGCAGACAGAATTGAAGCGGGTACGCTGCTTGTTGCCGGCGCAATGACTCGTGGAAAAATCTCTTTGAAAAAATTGATTCCGCTGCATCTCTATTCTTTGATTTCGAAATTAGAAGACAGCGGAGTAAAATTAAATTATGCAAATGATTATGTGGAACTCGATGCGACAAATGCGGAGTTCATTCCGAATGATGTAACAACGGCAGTTTTCCCGGGATTCCCGACAGATATGCAGGCGCAGTGGATTGCTTTCATGTGCATTGTCAACGGAGTTTCCCGCATTACAGACACAATTTATTTCGACCGCTTCAAACATGTGCCGGAACTTGAAAGACTCGGCGCAAAAATCAAAGTTGAAAATAATACTGCGATTGTTGAAGGAGGTGCGAAATTATTTGGTGCAAAAGTCATGTCCACAGATTTACGCGCGAGTGCATCATTAGTGCTTGCGGGCTTGGCAGCGAGCGGTACAACCGAAGTGCTTCGTGTTTATCATCTCGATAGAGGTTACCAAAGATTGGAAGCAAAACTATCACAACTCGGCGCCAACATTACAAGAGAACGAACGCAAGAGTTTTAGCGCGCTGCGAATTTTCTGTGTCTTTTATTTGATTATATTTGCAGCGTTGGATTAAAGTAAGGAATTAAAATTACGATGCAGTTAAAAAATTTAGATTTTAGAATTATTATTTGAAACCTGACGCGATGGATATTTTAGACAAACATAAAAGCGAAATAGAGATTTTCTGTAAAAAGAATGGAATAATAAAAATCTCGCTTTTTGGCTCTTCATTAAGCAAGTCAGATTACAGCGATATCGATTTACTGGTTGAATTTGATGAAGACTCTCTTTCGGATTGCTTGACTTAGCTAGAATGGAAAGGGAATTATCCGAACTGCTTAATAAAAAAGTTGATCTGAGAACCTCGAACGAGATAAGCAAATATTTTCATGAAGTCATTATAAAAGAATCCCGCGTTAAGTATGACGCCGCAAGATAGGGTAAGAGTTCTGCATAAAATCGATGCCGCAGAAGAGGCAATCTCGTTTATTGCAAATGTTAGTGAAACGGAATTTACCCGAAACAAAATGGCGACACAAACAGTTATAAAAGAAATAGAAATTATTGGCGAAACCGCCGCAAAGATTTCAACTGAAACAAAAAATTACTATAATAACATTCCCTGGCAAGATATACTCGGTATGCGGAACAGATTAGTTCACGGATATTTCGATACCGATGTAAAACTCGTTTGGAATACGGTTAAACATAATTTGCCGTCTTTAATCTCATCAATGCAGAAAATTATAGTTGAGTAAGTTAAATGATACTTGAGATTTTACTCTTTGATCGAAATTCACACAGATTATATCTACTTCTAAACTCAGGCTAATTTTTGATGCGATTCGAAAAACATTTTCCTCTTTTTGGTTCGTTGCTTTTAACTGTTGGCAATTTATTTTTGATAACTCTTCCACTCTTTCGTTTTTTTAGCTTTGAATTCTCCGTTGCAAATGCAATTGCTATTGCTTTTATATCAGGATGGTTTTATCTATTTAGTGCAAAGTTAAGATACTATTTTTTATTATTGGCGGTTCCGCTTCTCTTCGGAATTTTCCTTTCGGCGAAGTACGAGCTTTGTTCTTTCTCAAGTGGTTTAGAATATTATTTTGTCTTTACATTCCCATCAGCGTTGATTGGCGCGGGTTTGGGCGCTCTCGCCAATTTGAATTGCACAAAATCACGGTTTGCTTTGTATCCGGTACTCTTCTTCACTCTTTTCTTTTCATTCGTTATTGAGATTTACTTTCGTCCGAATATTTATTTCTTCAATTCTATAATCGGATTTTTCCCGGGAACGATTTACGATGAATCACTACAATTAAGTTGGAAACATTATTCATATCGGTTGCTAAACATTCTTTTCTTTTTATCGATTATAATTTTTGAAAATAAAACGCAACTAAAAGAGTCGATCAAAAAATGGATGTACTTACCCTTCTTTTTCATCGGGATAGTATTTTACTTGCTCAAACCGGCGTTCGGATTTTCAACTGATGAATCAACTTTGCGCGAAGTTCTTTATCAAAAAATTGAAACAGATAATTTTATCATCTTCACGGATGAAAAATTTTCCGATGAAGAGAGTGATTACATAAAACTCATTCATGAATTTTATTTCGAAGAATTAAAAAAATATTTTAGGACATCTCCGAAGGGGAAAATTAATTCCTATTTATTTTCGAGTGATAATTTAAAGCGAAAATTGATAGGCGCGGGGAATGCCGACCTCGCAAAACCATGGAGCAATGAAATATTTTTAAATTCAAATTCTTTTCAACGTTCGCTGAAGCATGAGATTGCGCACGTCTTCGCGGCGCAATTATCAACTAACTATTTTAAAGTTCCGGCTTCATTCAATAGCGCGTTGATTGAGGGAATCGCCGTCGCCGCCGAAGATAACTATGGCGATGATGATCTTTATTCATTAATCAATCTTGCTAATGAAAATAACTTCGGAATTAGAATCGAAAAACTTTTCGGCGGCTTGAATTTCTTTGGACAAACTTCAAGTCGCTCCTATTTGTTTGCCGGCGGATTCATAAAATATATTGTTGACAAATATGGCATAAACAAATTCCAAAAAATTTATGACGACCAAACAATTGAAGAAGTGTACAGAAAAAATATTCTGCAACTTGAAAGCGAATTCAATTCAACGCTCGCTTCCATCTCTGTTGCCCCGAACAAATCTAAAGCGGAATATTTCTTCGGGCGAAAATCGATTGTAGAAAAAACTTGTCCGAGAGTAGTAGCAAATAAAACAGCCGAAGCATACTCACTATTGAATGCGAATAAAATCTCAGAAGCCGAAAAATTGTTTTCGGAGTTGTTGATCTTCACAGACGATTACGATGTTATTTATGGAAAGGTTGAGGCACTGAAATTGCAAAACAAGTTTGAAGATGCGATAAATCTTTGCAAAAAATCATTGCCAAAAATTGAGGGAACTGCCTACTATTATTTAATGTTACTACGATTGGCTGATTTTTTAGCAATCAATAACGAAGCTGAAAATGCGGAAAAGATTTACGAAAAATTATCGCAAGCCAATCCGAATGTAAGAATTCAATTTCTTACGGAAACAAGAAGCGCATTGCTCAAATGCGCATCATTAAAGGCTTATCTCGCTGTCGAGGATTCGTTAAAACCAAATTATTTAATCGATACTTTGAAAGATGATGAAATAAAGTGGGGGATTCTTTCTCTCATAACTTTGAAAAAATATTTAACAACGGAGAGAACTTTACGGATTTATAATAAATTTATTTCGCAAAAAGATTCGCGCGACTTTGGTTGGAATTTCGCCGCATTGAAACTTGCAGATTTTCTTCTTGAGAAAAAACTTTTCTCAGAGAGTGAAATTCTTTACCAACAAATCAACGCGGAAATATTAGTTCGCGGCTATCGAAGTTTTTATAATGAAGTTAGAAGGAGGATTAATTATTTTAATAGGTAGAAAAAATCATTTTAATAATTACTCCGTTCACTAACTCAATTGCATGAAAAAAGTAACATCACTAAAGTCAAAATTAAAATCACTTCCGTTTCTGAATGAAATTTCTCTCTTCGCAAAAAAAAAGAATGTTGAAATATTTATTGTCGGCGGTTTTGTACGAGATCTGATTTTAAATCGTAATCGCGATGAAATTGATTTTCTTATTATCGGTGACGGTACAGCTTTTGCAAAAAAATTATGCAAACACTTAAACGCTTCAAGCTTGAGCATCTTTAAAAATTTTGGAACGGCGCATTTTGTTTATGAAAATTATAGTCTTGAATTCGTTGGTGCGAGAAGCGAATCGTACGATAGAAATTCACGCAAGCCCGCCGTGCAGCCGGCAACTTTTGAAGAGGATATTTCAAGAAGAGATTTTACAATTAATGCATTGGCACTCAGTATCAATCATAATTCGTTCGGTAAAGTGATTGATATTTACAACGGCTACACAGACCTGACAGCCGCATTAATAAAGACTCCGCTCGATCCTCTGCAAACTTTTGACGACGATCCTCTCAGAATTATGCGCGCTTTCCGATTTGCGGCACAATTAAACTTCATCGTCGATGATGCTATTCTCGACGCGGCAGAAAAAATGCGCGAGCGTTTGAAAATTGTTTCGCAAGAAAGAATCACCGATGAGTTTCTTAAAATTCTTTCTTCGCCAAAACCTTCTATCGGATTGCAACTTCTACAAAAAACAAAAGTGATGGAAATAATTTTCCCGGAGTTTTATAACCTCGCCGGTATCGAACAAAGAAAAGATTATCACCACAAAGACGTTTTTGAACATACTTGTTTGGTTGTAGATAATATTTCGGAGAAGACCGATAAACTCTGGCTTCGGTTTGCCGCATTAATTCACGATATCGCCAAGCCGCAAACGAAAAGATTTGTCGATGGAATCGGTTGGACTTTTCACGGGCATGAAGACCTTGGCGCAAAGATGTCTGAAAATATTTTTAAGAAATTAAAACTCCCCCTAAAGCATTTGAAGTATGTAGAAAATCTTGTGCGCTTGCATCTCCGCCCGATTGCACTCGCCAAAGAAGAAGTAACCGATTCCGCAATTCGCAGATTGATTGTTGAAGCCGGTGAAGACTTGCACGATTTGATCACGCTCTGCCGCTCGGATATCACTTCGAAAAATCCGAATAAAGTAACGAGATATTTATTGAACTACGAAAAAGTAATGCAGAGAGTTTTGGAAGTTGAAGAGAAAGATAGACTTCGCGCGTTTCAATCGCCGGTGCGTGGTGAAGAGATAATGTCAATCATGAATTTGAAGCCGTCGCGTAAAGTCGGTGAAATAAAAACGAAAATTGAAAATGCGATTTTAGAAGGAGAAATTCCAAACACACACGAAGCCGCGCTCGAATATTTGATGAAGATTAAAAGCGGAGAAATTACTCTTTGAATCTTAGTTAAAAATTGTTTCCAAAAATATTTCCTGTTATCATGAATAATTGCCGCTCATAAATTAAAGCCTCACGCGGTATGGATCAGTCGTAAATTGCACACGAAATTTTTTTTGCTTTGAAATGAAACACGCGGAGAATGAATGAAAAAATTATCTTTAGCGATAATATTAATTACGGCATCATTTACGAATGCACAGACAGTATTAAGCTTAAATGATGTATTAAAAATAGCTTTGCAAAAAAGTCCCCTCTTGCAAAAGTCTTTCCTGATGGTTGAACAATCTAAATCCGGCTTACAAACGGCGTACGGAAATTTTCTGCCTTCTGTGAACGGTTCGTTCGGATGGAACTGGAGCCGTGCCGAAGATGAAGGCGGTACTTCAAGCTTTAGCGGATTCGTATTTACAAATCCACCAACAACTTCACAAACTCGTTCTTTTTCTGCAGGTCTGCAATCGAACTGGACTTTATTCGACGGGCTCGCTAATTTCAAAAATCTTTCCATCGCCGAACACAATTACGATGCTGAAAAATTTTCATTCGCACGCTTAAAGCAGGATGTTGTTTTCCAAACTATCGCCGCTTACTATGATATTTTAAATGCAAAGAAACTTCTTCAAGTCGCCGAAGAAGATTTGATATGGAATCAAAAAAATTACGACATCGTTTCGGAAAAGAGCAGACTCGGTGCTGTCTCTTCTGCCGATCTTTATTCGCAGCAATATAGACTTGGCAACGCCGAGCTGGGTGTGCTTCAAGCAAAGAATAATCTTGAGAATGGCAAATCAACTTTTCTTTTTAATCTTGGTTTGGATGTGCTTGAAAAATATGAGTTTGGTGAAGCGGGCATCAATCTTGACGATAACACACTTGAACTTGAAGACAACATTGTAAAACTTGTGAACGATGCACTTCAAAATCGTGTGGACTTAAAATCGGCGCAACTGAACTTAACCTCTTCCGAAGAAAATATTATGATACGAAAGGCGGGGCATCTTCCATCGTTATCTAATTTTATGAGTTATAATTTACGCGCAAACACTTTCGATAAACTTTTCGATAATAGAACTCTCACAATTGGATTGAATCTTTCAATCCCTATCTTTAACGGATGGAACACAAGTCGCGGAGTTGAACTTGCCGAAATAGATTATAAAGCAAAGGAGATAGCGTTTCGTGAATTGAAAAGAGAGATCACAAAAAATATTCAGAAAGCATATCTCGATTTAACTGCATCGCAAAAACAGCTTGAAGTGCGCGAAAAGAATCTTCTCGCCGCGCAGGAAAACAGAACGCTGGAGGAAGAGCGATATAAATTAGGCGGCACCGCGCTTTTGAATGTGCTCATTGCAAACTCGCAATATGTTTTGGCAAAATCAGATTTGATTAGAGCTAAGTTTGAATTTTTAAAATTAAAGGAGCAGTTGAAGTATTATCTCGGCGTGCTCGATACATCAAAGTTTGAATAATTTTTATCAAGGAGTAATTTGATATGGCAAAGAAAAACGGAAAGAAATCAAAAAAGAAATTAATAATCTTCGGTTCACTCGGATTGCTGGTTGTTGTTCTGATTGTTCTCGTAATATTTAAAGGAGACAAAGAAGAAATAATTTCGGTACAAACAGAAGAAGTTGGAAAGCGTACAATCACGCAAACTGTTTCGGCAATCGGAAAAATAAATCCTGAATTTCAAGTAAAGATAACACCGGAAGTAACGGGAGAAATAGTTTCTCTTCCTGTTAAAGAAGGAGATGTTGTAAAGAAAGGGACAGTTCTGATTAAAATAAAATCTGATGCTTATGAAGCGCAGAAAGAAAGAGCGGAAGCAAATCTTGCATTTAATAAATCAAATCTTGCGAGTGCAAAAGCGAATCTCGATAAAACTCTCTCCGAGTATAACCGTAGCAAAGAACTTCACGCAAAAAAATTAATCAGCGATGCCGAGTATGAAATAATAAAGAGCGCGATGATCGGCGCACAATCTAGTTACGATGCATCTTCCGCAAGCGTAAAACAATCCGAAGCGGCACTGAAAGAAACTCTTGAACAATTAGGGAAAACCACAATCTATGCGCCAATGGCGGGTGTCATCACACAATTGAATGTTGAATTGGGTGAAAGAGTTCTCGGCAGCGGTTTTAGTCAGGGAACAGATTTAATGACAGTTTCCGATTTGAGCAGTATGGAAGCAAGAGTTGATGTGGATGAGAATGATGTTGTGCTAATTTCTTTGGATGATACCGCAGATGTAAAAGTAGATGCATTCGGAGAAAAAGAATTTAAAGGAATAGTTACACATATCGGCAACAGCGCAAAGTCAAGTGGCTTTGGCACTCAAGAACAAGTTGTTAATTTTGAAGTTAGAATTCGAATTATTGATGTAGATAAAAACTTGCGTCCGGGAATGTCTTGCGATGCAGATATAAAAACGGAAACACGTTCGAATGTTTTTGCCGTTCCTATTCAATCCGTAACCGCAAGGGTTGAAGAAAACAAAGAAGAGGAAGCAAACAATGATGATGAAGAAACTGTCGTTGTTAAAAAGGAAACAAAGAATAACCAAATCGATGAGATAGTTTTTATCGTTGAAAATAATAAAGCTAAATCGGTAAAGATAAAAACCGGAATCAGTAGTGATGACTACATCGAAATAAAAGAAGGATTAAAAGGCGGTGAAAAAGTTGTTAGCGGAAGTTACCGCGCAATCTCACGCGAATTGAAAGATGGATCGAAAGTAAAAGTTTCTTCAAAAGATAATCCATTCGCCGATAAATAAATTTAACCCTGGAATAAAATGAATATTATAGATATCGAACACATTGCAAAAATTTATCAAGTAGGAAGCGAAGAAGTTCACGCACTACGCGATGTATCATTAAAGATTAACAAGAATGAATATGTCGCAATCATGGGACCCTCAGGCTCAGGCAAATCAACTTTGATGAATATGCTCGGTTGCCTTGATACTCCCACGAAAGGGAAGTATGAATTCAAAAGCAATAATGTAAATGAAATGTCGGATAACGATTTAGCCGCGATCAGGAATAAAGAAATCGGTTTTGTATTTCAAACATTCAACTTACTGCCGCGTTCCGATGCATTGCACAATGTGGAATTACCCTTGATTTACGCGGGCATTCCCGCTCACGAAAGAAAAGATAGAGCAAGACTTGCTCTCGAAAATGTCGGGCTCGGTGATAGAGTTCATCACAGACCAAATGAACTTTCCGGCGGACAACGACAGCGTGTTGCTATTGCGCGTGCGCTCGTTACCAACCCTGCAATCATCCTTGCTGATGAACCAACCGGTAATCTCGATTCAAAAACCGGCGAAGAAATTATGATCCTCTTCAACGAAATTCATAGTGGAGGAAATACTATCATCCTGGTTACACACGAAGAATATATTGCCGAACACGCCGCGCGTATCATCAGAATTAAAGACGGTTTAATTGAGTCAGATCAACTTGTTAATGAACGTTACATCCCATCAAAATTAAGTTAAGATGATTAGTACTTTTTTCTTTGAATCAAAAGAAGGATTCTTCATCGCACTCAGAGCGCTTCGCGCGAATAAAGTTCGGGCTTTATTAACTATGCTCGGAATTGTTATCGGCGTTGCTTCTGTTGTATTGATGACTACTGCCATTAAGGGAATCGATACATCATTCCAAAGTGGAATGAGCTCGCTCGGTTCGGATGTTCTTTATATTGATAAGTGGGCTTGGTTCGAAAACAAACCCTGGTGGGAATTACGAAACAGAAAAAATATCGAAATGGAAGAGTTCGATAAATTTGCTTCTCTCGTAAAACTTCCAAAAGCTGTTGCGCCTACTACTATTTCTATGCAGACTGTTAAAGTTGGCGACACAAGAGTTGAAAATGTTTTTGTTACCGGTTCAACTGCAGATTATTTAAAGACTACAAATTTTTCTTTTGCGATGGGAAGATTCTTTAATGAAATTGAAGGGAGAGGCTCGCGCTACACTGCCGTTATTGGAAGTGATATCGCAGAAAATCTTTTTCCGCTCGGCAACGCCCTCGATAAAGAAATTAAAATTGGTGGATACACTTACAAAGTTATCGGTGTTCTTGAAAAACAAGGAAGCTTCATCCTCGGAAGTTTCAACCCCGATAAACAAGTTTATATTCCGATAGGAACAATCTTCAAACATTTCTCGAACAATTCGTTTCGATCTATCACAATAAACGTGAGAGCTTCGAATCCATTGCTGCTCGATGAAACAAAAGAAGAAGCAATTGCTGTGATGAGAAAAGTTCGCGGTTTAACTTATGATCAACCGGATGATTTTTCTATCAATCAACAGGAAGGATTGAAAAATAATATCGATTCGGTTGTTGGAGTAATTCAAATTGCAGGACTATTTATTACAGGTCTCTCACTCTTCGTTGGCGCAATCGGAATTATGAATATCATGTTTGTTTCCGTAAAAGAAAGAACAAAAGAAATCGGAATAAGAAAAGCAATCGGCGCAAAAAGGAGAACGATACTCGGACAATTTTTAATGGAAGCATCTTTTATTTGTTTGCTCGGAGGAATGGTCGGGCTTGTAATTGCAATACTCGCCAGCATGGCTGTCAACCAGTTTATTCCTACGGAGATACAATACGATGCATTCGTTCTCGCAATTTCAATTTCACTAATCACGGGATTGGTTGCCGGTTTAGCACCCGCATACACTGCGGCAAAAATGGATCCCGTTGATGCATTGAGGTATGAATGAAAAACTTAAATGAAATTTTTGCAATCGCAGTTCAATCAATTAAAGCGAACAAACTGCGTGCATTCTTAACGATTCTCGGAGTTGTTGTCGGAATATTTTCAATCATTGTAATCGTAACGATAATAACAATGCTGCAATCCAGTATTGAAGGGGGTTTGTCGCAACTTGGAAAAAATACTTTTCAAATTCAAAAATTTCCGGCGATACAAACCGGTGGTCCCGGCTCACGCGCCAAATATCGCAACAGAAAAGATATCACACTTCAAGAGTTTTATGAATTGAAAGATAAATTAACACAGGCGAAATACGTTGCCGCCGAGCAATGGAATTTCGGTGCCGTTGTTCGCTTTGGTAATGAAGAGACGAACCCAAATATTTCTGTTGCCGGAATTACTGCCGAGGCACAAATTACAAATGATTGGGTTGTTGAAGAGGGGAGAGATTTAAAGAATTTTGATATTCAATACTCAAGCCGAGTTTGTGTACTTGGTTACGATGTTGTGGAAAAACTTTTTCCGAATTACAGCCCCGTCGGTTATCATGTTCGTGTAGATGGAGTTCCGCTGCGAGTTGTCGGTGTAATTGAAAAGCAAGAATCACTTTTTGGTTCAAACCGCGATAGCTATATCATCATGCCTATTACAACATTTCAGGCTATTTATGGAAAACGTTTGCGCAGCATTAATATTACAGTAATGGCAGATGATAATGATTCTTATTCTTCAACCGTTGATGCAACAATCGGCTACTTCCGCCAGGTTCGTGGCGTACAGCCCGGCGAAGAAAATGATTTTGAAATATTCAGTAACGAATCTTTAATCGGACAGGTGAATTCCATAACCGAGCCGATAAAAATTGGTGCGCTTGTAATTAGCATCATTGCATTAATTGCGGCGGGTGTCGGCATAATGAATATCATGCTTGTCTCCGTAACAGAAAGAACGAGAGAGATTGGAATAAGAAAGGCAGTCGGTGCAAGAAAATCAAATATACTTTTTCAATTTCTGTTTGAAGCAATATTGCTTTGTCTTATCGGCGGATTAATAGGAATAGGAATCGGAGTTGGCTTGGGAAATCTCGCCGGTTCGGCAATTAACGCCACGCCTGCAATTCCGGTTGATTGGGTTATCATCGGCATCGTGCTTTGCGTTGTGGTCGGGTTAGTCTTCGGAACTTATCCCGCATACAAAGCGGCAAACTTAGATCCGATTGAAGCTCTTCGTTACGAATAAACGATAGATAAAATTTACCTTGTTTAGCGAAGCATCGTGAATTAGATTTGTTCAAAAACTGATTCAGATTTTTGAACCGAAAATTCTTCCTTTTTCTTCTCTTATCGTCTTTCAACTTCGCAGTTGCGCAACAGCTTTCGGGAGTAATTTCTTCAAGCGATACTTTCAAAATCAATCTCAGAAATTCTTACAAGCTCTCTGCGATTGCAGTTGTTCCAAAGAGTGAAACTATCTTTCTTCGAAGTAAAATATTGAACGAAGAAGATTACAGCTTTTCATATTCATCGAATACTTTCTCTCTATCCCAAAATTTAGATTACTCAATCTTCGACACGATTATTGTTCATTATGAAACAATAAAATTATCTTTAAAAAAAGTTTATAAAAATCGAGAGATGAAACCATTCTTTGATGCTTCGAGGAATGATTCAATTTATACCGTTACACAATCGCGCGCATTAACTTCCGAATCAATCTTCGGTTCGAATATTCAAAAAAGCGGAACGCTGATCAGGGGCTTCACTATTGGCTCAAACAAAGATCTGACTTTGCAGAGCGGGTTGCGGCTACAAATCAGCGGAATGCTCACAGATGATATCGAAGTCGTTGCCGCAATCACTGATGAGAATTCTCCGATCCAACCGGAAGGCAACACAGAAACCCTCGATGAACTTGACAAAGTTTTTATTCAACTCAATCATAAAAATTTTTCTGCGACATTCGGAGATTACGAATTACAAAAACGAAGCGGCGAGTTTTCTGTTGTCAACAGAAGATTGCAGGGACTCTTCGGCAGTTTTAAAATTGAAAACTATGAAGGATTTGCGGCAATCGCCTCAAGTAAAGGAAAGTTTAATTCACAAAAATTTAACGGACTTGACGGCATTCAAGGTCCTTACCGGCTTGCGGGTATAAACTCCGAAAGAGAAATTATTGTCATTGCCGGCACTGAAAAAGTTTTTATCGACGGTGAAGAATTAAAACGTGGTGAACGAAATGATTACACAATTGATTACGCGATTGCTGAAATAACTTTTACTACAAACAGACTTATCACAAGCGCGAGCAGAATTACCGTTGATTTTGAGTACACAGATCGCCGCTTCATCAGAAATTTTTTTGCCGCGGGTTCAGGCGCAAATTTCTTCAATGAAAAACTTAAAATTGATTTGCAATTTATTCGCGAAGGAGATGATCAGGATTCTCCCATCGATTTACTATTAAGTGAATCGGATAAAGAAATTCTCCGTTCTGCCGGAGATGAAAGATTGAACGCATCACGTTCGGGAGTTGAATTGGCGGTGCCGGACTCGAGCGGAATTTTGCGCGGTGTTTATGAAAAGATTGACACGCTAATCGCCGGAGATTCGACAACGATTTATCGTTACAATCCAGGTTCAACAAAAAGTTTTTGTAACGTAACTTTTTCATTTGTCGGTGCGGGCAAAGGAGATTATGCGCGTCAATCCGCAGGCAATTTTATTTTTGTTTCCAAAGGCGGCGGCAGTTATCTACCAATAATATTTTTACCGTTGCCGGAGTTGAAGCAGTTTGCAAATCTTTCTTCCCGCTACAATCTTTCCGAAAATATTTTTTTCAATTTGGATTTTGCCGGCAGTTCTTTCGATCAAAATCGATTTTCTGATTTGAACGATGATGACAACATCGGTTACGCGGTGAATTTTCAGTTGAATGCTAAACCTTCTGAAGTAAAAATCGGCGAGATGAATTTTGGTAAAATTGGTTATTCGTACAGAGAAAGATTGGTGCAAAAAAGATTTACTTCCCCTGACCGTTTCAATGATGTGGAATTCAATCGCAACTTTAATTTAGAAACATTGACGGAAAATAACGATGAGTCTCTTCGAGAAATCGGTCTCGCAATTTTACCGACGAATGAAATTCGTTTCAACTCAACTTACTCGCGATTAAAAAAAGGGAGTTTGAGTTCCAATCGTTTTAATAATTTATTTGCGTTCGGAAATAGTAAAGATTATTCTCTCAACTACAACTTAGATTATCTCTCTTCATCGAATAAAAATTTAGCGACAAAGTGGTTAAAACAAAAAGGAGAAGCATTTTATAAATTGTACAACTTCACGCCGGGCTTTAATTATCTCGGCGAAGTGCGAAAGGAAAAAATTTCTGCGAGCGATACTTTGCTTCCGACAAGCTTTTCGTTTAACGAATTTACTCCTTATCTCAAATTTACAGGTTCGGATTTTACTAGTTCATATTCATTTTATTTTCGGGAAGATAAAAAATATTTGAATGGAGATTTATTTAAAGAAGCCAACTCAACCGGGCACGAACTCGATATCCGCGCAACACCCGCAAATAATATTTCTTCCGAATTAAAAGTGAACGTGCGCGATAAAAAATTTTCCGATGAATTTAAGTTGAAGGGGAATCTCGATTCGCGCACTATACTTGTCCGCTCCCAATCGCGCACAACTTTTTTTGATAGTAAATTGAACGGTGATTTATTTTATGAAGTCTCCACACAAAAAACCGCGCGGCTTGAAAAAATATTTGTGCAAGTTCAGAAGGGGAGCGGTAACTATATTTATAAAGGTGATCTCAACGCAAACGGAATCGCGGATGAAGATGAGTTCGAGCCCGCCGTTTATGATGCAGATTACGCTCTCTTATTTATACCTTCCGATGAATTATTTCCTGTGATCGATTTGAAGTTGAGTACCCGATGGAAAATGAATTTTGCAAATTCATTAGACGACAATTCGTTGTTGAGTTCTTTCATCAACTCACTTTCGACGGAAACTTTTTGGAGGCTTGAAGAGAATAGTAAAGAAAGCGACTTGAAGAAAATATATCTCTTAAACTTTTCACATTTCAGAAATGAAGCAACAACTTTGCGCGGTTCCGATTTTTTTCAGCAGGATTTATTCTTGTTCGAAAATGATCCTTCACTTTCATTTCGGTTTCGCTATGCACAAAGGAAAAGTATAACGCAGTACAACGCAGGAAATGAAATCGGTTCCGGTTATGAAAGAAGTTTGAGAATTCGTTTCCGCTTGATTGAAGAAATCAGTAATCAAACAGAAGCAATGAATAAGAATGACAATGCAATCGCACAAACTAATTCCGGCAGAAATAGAACTATCGTTTCAAATTCTTTCTCAACAGATTTTTCATATCGCCCCGAAAGAAATTTGGAAATCGGTTTCAAAATCTCCGCCGCAAGAAATACAGATTATTTCCCGGCAACACCAACTGTTATAAACACAAACGGACAAACATTGCGCATAAATTATTCACTTGGCGGAAGCGGCAGACTGCGCTTCGAAACTGAACGGAATGAACTGAATGCAAACTCTCTCGCCAACAATATCCCGTTCGAAATGTTAGCGGGAAATTTGATCGGAAAAAATTATTTTTGGCGTATGAATTTAGATTATAGAATTTCTCTCAACTTGCAATCAACTTTGAGTTACGACGGAAGAATTCAAGGAGGTGGAAAAGCTATTCACACGGCGCGCGCGGAAGTGCGTGCATTTTTTTAGCGGAGTATAAAATGAAAATAGTTTCAGATGTTATTGAAGCACACGTTTGCAGATTCGCAAATGAGCAACTCGAATTTTTAGCTTTAAAAAGAAGCGCGAATGAAGTTTATCCGAATCTGTGGCAGATGGTTTCGGGTAGAATGAATGATGGCGAAGCCGCATTTGACGCGGCGGCGAGGGAGATAAACGAAGAAACTCAAATTGTTGTTAATGAACTTTGGGTTGTGCCGAATGTGAACTCCTATTATTCGGCGATTCACGATGCGGTTTCTATCATTCCCGTTTTCCTCGCAATGGTGGAATCAGATTGTGAAGTAAAACTTTCCGATGAACATTCCGAATACAAGTGGGTTCCCTTCGATGAAGTGTGCAATTTGCTTGCATGGCAGGGACAAATTGAATCGGTGAAAATCATCAAGCAATACCTCACTGAAAAAAAATCATTCCTAAATTTTGTTAGGGTGGAGATTTGAAATTCACAAAAAGTGATGCTATAAATTTTCTGTTCCAATTTATCTATCTTTGATTCGAAAGTAATCTGATGATAGATTCGTAAAAGAATGTAGTGAAGCAATTATAGCAGAGCTAAGTATGGCACGATGATTGATGCGGGAAATATTTCTTGACTTTAATTTTTTCTTTGCTTAAAATGAAACCAAGTAATTCGTAATTATTAACTAACTAATGAACATATAATTTTTTAATAAATAATGAGAACAACATGGACGGCTTAATTTACTCTCCCCTCGCGCAAAATTTAATCTCACTAAAAATATTTTTATCTCTTAACCGCTGGTCTTTATGTGGAGGAAGTGGAATGAACAATATGAATATTAAACTGCTTTACAAAGTAGGTTTGTTTTTTCTTTGCATGTTGTTGTTGGCAAGTGTATCATGCAATAAAAATCCAGTCTCCAATGATGACGTTAAACCCGGAAGGAGAGACTATACTTGGACGGTGGATACTATCAAAGCAAATCCTGGTGATCTGATTAATTTGTATAAATTATGGGGCAGTAGCCCAAGTGATTTATGGGCGGTTGGACATGCAGATGAATCAATTAATTCTTTGTGGCATTATGATGGTGTTAAATGGCAGAGGACATCACAAAGGTTGAGCAGTAATCTGGAATCTATATTTGGTTTCAACTCAGCTAATATCTGGACTTGCACTTCTCCTGGTGGAACCATATATAAATTCGATGGAACTACCTGGAACTATATTGGTTATTTCCCTTATCCTGATTATTCATTAATCTATTTCAATTGCGTTTGGGGAACGTCTTCTTCAGAAATTTATATTGCTGGAGCAGCATACGATCAAAGCAAAGGTGTGAAGGCAGTATTATTTAAATTCGATGGTACTTCTTGGAAATATGTAAACATACCCGAGAAGAAAATGGGTTTATTAAGAATATTTAAAAACAAGGAAAATGATTACCTGTATTTCTCGGGT
Organism: uncultured Ignavibacteriaceae bacterium; assembly: GCA_964393605.1. GTDB lineage: Bacteria > Bacteroidota > Ignavibacteria > Ignavibacteriales > Ignavibacteriaceae > CAYMUL01. The sequence goes on along the minus strand of CAYMUL010000003.1, from coordinate 30,019 downwards.
GTTGACATAACTACGAATGGGGATATTTGGAAAATCTTAGTGTATGATGGAAATACTGTTGAAGAAATTTATAGTGGGTTTGATGTTGCTTCAGTGAATAGTTTGGATGGATACATATACCTGTGCATAGGAAAAAAAATCTTTAAGCATAAAAATAATCAACTTACGTTATGGAGAGATTTTTCAAATACTTCGCATGGTGGAGGTTTTTATGGTCGTACCGAAAAAGATTTTTTTACACTTGGCGATAATTCATTAATGCATTACAACGGAACAGATATTAAAATTTTATATACGTCAGAAAATATTATTTGCGATGTAGAGATTTTTGAAAAAGATATCTATATCCTCTATTTGGGGAATTATCCTATTGTTGTGCATGGAAAGTTAAATTGAGAATAAATATGAAAATTATTTTTTTTATAGTATTTGCCATACTCTTAACGAATCATAAAGGATACTCTCAGAATTATTCTGAAAATCATGAAAAAATTTCGCAAATGATTTTATCTATTGAACAAAATGAAGAACACCGAAAACTTTATATTTTTTCTTCATTTGGAATAATAGAAATAGCAGCCGTAGGAATTGGGTATCAATATTCTAAAGAGATTTCAATTACACTGAAGGGTGCAAGTACATGGATCGGTTCTTCAGCATTGTTTTCACCTAATGGTGGACGTGGAATCGGGATTGGGTTCCATTATTACAAATCCTTTTTATTTATTAATAATATTTCACTGGAATATGTTGCTTTGTTATCAACAACCTTAGATTGGAAAAGCAAAATACTGTATGGTGAGATTGATTCAGAACCTGTGTTAAAAGGATATTATATATTATTGAATTTTGGTAGACAAAAAATCACAACAAGGGGATTTAATTTCTTTTGGGATTTTGGTTTTTGTATCAACATAACTAAACATGCACATGACTTATATTTACCTACAATCAGGCTCGGATTCAATTATAATTTTATATAAGAGGAGGTAAAATGAAAACAAAATTTATATGGACGAATAGCGATGCGAAAACCCAGCTACTCGAATACGTGAACTTACGAAGTAGAATGAATAATTTAGTGAATTACTCTACCTTTTTTTAACAAATACATTTATAATTTTAGGAGTAAAATAAATGAAAAAGATTTTATTTGTGTTTTTAATAGTCATTTTAAATAATTTAGTTTTTTGTCACCGACAACATGTTCACCAGTTCATAACTGCTGAAGCATATCAATTATTAAAACTATGTTTAGGTTATGATATACCGCAGATGGCAAATAAAGTTGGTGGAGTCGATGGACTAGATGTCGGAACTCGCCCATGGGAAAAAAGACTTTTAACAACAGGCGCATAGCGCGAAGATGAAGAAGATATAGTTTATGGTTATTCAAAATCTTCTCCTCCGACTTTAACTGGCCTTTGGGGTTCAGTAATTGATTTTATAACTATATTCGGTGGAGCACGGCCAGACGCATTCGTTAGTACTACACACTTTTGGTATTCTGATGAAGGAGATAATTTAAATACGACGATGCGAGCTGGCGTCGAAGACCCAATATTTGGGACACAACATGTTTGTAGTTTCACAATACCAAACGCATTTCAAAAAATTAAAATGTTTTCAAATCCAAATAGAAATTGGACAATTAAATATTCAGATGGAAATACAAATCATCAATCGACATTTAGTTTATCACAAGGAGGAACAATTACATTGTTATGGTATGATTTTATAGGCTTCCAATATTCTTCTCTAAAAGATCTCTATGTTAATGGGGAAGCGTGGATAGTTGGATATTACAATTCATTAGGTGAATGGATTAATTGTAATTATAAAATTGTTTTCGCTCAAGGCTGGCGAGATGTATTTGTCTGGGAGATACTTGGACGTATGGGCCATCTATTACAAGATATGAGTGTACCTGCTCACGCAAATATTGATCCTCATGGTGACAACCCCGGGCTCATAAATGATTATTACGAGTCTTATTTTGGTTATGATTTCTATTGGAATGCACAAAATGTGTACTCTCAATTTGGTGGTTATATTGACCCACTTCAGTATCAAGATCCGCTTCATTTTCTTATGTATACTACTAACCAGATGGCAAACCACTTTGCAACACAAGGTCCACATAAAAAATATAATAATGATTATTTTGGAGGAGATGGTACTTCCGCCGAAATAGCTTATCTAAATTCACTAAATGTTTCGCAATTTGGATTACCTACCTCTGACAACGGTCCATGGAATTATGATGCTAAAATTAATGTAAGAAATAAAATGTTACCCCAAGCTATTCGTGCAACTGCAGGGTTATTATATTGGTTTGCGACCGAGGTTGGGCTGATTACAAAAATTACTGCCAAAAACAATTTTGATTTTGGCACGATTAAGGTTGGAATAAATACCTATGCTACTCAGAGGGAAAGTCCATTCACATTTGGCACTATGCTTGATCAGACAGTAAACTTAGAAGCACAAAACCAAACTTATAATGGGTATGATCGTGTCTGGAATAACTACGGAAATTCTCAAAGCTTGAGTGTTTGGAAAAAACAAACCAATAATTCACCTGATCCAACACCAATATATGGTGCAATACAGAACTACTATAATTTTACTACTAGCCTTAATGATCATTTGGCAACTTACATCGCTGATCTCAAAAAGAAGTATCGGGTTAACACGAACTATCAAACCGAATTCGACGGTGCACTAGTTGATCAGGCAATAACTTATATCGTCGAACAAAACAGCGGGCAAATTTCCGCTCCAGCGCAGCAGACTATTAACGGCAGGTTATATAATTTTTTTGGTTGGAGCGATGGAGCGGTAGAGAACCCGCGAGTTATAACCCCAACCAATAATGGAACCTACACCGCTTTGTACAAACTGCCCCATCATTCAAATCAAATGGATGCTTTCGAAAATAGCAGTGCGAGGAAATTTATAAAAACCAGCGATGGTATAATGCACCATATTTATGTCAGCATGTCGCGGGTCTGGTATGAGCAGAGCACAAATAATGGCGCAACATGGATAATTATGAATGATGGTTTGCCAATTGATAATGGTGTGGGTAAATGTCCGTCTATAGATTTCGCAATGGTGAATGAACATATTTTTATCATATTACTGTTTCAAGAAGAAGGAATCAATTCGACGTCCTATTTAAAAGCGGCCGTTTATAAAAGCGCTTTTGGCATACAACCGTATCAACTTTTAGAAACGGAAACGGTTTATTCATTTATGAATCCTTCGAACTATCAAATGCGACCTGTTATGGGTATCGATAATTTAGGCGCGGCAGTAATTGCGTGGGAGATCGCTGGCGATGGACTTTATTATCGTGCGGCAAGCATAGACGCAAATGGTCTGAACTTAATAGGTAATAATCTTTTATTACAAGGCACAACGGGAAAATCAACAATCGCGGCAATTTCCGCTTCCAAGTTTGTTAATGGCAGCCAGGTTAAACATTTGATTTGGGAGGATGAAGCAGAAATAAACTATTTTACTTTTAACTCTTCTCCGCCCGGAACCGTAACAACAATTTCGACAAGCGGCGGTTATTCTAACAATTATTCGCCATCATTGGTATCTCTAAATGATAACATAGCGCGCATCTGTTGGATAGGCGAAAGAATGGATGAAGCCGAAAGAATGGAGCGAAATGTTGTATTTACGGCGTCTGATAATTTTACACATTACTGGATTTTCGGGAACGACGTAAGTTCCGCGAATATTAATCGCCCAGATGATGTGAACGCTTATATTATTGGTTGGAGCGAAAATGATGGTAGCGTGAACAAAATTGTCGATAATCATTTAAGTCAATCCTACATTAAGAATCTGAATTTTGTTGGCAAAGATATTCAAATCTGTAACGGCTCAACTTTTTCGAATATGTATGCAACTACTTTCAGTACAAGTAACTCGCCTTATTTTTTTAATTTGAGTAATGACATACAATCGTATTATAGTATCCCGAAAAATACCAGCACAACCTCCATCAGCGAAGGGCGCGAAGGAATTGTTGCAAAGAATAAATTGCAATTCTACTTCGGCGTCGGCGATGTTAAGGTTGATAATGAATTGGTCAGCTTCAAAGAGATTGCCGACTCGGTTCGTTTCTCCAATCTTCAAACGCTAAACCAATATCTCACAACCGAACCGTTTCCATTAACCGATAACAGCAGTTTCCTTTACAGCGTGCAGTTCGGAGTAACGGATACAAGTTATGCGCAGAACTCGCTCGGCGAAGATAGTTTTGTGAAGTATCGCGTTTTATTAATTGACGATAACACAAACCAACTTCTCGGCGTTTATGACGAGGTAACTTACACTCTCGAAAATCTGCTTCAGCATAAAAACATTGCCTATCAAGTCAACACAGCCGGAATAGGAAATAGAACGGTTCGACTTGCATTGGAAGTAACGGATAACATAACTCCGAAATATGCTCTTGCCGAAAAGTATGCTGATGATTATGTAATCACAAAAGAGAAATACGAGACGATTTCATTTCAAGGCAAACTCGGCGTAACGGAGTACGCGCTTGAGCAGAATTATCCCAATCCGTTTAATCCAGTTACGACAATTCGCTACCAAATACCAAAAGCCGGACGCGTAACATTAAAAGTGTACGACATACTCGGAAAGGAAATAACCACGCTCGTCAACGAAGAGAAAGAAATTGGCAGATATCAAATTAACTTTGATGCGAGTAATCTTTCCTCGGGAGTTTATCTGTACGAAATAGTTGTCAACGATTATCGCGCGGTGAAGAAACTAATGGTGATAAAATAATTAACAATTGAAAATTAATAATTAATAATTAGGTCGGGCGTATGCTCGACCTTTTTTATTTTGTAGAACAGTTCATCGCGGCAAAAATAATTCTTCTTTTATTCTTATAAATTAGAAGTTATCCTTTCCTAACTCGGCGTACATTTCATCGATGAGGTGGGAGTAACGTTCTTCGATAACTTTTCGTTTGAGTTTTAGAGTAGGAGTAATTTCGCCGCTCTCAATCGAAAAAGGTTTATCGAGCAGTGCGAATTTTCGTACGCGCTCGTAGTTGGCAAGTTTTTTCTGCATTGCGGCAAGTTCTTTCTCGAGCAAATCATATATTTGTTTATTCTGCGCAAGTTCCGAATTTGAAGTGTATGGAATATTTCTTGAGTCGGCGAATTCTTTAAGGGCTTCAAAATCGGGAACAATTAACGCGCTCAAAAACATTCTTCTATCGCCAATCAAAATAAATTGATCGATAAATTTACTTGCAAGGAAGAGGTTTTCAATCGGAGTAGGTGCGATATATTTTCCGCCGGAAGTTTTGAAAAGATTTTTCTTTCGATCCGTGATTATTAAAAATCCTTCTGCATCAAAAACCCCAATGTCTCCGGTGTGCAACCAGCCGTCTTTAATTGTGTCGTCAGTTTCTTTTTTGTTTTTGTAATAACCTTGCATAATGTTATCCCCTTTGGCAAGTATCTCTCCGTCGGATGCAATTTTAACTTCAACGCCGGGAGCGGGTTTACCCACGCTTCCAAATTTGTAATCGTCAGGTCTGTTTGCAGAAATTACAGGGGAGGATTCTGTTAGTCCGTAGCCTTCTAAAATTAAAATTCCGACGGCTTCAAAAAATTCTCCAAGTTCACGCGGGAGTGCGGCGCCGCCGGAAATGAAGTATCTCAATCTTCCACCGGTTTTTTCTCGAAGTTTTGCAAAGACTAATTTATCCGCAAGCTTCTGTTTCAGTTTCAAACCGACAGAAATTTTTCCTGCCCGTCTTGCATCGGCGAATTGTCTTCCAATTCCAATTGCCCAATGAAAAATTTTCTGTTTCTTAACAGGTTGACTTTCAACATTCTTCATAACTTTCGAATAAATTCTTTCGAACAATCGCGGAACAGTCGTCATGATAGTTGGCTTCACATCAATGAGATCGCCGGCAACAGACTCGATGCTTTGCGCGTACACAACCATTCCGCCCGAAGAGAAAGCTGTGTAGTATCCCCCCATTCTTTCAAAGATGTGACACAACGGAAGGAAGGAGAGAAAAATATCTTCCTTCCCTATGGGCAAAATTTTCTTGGCTGATTTAATATTCGAGACTATATTTTTATGAGTTAGCACGACACCTTTGGGCTCGCCGGTTGTTCCCGATGTGTAAATAATTGTGCAGATGTCATTTTCTTTTGCAAGTTTAGCTTGTTCCTTAAAATAATTTTGATGAGCCGAGCCATATTCTTTCCCCATTTCTTTTACTTGATTGAATGAATATGTCATTGGCGCATCTGCGGGAACGTCAGCGTTGTTCATTACAATTACAAATTTAATCGTTCTGCAGTTCGCTTTTATTTTATTTATTTTGTTCAACTGGAATTTGTTAGAACAGATAACGCCGACAGATTCGGAATCGTTCAAAATGAATTCGATAGAGTCGGATGTAAGGGATGGATAAAGGGGAACATCAGCCGCTCCCAAACCAAGTATTGCCATATCGGCGTACACCCACTCCGGGCGGTTCTCGGCAATGATTGCAACTTTATCTCCGCGCTTTACTCCAAGTGATGCCAAACCAAGACCGAGACTTTCAGTTTCTTCTTTCAATTGCGAATAAGTTATTCCAACCCATTCTTTCTCGACTTTATGTTTTAAAACAAAGTTGCTCGCAATTTTAGAATACTCTTCCGTGAGATAAGAATATAGTTCGGTGATTGTATAAAAGTTTGTAAGTAAAGACATCTATTACTCCGTTTATTAGTTCAAAAAAAATTACTGAGTCAACTATAAAAAGGTGAGAAACGGTTGAAACCGTTTTACTATTAAGTATTCATCTCCTTTAACCAACGGCTCAAGCCGTTGGTTAATAGTAAAATAGAGAAGTGCGAATCGTTTCACCTGTCCCTTTGGGAACGGTTTATAATTCTTTCCCAATTTTAGATTAATGACCTTTTTAGGGCGAACTCATTTGCTTAAATAAAATTAATTCACTTCGGTTATCGGAAGAAATGAATTTTCCTTTTATTTTATTATTGAAATTAATTATCTATTGCCAAATATCCACATGAATAAAACATTTTTTTTACTGTTCACCTTTCTTTCAATCTTTCTTCATTCGCAAAAGAAAGATTTTGAGAAGGAAATTCTTGCCACTCCGATTTTGCAAAATTCTTCGTTTGCATTTTACGCGGCGGATTGCGAAAGCGGAAAAGACATCATCACAATTAACGAAAATATGAGATTGGCACCGGCTTCTAATCTTAAAGTGATAACGAGCGGAGTAGCATTAAATCTGCTTGGAAAGGACTTTCGATTCGTTACAAAACTTGCGCACAACGGAAAAATCAATGCGGGAATTTTGAATGGCGATCTCTTCATTATCGGTGGAGGTGATCCGACTTTTGGTTCAACACAAGTTGCAAATTCACTATCGCTCGAAAAAAGAATGGAAGAAATTTTTAGCGAACTTCAAAAACTTGGAGTGAAAAAGATTGATGGAAATATTTTCGGAGTGGATGATATTTTCGAACAGCAATCCACACCCGATTATTGGCCCTGGATTGATATTGGAAACTACTACGGCGCGGCACCTTCCGGTTTGTCGATTCACGATAATCTCTACTATTTATTTTTTAAACCCGGAACTGATGTCGGAGATTCGGCAACTGTTTTGCGCACCGAGCCGCAAATAGAAAATCTTTTTTTCATAAACGAAATGAAGACAGGGAAGAAGGGGAGCGGCGATAATGGCTATATTTATCGCGCGCCGCGTTCCTCGGTTGCGTTTTTGCAAGGCACAATTCCCGCAGGAGTGGAAGAATTTTCCATCAAAGGTTCGATGTTTGATCCACCATTATTTGCCGCGACATACTTAAAATCATTTTTAGTAAAGAAAGGAATTGAAGTTGGCGGAGAGGCGAAATCTATAACAAAATTGTATGGAAAACCGGAAACAATTTTGGAAATGAAATCACCGGCGTTGAGTGAAATTGTTTTCATCGTGAATAAGAAGAGTAATAATCACTACACGGAACAGTTGCTGAATTTTCTTGGTTACAAATTCGGAGCCAACGGCGGCAGGGATGAAGGAATTAAAGTTATCGAAAATCATTTAAAGGAGAAGAGAATAGATATTCAAAGTTTGGAACTTTACGACGGTTCCGGTTTGAGCAGAACAAATCAAATCTCACCAAAAATTATTTCTTCTTTCTTGAATAAAATGAGTAGCGAAAAAGAGTTTGAAGCATACTACAATTCTTTTCCGATTGCAGGAGATACAAATGATGCCGGAGGATTTAAGCGATTCGGTCTCGGAACTAAACTGGAAAAGAACGCACGGATAAAATCGGGCACGATTTCCGGAGTGCGTGCCTTTTCAGGTTATGTAAAATCCAAAACAAACAGATTGATTAGCTTCTCATTCATCGTCAATAATTATGCGGGGAAGAGAAGCGATGTGGATGACCTTTATAAAAAAATATTACTTTATTTAGCGGAGATGAAATGAGATTAAAGAAATCTGAGCGCGATGATGTTGGAACTTTGTGTTCCTTAAACTGAATTCCTCTTGCTTCCGATGTGCGATTTCTTAATTATATGTTTTCATGTTTTACGAATATCACTTTTAGGGATATATAATTTTTTTCTCTTCAGAAATTCGCTTATAATTTTTTCCTCTTCTTTAGTAAGCGAACCCACGCCAGCGATAAAATCAATATCGAGTTCGGTCTTTTTATGTATGATTTTCATATTCATAATTCGTTGAAATATTTGTCATGTAGCTAATCTCTATTTCGATCCTTCGGACTGCAAATTCAGAATCTCGACGCAAATAATTTTTCACCTATCGGCAATAAAATTGTATGCAAGGAAAGCAAAAATCTTCGTAGAAGATTCATTGTTGTAAAAAGTAAAGAACAAAAAAACAGAGCATCGTAGAAGCTCAATTATACTTTATCTTATAACTGATTTAAATCTGTGTGAATCAGTAATATCAGTGTCATCAGTGTGCCAATTGTCATTTAGCATAACATCTGTTAATCAATCTTTATCTTCATTTTGAAAACTCTTCCAGACTGATCGACAAAGACGATTGTGCCGTCCGATGAAGCGAAAGGATAAAAAACCATCCCGGGAAAGTTCGCAGAAAGATTTGCAAAAATTGTATTATCGAATTTTGCGCAGTACACATCCGCATCAATGAATTTCAGCCCGTCGTCAATCACTTTCATAAATACGAGATATTCATTATTCACCCACGACGGATATTCCGAGCGGGGAAATTGGTAACTCTGTTTTGTGTTGAGATCATAAACAACAATTCCCAAGCCCGCATAATGCACTGCTAATTTACTGTAATCAGGTGACCACTCTAAAAATAAAATCACTTTGTTCTCGATGCTTTGCGGAATGAAATTTATTTTTTCTTCAGCAATTCCACCGATTATCAAAGTTTCGTTCGAGAAGAGTGCGTAAGGCGTTTGTCCCGAATTTTCAGACAATGAAATTTCTTTGGTTGCTTTACCCTCGAGTTGATAATAAATTTTCGTTCCGCTTTGATTGACGAACGGCAATCCGATTTCATCAACAGATTTAACAAGCGTATCAACTTTGCCGTTTGAACGAACTAAATACAAATAGGTATCATCGTATGGAGAATTAAAGTCCAACGGTTTGCCGGTAGTTACAATATATTCAGAATTCGGAGACCATCTAAATTGCCAGCCCGCAGATTTTGCTTTTACACTTCTCTGAAAAATAATTGTGTCGGTCGATGAAACATACAGATCGCGCAAGTTGTCTTCACTAAATGCAATGAACTTACCATCGGGGGAAAGTTTCGGCATCGTCAGTGGAGTTTCAAATTCGAACCACAATTTCGCTGAATCCACAACAGAAATATTTTGTGCCGATGTAAAACTTAATGCAATAATTAACATCAATGCGAGTAGATAAAATTTCTTCAATACAATCTCCATTTTATTTCATCAATAAAATTTTATGAACTTTAATATTTTCTGCAGAAGCAATTTTCACGAAATAAGTTCCCGTAGGAAAATTATTCATTTCTAAACTGAATCTGCTTGTCCCCGCAGTTAATTCACCGCTAAATAGATCAACTACTTTTTCTCCGAGAAGGTTATACACTTCAATTGAATATTTGTCGGATTGAAAAATATTCATTTCAATTATTGTCGATGGATTAAACGGATTTGGAAAGATGCTGACGCTGAAATTTTTCGGTATAAGATTTTCATCCTCAACTCCGCTCACAGTTGCAAAATACTCCAGCGATTTTTGAATTATCGAGAGTTGAAGATTCGTATCAACAATAGTTTCAACAGGAATAGCAGAAAAAATTACGCTTCCCGGTTTTGTGCCCGAAGGAAATAAACCCTGATATGCAACCGCCGCGGATTGTGTTGAATTATATTCGAGTACTGAAACACTTCCATTGAGCGTCGTTATTACATCAGGGGAAGCAACTGCGTAAATATTTCCGAAAGAGAAAGTTGTAATCGAATCGAAAATACTTTGTTGTACACCATTTGCAATCGTGAGATTCGGTGTCGGATTACTTGCGGCATAATTTGACATGAAATATTGATTCATGAAAATTCTATCACTCGAACTCCCAGCACTTCCGAGATCGTATGCAATGTTTGAACCGCAGACGAATAAGTTGCCGCCTCCTTGCAGATATGGTTTTATTAAATTCTGTTCTGCGGTTGTAAAAGTTTCTTCCGCGAATGATTCATCTCCCACAAACCAAAAAACAGTTTTGTATGATGGTAGTTGCGACGGAAGTGTGATCACGGAATTATTTACTGTTTCAAATTTTCTTCCAAGTTTTGCAAATAGATTTCCATAAACCGCCGCGATGTTGTGATCAACCTTATTTAATGCGCTTCCGGTGCCTGTGTTGTTAAAACCATCGACCAATAAAATTTTATCGGCGCTGTTTGAAGTTAAAGCACCGTACACTTTTGAATAGTTTGGACTTTCGCCTGTTGTGTTCTTTGCTCTGATGCGTACGTAATATGCTTTGTTACTTTCCAGTCCGGAGATTGATGAACTAGTTAAATTTCCCGGCACAACTCTCGTCGGAATTGAATCCCAATTTTCTCCATCGCTCGAAAGAAAAATACGAATTGAATCTGCAGTGCCTTGCGGCTTCAACCAATTTGGCGTTATTGAATTTGTCGAAGAAAGAACGATTGTTATTTTTACATCACTTACGGGTTCAACTTGACGTACGGAAAGATTTTTTTTGTTGATCGTTCCTCCTGCAATTGTTACACTTGAAATTGTTGTATCCGTTGTTGATGCTACTTTAATTGTATATGTTCCCGGCGCGATTGAATCCAATCGATAAAATCCGTTGCCGAGAAAATCAACTGTGTAGTGTTTGTTCAAACTTTCTATCGAAACTTTAACCGCTTTAGCGGGCTTATTCAATGCGCTGTTTGTAACGAATCCGACTAAACTTCCGTGCGCCGGAAAGGGGTGATTATAATACTGAAGAAAAGCATGGAAGATTGCTTCCGCTTCGGATTGGAGATAATCTACATTTTTTAGTCTTAAAATTTCTTCGGGAAAATCGAAGAATGAACCTTCGCTCAATGTTCCCGGCATCGCGAGCGTGCTTAAAACTCCAAGATTAAAACCGAGAAAACAGAGATCACCGCGATTGTAATAATTCGGTGTTTGCAGCGCATTGTAAATTCTACTTGCGGCAATATTTGAAAAAACATCTGCCTGCCCGGGCCACGCAGGATTACCGTTCGGACAATTATTAGAATTCAATTGTTTGAATAACGATAGAGAATAATTTGTCGTGCCTTGAAATGCATTATGATGAACAGAGTGGAAAAAATCTGCACCGAAATTATTTGCGATCGCTTTACGTTCGGTCAGTGTGATGCACGGTCCGACAGAATCATAATCGACTCTCGTTGTTTTTACATTCACTCCAACGCTTTGCAAATATTTTTTTAGCTGCGGAATAACGTAATGGTTTATGTAGCTTTCAAACCTTTTTGTTTCTGCATCATTACAAACGTATGCTTGACCGGGAATAAATCCGTGTCCCGGATCTAAACAAATTTTCTTCCCCGTTAAACCTTGAGGTATAATGAAAGACGTTATTAAGAATAAAATGGAAAATAGATTTCGTTTCACTTGTATATTTTTTTTGGGTGCAAAGTTAAAGAAAATTAACGAAGTGCTAAATGAAATTCATCGAATATCTCGGTAATAATTAAGAATCTTTTCTTAATTTTATCTTGAAAAAAAAATTGAGAAATATTTTACAGAAAACACCATGAGTCAACCGAAATTTATTAACTACACTCCCGACCAAGTTCTATCTGGTGAAGAAATGAAATTCCGCGCCGGAAAATTTTATGATCTTATGAAAAAAAGAAGATCAATTAGAGATTTCAGTTCGGAAATAATTCCATTAGAAGTTATTGAATCATGCGTTAAAGCTGCGTCATCGGCACCGAGCGGTGCTAACAAACAACCCTGGCATTTTGTAATTATTAAAGATGCAGAAACGAAAAAGAAAATTCGTATAGCGGCAGAAAAAGAAGAATGGGAGTTTTATAACAAGCGAGCGAGCAAGGAATGGTTAAATGATATTGAACAATTCGGGACAAATGAACAAAAGCCATTTCTTGAAACCGCACCGTATTTGATTGCAGTGTTCGCAGAGAAATTTTCTGTTGTCGAGAATGCTAAACAATCAAAAAATTATTACGTAATGGAATCTGTCGGAATTGCCTGCGGCATCTTGATTACTGCTCTACATTATTCCGGAGTTTCAACTTTGACACACACTCCAAGTCCTATGAATTTTCTGAATGAAATTTGTATGAGACCCTCGAACGAAAAACCTTTTGTGCTGATTGTTTTGGGATTACCAAACAGAGGCGCAAAAGTTCCAAACATTACAAAAAAAAGTTTCGAAGAGATAGTTACAATACTATGATGCCAAAATTTTTAGTTGCCATATTTTTGATGTTGTTGTTTGTCGGCTGTGCGAGTACGATTCGCTACACTGAAAAAACTTCTCCGCCAATTAAAGAAAAAAAAGATAATCCCGGTGTAGTGAACATACTTACCGGAACAGCATCATTCTACGCAGATGAATTTCACGGAAGAAAAACTGCCAACGGAGAAATTTATGATATGAATAGATTGACTGCCGCGCATCCGTTTATTCCTTTTAACACAATGATCAATGTTACGAACTTGAAAAATAAGAAGTCGGTAATTGTTCGCGTGAATGATAGAATGCCTTTTCGGAAAGATAGAATCATCGATCTTTCCCTCGGTGCCGCAACAGCACTTGATATGGTCAAAGACGGCATCATTGAAGTTCAACTCGAAATTTTAGAAGGAGGAGAAAAATGAAACTCAAATTATTTTTAAAATTGTTATTGATTATTACCGCGTTGTTACCGTTGCTTTACCTCGTTGTGATGTATGATTCGCTACCGCAGAAAGTTGCATCACACTTTGACGCATCGGGCAATGCTGATGGATTCATGACTAAAAGCAGTTTCTTTTTTATGTTGGGAGGAATCGTAATTTTTTTGTCGGCGATGTTCGTCGGCTTGTCAATATTTTTGAGAAAGTTACCGCTAAGTTTATTGAACGTTCCGAATAAAGATTATTGGTTTTCGGAGGAGAGAAAAGAAGCATCGTTTGACATTACGGAAAAAATATTTTCGTTGATGGGAATCGCGACACTTCTCTTTTTCCTTCTGATAATTCATTTGACGATAAAGTACAATGTTGAAGTGAATCCCGAGCCGCTCTCAAATTTTTTTATTTATTTGATAAGCTATCTTGTTGTGATATTCTCTCTTGTTGGTTTTATTTATTACCACTTCAGAAAGCCGAAGGGAAGATTGTAGTGGGAGTGCTTGCGTTGTACGGGAAAGATGTTTGCACAAATCTTTGAATTAAAAAGATCTTTTACTTTATCTGCCAGTCAATTGGTCTTTATCTATCCGTAGATGTTCCATATCTCATCCGGAAAACGTTTAGGGCTGATACAACAGAATTTTTACCATTCAATTAATTATTCATGTAACACACTAATTTTTTTTTGCCACTAAGGTACGAAGGAAAAATTTATGATTCGTTTGTTTATTCAAAACTTCTTTGTGTCTTGAAGTCTTCGTGGCTTTTTTCACAAGGAAATTCAGAGAGAAAAAAATATTTTACAAAATTGGTAGTGAATTTATTTGAAAAGTGTAAGCAATGTGAGTTACTTCAGTCGTTCAGAAAACTGATTTAATTATTAAGCAAGTAGTTTGGTTATTTTCGTTTTCAATTTTCTTCATAGTAGTATGAGTAGTCGATTCCTTTCATAAATAATTCACGACTATCTATTTTATTGGTGAGAGCATTTCGCAAGAGTTTTTTTAACATACTACTATTTGCAGAACTTTTCGCCATAGCTTTCATGTAATCAACTTTCCCAATTTTACTCCAGTCCACACATTTCTTCAATCGTTTTTTCAAAATCAAATCCAACCAGACTCGTGTACTTCTGCCGTTGCCTTCCATAAAGGGGTGAGCGATGTTCATCTCAACATACTTATTTACAATTTCTTCAAAAGTATTTTCAGGCATTCGTTCAATTTGTTGTAAAGTCTCGGTTAGAAATTTCGCGATTGCAAATTTGAATCCGCTCTTCGAAATGTTTTTTTGTCTTATCTGTCCAGCAAAATCATACAAGCCACCAAACAAATAGGCGTGTATTTGTTGAAAACCTTTGGCAGTACCGACCTCAATGCTATTAATAAAAGAGCTTTCGAAGAGTGCATAAGCTTTTGATTTACTTTTTCCGTCAATACTTTCGTTACTAAATGTGAACCAATCGATAAATCGGTTTGCTTTCGTGCCGGGGAATTGTTTTCCCAATGCGATAATGCCGTTGTAATCGAGCATATCGGTCAAATACCGTTTCCCGTCGTTAGCAAGTAGTTTCAGTTGGGTAGTGACACTAACCACCTCACTATTTTCACTCTTTAATTTGGCTTTAAGATATTTCCAATAATTTCGTGTTTTATTGTAATCACTTTGGTCAGTGAGAACGGCTATGATATCCAAAACAGAAAACCACCACTTGGCGTTTGGTTCATCCCAAACAGCTCGAACTTCCCGATCATCGAAGAAGCGGATAGATATTTTTGTTTCTTTATTTTTTATTGCGTTCATGTTGTAAATATAATTTTATATCCGCTGCAACCTCTGTGATTCGCATCGATTTACATCTTGAATCGTTACAGGAAAGGAAACTATTAATTTTTTCAGTTTTATTTTGTCAACAGCCTCCACTAGATTCATTCGTGAAAGTGTTAGTGCAGATGTCCCGAAGTAGTTATTTGTCAAAACTAATAATTTAAATTCTTCACTGAAATTGTTTTCATAGTAAGGTTTTGCTGTAACTACTTCCTGTATGGCATCATTGCTAATAAGAGATTGGCTCTGCTTTGCTTGAATTAAAAAATTGCCTCCAGAGCGCAAAGCAACAACATCAACCCCCTTGTCATTTGCAAAAGGAGTAAGATAAACTTGGAAACCTTGTTTTGAGAAAAGGGCAGCGACGTATGCTTCAAAAAGTCTCGGATTCAACTTCTCTATCTCATGAAGCAATAATGGTCTGTATGGGCTGTGGGTGGTTGAGGAGTTAAATACATCACTATAAATTTCGTCCGGGCTAACTTCACATTGTTCGGATGGGAATAATGTACTTGATGCTAGAGATTTTTTTCGCGATAATAAATCGTCCAAAATTTCGTCGAACGATTTCTGATGTTCACCATTTTCGTTACGAAAACTATCTGGAAAAACTGCCATGGGATAGTATACAGTAACCTCTCGCTGTTGACCAATTCTGTAAGCTCGATCAGTAGACTGCTCTTCCTTTGCTGGATTCCAATGTCGTGAGTAATGGATAACATGATTTGCTTCAACCACATTTAATCCAACACCTGCAGCCAGTTGCGACATAATTAGCACGTTAAATCCACCCACACTTTGGAATCGATCAATTGTTTGTTGTCTTGATAATTTGCTACTATTTTCTTTTTGCTTGGTTGGAGGTGTATCACCATTAATTATTGATGGAGGTGGAATATTGAAAGTTTCAAAAATGACTTTTTGAATCATCTTTTGAGTTTCTTTTCGATCGGAAAATATGATAGCTTTCTCAGACTTATTCTGAATTTCAGATAGAATCTCTAACAATAATTGAAGTTTTGCTGAACTTGATATTAATTCAGTAGAAGTGTATAGATTAACTTGGCTGTCAACTAAAAATGGATGATCTGAAATATCACGAATAGCCCAGAGTAATTTTAGTATCTGATTGCGCTGTTCTACACCTTTTTTTTCTTCGCTTTTTGCTAATTCAATTTCACTAGCATATCTATTAGCCTGAATATTTGGCATTTCTCGTTTTAAAATTTTCTGATGTTTTTTAGGTAAGTCATTGGCTATATCTTTTTTTAACCGTCTTTTAATAAATACTCCAATCTGACTCCTGAGTTGTTCCCCCAAATTAATGATATCGGTATCTTCTTTACTTAAGGGTTTTTGAAAAGTTTTTGCAAAATCTTTGGCGTTTCCCAATAAGCCGGGAACAGAAAAATCCATGATACACCATAAATCAACTAAAGTGTTTTCAACTGGAGTACCTGTCATAGCGATTTTAAAATCTGCTTTGAGGGCCTTAGAAACATTAGTAACTAAGGTCCCTGGTGTTTTTATCTTTTGTGCTTCATCTAGAACAACAATTGCGTAATCAACTGCACAAAGATTCATCTGATACGATCTTAGTGCTTCATAATTTGTTAAAATAATCTGTTTGCGTTGTAATTCTGAAACATCACTTCTTGAAAAGTCATGACCAATATTCGTCACCACATTGAGTAACTTCATTTTTATATTCGTAGGACTAAAAAACCGATTGTATTCATTTTCCCAATTTTCTAATAAAGATACAGGTGCAACAATTAAATACGGTTTTTCTGTGTTAATTTTTTGTACATGCCATTCAATGAAGTAAAGAAGTTGGAGTGTTTTTCCGAGCCCCATATCATCCGCCAATAAACAGCCATTGAGATTTTCGAAGAACAAAGTCTGCAACCAAGCAATCCCTTCAATCTGATGTTTTTTTAATTCAATTTTCGGAGAGAGGTTTTCGATATTGAAAAAACTGAGTTTTAAGAAGTCAGGTTTTCGATCATTTTCTATGTACTCTAATAGGTCTGCATTTTCTTTAATTATTAATACTTGCTCAGTGGTCGTCGATAATTCTTGTACAGCTGATACTTTAGTGTTTTCAAATTGTTTTGTGGCAATTAATAGTATCTTTTCGGCATCTTCTAGTGACACCTGCTCATTCTTATAAAAGAAATGACTTTTGCCTTCATTTATAGCCAATTTTCTTTCCGCATCAAATTCGGCTAATTCTATTTTTGTTTTAAAATATATTTTTTTATCACCACTTATCTTATCCTTTATAACGAATCCTGGTATCCATTCAGATTTATATGGGCAAACGAAAGGATAAAATTTAGGTTTGTAAACACCAATTTCTCGAACTCTTTGACTAAAATATGCTAAATCGACGATGTTATCGTCAAAGTAATTTTCAGGATTTGAGACTAAATCTTCAATTTTAATTTTATCTATTACTTTTCTGTTTTGCTTTACCTTAAATAATTCTTTCTTCTGCAAATCATCAATAATAACGCGTGTTGTAACGCCGTTTTCATCAATAACATTGTAAATTGGTTTAATAGTCGGACTCAAATCAAACGCATTATCGAGCGATTCTTGCTTAAGAGTATTAATCTGTGGCTTTAGTTCTAGAATTTCGTTCTGAAAAGCAACATCAATTTTAATTCTGTCAGGATGCAAAACATTCTGACTTTGTAAAAAGCTATCTAAAAGTATCGCAATATCATCTGAAAGAGCTTTTATATCTGCAAAGCAGGATAAATTATTTCGAAAAGTTCTTGCTGATGCAGGAAGAGAATTGAAATTCTCAATAGCATCGAGAACCTTTACTTGTTTGGATGAAAGCAAATATTTTATCTCATCACCTTCTAAAATAACACCCTCACGCTTTAGAAATAACCTGTTTCCGTTCGGAGCGAAATCAAAAAAACCGTACCTAAATTTAAAATTCCCTTGACTTAAAATCCCTTCAGATTCAATGTAAATAGTAAATGGGTATTCATCCGGAAGACCTAAGATAAGTTTATCGATATCATCAAGTGACAGGATGTCCTCGGTTTCAATTTCGACGAATGATTCATGTATAACTGCGAAGCCATTTTCAATCCTTTCTTGAATGATGGATAATTGTGAAAGATATTCTGTTTGAAAATTAATCCAATCTGAGAAAGGAATCTTCTTCCCATCTTTTGAATGCAATGAGAAGAAAAATCTATTATCGTATTTCCAGTTAAACATTTATTCCAGCTTTTTTTGTAAGCCATTGCTGAAATTTGCGCTCCCATGTGAAAGTTGTGTCAGCGTGACTTAGTTTTCCTTCATCGGTGTAATCATAAAAAATATGTCCTTGGTTTCGAACCAATGGAGGCATACGTCCATTAATAAAAGAACTGATTGAGTTTACATATTCTGAATCAAATGCTGGTGCGTTTATATTTGATATTTTGTAGGCATAAAAAGCAAAACCTGGATCGCTAAATTCAATCATTTTATAATTATCAATCAAAAACATAAACGCAGAGGTATCCCTATTGCTGTTAACTGAATGAAAACGAACATCTACAAATTCGGATATTCTTTGATCTAATTTTAATATTCGTTTAATATGTCTTGGACCAAAAACTTTAAATGAACTAATTTTTTTGCTGTATTGAAGCCAAAAATTTTTTCGCCTGCTATCGTTGATGCACTTTTCAAAAAAAACACTTATAAATTGGCGTGTGACCCATTCATTTAATATCTTTCTCGCCATGTATATTATTGTACATTCAGTTTGAGTCGCATCTTCGAATGGTCTCCAAACAGAGTTAATTCCAGGATCTCCTACCAATCTAAAAGCAATATCTTTTACTTTATTCTGCAATGTATCGTTGGAATGAATAGAGTGATTAATCATCTTACTAATGATTAATTTATTAGATTTTGTTGCTTTTGTATCATTGCTATGTAGTTCAAGGGTTTTCACGATATCATCTAATACATCTTCAAGATGCGATTTTGTTTTTTCAAAAAAGCCGGTTATAACCCCCAAGAAAAATTGATAAGTTATCCAATTATCAGGCAACAACAAATATTTTGTAGCGCTTGAAAGAAGTTCCCCCTTGATAGCCAATGTATAACCAAGATCTAAATCGCCCTTTTCCTTTTCGAAAAATTTAGCTTTTTCTTTTAAATTTAACAATAAACTCTTTGAACCCTCATATTCTGTAATTTTCGTTATCAAAAAACCGGATAAAGCATTGATTGACTCTTTACATTGACTGTTCCAATTTGATAGGTAACAATCAAGTAAACCAGAAATGAATGAATCTCTCCAATTTGTATTGAAAATTTTTAAACATGCTTTAAGATAATTTGGGTTCTCAAAAATTGATCTTTCATTTTCAACCTTATACGTTAAGGAGAAAGATAACACTCTTATTTCGCGTTTATCGAATTCGCTTTCGAAGTTTTCAGTCAACCTACTTTTTTTAATAAATTTAAGATAAACTTCCCTGATTCCTTTAGTTGGTTTTGGATCTATTGGAGGTTTTTTATGGTGCTCTGTTATGGCATTCAGTTCTGAGATTTGTGCTTGGAAATTATTAATGAGTTGCCTAGATAAAATTTTATTAGCCCTATAAGAAAATGTTGAAGGTGAAAAGTTAAATTGCAATATGTGATTCACGCTAATCATTCATTTTAACCTTTAAGATTTCGTCAATTTGCTTTTCTGCATTCGTTCTTATCCTAAATTCAACCCGCCTATTCAAACTCCGTCCTAGTTCTATTTTATTGTCCGCGATAGGTCTGCTGTATGAAAGTCCATTTGCTGTTAAATTCAATTTTACCCATTCTTTATCATGCTCTTGCTCTAAAGTATTTTCCAAAACATATGTCAGTACACTTCTAGTTCTATTTTGAGAGAGTTCCATATTGTGAAAATAAGAACCACTGTTGTCGGTGTGTCCTTCTATTCGAATTTCTTCGATATTTTCTTTGAACTCAGGTTTGGACAAAACGCTGATATATCGAGGGAAGAACTCCTTAAGGATTGATGCAAATTTTGGTTTTATATTGTATTGGTTGATCCCAAACAATATATCTGGTTCTCTGAATCTAAAAATGAGTTCATTCGGGTCTATCTGG
Source organism: uncultured Ignavibacteriaceae bacterium (assembly GCA_964393605.1). Classification (GTDB taxonomy): domain Bacteria; phylum Bacteroidota; class Ignavibacteria; order Ignavibacteriales; family Ignavibacteriaceae; genus CAYMUL01. The sequence goes on along the minus strand of CAYMUL010000003.1, from coordinate 9,607 downwards.
GCGTTCCATCTTTCTAAATCATCCTTGAACTCAATCATTAATTCTTTGTAGATGTCTTCTTTTATAGCAGTATATCTCTCCGCAATTTGAGTTTTATTTTCAAATTCATCCTGCAACCTCAGGAGTGTCGATGCAAGTAAAAGAATAAAAATTAAAAGAAGTGCAGCCATTAAATCACCAATTGAAAGTGCAAATGGGTTTTGCGGTTCATTTTCATGAAATGTATTGCCATTGCGTTTCATTATGAACTAAAGTTTCGATTGATTTTATCAAGCTGCTCAGTCAGTTCATATAAGAGTTCTGCTTGGATATTTTTTTGAGTATTTGCTGTATTTGACAATGCTGAAGCAGTATTCGTTAATGCTTCTGTGTATTTTCCTAGAAAAGTCTCTACACTTTCACCAACTGTAGTACTGTATTCTTCAAGCCCAATGTTTATTTGTTCGAAAATTCCTTGAAGACCTTTTTCGATAATTTCAAATTTTTCCGAATATTGAGTCGACAGTTCCTGCGCTTGTTTTAATGAGTTCTGAATTTTCTCGATAGTTGCTAAATTGTTCTCCAAAAACTTATTTGACTCCTCTGAAAATTTGAGTTGGGCATGCTTAAATTTGTTCGAGGATTCTAATACATCTGCAGATATATTTTTTAGATGCATTGCTACTGAATTCAGTTCAGATGGAACTTTACTAAAATTAGATATAGTCTCGTTGATTTGATCTGATAGTACATCTAATCGTTTGATACTGTCATTGAATGAGTTCAGAAATTTTTCGGATACTTGTAAATTTTCAGTTTGTTTACCAATTAATACTTCTTGTCCAGCTTGTAGGCTACCGACTCTTTCCTTTAAAATGTTACTCATCTCCTCAATCTGTATTCGCATTTTTTCTGTGGACTGTTCAGATTGGAGGAGTGTATTCATAGAAATTTTCTGAACGACTTCTTGCAAATCCTTGAAGTTTGCATTTAGATTTTCAGTCATTAATTCCAGCTTGTCAGGAAAACCAGTTAGTGAACTACCTGCTTGTCCCAACAATGATGTTAGGTTTTCTAATTCTGATTTTGTTGTCCCACTCATAGAAATTTTAAATTCCTCAATCATCTTTGCCATCGCTGTTTCAAGCTCCTTCACAACATGTTGGGTCATTTCTGCTGCTGGATCTTGCAGTTTTGCACCAAGGATAATGATTTCCTTTTTCAAGGATTGTAATTCGTGCACTACACCTCGGTCAGGATCGTTTAGTATTTTTTCAAACCCGGCTTCTATGAGGTTTGCAAGATCAGTGGAAAATGATTGTAAAGCAACCGATTGTTTCCTGGCCTCGTTGAACATATCTCTAAAAATATTACCTGGTTTTACTTCATTTCCTTTTTCATCTAAGTGAATGAAATATTCTTTTATTAATCGTTCTTGGCCTTTTAATTCAATAATTCGTTGATCTTCTTTGGTAATTTTAAATGTCTTATCTAGTTTATAGCAAAACTGATGAATCGAATTGTGTAGCGAATTTAACTGCACTTTTTCAAGAAATACAAATATCAATGAAAGTAGCATCCCGTAAATCGAGGAAACAAAAGCAGTTCCCATACCTGAAAGAAGTGTTTCAATACTGTTTTTTATCTGAGATGCAGAATTTGTTTGGAAGTTAGATATACCATAGGTTAAACCAACGAAAGTGCCTAAGATTCCGAATCCAACCAGTGTCGCAGGAATTGAATTTATAAGTTTAAGATTGGTACTAACAGATAACAGATTCATTTCACTGAAGTAATCATAGGATAATTCGTCTGTTTTTCTTCCACCATTGAAATCAATAAATGAAGCTTGATAGTCTTTCCAAACTTGTGAAAAGGTTTCATCTGTATTGATTAGGTCTTCCGAAAAGTTATTCGAAACTGCTTCCAACTTCTTCCTAAGTATTCGCGTTACTTTAAAGAGTTTTGTAACATAAAGTAAAAAAATACTCACTGTCAAAAAAACCCACCAAGCAGTTAGTGTATTTCCATCAAATTGAAATAGGGAATTATAAGGAAAAAGTTTATAAATAAAGTCCATCTATTTTATTTCCTAAATATATTTGTTGAACAAAAGTAAGTATCCCGATTATAATGTTTAGTTCGAATAATGAATTCATCATCTCTTCCAATTACTTTACCAAAAGATTTAACTTTTTGACTTTTCATATTCCCGTATTGTAAGTGTTTATCTTTTATTCAATCTAAAAATATTTATTACTTATCAATAAATTAAACAATTATCAATTTTCACCCAAACATTAGGCCGTTAATTTCATTCTCTTCACTTCTCGCACTAAATCTTCGCATTTGCAATAGATGATTATAGAAATCAACTTACGAAAATGTTGCCAGTGCTTCGGGGTTATGTATGATTAGTTTTTTTCTATCGAAGTTAATTAATTTTTTTTCTCGGAGATCGGTTAAGACTGCATTAACCGTTTGCCTGGAACATGCCGTTAATTTTGCAATATCTTCGTGAGTTAAAAATGGACGAACGAAAATTTCTCCGCCGATATTTTTTCCGGCATCTTCACCGAGTTTTAACAGAAAAGAAATCACTCGTTGCGGCGCATCTTTGAAAACAAGTTCTTCAATTTTTTCTGTGTAGCGGCGAATACGCAAACCGATTAGTTTTGTCATGCGAATATTTATATCGGGATGCTTCGCAACAAATTTTTCAAAATCATCTTTTGTAATTTCGAGCAGGCAACATTCTTCCATCGCAGTTGCAAAATCATTTCTCTGTTCTTGGTTTAAGACCGACATCTCTCCGAACACTTCACCTTGATTTATCAAAGCAATTATCAATTCTTTTCCTTCCGAAGAATAGCGTGTGATTTTTACTCTCCCGTTTTTCAAAAGATAAATTGTATTTGCCTGATCTGTTGCAAAATAAACGGCTTCCGATTTTTTTACCTGCTTTAATTTTGAAATTCTGTTTAACTCATCAAAACTTTCTTTCGCTAATCCTTTAAAGAGATTAAAATTTTCGAGATACCACAATTTAGATTTGAGAGTCATTCAATTGCCTTTCATCTTAAAACATCTTGCACATTTCCGCTCAACACGTTTTGAAGAACTTCCGCGAAGTATTGCATATCCGATAACCGCGTGAATACATTTGGCGAAACGCGAATACCTTTGAATTCCGGATGCTCGATGTACACCGTGAAAATTTTATGCTTATCAAAAAGATGACTTTGTAGTTTTATCATATCTACATTTTCGATATTGAAAGTAACGAGCCCCGCCCACTGCGTCTCATCTTCAACATTAATTAAAAATTTTACGTTTGGATTGTTTCTGACTTTATCAATCCATTGATGATGCAAGTAACGCAAGCGCGCGGCTTTTCTCTCGATGCCAATTTTTTCGTTAAAGAAAAGTGCTTGTGCAATAGCATTATGATTTGCCGCGGGATGAGTTCCGATCTCTTCAAATTTTCTGATGTTGTCATCCATCTCCGGCACTGCCGCCATCAGTGGCCAAACATTTTTTATTTTATCTTTCTTCACGAATAACATACCTGTGCCAATCGGGGCGTAAGTCCATTTGTGTAACGAGACGCCGTAATAATCGCACTCGACATCAGCATACTTGAAAGGGAAGTGATTGAATGCATGAGCACCGTCAACAATAATTTCCAAACCATACTTCCGCGCAAAACGAGAAATCTTTTTCACATCAATGAATTGCCCGGTTAAAAACACAACATGAGAAACGTGAAGCACTTTGGATTTGGACGTAATTGCTTCTTCAATTTTTGAAATTAGATGTTCGGTGGATTTCAGAGGAAGTTCGTACGAGATTTTTTTGATGACTATACCTTCTCTTCGTGCGCGTTGATCCCAGGTTGTAAGCATTCGAGGGTAATCTTGATTTGTCGTTATCACTTCATCGCCGGCGTTTAACTGAAGACCGAATTGAACATTTTCGAGCGACTCGCTCGCGTTTCTTGTGATTGCAATTTCTTCTCTATCAACGCCGAAAGTTTTTGCAAGTTGCGTTCGGATTGATTCGATGTTCGGTTCGAGATGACGCCACATATTGTATGATGGAATCATGTTAGAATAGTTCACGTATTCTTTTAGAGCTTGTTGAACTACGCGCGGAGAAGGGCTGACGCCGCCGTTGTTCAAGTTTATGATTGTTCTATCGACGTCAAAAGAATTTTGAATTGTTGTCCAAAAATCTTCATCATCTTCGAGAAGCATTCCTTTTTTTGCGGCGGGAAGTTCGTCGATAGTTTTAGAAATACGTGCAATCGCGTCCGACTTTAAAAAAGCTAAAGAGAATCCGGTTGCGAGAAAAAATTTTTCGATGAATTGTCTGCGTGTTGTCATAATCAATTTTTGTTGTTTGTGATATAACTTAAAAAACTCTTTCCGAATATTAAAAAGTCTTTTCGTTAAGATAAAATTATTTATCTATTTTTTTCGAAGCGAATCTCGGTAACTCCTTTCAGTTTTAACTCGCTCACTTCATTTCGAACTGCGGTCATGAACCTTTCACCGGGATCAAATTTTTCTGTGCGATAGCTGTCATCAATTTCGAGCCACAGTGAATGCCCTTCAAACTCGCGGTACTCGTAATGTCCGATTAAGTATTCTATTTGCGGAAATTTATTCTTTAAATATTTTACAAGAAAAATATTTGCTTCGATTTGTTCGTCCGTTAAATTATCAATTCCATTGACTCCGCCAATGTTCTCAACGCCGATGGAGTTATAATTCAACCCGATGCAATGCCGCGCCATTAGCGTGTCGGGCATTAGTTGATAAATTGTTCCATCGTAATCAACAAGAAAATGTATTGATACGTTTAAGTCGCTCGCGTTTTTTAAATCGTTTCGTGATTTGCCGACTGTTTCTCTGTTGAAAACTTCAAATGATTTTTCGAACGATTCGATCGCAGTCCAATGAAGCGCAATAATTTTCGGAATAATAGAAATTGATTCGGTGGAAATTTGGTAGCGTGCACGAATGTAGTCCTTTGTCATTTCAATTCTTGCCTCTGAAAAGGAAATTGGCTTTTCAATAATATCATTAGACGAACTGCAGCCGGAGTAAATCAGCACAAGGAAAATTAAAAATAGATTAAATAGTTTCATTCTGAATCTCACTTAATGATGGAACAATTTTTTAAGAAGGAATCGAAATTCACCGCGGAAAGTTTTGAAGAGATTTTTAAATCTTCGCCGGTATAAATCAGATAGCCCTTGTGTTCTAGTTTGTCAGAAAGAAACTCAATGCTGTCAATCATTTTTGCTCTGAAAGTAGAAGTGTTTTTTATTTCGATTACTTCCTTTGAGTTTTTTCTGTCGATGATCAAATCTACTTCAACGCCATGGTTAGTGCGGTAATAATATAAATCGGCGTTCGTGGCATTGTGTTTCTCTCTTTTCAAAATTTGCGAGACGATAAAATTTTCGAATAAACTTCCAAACATTGGACCTTTATGATAAAGCTCATCGTTCTGAATGCCGGTAAGAAAGGCGACAAGACCCGTATCGTAAAAATATATTTTTGGCGCTTTTGTTATTCTCTTTCCTAAATTTTCAAAGTATGGTGGGAGGAGAAATATTATAAAAGAAGCTTCAAGCACAGATAGCCACCGTTTAACAGTAGCTATTGAAATCCCAAGTTGTTCGGAAATTTCTGACATGTTCAAAATTTGTGATGTCCGGGTTGCCAACAATTGAATCAATCTTCTGAAATCTCGTATCTCGCCAATGTTTGCCAATGCTCTCACATCTCTTTGAACATAAGTTTCGAGATATGATGAATACCACTGTTCGCAGCCTATGTAATCGCGCACAACGAGTTCGGGATAACTTCCTTTGTAGATAGATGCTTTGCGAATATTCTCGGGTGTTTCAGAATAATCCAATGAAAATAAATTTAAGATACCAATTCTTCCCGCCAAACTTTCGGTTACTTTCTGCATCAATTGGAATTGTGCAGATGACGTAATGATATACTTTCCGTAATTCTGCCGGTCGTTATCAACAGCCAATTTTAAGTAGTTGAAAATTTCCGGCGCTTTATGCACTTCATCAAAAATAACTTTGTCATCATACGTTTGGAAAAATCCGACCGGATCGCGGTTGAATAGCTCGATCATTTGGTAGTCATCAAACGTAACATATTTGTAATGCGATGAGAGTGAGTTTTTAAGAAGTGTAGATTTCCCCGATTGCCGCGGACCTGTCAGGGCAACTATCGGGAAGATTTTCAAGAATCCTTTTAGAGTAGATTCAATATTTCGTGGGATGAAAGGCATAATGTTTGTGTAAATTTATTTTATGATATTAAATTTACACAATTTTTCGGATTATCATTCACAAACTTAAAGGAAAAATGGAATTTATATTTGCAGAAATCTCACTCGGTCATTCACTTCATCACTGTAATTTTTTTTGAAGAAGTGAACAAACGATTACCGTTTTCCTTTCCTGCCGTCATTTTCAAAAAATAAATGCCCGAAGAAACTTTACCGGCGTTGTAATTCATCTGATGCACGCCGGCTTGAAATTCTTTCTCAATTAATGTTGCTACTTTTTCACCAAGCGAGTTGAAGAGTTCAATCTTTACGAGCGCATCTTCGGGAACATCAAATTTTATTGTAGTCGTCGGGTTAAATGGATTCGGATAATTTTGATACAAACGAAATTTTTTCGGAAGCGAATTGAAATCAATTTCAATTTCTTTTATCACTTCGCTCTTTCCATCGAAATCGACTTGAACGAACTTGTAAAAATGTTTTCCATCGGAGACACCTTTATCTTCAAAGAAATAATTTTGCGGCGAAGTGGTTGTCCCTTTCCCTTCAACAAAACCTATGACAACATTATCGCGATGAATTTCAAACCCATGATTGTTTGTTTCAGTTGCGGTCGTCCAATTAAAAGCTACTGAAGAATTTGTCTGCGAATAAGTGAACGAATTCAGTTCCACCGGAGTGCCCTTAAAGCCTGCAGCAATCCCCATAATCCTTCCGTCTCTCGTTCCAAGCACTAACATATGATTCGGGCGATTAGTCATCAGATACTTCATTCTTTCAACAGCGTTATCGTTGGGTACTCCGAACGATTTTGTGAATAAAACATTACCGTTAAATTGGTCAAGTAAAAACAAATTTCCGTTTTTCGTTCCGGCGGCGTAAAACCAATCGTTACTCCAATCGATGGGCGTAATTTCCTCGACATCGAAAACATAACTTCCATCTAAAGGATTTTGCCATACGAAATTTCCTGTTCGTGTGTGAACTTTGTAAAATCCTTCCTTGCCGGAGAATGCGAAATGCTCCTGTTCGTGCCAACCTAAAAATTTGATAGTTCCAAACGTCGCATAATTCGGAAAACTTTTCTGCCATATTATTGAACCGTTCGCGCCACTCATTGCCATTATTCTTACATTCTGTCCCCCCACAAATACAAGTAAATCCGGTACTAAATCAAAATTAATATCCCCAGTTTGTTTAATACTCCAGGCAACATCGGGAATACTCTGACTCCAGAGAGGATTGCCTAAGTTATTAAATGCATTTAAGAAATACGGACCGCCATTTCCCTGATCTACGCAAATGACGCCGCCCCAGGAAGTTGTTTCCACATCAAAAGTAAATTGAGCATTTTGCGGTTTATTAAAAATCTCGGCGCCGGTTAATCCATTCAAACAAATTACTGCATGCCTTCCGCCCGAAGACGAACCGCTTGCAGAAACAAGCACATCGTGTATGTTATCGCCGTTAAAATCTTTGTTAGTTCGTACGCCGTTTATATCTCCCGTATCATAATTAATTGAATCGCCGTATGCCCAGATCAATCGTCCGGTTCTTCCACAAAGAGAATAAACAAATTCATTACCTCCGCCGCAACCAAAAACGACGTCGCCCACGCCATCACCGTTAATGTCAGTTCTCATTTGCAAAGCATCCTGGAACATAACCGCGCCAGTATTGTGAGAGTTCGTTGCAGTGTTGAATGACCAAATAATATCACCTTCAAAAGAAGAATTCGGATTTAACTTCATCACATAATAATTACGAGTCGCAAAAATCATGTTGCCATCTTGAAAATACCAATTATGATTGAAGTCGGATTTCAAAGTCATTGGTTTATAATCTTGAATGTACGCGTAAGGATTATCCGGCACATGCAAACTCCACATTTCTTCGCCCAAATTCAATTGCCGTGTAATTGATATAACTTTTATCGGAAGTTTGATTATAGGCAGATTGTTTGATGTGTTAAGGATAGTAAGTGTATCAGAATAATTTCCGGTGAAATACGGCGCTTCAAACCAGATGCGAAAAGCCCGCGTTGAGCCGGTATCTATCGTGAGGGGGAATTGAATGCCGACAGTATCAAAATAAAAATAATTGTGCGTTGTTTGCGCTGATGTAATTTGAAGCGCTTGATTCCCGGTGTTATGAATTATAAAATTTTTTGAAGAGAGTGAATTAGCATCACGTGATTGGAAATCAAGCAGCGTATCTGAAATTGAAAGTATTATACCGGAATTTATTCCTTTACCGTGAAGAGAAATATTTTTTATCGGAGTTCCGCCATCGTTGGAATGAATTGATAGTATCGAACTATCGACTCCATAATTCTGCGGAGAGAAATTGATTGTAAAATTTTGAACCGAACCCGATTGTATTTGAACGGGAAAATTTATCGTTGAAAAAAAATCTTGATTGGAAAAATGAAATGAATCTATTTGCAGCGTTGCCGTGCCGAGATTTGACACTGCAAAATTCTGTTGTCCGTTCGAGCCTATCAAAACATTTCCGAAATTAATTGCATTAGTAGAAGTAGTGATGATTGGATTTCCTTCGCCACCAATTTCATATTTGTAAAGAGTTTTATAGACCCAAGATGAGTTGCCAATTCTTTCCGCAACGAGCCACAAATAATTTTCATCCCAATATAGCCCTTTCGGATTGCAGTTGCCATCGGGGTCGGGTGCGGGAAATGAGAAGAGAGAATCTTTCGTAGTTTTGCTCATCGCATAAATTCTTTCCGTCTCGTTTGTAAATTGATTTTCATTCACATAAAAAAGAGTATCTCCTTTAACAGAAATTCCGAGCGGCTGCCGCCCGTAAAGTGGCAACGTATCTGTAACTTGTTTTGTGAAGCGGTTAAATGAATATGCATAAGAATTTGGATAAGAAGTAAAATCGGGAGAGAAAACCGTGAACCAAATTTTATTGCCATCGAGAGCGACATCGCCGATACCAATCGGAATTCCGCCGATAAGTTGAGCAACGAAAAATGTATCGATAAAAATTCCTTGCGTGTTCATTTTAAAAATTCTTGAACCTTGCGCGCGATAGCCCTCTGCAATCCAGAAATTTTCGCCGTCCCAAACCATTCCGTGATGTGAATTGATAGGGGTGCGGAGGCTGTCTAATATTACACCTTGTTTTGTTACTTTATAAATCCAGCAGAATTGATAAGTACCACTCGTTGAGTTGTAATCCGTTCCGATCCAAAAAGTATCGGATACTTCGGTGATTCCCCAAAAATAATCCCAGATTTTGCAATAGGAATTAAATTTTAATTGGAAAAGGTTGGGTTAAA
>CAYMUL010000002.1:66307-216945 GCA_964393605.1 uncultured Ignavibacteriaceae bacterium | reverse complement strand
TAAAACATCTAAAAAGTTAGAATATTGAAAATTAGCTTTTTAGAGAGGACTCATTTGTAATTTTTAATTTTTCACAATTCACAATCCACAATTCACAATTGTTACTTAGACCAACTTGAAATTGTTTGCGCGTATCCATGTTACCAAACGCTTTCCCTGCGTGAGAATTTTTTCTAATTGGTAGTTTTATTATTTTGAATTAGTCATTTACATTCATCAATGAAAAAATTATTCTTCACATTATTTATCATTTTATCAGTCAATAGTTCGGCGCAATTCCGGTTTGAGAAATTCGGTGTTGAACATGGTTTATCTCAATCAAACGCAAGAGCATTTGTTCAAGATAAAGAAGGTTTTTTGTGGGTTGGAACATGGGACGGACTTAACCGCTATGATGGCTACTCCTTTACATCTTTTCAATTTGAACCAACAGAAAAAAACTCCATCGCCGGCAGCAACATCTTGCATTTGCAGGTTGATATACTTGATCGCATTTGGATTGTTTTTGTGGACGGAAGAATTAATGTGTATGACAAAAAGAAAAACCAATTCCACCTTTTGACGGCTGAAGAAAATCAACCGTTGACCGTTGCAAGTACAACATCTATAGTCGAAGATGATGACGGCTCTTTCATCGCATTGAAAAATGGTGAACTTATTAAAATTAATTATATGACTTTTGAAGTTTCCAAATTCAAGCCGTCAAAACCAATTTCAGCGGCGCCGGCAAATGAAAAAATAAAAATGGCTTTGGCGAACTCCTCAACGCTTTTTATCCGTACAGCGAGTGATGAAATTTATAAAATCGACGCAGAGTTTGGTATTGCATCTCTCAAAATAATTTCGGAAGAGAAAATATTAGTCGGTTCAGTCAACGGAGAATTGTTCGAGTTCGAGTTTCGTACCAAATCATTTAAGTTGATTAAAAAATTTATGATTGCCGCCGGTGCATCAGTCGGGGTGATTCATGCAATTTTAAATGATTCCCAAAATCGGATATGGATCGCAACCGCAAGCGGTTTGTTTCTTTCAGAAGATCTCGATCATAAAAATTATTCATTCATCAATCTCGAAAGCGAAGAAGAAAATGCGCAACAGAGTTTTGCCGGTTTTTCAATTTATGAAGACTATTCCGGGGTTATCTGGATTGGCACTTATTACGGAATTTATAAACTCAATCCGCAGAGAAAAAATTTTCAATCGTTTCCTCCAAAAAATAATTTTAAAAAAGTTTTTGGTAGCGATGGCATTTTCGGAATTAATCATTTCCGCGACTCGCTTGTATTGATTGGTACGACCGGCGGTTTTTACGAATTCGATCCGGATAAAAATTCTTACAAAAAATTTACAGCTAAAAATTCTTCTCTATCCAATGCAACCGTTTATTTCATTTTTATTGATAGCAAAGAGAGAATTTGGCTCGGCACACGTTACGGTTTGAATTTATATAACCATATCTCAAAAAAATTTATTCCTTATTTTTTTAATGATGTAAAAATATCTTCGGAGTATTTAAACAAACTCTATGCAATTGCCGAAGATGCTGAAGGCAAACTTTGGCTTGGCTCTTCGCAAGGATTGATTCGATTCAATCCTTCCTCAAAAGAATATGAAGTTTTTAGTTATGATACAGAATTTGGAATTGAGGGCGACACTTTTGTTTTGTCTTTGCTACTCGATAAAAATATTTTATGGGTCGGCACAAACAGCGAAGGTTTGCTGAAAATTAATTTGAAGGATATGTCTTTTAAACGGTTCATCGGCGAGGCAGGAAAAACAAATTCATTATCGAACAATAAAGTTTCTGTAATTCATAAAGACAAAGCAAACAGAATTTGGGTTGCCACATTCGGAGGCGGCGTCAATCTTCTTTCCGAAGATGAAAAAACTTTTCGGCACTTTACAATGAAAGATGGATTGCCGAACAACATCATCAACGGTGCTCTCGAGGATGAAGAAAATAATATCTGGTTTTCCACTAACAACGGGTTGTCAAAAATTAATTCGCAGAATTTTTCAATTCAAAATTATTCGGCGACGCACGGAGTTGCGGCAATTGAGTTTAATCTTGGTTCATTTGCAAAAAATCGGAAAGGATATTTTTTCTTTGGCGGGGTTGAAGGCATTTCATATTTCATTCCTTCCGAAATAAAAATTAATAATGTTAAACCAAAAATTGCAATAACAGATTTTAAACTTTTTAATAAATCCCGCAAAGATTTGCTCGCGAAGGATGAAATAATTTTAAACTACAATGAAAATTTTTTTGGATTCGAAATAGCCGCACTCATTTTCGAAAATCCCTCTGAGAATAAATATGCTTACAAGCTCGAAGGGCTGAACGAAGATTGGGTATTTATAGATAAGAGAAGAAGTCTCGATTTTTCATACATCGAGCCGGGCGAATATATTTTAAAAGTAAAAGCTACAAATGAAGATAACATTTGGAGTGATGAAGTTGTGATCGCAAAAATTAAAATCATTCCTCCTTTTTGGAAAACGGCATGGTTCATCGCCCTAACAATTTTTATTTCCATTTTCATCATCGTTATGATTGTTAGAAGTTACATCAGAAAAAAATATCAAGAACGAATTGCCGCACTTGAAAAAGAAAAATTAATTTTAGAAGAGAGAACTAAAACACGCGATAAAATTGCCCGCGATTTACATGACGACCTTGCCTCAACCGTAAGCAGTGCGGGGCTATTTCTACATTCTGCAAAACAGCTGATTAAAAAGGATGTTGAGACTGCGCAGCAATATCTTGAAAAATCTTCTTCAATTTTGAATGAAGCCGAACAATCGATGAGCGACATCGTTTGGTCTGTTTCGCCGAGTTACGATACACTCCACAATTTATCTTTGAGAATAAAAATTTTAGCCGGTGAACTCTGTGAAGCAAACGAAATCAATCTTCATTTTGAGAGTAGCGGAGAAATGGAATTGCCGATTTCCGAAGACATCAGACGAAATCTTTATCTTGCTGTTAAAGAAGTTTTAGCAAATGCAGTGAAACATTCCAAAGCAAAAGAATTGAAAATTGCAGTTGAAATTGTGAACGGCAAAATTGCTTTTGAAATTTCTGATAACGGGAAGGGATTTTCTTTCGAAAGTAAAGAGGAAAAACTCGGCGGTAACGGATTGAAGAATATCCGAAAACGTTGCAATGAAATTGGCGCGGAGGTGGAAATCTTTTCTAAAATTAATGAAGGAACAAAAGTAAGAATTGAATACAACTTGCAAAGCGAATAGAATTGATATGCTCTGTTTCAGATTAAATTCTTTCACAATTTATCTTCTTAAAAATTGAAGTTACGCAAAACTACCAATAGCACACTGATGACACAGATTCTACTGATTTTCACAGATTTCCATCAGCAAATATCAGATAATAAAAACGATTGCGTAACTGCGGTGAATGATGTAATAAGACTTTTATTATTTTATTTTCAGATACAATTTCTGTTACGTATAATTCAAAAATATTCGCCACGAAGACTCCAAGGCACAAAGAAGGTTTGAATAAAAGAACGACCATAAGTTTTCCCTTAGTGCTTTCGTGACTTTTGCCATAGGCATCACTATGTGAGTGGCAATAAAAATTTTAGCGCGTAACTTGAGTTACTAATGTTCATTAAAAATCAGGTTAAGAAATTCATAATGTACAAGAACCAGAGCAATGTATAATCAGGAAACATTTTTTGCATTTAAAAATCATTTCAATCGGAATACAATTTCATGAGCGAACAAAATATGACAAAGATAAACCTTAATTCATTTCTCAACCTTAGGAACAATAAATACTTTTATAAAATCTGATACAAAGAACGATTGCATAACTTCTCAAATAACTCAAATGAGTTATTGGGAATGAAATTTTGCATTCAAAAATTAGAATATGAAAAACGAAAAAATATTAGTCTCGATAATTGAAGACCACCGAGAGTTCAGAGAAGGACTCATAAATCTTATAAATTCATCCCCAAACTTTCTTTGCGAAGAACAATACAACTCGGTTGAAGCGGCGTTGAACAAAACTTTGCAATGCGATGTTCTTCTGCTCGATATTAATCTCCCCGGCAAATCGGGCATTGAAGCCATTCCCCACTTAAAAGAAAAATACCCGAACATTAAAATCATTATGATGACCGTGTTTGATGATGATGAAAATATTTTCAAATCAATACTTTCGGGGGCTGACGGCTATCTTCTGAAAAAAACTCCGCCGATAAAAATTCTTGGTGCAATCGAAGATGTTATCGAAGGCGGTGCACCGATGTCTCCTTACGTTGCAAAAAAAGTTATCGATTACTTCAAAGAAAAAGATGAAGTAAAAAATGATTATCAACTCACTGCGAGAGAAAAAGAAATTCTTGCTCTGCTTGTTGACGGAACCGACTCCCGGCAAATTGCCGATAAACTTTTTATCAGTTATGAAACAGTGCGAAACCATCTTAAAAATATTTATCAAAAACTTCAGGTAACTTCGAAAATTCAGGCAGTCTCAAAAGCAATAAAGGAGAACTTGATAAAATAACTCACTTGAGTTATTGAAAACTTCAAGTGCGGCGGCAATCTTCCCAACAAAAAACAAAATATTTATAATAAGGAGCAATAATGAAAACTACTTTTCTAATTAGCACATTTTTCATTTTAATAAGCGTAAATCTTTTCGCACAATGGTATCAACAAACTCCCCCTACTACACAATTTAATGCGATGTCAGTCCAATTTCTTAATGCAAATATTGGTTGGGCCGGCGGTGGTTTTGTTCTACTTAAATCTGTAGATGGCGGAACAAACTGGAATCAGCAAACAACCCCGCCAAACTACAATATTCAATCGATGCATTTTATATCTGAACAGAAGGGATGGTTAGTCGGCGGACTTAATCAAATCGTTTTTACAACGGATGGAGGAACTAATTGGAACTCTCATATTCTTAATCTTCCTTTTGTTTTTTACTCGGTTTTTTTTATAAATGAAAATGTAGGATGGATTGCCGGAGATGGCGGAAAAATTCTAAAAACAACTAATGGTGGAACGAATTGGACAGAGCAAACGAGTAATCTCACAAAGGCGTTAAAGGTTATATATTTCATGAATGAAAACCTTGGATGGGTCGGGGGCGGAAGTGATTACGCTCGAACAACAGATGGTGGAGCAACATGGACGAAGATAAACGCATTCTCAGAACTGCGGGATATACAATTTATTGATGCAAATAACGGATATGCTACTTCAACTACTGGAGCGAATAACTTAGTTCTAAAAACTACCGATAGTGGTTTGACTTGGCAAGATGGTCCTCCCCTAACGGTCGGAGTCGGTTATCGATACTCAATTCACTTCACCGACTTAAATACAGGATATGCAGTGGGTTACTCATTCCTCATGATAGGTTCACCAGGAATACAAAAAACTACTGATGGTGGGGCATCGTGGGTTACTCAAACTTTAAATCCAGATTTGTTAGGTGGAACATTTATGTCAGTTCAATTCATTGATGCAAATACCGGTTGGGCAGTTGGTAGTTTAGGCGCAATCTATAAAACAACAAACGGCGGAGTTACTTTTGTCGGAGATGAGAACGGTTCTCTCCCAAATGAATTTAGTTTAGAACAAAATTATCCAAACCCGTTTAATCCGAGCACTCGCATCAGTTGGCATTCGCCGGTAAGCGGTCATCAAACATTAAAAATATTTGATATGCTTGGAAATGAAGTTGCAACACTCGTTGATGAATACAGAGAAGCGGGAAGTTACGGAGTTGAATTTAACTCTGTAAAGACGTTGCGTACTTCGGCTTCGCTCAGTAACCGCGCAACGTCTCTACCAAGCGGGATATATTTCTACAAACTCAGAGCCGGAAATTTTTCCGAAACAAAGAAAATGATTTTAACAAAATAGGAAAAACTAAAAATGAAAAAACTAATTGCAACAATCTTATTAATTTGCACAGCAATGACCCCGCAAAGCCTTTTGGACAACACTTTTGGAAACGGCGGCATCGTAAAAACAAATATCTCAACTAATTTTGGAATGAGCTTAACGGATGGAATTTTTGATACATATCTTTACCCCGATGGAAAAATTCTTGCAGCGGGACAAACAGATAGAAACTTCGCTTTAGCGCGATACAATGTAGATGGAACTCTTGACGTTACTTTCAATCCAACCGGCGTAGGATTTGTTCCACCCGGCACGGTAAAGACTGCTCTTGATGCGACAAAATATGATGAGATTTATTCTATCGCCGTGCACCCTGACGGAAAAATAATAACTTGCGGTTATGTAGAAAAGAGTGATGATAGCAATTGGAAATGGATCGCTCTAGTTCGCTACGCCTCCGATGGTTCAATTGATGCGACTTTTGGCACAGATGGAATTGTAAAAATTAAAGTCCCGGTTACAGGTTCTTTTGGTCATAATTCATTTGGGAAGAAGGTTTTTATTATCTCAGATAAATACCTTGTAGTTGGATATGTTGAGAACACTCTGACAGGAACAAAAAGCGATTTATTCATGGCGAGATTTAACTCCGATGGAACAATTGACAACACATTTGGAACTAACGGTTTTGTTACTACAGATTTGGAATCAAATGGAATTGATAAAGTTTCCAATGCCATTCAGCAGGCTGATGGGAAAATTGTTGTTGTAGGTTCATGGCAGGCAAGCGGTTCAAGTTCTAATCCAATTTTTAATGCTGTGGTTAGATTTAATTCCGATGGCACGCTTGATACAAGTTTTGGCACGGGGGGAATTGTAAGTCACCAATTCGTGGGATCATTTACAATAAAACATGAGGAAGCGCGTGCAGTAGTTATTCAGAGTGATGGTAAAGTCGTTGTCGCCGGTGTTGTTACTAAAGAAACAAATGAAATGGATTTTTTTGTAATTAGATATAGTTCAATCGGTATAATCGATAATACATTTAGTTCGAAAGGGTTTATCTTCGTTGATTTTAACGGCAATACTGACCAGGTTTATTCGATGTCAATGCAGACGGACGGTAAATTTGTGGTTGTAGGCTCATCGACAGACTCGAATTACTTAACAGACTTCAGCCTCGCCCGTATTAATTCAAACGGAACTCTTGATAAAAAACTCAATTTGGATTTGTCAAGTATTAGTGATGCGGCGTATTCAGTATTTGTTCAGCCGGATGGAAAAATAGTTGCAAGCGGCTCAACAATAAATGGTACTTTTACCGATTTCGCTTTAGTCAGATTTAATCCCGAACTTCCAACAAGCGTAAATGATAACTCCCAAAATTTTCCGGAGAATTTGGTATTGTCTCAGAACTACCCGAATCCCTTTAATCCAAGCACTAAAATCAGTTGGCAGTCGCCAGTAAGCAGTCATCAAACTTTGAAAGTTTATGATATGCTTGGAAATGAAGTTGCCACTCTCGTAGATGAATTTAGGGAAGCAGAAAGTTACGAAATTGAATTCTCCGCAAGTCATCTACCGAGCGGATTATATTTCTACAAACTCAGAGCCGGAAATTTTTCCGAAACAAAGAAAATGATTTTAACAAAATAAGGTTTCATATATTTTGGCGATAAATTTATCCACAAAGGATTGAACTCCGCTCAACTGAGTTATATAGACAATCAATTATTGGCATAACTTCTCGCCAAAAAATTTTTTCTTAAATGAAATACGAATCGCTATCATTCATGTTCAACACTCTCAAACAAAATTATGAGAATTAAAATATTTTTCTTCATCCTGCTTTTAGCAAGTTTAAACATTGCACAAATTACACTCCGTGGCGGAGTGAATTATAACTCCATTACTGCTGGGGCGTTTGATCAACTCGGTTATGAGAAGTCGCCACTTTTCTCCGGTTACTTCGTCGGTTTTTCTTTGCCCTTACCTGTCGATGATTTCCTTCTTCACTTCGGATTTGATTATGCACACACAACAGCTAATCTGGAGGATAAATCATCCGGTTCAACGATAGAGCTTGTGCATTGGAATGTCCCTATGTTTCTCGGTGTTCAAATGGAGTTTAATGATGCAATGACTGTGGGCTTTCAAGCAGATTTGGTACTCGGCGGATTCTCCTCCGAAAAACAAAAGAACGGAGTGGAGTTAAGCGGAATGTATGGCTCAATGCGTATCGGTGCTGAAGCGGCAATCATACTCGGAAGTATGGTTGATGTGTATGCTTTAGCAAGTATAAATCTTGGTTATATAAAGTTTTCGCGTTACAGTGTTTTCCCGGTGGAATCATCGGACGGTTTAGCAACCGGTCCCGAACTGAAAATTGGAACGAGAGTTTTACTGATTTTTTAATTACGCAGATTAAATTTTTCTTAACATAAAGTTTATAAGTGTACTTATTCGAGAAGCCATTCTTCCCCTGAATTTATTCATGTGCAACATTTAGTTCATCTCCCTTTAATTATTAAGAGAAGTTACGCTATCATTCGTATTATCATATTTTGTTGACATTCACATTTAGAAATAGAACACAGATAACGCTGATTTTGACAGATCTTCGCTGATGGAAATCTGTGAAAGTCAGTAGAATCTGTGTCATCACTGTGCTATCAGAAGTTTTGTGTAAGTTCTGTTAATTGTTCAAATAGGTGAATAAGGTTGACTGCTGAAGAGAATTATTGTTACTAAGGTTGAGAAATTAATTAAGGTTTATCATTGTAATATTTTGTCTGCTCATGATATTGCAATCAGATTCGAAATGGTTTTTAAATGCAAAAAGTGTTTTCGGATTATAGATTGCACAGTTCTTGTACATTTTGAATTTCTTAACCTTATTTTTAATGAAACTTAGTATTTCAAGTTACGCGCTAAAATTTTTTTTTGCCACTCACATAGTGATGCCTATGGCATAAGGCACGAAGACTCTAAGGAAAAACTTATGGTTCGTTCTTTTAGTCATAACTTCTTTGTGCCTTGGTGCCTTTGTGGCGAATATTACTGAATATATGCGTGACATGATTTACTAACTGAAAAATAAAATAATAAAAACCTTATGAAATTATTCACATCAGTTACGCAAGCGTTGATATTATCTGATCTTCGCATAGAGAAATCTGTGAAAATCTGTTTTATCCGTGTCATCAGTGTGCTATTGGATGTTTTATGTAACTACAATTATTAACTAATAACTATTAATTAATAATTGTTATCGGTTTTTTCCCTAAAAATTTTTTTCCGTTCAAGATTATATCCGCACAACTTTTCTGCACGATAGGGGAGTCGCCGAATGCGGCAATGTAGGTATTTATTTCGGGAATCAAAGAAAGCAGATAAGGATTGCCAAATGAAATTACCGCATGTTTATTTTTTCGGGATGTTATCTCGCGAAGGAAATAATTCAACCCTTCCGGCAAGCCGCTAAAACCTTGATAAGCGCGGATACGCACGAATGTCGCAATCAATAATACTTCATCTTCTTCAACAAGTTGCAACGCATCGTCGATTTCATTTTTACTGCTGTTGGAACTCAACATAATTTTCCTTTTAAGAAAAATATTTTGGTCGAGATATTTCTGAAAGAATGACTCTGTTTCGGTCGCGGCAGAATCTGATAAAGTAATGCAAGTTATATTTTGTTTAAAATTGAGAGGGAAAATATTTTTGCTGTCTTTCACAAGAGTGATAGAACGACTTGCAATTTCGTAAGCGGTGGAAAGATTTTTCTTCGTCGCAATTTTTTTTGATGCGGCATGAACTTCCGGCAGGCGATTCTCATTATCAAATAATCCAACCCATGCTTTTGCGCGCAAGATTTTCTCGACGCTTTCGTTCAATCTTTCCAAAGAAATTTCACCGCGTTTAACTGCTTCAATCACAGCTCGGATAGCAATTTCGTCATCGGCGGTAAAGAGGAGTAAATCGTTACCCGCTTTAAATGCTTCAACTGCGGATTCGCCGACGGAGAAATAATTGCAAACGGCTTGCATGTTCAACGCATCTGTAACAATCAAACCTTTGAAACCCAATTGTTTTTTTAATATGTCCGTAATAATTTTTTCAGATAAAACTGCCGGAAGATTTTCTTTCTCTTCAAAAGCCGGAACGGCGAGATGTCCAATCATAATACTCTGCACTCCTTCTTCAATCAGATTGATGAAAGGAAGCAGTTCACGCTCAAACATTGTTTTTTTTGAGGAAGAAATTGTGGGAAGCTCGCGGTGCGAATCGATCTCCGTGTTTCCGTGTCCGGGAAAATGTTTTGCGGTTGAAATTATTTTATACTTCCTCATCCCCTTGATAAATGCAGTTGCAAATGATGCGGCAATTTCAGCATCATCGGAGAAGGCGCGGGTGTTCACAATCGGGTTTAGATAGTTTGAGCTGATATCCGCAACAGGTGCATAATTTTGATGAACGCCAAGTGCGCGGGTTTCTTTAGAAATTATTTCCGCCGCTTTTTGAACAAGAGATAAATCATTCGTTGCTGCCAAACCCATCGCATGCGGCATATGAGTAGCTTCGGGAATCCGCATTGCAACGCCGCGTTCGAAATCTGCAGAAATTAAAAGTGGAGTGTCCGAAAGCAATTGCAGTTTGTGAATGTTGGCAACATAATCATGCACGTGCCCGCTGAACATTACAAATCCACCGACTTTAAATTTCTTTACAAGATTTTTTAACCGCGCAAATTCTTCGGAATCTTCGGAAAGATAATTACCGAGCAGTCCGGGCATAAAAAGTTGTCCGACTTTTTCTTCAACCGAAAACGATTTTAGTTTTTGCTTGACAAGAGTTTCTTCTTCAACGGTGATAGGAAATAAATTTTTATTCATTCAATTGTAAAATACAACGTCGAAGAATTTTTCATATTAGAAAAATCCGATCGCGCGTGATATAAACTGATTATCGCTTATTAACTTAGGATATGCATATTTTCAGACAACATCGCCACGAAAGCACAGGAACAGAAAAATCACAAACAAGTTTTTTTTTTAACCGCCAAGTTCGCGAAGAAGCGCGAATGGATATTCATTTTTAATTTTCAATTTGTAATTTTTAATTATTCTCCATTCACAATTCTTTCTGTTGCAAATCGCATTTATCGAAACTAACTTTGTTTCACAAATTTTAAGCTAAAAAAGAAAGTTGAAAATGTTACTTAAACCAGCACATCGAACAAAAAACATAACTTACGCAATTAGAGATATTGTTGTTCTCGCCGACGAAGTAAAGAAAACCGGTAAAGAAATGCTTTACTTAAATATCGGCGATCCGAATATTTATGATTTCAGAACTCCGCAACACATGATTGATGCAACCTACAAAGCAATGATGGATAACAAGTGCGGCTACTCGCCTTCATCGGGAATTAAAGAAGCACTTGATGCAATTGAACGGGAAGCGCATCGCAAGGGAATAAATAACATTCTGGATTTGTTCATCACTCACGGCGCGAGCGAAGCAATTGAAATTTGTTTAACCGCACTCGTAAATGAAGGTGAGAATGTTTTGACACCGACTCCCGGTTATCCGCTCTACACCGCCATTCAAAGCAAGCTTGCCGCGTATGAAAATCCTTACTACTTAAATGAAGCAAACGGCTGGCAACCCGATATTGAAGACATTAAATCTAAAATAAATGAAAAGACTAAAGCTATCGTGATTATCAATCCGAACAATCCGACAGGCTCACTTTGTTCGGAAGAAACTTTGCGCGCGCTGATTGAATTGGCACTCCAACACAACCTCGTAATTTTTGCAGATGAAATTTACGACAAGTTGATTATCGATGATAAAAAACATATCTCGATTGCATCGCTGAACAAAGATGTTTCTTGCATTACTTTTGGCGGGCTTTCAAAAAATTATCTCGCGCCGGGTTTTCGCATCGGTTGGGGAATTGTTAGCGGGCAGAAAGAAATTATGTCAGACTATCTTGATGCGATTAACAGAATATTGCGCTCACGTCTTTCTGCAAATCACCCCGAACAATATTGCATTAAGCATGCGCTCGAAGGCGATCACACTCATTTAACCGAAGCACTTTCAAAATTAAAACGGAGAAGAGATTTAACTGTAGAGATGTTGAATTCATTCGAAGGAATTTCTTGTGTAAAACCCGATGGTGCATTTTACGCTTTTCCGCGTTTGCACATGGATAAACCGGACGGCGAATTTGTCGCAGGATTAATTCGCGAAACAGGAGTGGTAGTTGTTCCCGGAAGCGGATTCGGGCAAGTTCCAGGCACGCAGCATTTCAGAGTTGTATTTTTACCGAATGAAGAAATTCTTTCCAGAGCTTATAAAAATATTGAAGAATATTTTCATCGGTTCACGAAATAGATGAATTTTATTGACTGATGTTGCTAAACGAATTTGATATCCTCAAAGATGTCTCAAGTAAACTTGAGAGACTAAAACTTTCATTTATGTTGACAGGCTCATTAGCAATGAGTCACTATACCGAACCGAGGATGACTAGAGATTTGGATATCGTTGTTAATATCTCTCAAGGTGCAATAAAAAATTTCTGCGACGAATTCGCAAAAGATTATTATCTCGCTGAAGAAGCAGTTACCGACGCTGTCAAAACACTTTTCGTATTCAATATCATACATCTACAAAGCAACGTTAAAGTTGATTTCATCGTAAGAAAAAATTCAGAATTTAGACTAACCGAATTTGAGCGGAGAAAAAAAATTTCATTCGGTAATTTTGAATCATGGATCGCTTCAAAGGAAGATTTAATTATCTCAAAGATTGAGTGGATAAATATTTCCGACTCGGATTTACAGAAGCGTGATGTAAAAAATTTGTTGAAATCAGGATACGACACCGACTATCTTTTATATTGGTTAAAGAAGTTAAATTTGTTTGAAATTTATGAGAAGTTAATATGAAAGACACTTCACCCGAAATAGAAAAAATTTATTTCGATATGATGATGAAGCGTTCCGGCGAGGAGCGGATGCGTATGGCTGCGGGGATGTTCGAAGCGGCAAGACAAATGGCACTCGCATCATTTCCCGAAGGACTTTCCAAATTCGAAATTCAAAAAAGATTATTCGAGCGTTTTTATTCGAATGATTTTTCGGAAGAGGAGAAGCAAAAAATTTTTGCAAGGATGAAAGAAGTGTTTGAATAATTTTTCTACGTATATCGTTGAGTGATTCGATAGTTTTTTCACGTATAAAAATTTTTCTACATCAATTCGGTAATAGAGTTTCCTTGATTGGCAGAGGTTCGTTCTCTATATTTGTGCCGAAAATTTTTACAAAAAAAATCCCATTTGAATAATATAAAAATTACATCGCTTTCAAACGGAATAACAATAATTTCCGAAACGGTTCCGTATGTAAAATCCTTTTCTCTCGGCTTCTGGTTTCCCGTTGGCGCAAGAGATGAAAATCTTCAGAACAACGGAATTTCACACTTCATCGAACATATGGTTTTTAAAGGAACGGAAAAAAGATCTTCGCGGCAAATTTCTGAAGCGATAGAATCTTACGGCGGTTACTTGAATGCGTTCACTTCCAAAGAGCATACCTGTTTTTATTCGCGCGGTCTTTCGGAAAATTTCGGAAGAACTTTTGAAGTACTTGCAGATATGGTTGAGAATCCGCTCTTCAGAGAAAAAGATATTAAAAAGGAGTCGGGCGTCGTTAAAGATGAATTGCTCGACGTTGAAGATAATCCCGAAGAATTAATCTTTGATAAATTTGAAGAAAAAATATTTAAAGGAAACAATCTCAGTTACCCGATTCTCGGCTCGATAAAAAATTTGGAATCGTTCAACTCCGACGAGTTAAAAAGTTATCACAAAAAAAATTATACGGAGAATCAGCTTGTAGTTGTTGCATCCGGTTTGGTTGAGCATGAAAAAATTATTTCTCTCACAGAAAAATATTTAAAGAATAAATATTCGAATTCAAACAAGAAAAGAAAATTTACCGAGAACGTAAAAACTTCCGAAGAAACAATTGTAAAAGAAATTCAGCAAACACATTGTATCATCGGAAGGACAACTTACGGATACAACAACGAAAACCGAATTATCGTTTCCTTAATTTCCGCGCTGCTTGGCGATGGTAGCAGTTCGAGGCTTTATCAATCCGTGAGAGAAAAACTCGGGCTGACTTACCAAATTTCGAGTTTCATCAATTCATATTACGACACATCGGCATTCGGAATTTATTTCTCTACAAACGAAAAATATTTGCCGCGTGTACTCTCTGTTATCGAAAAAGAATTTGTTAAGTTCAATTCAAATCCAATTTCTCAGAGAGAATTAAAGAGAGTTAAAGAATACATCAAAGGAAACATTTTACTCGGATTGGAAAACACTACTAACCGAATGATTCGAATGGCGAATTCCTTTCTCTATTTCGGTAGAGTAATTCCGATTGAAGAAATTGTTGCAAAGATTGAAAACGTATCAATCGATCAAATCCATCTCACTTCAAAAGAACTGTTCAATCAAAATCGTTATACGAAAATTTTTGTGCGTTCATTAAAATCTGATAATATTAAAGCCGCTTAGAAAGTTTATATGCCAAAATTTATTTTAGACGGAAAAGAAATTGAATTCAACCACGGGCAAACAATAATTGAAGCCGCAAAAGAAAAGGGAATAACGATTCCTCATTTCTGCTGGCATCCTTCACTTTCAATTTCGGGAAACTGCCGCGTTTGTTTAGTAGAAATTGAAAAAGTTCCGAAGCTTGCAATCGCTTGTTCCACTATTGCATCGGAAGGAATGGTGGTTCATTCAGCTTCGCCGAAAGCACTTGCCGCTCGTAATGCCGTCATGGAATTTATATTAATTAATCATCCGCTCGATTGCCCGATTTGCGATGAAGCCGGCGAATGTAAATTGCAAGATTACGCTTATCAACACGGCGTTGGCGAAAGTAGATTCGTCGAAGAAAAAGTTCATAAAGATAAACGTGTTGAACTCGGTCCTCACGTTATGTTCGATGGAGATAGATGTATTTCATGTTCTCGTTGTATAAGATTTTGCGACGAAGTTGCCGGAGAAAATCAACTTACTTTTGTTAAGCGCGGTGATAGAGTTACAATAGTTACTTTCCCCGGCAAACAACTTGATAATCCTTACTCTCTAAACGTTACAGATATTTGTCCTGTTGGTGCATTGACGAATAGAGATTTCAGATTCCGTGCGAGAGTTTGGGATATGTCTGCGACGAAAACAATTTGTACAGGTTGCGCTCGCGGATGCAATATTGATATGTGGGTTCGCAGCGGAGAAATTTTAAGATTGACTCCTCGCTTCAATGCAGATGTAAATTCTTATTGGATGTGCGATCATGGAAGATTAAATACTTTCAATCATATCAATGCAAATGATAGAGTTAATGGTCCTCATTTACGCAGAGACGGAGAATTGAAAAAAGTAGATTGGGATGAAGCTTTTGCAGTTGCACTTTCCGATTTGAAAAATTTAAACAAAGATGAAATCGCTTTTGTCGGCTCACCCTTTGCAACTTGTGAAGATAATTACGTTTTCCAAAAATTTGCGAAAACAATTTTCAACTCGAAAAATATTTTTATTACAGATAAGTTTGTTGCCGGCAGCGGCGATGAAATATTAATTCGTGAAGATATAACTCCGAACCAACTCGGCGCGGAATTAGTAGGATTTAAAAAATCTGATGGCGACTTGACAAAACTGAAAAATCTAATCAAGTCTCACAAAATTAAAGCACTTTATATTTTGGAAGATGATTTAATTGCACTCGATCCGGAATTTGAATCGTTAATTCCTAACTTAAATTTAATAATATCGCACGCAACAAATTTCAACCAAACATCGAAGTATTCTGAAATTGTTTTTCCCGCCGCAACTTATGCGGAGAAGAATGGAACGTGGGTGAATTTCCAGGGAATGGTGCAGCGAATTCGTCCCGCCGTTACTACACTTGAAATTGATAGAAGCCTTGACGGGCTGGCTGTCAGCAGGCTTGATAAATTCGGTACCGATTTCGATCGATGGGGAAAAGTTAATAAACGAGATGCTCGCGCTTCGTTCAAAATTATTAATGGACTCGCAAATTTGTTCGGACAAAAATGGAAGTATCAAACTGCTGAAGATGTCTTCAACGATATTGTAAAAAATATTTCTCCGTTCAACAATCTTAATTATGAAAATATTGGCGAAAGCGGAGTTCTGTTATCTTTGGTTAAAGAAAAAATTTCGGTGAAGGGATAAGAGATGGGAATTTTTGAACTGATAATAATTAAACTCATACAAGTAATCATAATTGCACATGTTATTTTAATTACCGTTTCTTATCTCGTTTATTTTGAAAGAAAGATTGCCGCGTGGACACAAAACAGAATTGGTCCCAATCGTGTTGGTCCGGCAGGTCTGCTTCAACCTTTTGCCGATGTATTAAAATTATTGTTGAAAGAAGATATCGAACCGAAAGCCGCGCACAAATTTATTTTCAGGTTAGCACCGATGCTGGCATTGATAATTGCTTTCACAACATTTGCTGTAATCCCGATTGGAACATCGATTCAACTTTTCGGATATGATATTCCGTTGGTTGTTGCCGATGTGAATATTGGTGTACTTTATGTGTTGGCTCTAACTTCGGTTGGTGTATATGCAATAACTCTTAGCGGTTGGTCTTCGGGCAGTAAGTATTCTTTGCTTGGCGGAATTCGTTCTTCCGCGCAGATGATCTCTTACGAAATCTCGATGGGTTTTTCAATTGCAGGAGTTTTACTTTTTGCAGAATCATTACGACCGATGGATATTATAAATGCACAAGGCGCGTGGATGTGGAATGCTTTTGTTCAACCGATTGGATTCATAACATTTGTAGTCTCCGCATTTGCAGAAACGAATCGTCTTCCATTCGATCTTCCCGAAGCGGAACCCGAACTCGTCGGCGGTTATCATACTGAATACAGTAGTATGAAGTTCGCGGCATTCTTCCTCGCGGAATATGCGAACATGATTATTGCGAGCGCAATGATTATCGTTCTTTACTTAGGCGGATGGAACATTCCATTTGTTGATATTAATTCTCTCGGACTTTCGGCAACAGTTTTACCGTTAGTTCAAATTGCTGTCTTTTGTGTAAAGATGGGTGCAATATTATTTTTTATTATTTGGGTAAGATGGAGTTTGCCAAGATTCAGATATGATCAATTAATGAATCTCGGATGGAAAGTAATGTTTCCGCTTTCACTGCTTAATTTAGTGTGGGCGGCAATATTGGTTATGTTTTTGAGTTAGGAATTTTATGGCTGAAAAAAAACGATTTAAAGATTTGACGCTCCTTCAAAAGATGTACATCCCCGAAATAATTAAGGGGTTGTCAATCACTTTGAAAAATATGTTTAAACCATCTTTCACAATGGAATATCCTGAAGTGAAATTTATTCCGCCGTCATCCTACCGCGGCAGACCGGTTCTTGTGCAAGAAGAAAACGGTGTTGAAAGATGCGTTGCCTGTGGATTGTGTTCGCGAGTTTGCCCTGCAATC
Organism: uncultured Ignavibacteriaceae bacterium; assembly: GCA_964393605.1. Taxonomy (GTDB): domain Bacteria; phylum Bacteroidota; class Ignavibacteria; order Ignavibacteriales; family Ignavibacteriaceae; genus CAYMUL01. The sequence continues at coordinate 199,474 of CAYMUL010000002.1, read as the reverse complement.
GCTATCGAAGTTCAGGCGAACGAAACAGATAAAGAAAAAGAACGCTATCCCGAAAAATTTGAAATCAATATGCTGCGATGCATCTTCTGTGGTTTCTGCGAAGAAGTTTGCCCCGAAGAAGCAATTATAATGAGTAAAGATTATGAACTCGCTTTTACCAATAGGGAAGATGCCATTTACGGAAAAGATAAATTACTTGTGCCGGTTTCTTCGGTTCAGGACAGAATAAATTTTTTAAGAGAGTTTAAATGATTGTTGGTTGATTGGCAGAATTTTTTTAAGTTCCGATTGACATGAAACTAACTTTTCTAAAAACCATATTTTTTGCTTTTCTAATTCTCCCGATGCCGATAATTGGCGGAGGGAAAATTACACTGCACACTCCGACATTCGTGCAAAACGGAAATCAATTCGAGTTGGTGTTTCTCCACAAAGTTGAAACTGATTCCAATCTTCAATATGAAATTTCACTCTCCTTAACTCAACCGCTTCCATTCGGCAGATGCGAGTTAGTTTCTCCTTCAAAAACAGAAAAAATTTCTTTCAAACAAACTTACGATGAAAACAGATTTAATTCTGTTTTCAAATCTTCATTCAAACCAAAAGAATTGGGTTTGAAGTCCGGCGAATCTTTTCAAATAATAATAAGATTAACAGCAAATAACTCGACTGGTGTATTAATCAATTCCCGCTTCAAAGTATTTTCGAAAGACACGTTGTTAAATCACTTTCCAAAAATTGAAGAAGGGGAATCAAATTTTCATAAATCGGAAATTAGATTTTATCAACCCGAAGCGAAAGCGGGAAGAAATCTTCTACTAAGAAATTCTTCTTATTTCAATTTTTCGTTGAATCAAGAATCTGAAAAACTGATGATAGAAAGCTGGCTGAAATTTGAAGGCAAAGATTTTTCCTTCTTTAATATTATTGATCAGGTTAAGTACGATACACTAATTCTATTTTCAATTTCTGAGTTCAAGCACTTGCTTATTTCGAATGATGTTGAAATCGGTTATTATGAATCTAAGTATATTGGTTCTAAAACCTGGTATCATTTTATGACTGTTCTTAATTTTAAGAATAACCGGATAGAAATTTTTGTCGATAATCATTTGGTTGCCATAACTTCGTTACATAATCTGACATCGGTAAAAAAACTATTGTTCTCTTTCTTTAATGAAAAAGAGAAAACAAAATCTAATGTCGAGAATTTGAAAATTTGGGAACTAAAAAACGAACCTGATTTTGTGTACTTGCAGAGAAATTTCGCGCATGTTAAAGAAGATTCTTCCTCGCTTTTGCGAACAATGCAATTTGAAGACCAGGATGAATTTACGATTGATCGAGCCGCTTCTTTCAATTTTGAAAACCTGAATTTGATGCGTTCCGATGCGCCAATATTCGCACAAGCACCGGAAATTCTTGTTCAACAGACTGCTTCCGGTTATTTGATTAAATGGAGTGGTGGAGATTTTTCGCAATCCGAAAAGTACATTGTTGAACGATCTATTGACGGAGAAGATTTCAAAGAAATTTATTCAACTCCAATCGCCGAATCTTCCGAACAAGAAGAGTTTTCTTTCCTTTCCGAATTTATCCCCGAAAATAAATTCGTTTATTTCAGAGTGAAGCAGATAAATAAAGATGGTTCAATTACATATTCTCAAAGTTTAAAAATTGGACAAGGAGTGGTTGAAAACTTTGAAATCAAACAAAACTTTCCAAATCCTTTCAACCCGAAAACTTCTATAAAAATTTTGATACTCAGCGAAACGGAAATTGAAATTACTATTTACAACTTGAGCGGTAGACATATTGCCGATTTATTTAAAGGAACCTTAAAGAAAGGGGAACATAGTTTCGAGTTTGATGGAACAGAACTTCCATCCGGTTTATATCTTTACATGGTGAAGACTCCTGTGCAATCCGAGTCGAGAAAAATGATTCTCGCAAAATAATTTGAAAAATGTTTGCTAAAATTTTTTCTGCGGCTACTTATGGGATTGATGCTTACGTTGTTGAAGTAGAAGTTCATTGCGAAAAACAACTGCCGGGGATGACGATTGTGGGCTTGCCCGATAGTGCAATTCGCGAAAGCCGCGAACGTGTTATTGCCGCGATAAAAAATAGCGGCTACAAATATCCACTCAAAAAAATTACTGTAAATCTTGCCCCCGCCGATATTAAAAAAGAAGGAAGCTCGTTCGATCTTCCAATCGCAATCGGAATGCTCGCCGCATTTGAAGAATTGAAATCTGATATTTTAAGTGAAACAATAATTCTCGGTGAACTTTCGCTCGATGGCAATTTGAGAAGCGTTAAAGGTGCGCTCCCCATAACTGTTGAGGCACGCGATAAAGGTTATAAAAATATCATACTTCCAAATGATTCAATAGAAGAGGCATCAATAATCGACGGAATTAATGTCTACGGTTTTGATAACTTGATTCAAGTGGCAGAGTTTCTCGAAACTCCGAATGAAAAAACACCTGTGAAGCAAAGTCTCGCTGAATTAGTTTCGAAGATTAATAAATATCACCTTGATTTTGCCGAAGTTAAAGGGCAAGAAAATGTGAAGCGTGCGCTTGAAGTAGCCGCCGCAGGTGGACACAATATATTGATGATTGGACCTCCGGGTTCGGGTAAAACGATGCTCGCAAAACGTCTACCTTCAATTCTTCCTCCAATGACAATTGAAGAAGCGTTGGAAACAACAAAAATTCATTCTGTTGCAGGGATTCTATCGCGACAAAACCAACTTGTTACCGAAAGACCATTCCGAAGCCCGCACCACACAGTTTCTGATGCCGCGTTGATTGGAGGCGGTTCATTCCCGAAACCGGGAGAAGTTTCGTTCGCACATCACGGCGTTCTGTTTCTGGATGAACTTCCCGAATTCAAAAAGAATGTTTTAGAAGTTATGCGTCAACCACTTGAAGACGGAGATGTAACTGTCAGTCGTGCAAAAATGACACTACAATTTCCCGCGAATTTTATGCTTGCTGCGGCAATGAATCCATGCCCGTGTGGCTTTTACACCGATACAACTCGCGAATGTACTTGCAATTCTGTAATGATTCAACGATACATGAGCAAAATTTCAGGTCCTCTTTTAGATAGAGTAGATATTCACATTGAGGTACCCGCCGTCAAGTTCAAGCATCTCAGTTCCGATACTAAAGGAGAAACTTCCGAGATAATTAGAGATAGAGTTATAAAAGCTCGGGAAATTCAACAGAAGAGATTTGAGAACAATAAAAAGATTTTTAAGAATGCCGATATGGGCTCAAAAGAAATTCGGCAATTTTGTCAGATTGACGAAACCGGTACCGAACTGCTCAAAATGGCAATGACAAAACTGGGGTTATCAGCTCGCGCGTACGACAGAATTTTGAAAGTTAGCAGAACTATCGCCGATTTAGAGCAATCTCAACACATTCTTCCCAACCATTTAAGCGAAGCCATTCAATATCGAAGTTTAGATAGAGAACTTTGGAATCATTGATGCATTTTTTCTTCATCAAATAGAAATTTTGTGATTTTTTAATTTGTTTTTTTTAAGGAAAAAAGATATTTTTGTTGTTCGTTTCTCAAAATGGGCGGACGCCGGAGTTGGAGAGCCGGGGCGGACTGTAAATCCGTTGGCGAACGCCTTTGGGGGTTCGAATCCCTCGCCGCCCACAAGAAACGAGTCGTCATTTTTTTGACGATTGAAAATTTTAAATAATTGATATTTTTTTTATTGATAGCATTATTGCTGCAAAACTGTAAATAAAAATTTTTTGCTGCCGATAAATCTGATGCGGGAGTAACTCAGTTGGCTAGAGTCACAGCCTTCCAAGCTGTTGGTCGCGGGTTCGAGTCCCGTCTCCCGCTCTAATCAATGCTGACGTAGCTCAGTTGGTAGAGCACATCCTTGGTAAGGATGAGGTCACCGGTTCAATCCCGGTCGTCAGCTCAAATAACGAAAGGTAAATGTAAGATGCGTGATATTATTACTCTTGAATGTACTGAATGTAAAAGAAGAAATTATTCTACTACCAAAAACAAAAGAAACCATCCGAACCGTGTTGAGTACAAAAAATATTGTAAATGGTGCAAGAAGCACGTTGTCCATAAGGAAACCAAATAATTAATACTCTGTGATACGTCAGTAGCTCAACTGGCAGAGCAGCGGTCTCCAAAACCGCAGGTTGGGGGTTCAAATCCCTCCTGACGTGCAAAGAATGAAAGATATCTATGAAAGAAAAAATAATTAATTTCGTGAACGATGTCGTAAAGGAAATGAAAAAAGTTACCTGGCCGACTAAAGAAGAATTGAAAGAGTCTACATCCATCGTAGTTGTTGTTTGTCTCATCGTTGCTCTTTTTACTTGGCTTATCGACCAGGGCATTACCCAGGTCTTTAAAGGACTATTTTAATGCCGTTTGAAGATCATAAATGGTATGTCGTCCGTGTTTTTTCGGGACATGAGAGTAAAGTAAAAGTTTTCATGGATTCGGAAATAAAGGAAAGTGCTTCGCTCGGTGCTAAAATTTCTGAAGTATTGGTTCCTCTCGAAAAAGTTTATGAAGTAAAAGACGGAAAGAAAAAAAGCAAAACAAAAAATTTCTTTCCCGGCTATATTTTAGTTGCCGCGGAATTGGATGCACAGGTTAAAGATTTTATCGTGAATGCTCCATCAGTACTTGGATTTTTGGGAACGAAGAATAAACCGAATCCTCTCCAACCAGACGAAGTTCGCAGAATTGTTGGAAGAATTAAACAGGATGATAACGAGAGAGTAGAAACAATTTTCCGTTCGGGAGATATGGTAAAAATTATTGATGGACCTTTCAATAATTTCTCAGGTGTTATTGAAGAGGTCAATGAAGAGAAAATGAAAATTAAAGTGCTTGTATCTATTTTCGGTCGTAAAACTCCCGTGGAAATAGATTTTGTTCAAGCTGAGTTAGAAAGATAAATTTTAGTAAAGGAATTGCATGGCTAAGAAGATAACAGGTTATATTAAATTACAAATCCCTGCCGGTAAGGCTAATCCATCTCCTCCTGTTGGTCCTGCGTTAGGACAAAAAGGTGTGAACATAATGGAATTCTGTAAACAGTTCAACGCAAGAACTGCCGATAAAGAAGGCTTAATTATTCCGGTTGTGATTACAGTTTTTTCCGATAAATCATTTACATTTATAACAAAAACTCCGCCTGCCGCTGTACTATTAATTAAAGCCGCAAAAATTGCAAAGGGCTCGGCTGAACCGAATAGAACTAAAGTTGCAACAGTATCAAAAGCTCAAGTAAGTGAAATTGCCCAGATGAAAATGCCGGATTTAAACGCCAACGATATTGAACACGCTGCAAGTATGATTGCCGGTACTGCCCGCAGCATGGGTATTAATGTAGAATAATTTTAATGCAAGGTTAAATTATGAAATTGTCTAAAAGATTAAAAAAAGTTAACGAGAATGTCAATAAAGATAAAGAGTACACTTTATCTGAAGCTGTAAAAATTTTAAAGGACGCTTCAACAGTTAAATTTGTTGAATCACTTGATTGTGCAATTCGCTTGGGTGTTGATCCGAAGCATGCAGATCAAATGGTTCGAGGAACCTGTTCATTGCCGCATGGAACCGGTAAAACCGTTAAAGTGCTGGTTGTCGCAAAAGATCCTTCCAAACAAAAAGAAGCTCTTGAAAGTGGTGCCGATTTTTCCGGTTACGATGATGTTCTCGAAAAAATTAAATCCGGGTGGACAGATGTTGATGTTGTAATCTCAACACCTGATTCGATGGCTGAACTCGGAAAACTCGGGAAAATTCTCGGACCAAAAGGATTAATGCCGAATCCGAAAAGCGGAACTGTAACTATGGATGTTGCGAAAGCTGTTAAAGAAGTTAAAGCAGGAAAAATCGAATTCCGAGTTGATAAATCGGGAATCGTACACACATCACTCGGTAAATTATCCTTTGAAACCAATCAGTTGGTTGATAATGCACATATGTTTTTGAATACTATTATCAAGTTGAAACCAACTGCCGCTAAGGGACAATATGTGAAGAGTCTCTATCTTTCTACAACGATGGGACCCGGAGTTAAAATTACACGCGACGAATTAGCCGCTCATTAAAAAATTGTTCGAAAAAAAATCGATAAAAGTTTACGCACTATAAATGACAAATGCTTCAAAGTCAACTTATGTTGTAAAACCTGAAATGCAGGAGAAATATGAAAAAATCTGAAAAGGTTGAAAAAGTTCAAGAAGTAGTAGAACTCGTTCGTCAAAGTTCTGCTCTTTATTTAACTGATTATGCCAAAATTAACGTTGAGGATATTAGCAAACTAAGACGTGAATTCAGGAAAGAAGGTGTTAAATACAAAGTTATCAAAAATACTCTCTTCAAAAGAGCAATCTCTGAAGTCGGTAAATTTGAAAAACTTGGTGAAAATCTTTCCGGGATGACCGGCTATGTTTTTGCATCCGATAACCCTGTTAGTCCGGCAAAAATCATTAAAAAATATTTTGACGAAAGTTCAAAGCTGACTTTTAAAGGCTGTTACATTGATTCACAATACTATGGTTCCGAAAAATTAGATGAATTAGCATCACTACCAACAAAGAGTGAAATAGTTGCATCAATTCTCGGCAGCATCAACGCTCCGGCATCCGGAATTGTTGGCGCATTGAATGCCGTAATGCGAGACCTTGTTAGTGTTATTGATGAAATATCCAAGAAGCAAGCTGCATAATTAATTTAATTAAGTTTATAATTTAGGAGATAATATAAATGTCTGAAAAAGTTGCAGAAATAGTAGAGAAGATAAAAGGGCTTACGCTTGTAGAAGCTGCCGAATTAAAAAAAGCACTCGAAGCTGAATTTGGTGTAACCGCTGCCGCACCCGTAGTTATTGGTGCTGCCGCTCCTGGAGCCGCTGCCGCCGCACCCGCTGAAGAAAAAACTGAATTCGATATAGTTCTCAGTTCTGCCGGCGAAAAGAAGATCAACGTAATTAAAGTTGTTCGCGCTCATACCGGTTTAGGATTGAAAGAAGCGAAAGACCTTGTTGACGGAGCCCCGAGCACCGTTAAAGAAGCCGCTTCAAAAGATGAAGCCGAAAAAATTAAGAAAGAGCTCGAAGAAGCCGGCGCTACCGTTACTCTTAAGTAATAGGTACAATTCTTTTTTTTTGAAAATTTGATGAGGTGGATTTTGCCATCTCATCTATTTTCTTTTTTGTTTTGAGATCAAGTTAGTTTAATAATTTTTATTGAGGTTATCATTGGATAAGCAGAGAATATCCTTCAGCCGAATTACTCCGGTTATTGAAGTACCGGATTTGTTAGATATTCAAAAAGTTTCTTTTGAAGAATTTCTTCAACTGAACATTTTTTCGGGTGAACGAGAAAATAAAGGACTTCAAAATGTATTCCTTTCCAATTTTCCTATTTTTGATAATAAGGAAAATTTTAGGTTAGATTTTGTCGATTACCATATAGATAAACCAAGATATTCCATCAGCGAATGTCTTGAAAAAGGTTTAACATATGCCGCGCCGCTAAAAGCAAAATTGCGATTGGCTACTAAAGATACAGACACGGGCGAATTTGTTAACGCAGTTGAACAGGAAGTTTATCTCGGCAACATGCCTTACATGACCGAGAGCGCAACCTTTATTATCAACGGTGCCGAACGTGTTGTTGTTTCGCAATTGCACCGCTCGCCGGGTGTCGCATTCTCTTCTACGGTTCATCCAAATGGTACTCCTTTATATTCTGCGAGGATTATTCCTTTAAAAGGTTCATGGGTTGAATTCGCTACCGATATAAATTATGTTCTCTATTGCTACATCGATAGAAGAAAAAAATTCCCTTCAACAACATTGCTTCGTGCGCTCGGATATCAAACGGATGAGGAAATCATCAACCTATTTGATATTCATGAAGAAATTAATTTAAAGAAAGCAACCGCCGATACATTAATCGGGCGTGTAGTAGCCGCCGATGTTTTTGATATGTCCACCGGTGAAATTTTCTTAACCAGAGAAAACATAATCTCGGAAGAAGACGCGCAAAGAATTAAAGAATCGAGAGTTGATTCTATCAAAGTTCTTAAAAAAGATTTAAATCTTGACCAGGATTTAATTCTTAACACACTTAAAAAAGATACTTCCCACACAAGAGAAGAAGCGCTTTATTCAATTTATAGACAATTAAGAACCGGAGAACCACCGGATATTGAAACTGCCGAAGCACTCATCGAAAAATTATTTTTTAATGATAAACGTTATGATTTAGGTGATGTTGGTCGTCATAGAATGAACGACAAATTAAAACTCAACATTCCCGAAACCACAACAGTTTTAACACCGCAAGATATAATCGAAATTATTCGTTATATGAATCGTTTGAAAAGCGGCGAAGAGAGTTACGATGATATCGATCATTTAGGGAATAGAAGAATCAGAACTGTCGGCGAACAACTTCAACAACAATTCAATGTTGGAGTTGCAAGAATGGCGAGAACGATTAAAGAAAGAATGAATGTTCGAGACGCAGAAAGTTTCACTCCGCAAGATTTAGTTATTGCGAGAACAATCAGTTCTGTCGTCAACGCATTCTTCGGAACAAACCAACTCTCTCAATTTATGGACCAAACAAATCCTCTTGCAGAGTTGACACACAAACGCAGAATGTCTGCTTTAGGACCGGGCGGTCTAACAAGAGAGCGAGCCGGCTTTGAAGTTAGAGACGTTCACTATACTCACTACGGAAGATTATGCCCGATTGAAACCCCCGAAGGTCCAAACATCGGTTTGATTTCTTCATTGACAATTTTTTCCCGCGTGAACAAATATGGATTTTTAGAAACTCCTTATCGTGTCGTTAAAAAAGGAAAAGTTACTGATGAAGTAATTTATCTCACCGCCGAACAGGAAGATTTAAATACAATCGCTCAGGCGAACGCCCCTTTGACAAATAAAGGAGAGTTTGTGAATGAGAGAGTTAAATCGAGAATTAAAGGTGAATTTCCAATTGTTACACCGGATCATTTACAATATATGGATGTTGCCCCGGCGCAAATAGTTAGCGCTGCTGCCGCACTCATTCCTTTCCTCGAACACGACGATGCGAACCGCGCATTGATGGGCTCGAACATGCAACGCCAAGCAGTTCCGCTTGTGCAACCACAAGCACCAATTGTCGGAACAGGACTCGAAGGAAAACTTGCACGAGATTCGCGTGCAATTATTGTTGCCGATGGAGATGGAGTTGTTGAATCTGTTGATGCCGATGGTATCATGCTTCAGTTCGATGTAAATCCAAATTCTTTTGAAGCTGTTACTAGTTTCACAGAGATTCGAAGAAAATATTATCCAATTATCAAATTCACAGGTACAAACCAGGAAACTTGTATTAATCAAAAACCGATTGTAAAATCCGGTCAAAAAGTTCAAAAGGGAGATGTACTTGCAGATGGATTCGCCACTGACGGCGGTGAACTTGCTCTCGGAAGAAATATCTTAGTTGCATTCATGCCCTGGCGCGGATACAATTTTGAAGATGCTATTATCGTTAGTGAAAAACTCGTTGCAGAAGATGTTTTTTCTTCTATTCATATTGCTGAATATGAATTACAAGTTAGAGAAACGAAACGAGGAGAAGAAGAACTCACTCGCGAAATTCCTAACGTTAGCGAAGATGCAGTTAGGAATTTGGATGAGAACGGTATAATTCGAGTAGGTGCTGAAGTTAAAGAAGGTGATATCTTAATCGGAAAAATTACGCCGAAGGGTGAAACCGATCCAACACCTGAAGAAAAACTTCTGCGTGCAATATTTGGTGACAAAGCCGGTGATGTGAAAGATGCTTCGCTTCGTGCAACTCCGGGTTTGAATGGTGTTGTTATTCAAACAAGACTTTTCAGCCGCCGCAAAAAAGAAGGCGATATTAAAAAGAATGAAATGAGATCATTGAATTCTCTTGAAACAAATCATAAAAAACATATCGAAGAGCATTACAAAAAATTAATTGAAAAACTCACTGCAACTTTCACAGATGAAACCACAACAGGTATTCGTGATCTTGATGGTTCTATGGTTCTTCGCGCAAATTCAACAATAAAAGAAACTACATTTTCCGCCATGGATGATGTTACAAAGTTGGATTATACGGCTGAGTGGTTTGAATCCAAGAAGTTGAACAACTTGATGAAAGCTATCTTCAGAAATTATTTTGATTATCTTGCGGATATTGAAGAAGAATTCAAGAGAGATCGCGTGAAAATTCAATCGGGTGATGAACTTCCTCCGGGAATTGTTGAACTTGCAAAAGTTTATGTCGCTCAAAAAAGAAAAGTATCTGTAGGAGATAAGATGGCAGGCAGACACGGAAACAAAGGTGTTGTCGCCAAAGTTGTTCCGGCAGAAGACATGCCTTTCCTTGAAGACGGTACTCAAGTTGATATGATATTAAATCCGCTTGGTGTGCCTTCAAGAATGAACCTCGGACAATTATATGAAACAGCTCTCGGTTGGGTAGGAACAAAACTCGGTGTAAAGTTCGCTACTCCGGTTTTCGATGGTGCAAAAATTACCGACGTTGAAGATTGGTTGAAGAAAGCTGAATTGCCGGAAGGTTGCAAAACAATATTATACGACGGCAGAAGCGGAGATAAATTCCACCAAAGGGTTACTACAGGTTACATCTATATGATGAAACTTAGCCATCTCGTTGAAGATAAAATTCACGCTCGTTCGGTTGGTCCGTATTCTTTAATTACACAACAACCTCTCGGCGGAAAAGCACAATTCGGCGGACAACGATTCGGAGAAATGGAAGTCTGGGCTTTAGAAGCTTACGGTGCTTCACATATTCTTCAGGAAATACTCACCGTTAAAAGTGATGACGTTCCGGGTCGCTCGAAGGTTTATGAGTCGATTGTTAAAGGCGAAAACATTCAAGAGCCGAATGTTCCGGAAGCGTTTAACGTCATGATCAAAGAATTGCAAGGTTTAGGCCTTGATATGAAAATTGGTTGATGGTTAAACAACAGAATGTTAATAACTAAGGAGTTAAGAAATGAGTTTTAAAATCGAAACATCTTTAAAAGATATAAATAACATTACTATCACGCTTGCAAGTCCCGATGATATTCTTGCACGCTCGCACGGCGAAGTAACAAAACCGGAAACAATTAATTATCGGTCATTCAGACCTGAAAAAGACGGTTTGTTCTGTGAGAAAATTTTTGGTCCTACTCGTGATTGGGAATGTTACTGCGGAAAGTATAAAAGAATCAGGTACAAAGGAATCATTTGCGATCGATGCGGTGTTGAAGTTACACAAAAAAGTGTTCGCCGCGAGAGAATGGGACACATCGCACTCGCCGTCCCGATTGTGCACATCTGGTTTTTCAGATCACTTCCTTCAAAAATTGGAAACCTTCTCGGTTTCACAACGAAGGAACTTGAAAAGATCATCTACTATGAATCTTATGTAGTATTGAATCCAGGTCCCACCGGTTTGAACAGAAATGATTTAATTACCGAAGAACAATTCTATGAAATTCTAAATTCGTTACCTACAGGAAATGATAAGTTGGATGATACAGATCCAAATAAATTCTATGCAAAAATTGGTGGCGATGCAATTAAAGAATTGCTCAGAAAATTCGATATGGAAAAAATATTCCATCAGTTGAAAGAGCAATTCAAGAATGAAACTTCGCAACAAAGAATGGAAGACATTCTAAAGAGATTAAAAGTTATCGAAATGTTCCGCGAACGCGAAGGTAAAGCCCTTAATAAACCTGAGTGGATGGTAATGAGTTACATTCCGGTCATTCCGCCTGAACTTCGTCCGCTTGTTCCACTTGAAGGCGGTAGATTTGCGACCAGCGATTTGAATGATCTTTATAGAAGAGTTATCATTCGCAATAATCGCTTGAGAAGATTGATTGATATTAAAGCACCCGAAGTAATTCTTCGTAACGAAAAAAGGATGCTTCAAGAAGCGGTTGATTCTTTATTTGATAATTCGAGAAGAGGAAGTGCTGTCCGTAGCGATAACAATAGACCATTGAAATCATTGAGCGATATGCTCAAGGGAAAACAAGGACGCTTCCGACAAAATTTGCTCGGCAAGCGCGTTGATTATTCCGGTCGTTCTGTTATTGTTGTTGGTCCCGAGTTGAGACTTCATGAATGCGGACTTCCAAAAGATATGGCTGTCGAATTATTCAAACCTTTCGTTATTCGAAAGTTAATAGAACGCGGACACAACAAAACTGTAAAATCTGCAAAGAAAGTTGTTGAAAGAAAAGATCCTATCATCTGGGAAATTTTAGAAAAAATTATTTCAGGACATCCTGTCATGCTGAACCGCGCGCCAACATTGCACAGACTCGGCATTCAGGCATTCCAACCAAAACTGATTGACGAAAAAGCAATCAGGCTTCACCCGATGGTTTGTACTGCATTTAATGCAGACTTCGACGGCGACCAGATGGCTGTGCATGTTCCTCTTTCGCATGAAGCACAACTTGAAGCTCAGTTGTTGATGTTGAGCAGTCATAATATTCTTTCACCACAAAACGGAAGCCCGATTGTTGTTCCTACTCAGGATATAATTTTGGGGTGCTATTACCTAACAAAGAAAAGAGATGGCGACGTTGGCGAAGGAATGATTTTCAGTTCTTCCGAAGAAGTTATTATTGCCTACAACGAACGTGTGATTGGTTTGCATGCGGTTATCAAAGTTAGAATCGCTGGAAAATTAATTGAAACAACAACGGGAAGAGTTCTCTTCAATCAAATCGTTCCTAAAGAAATGGGATACTTCAACCAATTGTTGGTGAAGAAAACTTTCGGAAGTTTCATAGGCAAAATGTATGTGAAACTCGGAAATAAAGTTGCCGCAAAATTCCTTGATGACCTTAAAAATATTGGCTTCAGATATGCTACTGCGGGAGGTTTATCAATCTCTTTTAGCGATCTTGTTATTCCGAATGAGAAAGAAGTTCTCATCGGCTCTGCGAATAAAAAAGTAGATCAAATCCTCAACGAACACGAGAACGGCGTTATTACCGATACTGAAAGATATAATAAAATTATTGACGTTTGGACTCACACAACAAACGACGTCGCAAAAGTTTTAATGGATAAATTGAAAACTGCCGATTACGGATTCAATTCAGTTCACATGATGGTTGACTCCGGTGCGAGAGGTTCACAAGAACAAGTGCGCCAGTTAGCCGGAATGAGAGGTTTGATGATGAAACCTCAAAAAACTCTCTCCGGTCAAGCCGGTGAAATTATTGAAAACCCAATCGTTGCAAATTTCAAAGAAGGATTGACGGTTCTTGAATACTTTATTTCAACGCACGGTGCAAGAAAAGGTCTCGCTGATACAGCATTAAAAACTGCTGATGCAGGTTATCTCACGCGCCGATTAGTTGACGTTGCTCAAGATGTAATTATCAGCGAAGAAGATTGCGGAACAATTCTCGGTATTAATATCACTGCTTTAAAAGATGTTGAAGAAGAAAGGGAACCACTCTCTGAAAGAATAACAGGACGTGTTACTCAAGAAGATGTCTTCAACCCGAAAACAGATGAATTGATACTTGAGGCAGGTAATCTTATCGATGAAGACATTGCCAGAAAAATTGAAGATGCCGGTATCGAAAGCGTTTATATTCGAACCGTTCTTACTTGTGAAAGTAAGCATGGAGTTTGTATAAAATGTTATGGAAGAAACTTGACAAACGGAAAGATTGTTGAAATTGGTGAAGCTGTTGGTGTTATCGCCGCACAATCTATCGGTGAACCTGGCACACAATTAACACTCCGTACATTCCACTTAGGAGGTACATCTTCTCGTATTGCGAGCCAATCTCAAGTTGATTCAAACGTTGATGGTGTTGTCCGATTCAACCGTATTACATTTGTAAATCGGCAGGATTTCACCGGAGCGGTAAAAGTTGTTACCGGAAGACGTGGAATTATAGAAATTGTTAACGATAATGATGTAGTCGTTAAAAAGTTTGATGTACCATACGGCGCAGAACTCATGGTCAAAGACAAACAAAAGATTACAAAACGTCAACCACTTTATAATCACGATCCGTACAATGCGTTAATTCTTTCAGATACGACCGGAACAGTTTCATTTTCCGATTTGATTGATAATGTTACATTCCAGCAAATCACTGATGAACAAACCGGACACGTTCAAAAAATTGTAATTGAAGCGAAGGATAAATCCTTAAGTCCGAACATTGTTGTAACTGATAGCGAAGGGAATTCAAAATCTTTCAACATACCGTCAAAAGCATTTTTGGCTGTTGAAGAAGGAGAAACCATTTCCGCAGGTACAGTACTTGCAAAGATTTCCAAACAGAATTCTAAGTCGCGCGATATTACCGGAGGTCTTCCACGTGTAACAGAATTGTTCGAAGCACGCAGTCCTCAAGATCCTGCAATAGTTTCAGAGATCGAAGGTATCGTAAAATTCGGTGCAAGGAAAAAAGGTTACAGAGAAATTTCAGTTACCGCTATTGATGGCTCTGAAGAGAAAAAGTATAATGTTCCATTGACGAAACATATCCTTGTGCAGGATAATGATGAAATCCCTGCCGGAGAAAAAATTACGGACGGACCAATTAATCCTCATGATATATTAGCAATTAAAGGTACGAATGCAGTTCAGGAATATCTTGTAAATGAAATTCAGGATGTCTATAGATTGCAGGGTGTTAAAATTAATGATAAGCACATCGAAACAATTGTTCGACAAATGTTGCAGAAAATTAAAGTTGTAAATCCAGGAGATACGCGCTTCCTCGAAGAAGATGTTGTTGATAAATATGAATTCTTTATCGAAAATCAGAAAATTATCAACTCCGATATAGTTGTATCAAGAGGTGACTCCCGCTTTAAAGAAGGAAGTTTAATTTCAAAGACAAAAGCTCGTGAAATTAACGCGGAACTTAAGAGAAAAAGTAAATCTGAAGTTGAAGTTAGAAACGCTGAACCGGCTACTTTCGAAAATATTCTTTTGGGAATTACGCAAGCCGCGTTATCAACTGAAAGTTTCATCTCTGCCGCATCATTCCAGGAGACAACTAAAGTACTGACGAATGCTGCAATTGCCGCAAAAGTTGATTCACTGCGCGGTCTCAAAGAAAATGTTGTAATGGGAAGATTAATCCCTGCCGGTACCGGTTTGCGCAAATATCGAAAAATTTTGCTCGAACAACCGGAGAGTGAAGTTGTTCCCGTTGAAATAAAGGAAGAAGTTCCTGCAACTGAAGAACAAAATTGAAATTATTAATTTCATATTTCTTGACTGGAATAAGGACTATACATATATTTGAAGTCTGAATTTTTTGAATTTTTTAGGTATTTAGGAGAATTTTTTGCCAACGATAAATCAATTAGTACGTAAAGGTAGAACACGCATATTAAGTAAGAATAAAGCACCGGCGCTGCAGGCTTGCCCTCAGAAGCGAGGTGTATGCACACGTGTCTACACTACTACTCCGAAGAAACCTAATTCAGCCCTGAGAAAAGTTGCGCGCGTTAGATTAACCAACGGAATTGAAGTTACTGCTTACATACCTGGAGAAGGTCACAATTTGCAAGAACATTCGATCGTTCTTATCAGAGGAGGAAGAGTTAAGGATTTGCCGGGAGTTCGTTATCACATCGTCAGAGGTACTTTTGATACCGGCGGTGTTGAGGATAGAAGACAAGGAAGATCTAAATACGGCGCAAAGAAACCAAAAGCGAAATAAGATTTTATGAGAAAGAAAAGAGCAGAAAAAAAATATATTACACCCGATCCGAAATACGGTGAAGTTGTTGTTACGAAGTTTATCAATTCCTTGATGTATCAAGGGAGACGTTCAACGGCGAGAAATCTTTTATATAAGTCGTTTGAAATGATTGAAGAGAAAAGCGGTAAACCGGGTATCGAAATTTTTAAAAAAGCACTTGCCAATGTGCAACCTCTAATTGAAGTTAGAAGCAGAAGAGTTGGTGGTGCTACTTATCAAGTGCCGATGGAAGTTCGTCCCGAAAGACGACTCTCGTTGGGAATGAGATGGTTAAAATCTTATTCTCGCGAAAGAGGTGAAAAATCCATGGCTGCAAAACTTGCCGCTGAAATCCTTGCGGCTTCTAATAATGAAGGTAACGCTGTAAAAAAGAAAGAAGATGTCCATAGAATGGCGGAAGCGAACAAAGCTTTTGCTCATTTCAAATGGTAATTGAGATAGGAATAATTTAGGTAAATGTCAGGTAAAACATCATTAAGTAAAGTTAGAAATATTGGCATCATGGCTCACATAGATGCCGGTAAAACTACTACGACTGAAAGAATTTTATATTATACAGGTAAATTACATCGAATTGGTGAAGTGCATGATGGCGCGGCTACTATGGATTGGATGGAACAGGAAAAAGAACGCGGAATTACTATCACAAGTGCCGCTACTACATGTTTTTGGAAAGATCACCAAATCAACATTATCGATACTCCCGGACATGTGGATTTCACCGTTGAAGTTGAAAGATCACTCCGCGTTTTAGATGGAGCTATTGCACTATTTTGTGCTGTTGGAGGAGTTGAACCTCAATCAGAAACTGTTTGGCGTCAAGCAGATAAATACGGCGTACCGCGAATTGCATTCATAAACAAAATGGATCGTATCGGTGCAGATTTTTATAATGCCGTAACAATGATTCGCGAACGTCTCGGTGCAAATGCAATTCCTATCACGCTTCCAATAGGTGAAGGCGATATCTTTGCCGGAGTGGTTGACTTAATTGCATTCAAAGCGCGGATGTATCATGAAGATACGCTCGGAAGCACTTATGATGAAATCGAAATACCACATGATTTGATGCCGTTGGCAACGAAATATAGAACAGAAATGTTAGAAGCCGTTTCGGATGTTGATGATACATTACTCGAAAAATATCTTGAAGGTAAAGAAATTTCGCAAGCTGAAATTAGTAAAGTATTAAGAACTGCGACTATCGAATCCAAAATTATTCCGGTTCTCTGCGGTTCTTCTTTCAAAAATAAAGGCGTTCAAAAATTATTAGATTGTGTAATCGATTTTCTGCCATCTCCTATCGATCTTGAATCGATTGAAGCGCACCATATCGGTATCAACGATAAGGTTACGAGGAAAATTAGTGAAAACGAAAAATTCACTGCGCTCGCTTTCAAAATAATGAATGATCCTTATGTTGGTAAATTGACATTTTTCAGAGTTTATACAGGTTCATTGAATTCCGGTTCATACATCTATAATTCGGTTAGCGGAAAAAAAGAAAGAATCTCAAGACTTCTTCAAATGCACGCAAATCATCGAGAGGAAATTGATCTCGTGCGAGCAGGAGACATTGCCGCCGCCGTCGGTTTGAAATTTACAAAAACCGGTGATACGCTTTGCGCAGAAGACGATCCGGTTGTTATGGAGAAAATGGTATTCCCTGAACCGGTTATTCAGATTGCGATTGAACCGAAAACTAAAGCCGATCAGGATAAACTCTCCGATTCACTCGCAAGATTATCCGACGAAGATCCGACTTTCAAAGTCAAAGTTGATGATGAAACCGGACAAACATTAATCAGTGGAATGGGCGAGTTGCATCTGGAAATTCTTGTTGATAGAATGAAACGTGAATTTAAAGTTGAAGCCAACGTCGGTAAACCGCAAGTTGCTTATCGAGAGTCCATCACTCAAGCAGTCGATATCGAAGGTAAATTTATTAAACAATCCGGTGGAAGAGGAAAGTACGGACACGTTTGGCTACATATGGAACCGAACGAACCGGGCAAAGGTTATGAATTTATTAACGGAATAGTTGGTGGTGTAATTCCGCGCGAATACATCCCTGCAGTTTCTTCCGGTGTACAAGAAGCTATGAGAAATGGCGTAATCGCCGGCTATCCTGTAGTTGATGTAAAAGTAAAAGTTTTTGATGGTTCTTATCATGATGTCGATTCAGATGAACTTTCATTCAAAGTTGCCGGATCAATCGCGTTCAAAGACGGTGCGAGAAAAGCAAAACCAATTCTTCTCGAACCGGTCATGGAAGTAGAAGTTGTTACCCCCGAAGAATATCTTGGAGATGTAATGGGTGACTTAAATTCACGAAGAGGAAGAATTGAAGGATTCAATGCGAGAAAAGATGCACAGGTTATCAAAGCGCAAGTTCCTCTTTCGGAGATGTTCGGTTATGCAACGATATTGCGGTCAATGACGCAAGGTCGTGCAATTTATACAATGCAATTTTCACATTATTCAGAAGTACCGAAATCGATTGCTGAAGAGATTTCGGAAAAATCACTTGGTAAAAAAACAGTAACAGCATAAGAAATTAATTTAATCAATAGGAGAAAACATGGCTAAAGAAAAATTTGATCGCAGTAAGCCGCACGTAAACATCGGTACCATTGGTCACGTAGATCATGGAAAAACAACATTGACCGCCGCTATTACGATGGCTCTTGCAAAAAAAGGATTATCGGCAGTGAGAACATTTGATAGTATCGATAACGCTCCTGAAGAAAGAGAGCGCGGTATTACAATTGCTACTGCTCACGTAGAATATTCTACCGCAAACAGACACTATGCACACGTGGACTGTCCCGGTCACGCCGATTATGTTAAGAACATGATCACCGGTGCCGCACAAATGGATGGCGCTATCCTCGTAGTTGCCGCTACTGACGGACCAATGCCCCAAACGAGAGAACACATTTTGCTTGCGCGTCAAGTAGGTGTTCCGCGTATTGTTGTGTTCATGAATAAAGTTGATGCTGTTGATGATTCCGAATTAATCGATTTGGTAGAGATGGAATTAAGAGAACTTCTCAGTAAATACGAATTTCCCGGTGATGACATACCAATCATCAAAGGTTCTGCTTTAAAAGCATTAGAAGCCGGTGCAAGTGACGCTCCAACTACGGATGAGAGATATAGCTGCATTTGGGAATTAATGGATGCTGTTGATAGTTATGTTCCCGTACCGCAAAGAGATGTTGATAAACCATTCTTAATGCCTGTCGAAGACGTTTTCTCTATTACCGGTCGCGGTACTGTTGCAACCGGAAGAGTTGAAAGAGGTCAGGTAAAAATTAGTGAAGAAGTTGAACTCATCGGTCTCGGCTTGCATAAGAAAACTGTTATTACCGGTATTGAAATGTTCAGAAAAGAACTTGATAGCGCAATGGCGGGAGATAATGCAGGTATTCTTTTAAGAGGTGTTGATAAGAACGAAATTGAGAGAGGAATGGTTCTCGCAAAAACCGGTTCTATCACCCCGCATACAAAATTTGAAGGTGAAGTCTACATCCTTTCAAAAGAAGAAGGCGGAAGACATACTCCGTTCTTCAACGGTTATAGACCACAGTTCTATTTTAGAACAACGGACGTAACCGGAGTAGCAACATTACCTGAAGGCACAGAAATGGTTATGCCCGGCGATAATGTTAAATTAAAAATTGATTTGATTACACCTATTGCAATGGATGAAGGTCTCCGTTTCGCTATCCGCGAAGGAGGCAGAACCGTTGGTGCTGGTGTTGTAACCAAAATTCATGAATAAGTTAGATAAGTGATTGTTTGAAGTAGGGAGAAAATCTCCCTTCTTCTTTCTTGTAAAATTAAGGAGTCGTTGAACTTGGCTGATCAGAAGATTAGAATTACGTTGAAATCGTATGATCATATTTTGATAGATAAATCTACCGAAAAGATCATTAAAACAGTGCGAAGCACCGGTGCGGTGGTTTCGGGTCCTATTCCCTTGCCCACTCGCAAATCTATTTATACTGTTTTAAGATCTCCTCATGTCGATAAAAAATCGAGAGAACAATTTCAAATTAGTTCTCACAAAAGAATTATTGATATTCATAATTCAAGTTCAAAGACTGTCGATTCGTTAAGTAAATTAGATATTCCTGCCGGAGTAGATATAGAGATTAAACTCTGAAATTGGAGATATGATGTCAGGTTTGTTAGGAAAAAAATTAGGAATGACTTCGATTTATAACGCCGAAGGAAATCAAGTGCCGGTTACTATTATTCAAGTCGGTCCTTGTAAAGTTCTTCGCGTTAAAACGAATGAAAAAGATGGATATACCGGATTGCAATTAGGTTTCGGTTCGAAGAAAGAAAAAAATGTTTCTAAACCGGTTTTAGGTTATTACAAAAAAAATAACTTAGAAATTCCTCTTGTTGCCAGAGAATTCAGGGTTGATGAATCTTCTTCCTTTAAAGTTGGAGATGAATTACTAATTTCTTCTCTTTTCAAAGAAGGAGAGATGATTAAAGTTCGAGGTAAGAGCAAAGGTAAAGGATTCCAGGGCGTTATCAGAAGACATAACTTCGGTGGTGTTGGAAACGCTACTCACGGACAAAGTGATAGAGAACGCGCTCCCGGTTCCATTGGCGCATCTTCTTATCCATCAAGAGTTTTCAAGGGACAAAAAATGGCTGGAAGAATGGGCTTTGAAAATGTTACCGTGCGAAATCTCCAGATTGTAAAAATTGTTGAAGATAAAAATATTGTTTTAGTTAAGGGCGCGGTTCCCGGTTCAATTAATTCAATTGTTGAATTGTTAAAGAAGTAATTGGTATTGAAATGTTAACAGATGTTTATAAAATAGATGGTACACTTTCCGGCGAAAAAATTGAATTGTCGGATGATATCTTCGGTATTACTCCGAACGATCATGTGATTTATCTTGTGGTTAAAGCGCACTTAGCTAACCAACGACAAGGTACACACAAAGCAAAGGAAAGAGGAGAAGTTAGAGGCGGAGGTAAAAAACCATGGCGTCAAAAAGGACGCGGTGGTGCAAGAGCTGGTACAACTCGCTCGCCACTCTGGGTTGGCGGTGGTACTATTTTTGGACCGCGACCGAGAGATTACAGACAGGATCAAAACCAAAAAGTAAAAACTTTGGCTAAGAAATCTGCGCTCTCTTACAAAGTTAAAGATGAACAATTGAGAGTTGTTGAGGATTTCAATTTTGACCAACCAAAAACAAAAGAATTCATGAACATCGTTAAAGGAATGAAAGCCGAAGGGAAGAGAATTTTACTCCTCACTTCTTCAAACCAAAACAATGTTTATAAATCGGGAAGAAATATTCCAAAAGTAAAAGTGCTCGAAGCCGCAAATGCTTCTACTTATGATATTGTTAATAACCAATTGTTATTAATTCAAAAGAGTGCGATTGAAAAAATGAATCAGATGAATTCTAACACGAAAGCTATAGCAAGTTAAGATGAAAGAAATTTTAATAAGACCGTTATTCACCGAAAAGATGACAACGCTGACTGCCGACCAGAAAAAATATGGCTTCATTGTTGCATACGATGCGAATAAGATTGAAATAAAAAATGCGATTGCTAAAAAATTTAACGTCAACGTTATTGATGTTAATACTATTCGCTACGAAGGAAAAGTTAAAACCCAATTCAGAAAAAGCGGAAGATTTTCCGGTAAAACTCCGCACTATAAAAAAGCAATTATTACTCTTAAATCCGGTGAAACAATTGATTTATTTGAACAGGTATAGAGAAGGCGACGGAAAATAAGAATGGCATTACGTAAATATAAACCCGTTACTCCCGGAACAAGATTCAGAAGCGTTGCTTCTTTCGATGAAATTACTAAATCTTCTCCCGAAAAATCTTTAACGGTTTCGTTAAAGAAATCCGGCGGACGAAATAATCTCGGAAGAATTACTACTCGCTTTAGAGGAGGCGGACATAAACGCAAATATCGTTTAATCGATTTCAAAAGAAACAAATTAAACATCAACGCAAAAGTTTTTTCAATCGAATATGATCCGAACAGAACTGCAAGAATTGCACTGCTTTACTATATCGACGGCGAGAAAAGATACATCATCGCTCCGGACGGTTTGAAAGTTGGCGATAATGTTGTATCAGGTTCTGGAGTAGAAATAAAAGCAGGCAATGCAATGCCGCTTAAAGAAATTCCGCTCGGTAGTTTTATTCACAATGTTGAATTGAAACCGGGCAAAGGAGGACAACTCGGAAGATCAGCAGGTTGTTCATTACAACTCGTTGCTCGCGAAGGAGATTTTGCCCAACTCAAAATGCCTTCCGGAGAAGTGAGATTAGTAAGAACCGATTGCTACGCAACCTACGGTGTTGTTAGCAATTCGGAACATGAAAATATTAGTATCGGCAAAGCCGGCAGAACACGATGGAAAGGTTTTCGTCCTCATGTTCGCGGTGTTGCTATGAATCCTGTCGATCACCCAATGGGTGGAGGCGAAGGTAAAACTTCAGGCGGAGGTCATCCGGTTTCTCCCTGGGGACAAAAAGCCAAAGGATTGAAAACAAGAAAACACAAAAAAGAATCTAACAGATATATTATTAAACGTCGTAAGTAGGAAAGATTATTCATGCCGCGTTCGGTTAAAAAAGGACCATACATAGACTATAAATTGCTCAGCAAAGTTCAGAAGTTGAATGAAGCTAACCAGAAAAAAATTGTGAAAACCTGGTCGCGTACTTCAACTATCTCCCCGGACTTTGTCGGACACACAATTGCTATTCACAATGGTAATAAAATGATTCCGGTATTCATTACTGAAAACATGGTTGGTCATAAGTTAGGAGAATTTGCCCCGACAAGAATTTTCAGAGGGCATCCCGGAACTAAAGCTGAAAAAGCGGCTACTGCTAAATAAATTTAGGTAAAGAGATTTTATGGAAGCGAAAGCAATATCAAGATTTATCCCCTCATCTCCGCGAAAGATGAGATTGGTTGTCGATTTAATTAGAGGAATGTCAGTTGACAAAGCTCTCGAAGTTTTGCACTTTCAGCCGAAACATGCGGCAAGAGATGCAGAAAAAACTTTGAGAAGCGCAGTTGCAAACTTGCTGAACAATGATGACGCTACAAGGGTCGAACCCGCTGACCTCGTCGTCAAAACTGCATTTGTAAATCAAGGTCCTACTATGAAAAGAATTAGTCCGGCTCCCATGGGTAGAGCTTATCGTGTTAGGAAACGTGCATGTCATTTAACCATTGTTATCGAAACGAAGAATTAATAGGAGAATTGTTTGGGACAAAAAACCAATCCAATAGGATTTAGAGTAGGAATAAACAGAGGCTGGGAATCTAATTGGTTCGAGCCGCGAAGCTACGCCGCCAAACTTTCTGAAGATGAAAAACTCAGAAGTTACGTGCGCAACAGATTGAAGAAAGCTGGTATTTCAAGAATTATTATTGACCGCACTTCAAAAAATATTATTCTTACAATTCATACTTCACGACCGGGTGTTGTTATCGGTAAAAGCGGTAAAGAAATTACGCAACTCGAACAGGAATTAAAATCTGTCTCCGACAAAGAAGTTAAAATTCAGATAAATGAAATTAAAAGACCTGAACTTGAAGCTTATCTCGTTGCAGAAAATATTGCAACCCAACTGGAAGGAAGAATTTCTTTCAGAAGAGCAATGAAATCTTCAATCTCTTCTGCCATGCGCATGGGCGCCGAAGGAATTAAAATTATGTGTTCCGGAAGATTGGGCGGTGCCGAAATTGCCCGTACCGAACAATACAAAGAAGGAAGAGTTCCGCTTCACACTTTACGTGCCGATATCGATTTTGCTTACGGCAGAGCCGAAACCATTTATGGTTCAATCGGTATTAAAGTTTGGATTTGCCGCGGAGAAATTTTAGGTAAAAGATCAACCGAATAACTGCTGGAGACCGATAGATTATGTTAATGCCAAAAAGAGTTAAGTTTAGAAAAGCACAACGCGGAAGAATGACCGGTAAAGCTCACCGCGGTAGTTCGGTTGCTTTCGGCGATTTCGGTTTGAAAGCGCTTGAGCCTGCCTGGATTACGAGCAGACAAATTGAAGCATGCCGTGTCGCCCTTTCACGTAAAATGAAAAGAGATGGTAAAGTTTGGATACGAATTTTCCCGGATAAACCAGTTTCCAAAAAACCGCTTGAAACCAGAATGGGTAAAGGTAAAGGCGCGCCCGAATTTTGGGTTGCCGTTGTTAAACCGGGAAGAATTTTGTTTGAAGTTTCGGGCGTTACAAGAGCTATCGCGCAAGAAGCACTTGGTGTTTGCGGTTATAAACTACCCATTAAAACCAAAGTCGTTTCACGTCCCGATTTTGAAGATTAATATTTGAGTAATAGATGAAAATTAAAGAAATAAAAGAACTCTCTACCGATGAAATAAAAAAGATGATCGTTGAAGAATCTAACAACATTGTTGATCTTAGATTTTCTCACGAGTTGAAGCAATTAACTAACACTGCAAAAATTCCGCAGACAAGAAAATTTATTGCAAAACTGAAAACCGTGCTTCGTCAAAGAGAACTTGAAGTTGTTACTAATGCGAATGCAAGTGCCAAAGGAGAGAGCAAGTAATTATGGAAGATAGAGCAAGACGTAAAGTTAGGATTGGCGTTGTTGTTAGCAATAAAATGCAAAAGACAATTACTGTAGCAATCGAAAGAAAAATTGCACATCCTATTTATAAAAAATATTTTAAGAAGACCACAAAACTGATGGCTCACGATGAAAAAAGTGAATGCGGCATCGGTGATGTTGTAAAAATTATGGAAACAAGACCCCTCAGCAAACACAAACGCTGGCGTTTGGTTGAGATTGTTGAAAAGGCTAAATAGTTTTAAGGAGTTTAATAGGTAATGATACAAGAAGAAACGAATTTAGCGGTTGCGGATAACTCCGGCGCGAAGAAGATACGTTGTATCCGCGTTCTCGGAGGAAGCGGAAGAAAATATGCAAGCATCGGCGATACGATTGTTGTTAGCGTTAAATCTGCCATTCCCAACGGTCAAGTAAAAAAAGGTGAAGTGTCCCGTGCGGTTATCGTTCGAACAAAAAAAGAAATTCGTAGAAGAGACGGTTCTTATATTCGCTTCGATGAAAATGCCGCCGTGTTAATCAACAACCAAAACGAACCGAAGGGAACTCGTATATTCGGACCGGTTGCGCGCGAACTTAGAGAAAAACAATTTATGAAAATTGTTTCTTTAGCACCCGAAGTTTTATAAAGGATTTTTTGAAGATGAGATTAAAGAAAAACGATAATGTAATTGTAATTGCCGGTAACGACAGAGGTCGTACAGGTAAAATCTTAAAAGTTTTTAGAGATAAGAACAGAGTAATTGTTGAAGGCGTGAACATAAGAAAAAGACACACAAAACCTTCTCAAAAAAATCAACAGGGTGGAATCATTGAAAAGGAAGCACCTGTAAATGCTTCTAACGTTATGATTCTCGATCCTAAAAGTAATGAAAGAACCAGAATCGGTTCACAAATTCTTATCGATGAAAAAACCGGTAAAAGAAAAATTGCCCGCAAAAGTGTTGCGTCTGGCGAGTTGTTATCTTAAGGATTATTAATAGTTATTATGGCTGAAAAAAAAGTACAAAAACAACCGAATCAAAAAGCAGATAAGCAGAAAAAATCTGACAAGCAAAAAGATGTTGAACAGAAAAAAGAAGTTGAAGCATCTGTTCCGGAAGTAAAAATTCCTTCCCGATTACTTAATGTCTTCAGAAAAGAAATTACTCCGGCATTGCAGAAAAAATTTAATTACAAATCCATCTCGCAAGTTCCGAAGTTAGAAAAAATTGTTGTGAACATGGGTGTTGGTGCCGCTGTAACAGACCCGAAAATTATGGAAGAAGCAGTGAGCGAATTGGCTACTATCACCGGACAAAAGCCCAGCATTCGTAAATCGAAAAAAGCTATTTCCAATTTCAAACTTCGCGAAGGAATGAACATCGGCGCAATGGTTACCTTACGCAGAGAAAAGATGTTTGAATTTCTTGACCGTCTCATCAACATCGCACTTCCGCGGGTGAGAGATTTTAGAGGGCTATCAGATAAATCATTCGATGGACGCGGAAATTTTACGATGGGTGTGAAGGAACAAATCATCTTCCCGGAAATTAATGTTGATAAGAT
The DNA here is from genome assembly GCA_964393605.1 of uncultured Ignavibacteriaceae bacterium. Classification (GTDB taxonomy): domain Bacteria; phylum Bacteroidota; class Ignavibacteria; order Ignavibacteriales; family Ignavibacteriaceae; genus CAYMUL01. The sequence goes on along the minus strand of CAYMUL010000002.1, from coordinate 173,454 downwards.
TACAAAAGTTTTAGGAATGGATATTACAATAGTAACAACGGCAAAAACCGACGCAGAATCTTTCGAACTTTTATCTGCCTTCGGAATGCCTTTTAGAAAAAAAGAAGTTAGAGGATAATTCATGGCAAGAAGTAGTTTGTTCGCCAGAGAAGAAAAAAGAAAAAGATTAGTAGAAAAATATTTGAAACTTCGGGAAGAACTGAAGAAAAAAGGTGATTGGGATGGTTTGCAAAAACTTCCTAAAAATTCTTCACCGACTCGCTTGCACAACAGATGTATGTCAACCGGTAGGGCAAGAGGTTTTTATAGAAAATTTGGAATTTCAAGACTTGTTCTCCGCGAAAAAGCTTTGAACGGCGAAATTCCCGGACTCAAAAAGGCAAGTTGGTAAAGGAGTGAATGAATGTCGTTAAGCGATCCGATTGCTGATTTTTTAACAAGAATTCGTAATGCTATTAATGCGAACAAAAGAAGAGTTGATTCGCCTTCATCTAATATGAAAATAGCTATTGCCGAAATTCTTAAACAGCAAAAATTTATTTTAGATTATTCCGTTATCGAAGATAATAAGCAGAATATACTTCGAGTTTTATTGAAATATTCCGATGACGGATGTGCTATTTCTGGTTTGAAGAAAATCAGTACGCCGGGTTTAAAGCAGTACTCTTCTGCTGATAAACTTCCGCGCGTATTAAATGGCTATGGTATAGCAATAATCTCTACCAGCAAAGGTTTGAAAACTGATCACGAAGCTCGTACTTTGAACCTTGGCGGAGAAGTAATTTGTCACATTTGGTAATTTTTTTGGAGATGATAGTTGTCACGAGTAGGTAAAAAACCGGTTACGATTCCAAAAGGCGTTACGATAACTTTTAAAGAGGGAATCTTGAAAGTTAAAGGAGCTAAAGGTGAACTTGCAGAAGCTGTTCACCCTAATATCGCTGTGGAAATGAAAGACGGTGAAGTAGTTTTTTCGAGAAAAGATGATGATAAATTTAACCGTTCGTTGCACGGATTAAGCCGCGCACTTTTACAAAACATGGTTAATGGTGTTACAGCCGGTTATAAAAAGACACTGGACATCGTCGGTGTCGGTTACAGAGCGGAGATGAAAGGAAAAAATCTTTTCCTAACAGTTGGTTATTCGCATCCGATTTATTTTTTGCCGCCGGATGGAATTACAATTCAAACTCCAACTCAAACACAAATTATAGTTGAAGGAATTGACAAACAGTTAGTTGGTCAAATTGCATCAAAGATAAGGTCATTTAGAGCACCTGAACCTTATAAAGGAAAAGGTATCAAATATGATTCAGAATTTATTAGAAGAAAAGCAGGCAAAACTGCCGGCAAGTAATTCAGCGCGGAGAAGTTATTATGATTAAAAGAAAATCTGGTACAAGAGAAAGATCGAAAACTAAAATTAGAAAAAAAATTTTTGGAACTGCACAAAGACCAAGAATGACTGTTTACAGAAGTTTAAACCATTCTTATGTGCAACTAATTGATGATGCAACAGGAACAACACTGCTTTCTGTTTCAACTCGAACAGACGAAGTTTCACCGAAATTAACTGACCTTAAAGGCAAAGCCTCGAAAGGTAAAGTTGTTGGAAAACTTGTTGCCGAAAAAGCCGCTGAAAAAAATATCACTTCAGTTGTGTTTGATAGAAATGGTTACAGATACCATGGTAGAGTTCGCGCTATTGCCGAAGGTGCCCGAGAAGGTGGTTTAAAATTTTGAACCGTATTGCCGGGTCGTCTAATGGCAGGACAGCGGCCTTTGGAGCCGTATGTGGAGGTTCGAATCCTCCCCCGGCAGCCATATTTTTTATTTTTAAATTTTTATCTGAATTAAATCAGGTTCGTTTTAATTAGAGTAAGGAAATTGTCCGGAGAATATTTTGAAGAGAAACATTAAGTACATAAAATCAAGCGAAGTAGAAAATCTTAAAGAGAAGATCGTAACAATCAACCGCGTTGCAAAAGTTGTTAAAGGCGGAAGAAGATTCAGCTTTAACGCAATTGTTGTTGTCGGAGATGGCGCCGGAACTGTCGGTGTCGGGCTTGGCAAAGCGAATGAAGTTACAGATGCAATTGCAAAAGGTATAGATGATGCAAAGAAAAATCTTGTTAAGGTTGTTCTTCAAAAGAATACTATTCCTCATCCGATTATTGGAAAATTCGGTGCGGGAAGAGTATTGTTGAAACCTGCAACTCCCGGTACCGGTCTTATTGCCGGCGGCGGTGTTCGCGCTGTACTTGAAGCCGCAGGTGTGCAAGATGTGCTGACAAAATCGCTTGGCTCGTCCAATCCTCATAATCAGGTTAAGGCAACTTTAGCCGGATTGTTAAATGCAATTGACGCAAAATCTATGGCGAGAAAAAGAGGAATCTCTCTCAGAGAATTATTCCACATGCAAACAGAAAATATTACACCGCAGGTAGAAGAAAATGTCTAAAACAAAAAAAATAAAAGTTACACAAACTAAAAGTGTAATCGACCGACCTGAAAATCAGAAGAGAACAATTGAAGCACTCGGTTTGGGAAGACCACGTTTTCAAGCTCTTCATAATGATACTCCTCAAATTAGAGGAATGATAAATAAAGTTTCCCATTTAGTAAAAGTTGAAGAAGTAGAGTAATAGGTTAACAGATGGATATTTTAAGCAATCTAAAGTATGCCGAAGGTTCTCACAAGAAAAGAAAACGTGTGGGAAGAGGCGAAGGTTCCGGACACGGTGCGCAGTCCACTCGTGGAATGAACGGACAAAAATCACGCTCTGGCGCAAAATTCCGTGCCTGGTTTGAAGGCGGTCAAATGCCTTTGCAAAGGAGAATTCCGAAATATGGTTTTAAAAGTCCTTTCAGAAAAGAATATCAAACTGTAAATGTTTATCAACTTCAAGCCGCTATTGATGCAAATAAATTTAAAGATGCTACTATTACTGCCGCATCTTTATATCAAGCAGGATTAATTTCTTCAGGTACAAAACTTTACAAGATTTTAGGCGAAGGAGAATTAAAAGCTAAAGTAAATATTGAAGCGAATGCGTTTAGCAAAAGCGCCAAAGAAAAAATTGAAGCCGCCGGCGGCACTATAAAAACGATTTAATCCGGTATTGAATGTCTAAATTAACAGAATCCTTCAGAAACATATTTAAAATTCACGAGCTGCGGCAGAGAATTCTCTATACTCTCGCTGTTCTTTTTATTGTAAGACTCGGCGCGCATATAACTTTACCGGGCGTTGACTCGGTTCTGCTTTCACAAGCGATGCAAAATCAAACTTCGGACAATCTGTTCGGTTTATATGATCTGTTTGTTGGTGGCGCATTTTCGAATGCCGCAATTTTTGCTCTCGGAATTATGCCCTACATTTCTGCTTCCATCATAATCCAATTGATGGGTGCGGTTGTTCCTTATTTTCAAAAACTTCAACAAGAAGGAGAAGAAGGAAGAAAGAAGATTACTCAATTAACACGCTACGGCACTGTTTTAATTTCTGCAATGCAAGCGTGGGGAGTAACAATCAGATTATACAATATTGATGTTCAAGGTGCACCGATTATTCCAGCCGGTGTTCAAGGTTTTTTCTGGACGTTAAGCGCAGTTGTTATTTTAACTGCAGGCACAATGTTCCTAATGTGGCTCGGCGAACAGATTACGGATAAAGGAATTGGTAACGGAATTTCACTTATAATTTTTATCGGAATCATCGATAGATTCCCTTATGCAATCTTCGATGAACTTCGTTTAATAAATGCAGGAACAAGAAACCTCGTTGTTGAATTGGTGATACTTGCATTTATGGTTGTGGTTATTGCAGGAGTTGTTCTTGTTACACAAGGAACGAGAAGAATTCCCGTTCAATATGCAAAGAGAGTTGTAGGAAGAAAAATTTACGGCGGAGTAACGCAGTACATCCCATTGCGAGTGAACACTGCGGGTGTTATGCCGATAATCTTTGCGCAATCAATTATGTTCATCCCGAATACTGTGCTTTCATTTTTCCCCGATAATGAATTTTTACAAAATGTATCAAGTTATTTCGTTTATACTTCGCCGGTTTATTCGTTTCTCTACGCATTGATGATTATCTTCTTCACTTATTTTTATACTGCTATTGCTTTCAATCCCAAAGAAGTTGCTGACAATATGAAGAAGCAGGGAGGTTTTATTCCGGGAATAAGACCGGGAAAACAAACATCGGATTTTATTGATAATATTTTAACCAAAATTACATTACCCGGTTCATTCTTTCTTGCCATTGTTGCAATACTTCCATCGTTTGTATCGGCGTTTGGTGTATCGGGGCAATTCGCTCAATTTTTTGGCGGAACAAGTTTGTTAATTATTGTTGGAGTTGCACTCGATACTCTTCAACAAATCGAATCTCATCTTTTGATGAGACATTATGATGGATTCATGAAATCCGGTAAAGTTAAAGGTAGAAAATAATTTTTATTAGTGATACTGATAAAAACTAAAAAAGAAATAGATCTAATTCGCGAGAGCTGCAAAATTGTAGCTGAGACACTTGAGCTCCTAAAGAAAAATGCTCGCATCGGAATTACAACAAAAGAATTAGATATAATTGCCGAAGATTATATTCTTTCGAAAAATGCCAGACCGGCTTTTAAAGGATATAAGCAAGGAAATTCTGAACCGTATCCTGCGGCGATTTGTTCTTCAATTAATGATGAAGTTGTTCATGGAATCCCCGGACATCGAAAATTGAGAGACGGAGATATCTTATCAATCGATATAGGTGTTGAAAAAAACGGATACTTCGGCGATGCCGCAATTACTCTTGCACTCGGACCAATTTCGAACGAGAAAAGGAAGTTACTCGATGTTACCGAAAAATCTCTTTATCTCGGAATTGGACAGGCAAAATCGGGAAATAAAGTTCACGATATTTCTGCCGCCGTTCAAGAATACGTTGAGAAGAATGGATTTTCTGTCGTGCGTGAATTAACCGGTCACGGCGTAGGAAAAGCCCTTCACGAAGATCCACCGATTCCTAACTTCGGAAAAAAGGGAAGCGGTGCAAAACTGAAAACCGGCATGACGATTGCAATTGAACCGATGGTCAACGCCGGAGGTTTTGATGTTGATGTTGGATTTGACGGATGGACTATCTTTACAAAAGATGGTTCTCCTTCGGCTCATTTTGAGCATACTATTTTAATTACTGATGGAAAACCGGAAATATTAACTGTTTGTTAAATGGCTAAACAAGGACCTATAAAAGTTGACGGTATCATTACCGAAACATTACCGAATGCAACCTTCAAAGTTAGGTTGGATAATAACCATGAGATTCTCGCTCATATCTCCGGTAAAATGAGAATGAATTTCATTAAAATACTTGTCGGCGATAAAGTATCATTGGAAATATCGCCCTATGATTTAACTAAAGGTAGAATTATCTACCGTTATAAATAATGGAGAAATTATGAAAGTAAGAGCATCTATTAAGAAATTTTGTGAGAACTGTAAAATTATAAAGCGTAAAGGTGTAGTACGTGTTATCTGTTCCAAGAACCCTAAGCACAAACAACGTCAAGGTTAATTTAATAAGGAGATTTTAATTGGCTCGTATTTCAGGCGTAGATTTACCAAAGAATAAAAAAGTTTATTTCGGACTTCAATACATTTTCGGTATTGGCTCCAAAGTTGCAAAGGATATTTTAGCTAAAGCTGAGATTAATCCCGATAAAAAAGTTAGCGCACTTACAGAAGATGAAGTAGCCGCAATTCGTTCGGTCATTCAAGCCGAATATAAAGTTGAAGGTGCTCTCAGAAGTGAAGTTTCTCAAAACATCAAACGATTGATGGATATTGGAACTTATAGAGGATTAAGACACCGTAAAAGTTTGCCCGTTAGAGGTCAACGCACAAGAACAAATTCCCGTACAAGAAAAGGGAAGAGAAAAACTGTTGCTGGCAAAAAGAAAGTTGCCGCTAAGAAATAATTCATGAATATTATTTGCAGTATTAAAAGTATTTGATTAGGAGAATAGATTTTGGCAAAAGTAGTTAAGAAACAAAAAAAGAAAAGCGTAATTGATGCGAACGGAGTTGCGCATATTCAAGCCACGTTTAACAACGTAGTTGTTACAATTACGGATATTTACGGCAACACGATCTCCTGGTCGTCTGCCGGAAAAAACGGCTTTAAAGGATCACGGAAAAACACTCCGTATTCTGCACAAGTAACTTCCGAAGCTGCTGCTAAAGAAGCGTTTGATTTAGGATTAAGAAGAGTTGAAGTACGCGTTAAAGGTCCCGGCTCGGGCAGAGAATCTGCCATCAGAGCTTTGCACACTGTCGGTTTGGAAATTTCATCCATCAGAGATGTAACTCCTATTCCTCATAACGGTTGCAGACCACCGAAACGCAGAAGAGTTTAAATTTATTTTTTGGAGAATTGATTAATGGCAAGATACACCGGACCAGTTTGTAAATTATGTAGAAGAGAGAGACAGAAATTGTTCTTGAAGGGACAAAAATGTTTCACCGATAAATGTCCGATTGAAGAAAAAAATTATCCCCCCGGAACTCACGGAAGATCAAGAAGAACTAAAATTTCCGAGTACGGAGTTCAGATGCGCGAAAAACAAAAAATCAAAAGAGTCTATGGAGTTTTTGAAACTCAATTCAGAAACTATTTTGAAAAAGCTAACAGCATGAAAGGTGTTACGGGTGAAAATCTTGTAAAGCTGCTTGAAAGAAGACTTGATAACGTCGTCTACCGTCTTGGATTGGCTCCCTCACGGAAAGCCGCAAGACAAGTTATCAAACATAGACACGTTCTTGTCAACGATCGGCTTGTTGATATCCCTGCATATCTTCTAAATTCAGGTGATGTAATTCGCGTAAAAGATAAAAGCAAGCAACTGGATTTGATACACAACTCTTTAAAAAGAGTAAGAGATAACCAATACAATTGGTTAAGCGTAGATAAAGCTACACTAAGCGGCGTTTTTGTTCAAGTTCCCGAACGTGCAGACGTTCCACTTGAGGCGAACGAACAATTAGTTGTTGAACTTTATTCGAAATAATATATTTAGTAATTAGTTTGAGGTTAATGAAATGAGTAATTCTTTCTTAAAGATGCCCGAAAAAGTTGTTTTAGATGAAGCTACATATTCGAATACATATGGCAAATTTACACTTCAGCCGCTTGAAAGAGGCTTTGGTGTTTCACTTGGTAATTCACTCCGCAGAGTGCTACTTTCTTCCATCCCGGGTTCTGCAATAACTGCAGTTAGGTTTGGAAATATCTTGCACGAATTTTCCACCATACCCGGCGTGGTGGAAGATGTTACGGAAATTATTCTCAATCTTAAACAGGTGAGATTAAAACTTATAAATAAAAAACCGACGAAATTAGACTTCACACTTTCCGGTGAAGGAATTTGGACTGCGGCTGATTTTCAAAAATATAGCCCAGAAATTGAAGTTTTAAATCCTGATCTTCATATCGCAACTTTGAACAGCTCGGCGAATATTGATATCGAACTTCGCATTGGAAGAGGAAAAGGTTACGTCAATTCCGAATTAAATAAATCCGAAGACTATCCGCTCGGTACAATTGCAGTGGATTCGATTTTCACTCCGATTAAGAACGTTCGTTATGAAGTGGAAAACATCCGTATCGGCGACCGAAACGATTATGAGCAATTAACCATGGAAATAGTTACCGATGGTTCTATTACTCCTGATGATGCATTAACTCAAGCCGCAAAAATTTTCAGAGATCACATCAGCTTCTTTGTTGCTTTAAATTCAAATGAACAAGAAACTCATGTTGAAGTTAAAAAGGATACAGAGAAAGAAAGAATTAAAAAGATTCTTCTCACTTCAGTTGATGATCTTGAATTAAGCGTTCGTTCGCACAACTGCTTGAAAGCGGCGAACATTCGTAACATTGCAGAGCTTGTACGCAGAGATGAAAGCGAGATGCTTAAGTTCAGAAACTTCGGAAGAAAATCTCTCGCCGAATTGATGGAGATTGTTGAAAATTTCGGACTCGAATTCGGGATGGACGTTGATAAATATCTCAAAGAAGATGACGGTAATTAAGGTAATTAGGTAGAACGATGAGACATAGAGTAAAAGGTAGAAAATTAAAACGCACCGCGAGTCACAAACTTGCCTTGCTAAGAAATTTATCCGCTTCATTAATAAAACATAAAAGAATCAGAACCACTGTTGCAAAAGCTAAAGAGTTAAGGTCATTCTTCGAACCCTTGATAACAAAGGCGCGCAAAGGTGATCTTCATAATAAAAAACTTGTGATGGATGTTCTGAAAGATAAAGATGCCGGAAAAGAATTATTCGGAAATGTTGTTGGGCAAATTGGCGAAAGAGCCGGTGGATATACGCGTGTTATAAAACTCGGCAGAAGGCAAGGCGATAGTGCCGAAATGGCGATTATTGAACTCGTTGATTTCAATGAAGTTGCAAATCAAAAAGCTGCGGCAAACAAAGAAGAACGTCATGCCAAAAAGTCAGCGAAGCGTGAAAAGGCAAAACAGCAAGCCGAAGATGCAAATGTTGTTTCGGAAACAACTAACGACAAAAAGTAATTTAATCACAAATTAAAAGAGATAAGAGTAATCGGTAACCGGTTACTCTTTTTTTTTATGTTCAAGAATATTGAATTCAACAAATCGGTTTTCGATAGCAAACTTCTTCCCACAAATAAATTACCGGAAGTTGTTCTTTGCGGTAGATCGAATGTAGGGAAATCTTCATTTATAAATTCTTTGATGAATGTAAATAAGATTGCAAAGGTCAGTTCAACGCCGGGGAAAACAAAATCGATTAATTATTATTTAATCGATAACAAATTTTATTTAGTAGATTTACCTGGATTTGGTTTCGCGTCAGTTTCACAAGCTGAAAAAGAAAAATGGAAAGCACTGATTTCCTCATTCTTCGGCATTGAAAATGATTTGCGAATAGTAGTGCATTTAGTAGATATTCGACATCCTGAAACAAAAGCAGATGAAGAATTTTCCCGTTTCATTCTTGCAAAAGAAATTTTGCCGATCGTTCTTTTAACCAAACATGACAAGGCGAAACAAAGCGAAGTTTCTTTCGCCAAAAAATCTGTGGCATCTCTTTACAAATCCAAAGTGAAAATCATAACCTATTCCTCAATGACAGGCTTTGGGAAGAAGGAAGTTTTGAATGCGCTTAAGGAGGCACTTCGATGAGTAAATCTTTCTCTTTACTTGTTTTAATAAATGACTAAATTTATATTTATTTCAAGTTTTGTTAAAATAATAGATAAATGAACTCACGTCAGAGAAAAAGATTTTTAATTTTTTTATTGTTCCCGGTTTTAATTTCGATACCGATTCTTGCCGACGACCTCGTCATTAAAATAATTGGTGCGTTATTAACACTCATCTACGTGGGACTATTAATTTTTTTGCGAGACTCTTTTTCTGAATCGGGAAGTTTCAAAATTGGCGAAGAATTAATCTCAGGAAAAACAGATGCAACCGAAAAAGATATTGATAGCTCTTTCGAGGTTATCAAAAAAGAAAATACGGTTGAGATAATTACACAAGACAATTTAGATCAATATAAAACTCTTCCGAAAATTCAAATTGATCATGAAGATGTAGCACAACGTTATAAAGAAATCATCAATGAAATCACTCCCGGGAATGGCAACCACACAGCGCAGTTCGCTTTCGCCCTCGATAAAATTTTAACGCTCATTAAAGAAGCTTTTGATGCATACACAGCGATATTTTTTTGGTACAATAAAAAACGGGATCAACTGACTATTGAAAAGTCAATCACTAATTCGAAGGAAATTATTCACACAAAATTGGATGTTGCCAACGACATTCTTTCCCGGATAATTGAGAAGAATGAACCGATTTATCTTTCCACAATTCCTGTTGCAGTAGAACCGGAATTAATTCGATACTATAATTGTGCTCAAGGAATAAAGGGTTTCGCAGGCGTTCCTCTTTATTACGATAATAATTTGATCGGCATTCTTGCTATTGATTCTAAGGAAGAAGAAAAATATGGAATCGAAACAATATTTTCGCTCGGCAGATATGTTCGCCTTATTACAATTCTAATTTCACACTTTGAAGAAAAGTATGATGAATCAGTTGCGCAAGATCGCTTGAGAGGCGTAGCTCAATTAATGAAAATTAGTTCGCAAATTGAAAGTGAACAAGAGTTATTCAATCAGCTTGATAAGGCAATCGAAATTATGGTACAATGGGATGCGATGACCGTAATTTATTTCAATAACCATTCTCAAAAATTTTACGCCGCAAAAGTTTTTAACAAGCGTTCAATCAAATACATCGGAGAAAATCTTGAAATTGATTTACAGGGGACCTTAACCGGCAAAAGCATTTTGAACGGTGCACCGCTAAATATTGATGACATGTCCACTATTGATAAACCGCGCTATTCCGATAAAGAAGATACTACGTACGAGGGTTCATTCCTGGCTATTCCAATCATCTTCAAAGAACAGGTTTATGGTTTGATCTGTCTTGAAGCATTGAAGAAAAAAGCATATTCAAGTGATGAAGTTAATTTTCTGAAAGATGCAGTTAAAATTATTGCATTCATAATCGATTCATTCACTACACAAAGGATGCTGAAGAAATTTATTTCGATTGATATTCAAACAAACGTGATGAACACACATACTTTTTTTGAAAGGATGCAGATTGATCTTCTTCGGGGAAAAGAACTGAAACTGCCGAGTGCGCTCGCACTGATTAAAATTGATGACTTCCTCGAGAATGATACTTTCTTCGATTCTAATCCTTTCCCGAAAATATTGACGACACTCGTGGATATTCTCAAACGAGAAACAAATATCTTTTGCACAATCGGAAAAACAAACGAACGAACTTTTGCAGTCTTTTTTATGAATGCCAACGCTAAGGATGTTTTTATTTGGGCGGAAAAACTTAGACAATATGTTTCCAAACAAACAATCGCTTTAACATCGAGGCAAATAACTTTTTCTGTTTCAATCGGAATTGCATCTTCGACGAATAAAGCAGATTATCAGGAAATTCTAAATAACGCGAGACTTGCTTTGAACAAAGCTCTCGAATCGGGTGGAAATAAAGTTCGTAACATCAATTAGTTTTCATGAGGTTATAAGATTAACAATTTTGTTCTAATTATTTTAGACGGTGTCGGAATCGGCGAATTACCTGATGCGAATCTTTACGGAGATAAAGGGAGTAATACGCTTTGCAACATTGCAAAATCTACTTTGAATTTTGCATTGCCGAATATGCAAGCACTCGGATTAGGTAACATCGCGGTGATTGACGGTGTTAATTACGTAACTTTTCCAACGGCTTCCTTCGGTAAAATGAATGAAGTTTCAAAAGGAAAAGATTCAACGACAGGTCATTGGGAAATTGCCGGAATTCATTCCGAGGTTGATTTCTCTTATTTCCCGAATGGTTTTCCTGAAGATATAATTAATAAATTTCTTTCATTAACCGGATGTCAGGGCGTTCTCGGGAATAAAGCTGCATCGGGAACCGAAATAATTAAAGAACTTGGCGAGCCGCACTTAAAAACAAAATTCCCGATTGTTTATACTTCGGCGGATTCAGTTTTTCAAATTGCCGCGCACGAAGAAATAATTCCGTTGCAACGCCTTTATGAAATTTGCAAAATAACTCGTGAGCAAGTTTTAATTTCTCCATATATCGTAGGAAGAGTTATTGCACGTCCGTTCCTCGGTGTATCTGGAAATTTTAAACGCACAACAAACAGAAAAGATTTTTCGATAGACCCGCCTTCGGATACAATACTCGATGTTCTTTACAAGAATAATATTCAAACAATTTCAATCGGAAAAGTTTCTGATCTTTTTAATGAACGAGGAATCCACATAATCGAACACACGCAATCGAATTATCAAGGATTCAATAAAATTTTAGAATATGTTTCAAAAGTTCAGAACTCATTTATCTTCGTAAATCTTGTTGATTTTGATGTCTACTTTGGTCATCGAAATGATGTAAAAGGATTCGCACGCGCGCTTTACGATTTCGATAATTTCATTCCGAAGCTGATCAACAAACTTGATGATTCCGATGCACTAATAATTACTGCCGATCATGGAAATGATCCGACTACACCGAGCACCGATCACAGCCGCGAGTATGTGCCTCTTATTTATTATCGCAAAAATAAATTCGGAAGAGAACTTGGAGTGCGCTCATCTTTTTCTGACATCGGTAAAACCGTTGCGAGTTTCTTTAAAGTAGAAAATACGCTTAAAGGTGTAAGCTTTGTCTGAAAAAAAACATAATGAAATTTATTCTAAAGAAGTAACCAATTTAATTTCGAAAAATCAAAAAGTTGACTGCGAAGTAGTCGAAAAATTTTTAAAGACCAAAGGTTTTTTCGAAACTGAAGTAATCGATAAGCGAAAACTTAAAATTGTAAATGAAAAATGAATTCTTATTAGAAACGGATATTTTTTTGGATCATCTAACACATCGAGAAAATAATTTTTCTTCGCTTGAGTTATTGTTACAAAACGGAACTTGTTTTACGACTTCAAACACGGCGAGCGAACTTTTCTTTCTTGTAGAAAATGAAGAAGAAAGTTTGATAGTTAAAGATCTTCTTTCAGTAATTAATGTTTTAGGTTTTCATTATCGTTACAGTATGGTGGTTGCACAATTCAGAGACAGTGCTAATAGCGTTCGTGATGCGATGGTTTGCGCGGTTGCGAAATCTAACAAGTTACCAATTGTAACTTTTAATAAAGAAAGATTTATAAACTCCGGAATACCGGTTTTTTCAATTTCAGAAATTGGAGTGATGAAATGATACTTGGAAAAGTGATAGGAACAGTTTGGTCAACAAAAAAAGATGAAAATCTTGTTGGCGCAAAATTTTTAATTGTGCAGCAACTCGATTTGAACCTAAATCCGAAATCCGGCGTCGTAATAGCCGTTGATAGTGTTGGTGCTGGCGAAGATGAGATTGTGCTTGTTGCAACCGGTTCATCGGCACGACAAACAGATTTCACAAAAAACAAACCGATTGACGCCGTGATTATGGCAATCGTTGATAAACTCGATGTAACGCTCAAGGAATATCTACTTGCCGAAAATGAAGTTTAACCCAATTTTTCAAAGGAATTTTACTTTGGTGAAAGCAGAGGGAATCACTAAATTTGCACTCCCGTTTCATTAATTTTTAAGGAAGTATTTTGTTCGTTGCAAAGGTTATCGGTCATATTTGGGCTACAAAAAAATACCCGGCAACAAACGCAAGTAAGTTTATGATAATCCAACCAATGAACGGAAATTATGAAAAAACGGGAGAACCGATTGTTGCCATCGATACTGTCGGCTCCGGTCCCGGCGAATATGTTTATTACATAACTGCAAGCGAAGCAGTTATTCCGCTGCCGGTAGATTTTGCCCCTGTGGACGCTTCAATTGTTGGAGTGATTGATTCAATTTATACAAAAGAAATTTAATTAAGGATTCTTAAGTGAGAATAACAAAACAATATACCAATCGTGAAAGTCAGTCGTTAGATAAATACTTGCAAGAAATCGGCAAAGTAAGTTTGCTAACTCCTGACCAGGAAATCGAATTGGCGATACTAATAAAAAAAGGAGATCAGGCGGCTCTTGAAGCACTAACAAAAGCCAACTTAAGATTTGTAGTCAGCGTTGCTAAACAGTACCAAAACCAGGGTTTGTCGTTGGGAGATTTGATCAATGAAGGAAATCTCGGGTTAATCAAAGCGGCAAAAAGATTTGATGAAACGCGTGGATTCAAATTTATTTCTTACGCAGTTTGGTGGATTCGTCAATCAATCCTCCAAGCACTTGCCGAACAATCGAGAATTGTGCGTCTGCCTTTGAACCGTGTCGGTGCGTTAAACAAAATCGGAAAAGCTTATAGCCAACTCGAACAGGAATATGAAAGAGATCCGAGCGCGCAAGAACTTGCTAAAGAACTTGACATGGATGAGAATGAAGTTGCCGATACTTTAAAAATCTCCGGACGTCATGTTTCGATGGATGCACCCTTTGCACAAGGCGAAGACAATCGTCTTTTGGATGTTTTGCAAAATGATCAACAGCCGAATCCTGATTCAACTTTAATGGTTGAATCTTTGAAAACTGAAATCGAACGCGCTCTTTCAACATTAACGGAAAGGGAAGCGGAAGTCATCAGGCTTTACTTTGGTTTAAATAACGAACATTCTTTAACTCTCGAAGAAATTGGTGAGCGTTTTAACCTTACGAGAGAAAGAGTTCGACAAATCAAAGAGAAGGCAATTAGAAGATTGAGACATGCTTCGCGCAGTAAAAATCTTCGAACCTATCTTGGTTGATGAAATTATCTAATTCATTACTATTATTATTAGCAGCCGGAGTGTTATACATCGCCGGCTGTTCTGCTTCTACTTCTTCCATTCGCTTCGATGATAAAAAGAACGATGATGAAAAGGAATCTTCATCTCTCCGCTACAGTAACATTGACACGACCAAAATTGAAGATTTTCTCCTCGATGAATTCTCTTCCGAAGATGATTTTGAAGAAGAACCTTCGAACGTTCAAAAAATTGACCTCACGAATGTTTATAAAGATTATGTCGGAAATCAAAATCTAAGTGCAACTTCTTCTCTTCAGGAAAATTTCATGATGGGGATAATTAAATATTTAAAGACACCTTATAAGTTCGGTGGAACTACACTAAGCGGAATCGATTGTTCGGCTCTCACTCAAAACATTTATAAGGATGTATTGTCTGTTGAACTTCCGCGAACTGCGCGAGAGCAATTCACTCATGGATTAGAAATTTCAAAAGAAAATTTGCAGTTCGGAGATCTCGTATTCTTTAATACCCGAAGACGAGTACGTCCCGGGCATGTTGGGGTTTATATTGGGGATAATTTATTTGCTCATGCCAGTCGCTCGAATGGAGTAACTGTTACACAATTATCCGAAGAGTATTATACTAAAAGATTTATGGGTGCTAGACGGATACTTGAAAATTGGGAAATAAAATAAAAAACCCGGTCGCTGATACTTCCGGGTTTGAAAATTTAAGAGCAACCTGTCGTAGAGCCGCAAGTCATGCACTTCAAACAAGTGCCATTGCGAACCATAGTCATACTTTGACATTCAGTGCAAACATCACCGGTATAACCGTTTTCTTTAGCCAACCTTATTTTATGCGCTGAGCTGGAAAGATTATTTTTCTGTGCGTTCGATTCATTGTTTTCATTTTCCGGGATTGTAAGCCGTGAATTATAATCAGACTCATTTGTATCGGAATTATCAAGTTCGATAACTCGTTCGCTAATAATTTCTTCACTCTCAAATTCATCATCGGGTAATGACTTTACAATGTTTTTTGTTATCGGTTCAATAGTGTTCGGATCTACGTGAGCTAAATCGTTTCTTGAGAGATATGTAACTGCAAGCTCTCTGAAAATATAATCTATCACAGATGTGGAGAACCTGATACGATCGTTTCCTCTCACCGGACCACTTGGATCAAACCTTGTAAATACAAACGCATCAACAAATTCTTCGAGCGGAACTCCGTGCTGCAAACCAAGCGAAATTGAGATCGCAAAACAATTGAGCAAACTTCTTACGGTCGCCCCTTCTCTGTGCATGTCAACAAAAATTTCGCCGAGTTGTCCGTTGTCATAATCGCCTGTTCTTATGTAGACAGATTGTCCGTTAATTTTTGCTTTCTGTGTGTATCCTTTTCTGCGGTCGGGAAGTCTTCTTCTTTTTGCAATGTATCTGTGAATTATCTTTTCTGCAACTTTTACAAGATCATTCTTTTCTTTGTTCTCGATGAGTGAATCAATTTCTTCATCACCTATCGTATTTAATGGTTGAGAAAGTTTAGAACCATCGCGGTACAAAGCATTTGCTTTGAGACAGTATTGCCATGATTGCATGTAAGCATCTTTGATATCTTCAACACTTGCCTGGTTCGGAAGGTTGATGGTCTTTGAGATCGCGCCGGAAATAAAAGGTTGGGCCGCCGCCATAATTTTTATGTGCGCAAGTGAGCGGATAAATCTTGTCCCTTTTTTTCCACACTTATTAGCACAATCAAAAACCGGATAATGTTCAGCTTTAAGATATGGAGCTCCTTCAATAGTCATCGTACCAAGAACGTAATCATTAGCTTGTGCAATTTCCTGTCGGGAGAATCCAAGTGCCTTCAACAAATCGAAATCGTATGCATCAACTTGTTCTTCGGCGAAACCGAGTTTCTTGATAAGAAAATCTTTACCAACCGTGAACTTGTTGAAAGCAAAACTCAATTCAAATACTGAGGGTAACATCCCTTCAATTTTTTGAATAATCTCCTCGGTAAATCCTTTTGCTTTTAACGATTCATGATTGATAAAATGCGCGCCAACCAATGTGCCGGTGCCTTTTGCATATCGGACTATTGCATCTATTTGTTCCGGAGTGTAGCCGAGTTTTTCAAGTGCCGGTGGAATTGACTGATTAATAATTTTAAAGTAACCACCGCCTGCAAGTTTTTTAAATTTAACCAAAGCAAAATCGGGTTCGACTCCGGTAGTATCGCAATCCATCACCAAACCGATCGTTCCGGTTGGTGCGATTACTGTTACCTGTGCATTTCTGAAACCATACTTTTCACCATAAGTTAACGCTTTGTCGCTATCTTCACGTGCGGCTTTCAATAGCTCGACAGGACAAAACTCAGGATCAATTCCCATCGGTGTGATTGATAAATTTTCATATTCATCTTTCGGAACATTGTAAGCCGCTCTTCTGTGATTTCGAATTACGCGCAACATCTGTTGTTTGTTCATCTCATATTTTACAAACGTGCCGAATTCTTTCGCCATCTCTGCTGAAGTTGCATAAGATGTCATGTGCATTATCGCTGTAAGCGCGCCGGTGATTGCAAGCGCTTCATTACTATCGTAAGAGATTCCTTGAATCATCAAGAGTGTTCCAAGGTTTGCATAACCAAGACCTAAGGTTCTATAATCATAACTCAACTGTGCAATTTTTCGTGATGGAAATTGTGCCATGTACACACTAATCTCAAGTACGATTGTCCACAAACGTGAAGCATGACGATAGCCGGTGATATCAAATTTTCCTTTTTTAGAAGAATAGAATTTCATCAAGTTTAGCGAAGCGAGATTACAAGCAGTGTCATCGAGGAACATATATTCACTGCAAGGATTCGATGCTTTAATTTCTCCTTCAGCCGGACAAGTGTGCCATTCATTTATTGTTGAATGATATTGCAATCCCGGGTCGGCGCAATTCCATGTAGCATAAGCAATCTCTTCCCAGAGATCTCTTGCGCTTAAAGTTTTGCAAGGATTCGGTTTTCTACCGTACTTCTCCGCTTTCTTTTTTTCTGTTCGCCAGAATAAATTCCAATCGTTCTCATTTACAACAGCTTCCATAAATTCATTAGTAATCCGAATCGAGTTGTTTGAATTTTGTCCGGAGACTGTTGCATAAGTTTCCGAAGTCCAATCTACATCGTATTCTGGAAATTCGATGGAACGAAAACCAAGTTTTGCAAGATGAATTACTCTATCAATATAGTTTCTCGGAATTCTTGCTTTGTTTGCTTCGATGATTGCTTTTTGCAGCCGCGCGTTTCCTTTCGGATTGAATCTATCATTTTCAGGATGCTCATCGTAGCAGGCTTTCATAATTGCGTTGAGATGAAAATTACAAAGTTTTGAACCGCTCACCATCGCCGCAACTTTTTGTTCTTCGATAACTTTCCAATTAATAAATTCTTCTATATCAGGATGATCAATATCGAGGCAAACCATCTTTGCGGCTCTTCTTGTAGTGCCGCCGGATTTAATTGCGCCGGCAGAACGATCGCCAATTTTTAGAAATGACATCAATCCGCTTGATCTTCCGCCGCCGCTCAGTGGTTCGTTGTCTCCACGTAGATTGCTGAAGTTTGATCCGGTACCTGAACCATATTTAAATAAACGAGCTTCGCGAACCCATAAATCCATTATGCCGCCTTCATTAACCAAATCATCATTAACAGATTGAATGAAACATGCATGAGGTTGCGGGTGTGTATAAGCATCTTCGGAGGCAACTAATTCATTTCTGTTTGGATCAACATAAAAATGTCCTTGCGAAGGACCTGCAATTCCGTAAGCCCAATTCAATCCGGTGTTAAACCACTGCGGACTATTTGGTGCTGCCATTTGATTTGCGAGCATGAAAGAAAGTTCATCATAAAAAATTTTTGCATCTTCTTCGGAATCAAAATATTTTGCCTTCCATCCCCAATATGTCCAGCATCCTGCTAAGCGATGGAATACTTGTCGTGCATCGGTTTCACCCAATAATCTTTCCTCCAGAGGAATTGCATTTAGTTTTTCAATATCGGGTGCGCTTGTTTGAAGCCATTCGGGAATTCCATCCTCTTCAACTTTTTTTAGAAATTTTGGAACGCCCGCTTTGCGAAAATATTTTTGTGCGATAATATCTGTTGCGACCTGTGACCAAGAATTCGGAACGAAAACATTTTCCATTCTGAATACAATTGAACCATCAGGATTTCTGATCTCGCTTACCCGCTTTACAAATTCTATTTCGGAGAATGCTGATTTACCCTCTTGAGTGAAGTATCTTTTTATTCTCATTAGTTTCCCGTTGATTGGTTAGTAGTTGGTGATATGATTTTTTTTCTTTGCACGACTTGAAATTTTATTGTAGAAAATTGTGCGGGCAAAATAAATCACTTCCTATTATCAGTCAAGCAAACAAAAAAATATTTTTTAACTATTGCATTTAATGAAAACATTTAACCGACAAATTCTGTTCGTTCGCCGAATAATTATTTTTTTGAATTTTTATTAAACATAAGTTTGAACCGTAA
The DNA here is from genome assembly GCA_964393605.1 of uncultured Ignavibacteriaceae bacterium. GTDB lineage: Bacteria > Bacteroidota > Ignavibacteria > Ignavibacteriales > Ignavibacteriaceae > CAYMUL01. Next base: position 154,506 of record CAYMUL010000002.1, on the reverse strand, counting down.
ATAATTTTTTTTTGAAAGGAATAAAATGGAAAACAAAATATTTAACGGCAGAAGTTTTTTAGGATTAGTTTTAATCCTCTTCGGAGGCTTGATTTTATTGGATAATCTCAATCTCATGAGTCACGGAATTGCAAAAATAATTTTTTCATTCCCGACATTTATGATATTAATTGGACTAATAACTCTTTTCAACTCAAACAGAAAAGGTTTTTCAATTACGTTAATTACAATCGGATTAATTTTTCTGATTCCGGAAATTGATCCAACAATTGACATTGATTTCGGAACGATTATTGCGGTTGTATTTATTTTTGCCGGTGTGTATGTAATTATTCGTCATCGAAAAATGGATTATCATTTTCGCCAAAGATTTTTTGGTAAGCATGATGAAATGGTCAACAACGATCTGCTTGATGAAATTGCTATCTTCGGAGGCGGTGAAAAAAAAATAAGAAATGAAAATTTCAAAGGCGGCAGAATCACAACAGTATTCGGTGGAAATGAAATTGATTTAACCGATTGCAAACTTGCCGAAGGAACACAAACCATTGATATCTTTACAATGTTTGGCGGAGTTGAAATGCACGTTCCTGCTTCATGGAAAATCAAGCACGATGTCATTCCTATCTTCGGCGGATTTTCTCAGAAGGGGAGAATGCATTCTTCCGAAATGCAAAACGATTCTCAGACATTATTTGTAAAAGGAATCGTAATTTTCGGCGGTGTAGAAGTAAAATCCGTATAAAAAATAATTAAGCAGAAAAACATGAAGAAAAATATTTCGTTAATAATTGTCGTTGCAATATTTCTGTTTTTCTGCTTTTTGAATTTATATATTTTTCTTCAACGCACGATTGTTGAAGCGGCGGTTGACTCAGCAATATCAATAGTTTTATTCGGATTGTTTGCATATGGTTTGCAATTCTCTTCAAGGTATATTCAATTTAGTAGAGAATTTTTAGGCAGATTTCTCGTCTCACATCTTGCGGGTTCGATTGTCTTTACAGCGATTTGGTTGTTTGTTTGCGTGCTGATTCTGACTTCTGTTTTCCCAAATGAAGAATACAATATTTTTTTTCGTTCAACTATTCCCTGGCGCGCACTGCTCGGAATTTTATTTTATTTTTTGATTCAGAGTTTCATTTATTTGATAATGTATTACGATAATTATGCGAAGGTCGCCGAAGAAGAAGCTGAGTTGAAAAACCTTGTAACAGAAAGTGAATTGCGTTCGTTGAAGTTTCAATTGAATCCTCATTTTTTATTTAACTCATTAAATTCAATCAGCGCACTTTCGGAAATCAATCCTCCGCTTGCCCGATCGATGACAATAAAACTTTCCGATTACATGCGAAGCACACTAACTTCCAACGAGAAAACTTTTCATCCGCTCGGTGAAGAATTGAAAAATATATTATTGTATGTTGATATTGAAAAAATCAGATTCTCAGAAAAATTTATTTTCAATTATTTATGCGATGATGCTGTTAAAAAATTTTTAGTACCGAATATGATTCTGCAACCGTTAATCGAGAATGCGATTAAATATGGAACTTTCGATGCGATTGAACAAATTAAAATTATCTTGAGCGCAAATCTTGTAAATGATAATTTACTAATTAGAATCGAAAATGATTTTTCGCTCGAAGTTTCTTCGCCGCAAAAAAAGGGAACCGGAACAGGTCTCGAAAATATTAGAAGAAGATTATTCCTAACTTATAAACAACACAACTTGATGAAAATCGAAAAGAATGAAAATAAATTTATTGTTGAACTGAAAATACCTTTGAGAAATGTTGCATAAATTAAAAGCACTGATTATCGATGACGAGTCTCTTGCACGATCAATCATAAAAGAATACTCCAACAAAATTTCTGAATTGGAAATTATCGGTGAAGCGCAAAACGGATTCGAAGGCGTGAAGATGATTCAACAATTTTCTCCCGATCTTATTTTTCTCGATATTCAAATGCCTAAGTTGAACGGTTTTGAAATGCTTGAATTAATCGATGAAACTCCGGCTATTATCTTTACAACCGCGTACGATGAATATGCCATCAAAGCCTTTGAAATCAATGCGATTGACTATCTTTTAAAACCGTTCTCTTTCGAAAGATTTTCCGGTGCAGTTAATAAAGTTCTTTCCAGAACAAATGATAAAAATGAAAAAACTAATTTTGCGAAACTAACTTCATCGACAATTGAATCAACAAATCGAATTATTGTAAAAGAAAAAAGTGAATTAATATTTATCGAATTGGATGAAATATATTTCTTGGAAGCGATGGATGATTATGTGCGAATTCATACTTCGAAAGGAAAATTTCTTAAAAAGCAAACGCTTGCAAATTTCGAGAAACAACTACCGCCGGCAATCTTCGTCCGCGTGCATCGTTCATATTTAATCGCAATAAAGAAAATGAAAAAAATTTATCTACTCGAAAAAGGTTCGCACGAAATTCTGCTCCAAAATGATATGCGAATCCCCGTAAGCAAAACCGGTTATCAATTGCTTAAAAATTTGGTTGAATTTTAACTCCAACTTTTAATTGAAACTTGTTCATCTTTCGGATATATTTGCAACACTTAAGATTTAGGATTAGTTATGACATTCGATAAAGACCTTCAATCAATACAAGAAGCGCGCACGCTTGCCGCCAAAGCAAAGGAAGCACAACTTGAATTCAAGCATTATACACAAACTCAAGTTGATAAAATTGTTAAAGCTATGGCTGATGCCGGCTATGCTCAAGCTGAACGACTTGCTAAATTAGCCTGCGACGAAAGCGGCTTCGGTAAATGGCAGGATAAAAAAATTAAAAATCAGTTCGGGACAAAAAACGTCTTCGATTCAATTAAAGATTTAAAAAGTGTCGGCGTCATCAAAAGCGAACACAACGGAAAAGTTTTATGGATTGCAGAACCGATGGGAGTAGTTTGCGCTCTTGTTCCTTCAACAAATCCGACTTCAACGGCAATGTTTAAAATTTTAATTTCGTTAAAATGCAGGAATGGAATTGTAATTAGCCCGCATCCGCGCACTGCAAATTGCACCGCTGAAGCCGCAAAGATTTTAACTCAATCCGCCGAAGATGCAGGCGCACCGAAAGGATTAATTCAATGTATGACGATTCCTACACTCGAAGGAACGTCCGCATTGATGCACGATAAAAATATTGCAGTAATTCTCGCAACAGGAAGTACGCCGATGGTTCATGCCGCGTATGCCGCAGGCAAGCCCGCTTATGGTGTAGGTTCGGGAAATGTTCCTGCTTTTATCGAGCGCACTGCAAATTATCAAAAAGCTGTTGCGGATATCTTGTACGGAACAACTTTCGATAACGGTACACTTTGCTCGTCCGAACAAGCAATGATTGTAGATAAACATTTGAGAGAAAAAGTAATTCACGAAACAAAATTGCAAGGCGGATATTTTGTTTCGACAGAAGAGAAAGCAAAACTTGCTAAAATTATTTTAAAAGGAAATGCGATCAATCCTGATATTGTTGGACAGCCTGCAGTTTGGATTGCGAATCATGCCGGATTTACCGTTCCTGAAAATACCCGCGTTCTCCTTGCCGAATGTATTGAAGTGGGCAAACAAGAAATTCTTTCCGTCGAAAAACTCTCGCCTCTATTGGCATTTTACACTGTTGATGGTTGGCTTGATGGTTGCCATAAATGTATCGATCTTTTAAAATTTGGTGGTATCGGTCATACGATGGTTATTCACTCAAACGATTCCGATATCATCATGAAATTTGCGCTCGAAAAACCTGCGTTCAGAATTTTAGTCAATACTGTTTCTTCGATTGGAGCTGTCGGTTATACAACTTCATTAACTCCATCGATGACTCTGGGTCCGGGAACGTGGGGCGGTTCAATTGTTTCTGAAAATGTTTCTGCAAAACATTTGATGAACTTGAAAGCTCTCGCATTTGAAACTAATCCAGTTAACAATGGAAGCGCAGTCGCCTCAATGTCGAATGAACAAACTTCAAACGTGATGCAAAGTATCGAAGAAAGATTGCGCGCACGCGCGGGCAATCCTCCTTTATCGCAAACCTATGTTTCGGAAAAGAAAAATCCATCTTCGCCAAAACCAGGCGCATTTGGAAGCGGTATTAGTGAAGATGAAGTAAAGAAAATTATTAGTGAGTTTAAATTTTAGGAGGTAAAGTGATGGCAAAATCAACTCAAAGTTCTAATCATGTAACAAAAAAAGTCTTTAAAGCAGAGATCAACAAACTCGACAATAAGATTGAAATGGTTGATCAAAAAGTTGTTCACCTCGATCAAAAAGTTGTTCACCTCGATCAAAAAGTTGTTCACCTCGACCAAAAAGTTTTGGCACTCGATCTTAAAATTGATGATGTTGAGAGAAGGTTAACTGATAAAATTGACGTTTCTTTCCAATCAATGAAAGATTATGTGGATAGCCGGTTATATGCTGTTGATAAAAAATTTGAATCCATCGATCAACGATTTATTCAAGTTGATAATAGACTTGAACGGCTTGAAAACCTTATGGATAAAGGGTTCAGCACAGTTTGTGAAATGCTTAGAAATCTAATTAGTAGGATTGATGAATTCCTGGCGCATCATGAAAAGAGGATTGTACGATTGGAAGAAAAAGTTCAGCCGTAATTTTTTTTCAGAGATTTAGTGAGGGAACAGCACCATTCGTTTTTACAGTCAAGTTACAACAATATTCATTTGTTGTTGGGGAATAAGTATAATCTTTTTCAAATAATTTTATATTCTCAATTGATTCTTCAATCGAGTCGATGATATAATCTAAATCTTCGTCAGTCATTGTAGGGTGAAGCGAGATACGAATCCATCCCGGCTTTTCTGAAAGGTCACCGTGACTAATTTTTTCTTTGATTTGTCGCGAATGTTCCTGGTCAAGATTTAAAAGATAGTGAGCATAAGTTCCGGCACAACTGCAACCGCCGCGGGATTGGATACCGAAGCGATCATTCAAAATCTTTACTAACAAATTATAATGGATTTTATCCGCATTAAAAGAAATCGCTCCCAATCTTTTTTGAATATGTCCGGCAAGAATTTTCATTCCTTCAATCTTCGGAAGTTTCTCAAAAATTTTCTTTACGAGATCTCTTTCTCTTTCAATCATCAATTCCGGATTCATCTCTTCCTTTAATTTGATTGCAAGTGCGGCTTTGATGGTTTGAAGAAATGGAGGTGTTCCGCCGTCTTCGCGCGCTTCAATATTATCGACAAACTTATGTTCATCCCATGGGTTTGTCCAATAAACCGTACCGCCGCCGGGATTATCGGGAATGCGATTGTGATATAACTTGGAATCAAAAATTAATACGCCGGGAGAACCGGGACCGCCGAGAAATTTGTGTGGCGAAAAAGTTATTACATCAAGTTTTTTCAACGGGTCGGGAGGATGCATATCAATTTTTTCGTACGGAGCCGAACACGCAAAATCAATGCACACATATCCGCCGTACTGATGAACTAACTTTGCCATTTCATGATAATCTGTTTCAACACCAGTTACGTTCGAGCAAGCCGTGAATGCACCGATTTTTATTTGTCGCTCCCGATATTTTTTTAATTGATCTTCAAGGTCATTCATATCAACGAATCCCAATTCATCATGTTTGAGGATAACGATTTCCGCTAACGATTCAAGCCACGAAGTGTGGTTCGAATGATGTTCCATGTGTGTTACAAATACAACCGGTCTTTCCTTCTCGTTAAAGTTAACATAATTCCGCACTTGCTCGGGAACTCTCACTCCGATAATTCTTTGGAATTTATTTATCATTCCAGTCATGCCTGAACCCGCAACAATAATAACATCATCTTTTGATGCGTTAAAATGTTGTTTAATAATTTTCTTTGCTTCATGATATGCGTTCGTCATTGCCGCGCCGGTAAAACTTGATTCCGAGTGAGTATTGCCGACAAGCGGACCGAATTCATTCAAAAGTTTTTCTTCAATCGGGCGATACAACCTTCCGCTTGCAATCCAATCGGCGTAAATAATTTTCTTTTCGCCGTAAGGAGATAAAAATGTCTGTTCGATTCCGACTGTGTTATTTCTGAATTTTGTAAAATGATTTATAAGATCGTTCATGCTTCTAATGATTATTAATTTTCGTTTCAAAAATAATATTAATTCCCTTAAGATGAATTCCCTTCGCGCATGAAAAGTAGTGAATTTTGAACTTCTTTTACATTGTTAGAAAAAATTATAAAGGATAAATTCAATTAGTAAATCAAATTATTTTAATTCATAAATTTTTCTTTAGGTTGAATATGAAATTCATGAAAATACGTTCCGGTTTTATTTTTATTTTTCTGGCAATTCTTTTCACTTCAAATATTATTGCGCAGAAGAAAGTTGTTCACGCAAAAATCGATGGAGAAATTGATTTAGGGCTTTCCCCCTTTATTAATAGGATTATCAGCGATGCCGAAGAAAAAAAATATGATGCAATAATTTTTGAGATTAACACATTCGGCGGAAGAGTAGATGCCGCAACTCAAATTAAAGATGCGATTCTCGATAGTAAAATTTTAACAATCGCTTACGTTAATAAACGCGCAATCTCTGCCGGCGCACTGATCACTCTTTCTTGTAAAAAAATTGCGATGGCAAAAGGAAGTTCGATCGGTGCAACTACTGTTGTGAATCAAGAAGGGGAGAAGCAATCGGAAAAATATCAATCTTACATGCGATCGGAGATGCGCTCTACCGCCGAACGAAATGACCGCAGAACCGATATTGCCGAAGGTATGGTTGACGAACGGGTTGTAGTCGCAGGACTTGTTGACTCGACCAAACTAATCACACTCACTTCGGAAGAAGCGCGCACTTATGGCATAACCGATACGGTCGTAAATAATTTTGATGAAGTTCTTTCTGCTTTCGGTTTTGAAGATGCTGACGTTATTAAAATCGAAACGAACTGGGCTGAAGACTTCGTCAGATTCTTGAACAACCCAATTATCTCATCGTTATTAATAATGATTGGACTCGTCGGCTTGTTCACGGAAATCAAAACTCCGGGATGGGGATTGCCCGGCACAGCCGCGTTAATTGCGCTCGGGCTCTTCTTCGGTACGTCTTTCATTTTGGATCTTGCTTCCGGATTAGAAATAATAATGTTCATCGGCGGAGTTATTTTACTTCTGGTTGAAATTTTTGTTATCCCGGGTTTTGGAATCGCCGGCGTTGGTGGAATTATATTAATCTTGGCTTCATTGTTTCTTTCATTAATTAATACTGAATATTTTTTCGATAGCGGAACAATCTCGATGGCAATTGTACAACTTGGCGCATCAATTCTATTTGCCGTTGTGTTGATGCTTCTTTTACTCAAATATCTTCCGAAGTCTAAAAGTTTTAATAAACTTGTACTTGCGGATGAAGTAAAATCCTCGCAAGGATTTTCTTCGAGTCCTGATTTTTCAAATTTGTTGAATTCGACAGCCGTTACACTCACACCGCTTCGCCCCGCGGGTAGCATCGTTATTGACGGGAAGAAATATGATGCCGTTACAGAAGGTGAATTTATTGAAAAGGGAAAAAACGTTAGAGTAATTAAAACCGAAGGGATAAAGATTGTAGTTCAGTTTATCGAGCGAGAATAAATATTAGTTTCGCATCCTATAAAGCGGTTTTACTTTATTGTACTGATACATGATCATCGAAAAGATTAATGACAAAATGAGATAATTCGGTTTGTTGAACAAAGTCCACAGAAGTAATCTCCAAACGTAAATACGATCCTTAAATAAAATTGAGAGATTAAAAATCGCCAGCAAAAGGTCGATCATCCAACGGATGGTAAATTTCATTTCAATTCTATTCTGGACAGAATAGGGTTCTAAATTTGTTAAATATGTCTTTGCCCGGTGGTACACATCCTTAGCCGAATAAACTTTCTCTATCAATTCGTTGAAACCCATTCTCAATTTTTCTTCACCCATCTTCGGAATAAAATTAATTTGGTGTTCGCTGAAATTAAAAGTGCCTTTAAGTCTCCCTTCTCGTTTCATTCGTTCAAAAAGTTCTGTCCCGAATGGCGCTTTCAACACATTAACAATCGAATAAACAATTCCGCTCTGCGAAATAAATTCTGATAGTTTGTTAAAGACAGACTCATCATCAGAATCGGTACCGACAATAAAAGCTCCAATGACAACAAATCCTTTTTTCTGAAGAAGAGTTACATTGGCAAGAATATCACGATGCAGGTTTTGTTTCTTTCGCATCGCGAATAATGCAGCTTCATTTATTGTTTCGATTCCAATAAGTATTTGCCGAAATCCGGCTTCCAAAAGTTGATGCATCAAAGCTTCATCATCAGCAAGTGTGATGGTTAATTGAGTGAAAAACGTGGGGGCTTTGGGGGTGCGCTTTCTCCACTCGATTAATGCAGGCAGTAGTTGCGTTTTCAATAAATTCTTGTTGCCGATGAAGTTGTCGTCGGCAAAAAAAATCATTCCGACATCTTCATTTGACATTATGGCATCAAGTTCGGCAATAATTTGAGCAGTGGATTTTACTCTTGGAACACGACCAAATAAGGCAGTAACATCGCAAAAATCGCACAAGTAGGGGCATCCTCGCGAGTATTGCACGATAGCGTAAAGATAATTTTTTAAGTTCACCAAACTCCAGTTGGGAACCGGAGTTGTGGTTACGTCTGCAAATTCAGTTGTTTTATAGATGCGTTTCGGAGAACCTTCCGAGAGATCCGATAAAAAATCTTTGAGAGTTATTTCAGCTTCATTAAGAATTAAATGCGTTACGTTCGGAAACTCTTCATACTGATGCGTGAAAAGAGTTCCGCCGGCAATTGTTTTAATTCCTAGTTTATGGCATCTATCAATTATTTGCGATGCGCTTCTGGCTTGGACATTCATGGCACTAATCATGACGTAATCAGCCCACAAAATATCTCCATCATCAAGTTGTGTTACATTTACATCGATGAGCTTCAGGTTCCATTCTTCCGGTAGCATAGATGCGACCGTCATTAATGCAAGAGGAGGGATTGCGGCTTTTTTACCAAAAAGTTTTGCAACATACATAAGGTTTGTAATTGTTGCCTCCATTTCATGATACACTAAAAGAATGTTCATTGCAAACGGTTAGTAATTAAAGTGTAAAAAGTTAGAGAAAAAAAATCAACTCAACTCACAAAAAAAATCTTCAATCTTTTAGATATTCAAGAATGTTCGTGTTCTTAGTTTTTTGTATTCGAGTAATTTTTTGAACTCCGCCGGTTGGAGTCGGAGCCATAGCAGACATATTCACGTTCAAATAAATATTTGTTTTAGTTTTCTGAAACAAACCTTTATCAATATTGAAGTGAAGTTTTCCACCTGCGGTATATTTTGTGTCGGTTATTTCTATGTTGTTCTTTTTAGCATCATCGCTGAGAATTGTTTTTGATTTTAATCCCGCATCAATGACAACGAGATTGTTACCGTCAAATTTTTCGAAGCCGGCAATTTGAAACGTATGAATGTTTTCGAATGCGAAGACTTGCAAATTAATTGGCGGTTGAACGATTGACCAATTTGAATCTTTTGCAACATTGTTGTCGGGAAGTTTTCTAAAGATTTGATGCACAATCGGTTTCAATGCACCTTCAACAATATCTTGTTGGAAAAGTTTTTTATCCTCGGCACTAACGGAATCGAGATAACCCCTTAGCTCGAGCAGTTTGTTGGTGATTTTATCTGCGCGAAAGATTTCCAAAATTTCACCTTTGTGCGAAATTCTTGCAGAGAAAGGATTCCCGATGATAGCTTCATACTCTAAAAATCCTTCACGCTCAAGCGAATCAAGTTTTTGTCCCGTATGATATTTGTGTTTCTTCCCGTTTGCATCGGCATCAAGATTGACCGAGTTGAAAGTGATATCGGCTTCAATAGTTTTATCATCTTCAATATTTTTTGTCTCAACCGAAACAATGTAAGTTAATGTTTGAACTACTTTTTGCGTAAGCGTTGTATCTGCTTTTAATGATTGAACATCCTCTGAAATAGATGTCAAACGGAATTTGTATATCTTTCCCTTTTCAAGTTTGTATTCAAGATTCAAATTCGAAAACTGACCTTCGTCAATTCTTTCGGTTTTGATGTCCGTTGAATCGAACGTAAAAACTTCTTCGGAAACCGGTTTTTCTTCAGTCGAATCGCCACAGGCAGAAATAAACATTAACATTGGAATAAGCATAAGCGCAAATAATTTTTTCATCATAACCTTTCAATAAAGTAAATATTTTTCACTAACATTTTGGAACGAAATAATTTCTTCGCTCCATGATTTAATCATATCATCGACAGAAACATTCTGTTCAATCATCTCTCTAATTTTTTTATCTCCCGAAAGTCTCTCGAATCCGCTCTTGAATTGAAATTGCTCGGGATACATTTTTCTCACGAGTGAAATGAAATGCAGAGCAATTTTAACCGGTTCAATTTTGTGTGGATTAGTAATTGTAATTTTTAATCCCCCGCATTTTTCATTTTTGTATTTTGGATTTGGTGCCGCGTCGGCAATTGCAATCGGAGTGAATCCTGAGCTCGAAAATGCAACTCCGGTTAAATTCAATTTCTTCATTTCGCTTAGAAGGGAATCGCCGTTGATGTAAGGCGCACCTAAGATTAAGAAGGGGGAATCGGTTCCACGTCCTTCGGAAATATTTGTTCCTTCAATCAAGCATGTGCCGGGATAAATTACGGCTGTGTTCAAAGTCGGAATATTTGGAGAAGGTTTTACCCAATTGCCTTTCAATCCAGAATAGAATTTTGTTCGATCCCAATTCTTAATTTTGATTACAGTTAATTGAGGGAAGAAATTTTCTTTTGGGAGAAGTTCACCCGCGAAATATGCGGCGAGTTCACCGATTGTCAATCCATGATTCATCGGCATCGGCGCAATACCGACGAATGATTTAAATTCTTCTTTACGAATCGGTCCTTCCAATTTCATCGGGGAAATAGGATTTGGCCTATCGAGTATTAGTATCGGTTTATTATTCTCTGCGGCACTTTCCAAACAGTGATACAAAGTTGAAATGTATGTGTAGAATCTTGCGCCGACATCTTGAATATCAAAAATAAGAATGTCAACATCCTTCAACATTTCCGCAGTTGGCTTTTTATGTTTGCCGTAAAGTGAGATTACAGGAATTCCGGTTTTTGCATCAACGCTGTTATCAATTTTTTCACCTGCGCCTGCATCGCCGCGAATGCCATGTTCGGGACCGAACAACACAGTTACTTTCACATCTTTATTTGAGTGAAGTTTATCGACGAGATGAGTTCCATCCGTTAGTATTGCTGTGTGGTTTGTGATAATGCCGAGTCTTTTGCCTTTAATTAAATCAAAGTTTTCCGAAACCAGTACTTCAGCACCGGGAATTATTTTTTCATTTTGCGGAAAAATTTGAGATGAAAAAATAAATGCAAGAAGCAGAAAAAGTGTTCTCTGCTTCTCACCAAAAAAAATGTTCACAACTTGAGTTTTGTTTTTGATTTGACTTCTCAATTAATTTTTGTTGTTTAATAATTCATCGCGGGAAAAAAAGTGTGAGATTTCTAAAGCAGCGTTCTCATCTGAATCGGAACCGTGAACCGCGTTTTCGCCTTTGTTTGCCGCGAATAATTTTCTGATTGTTCCTTCTTCAGCTTGTGCCGGATCGGTCGCGCCGATTAGCTTTCTGAAGTCCGCAACTGCGTTTTCTTTTTCGAGTGCAATTGGTACAACGGGACCGGAAGTCATGAACTCAACGAGGTCGTTGTAAAAAGGTCTTTCTTTATGAACCTCATAAAATCCGCCGGCGGATTGTTTGCTCAAGCGCGTCATCTTCAATGCTTTAATTTTAAATCCGGCTTGAGTTATTTTTAAAATGATTTCTCCGACTACATTTTTTTTTACTGCATCGGGTTTAATTATGGCTAAAGTTTGATTGCTCAACTATTTTCCTTTCTTAACTGGTTTTCTTTTTATGGTAGATTTTTTTTGTTTTGGTTTGATAGAAATTTTCTTCACAATCTTTTTTGTTTTGGAAGAAGAAATTTTTTTGGAAGAAGATTTTTTAGATTTTGCGGCTAACTTATCCAATGCTTTTTTCATCGTAAGCCCGATCTCTGCGGGATTTTCAACAACATGAATTCCAGCTTTCTTCATCGCTTCCATTTTTTCTGCTGCAGTACCTTTTCCGCCGGAAATGATTGCCCCTGCATGTCCCATTCTTCTTCCGGGAGGGGCGGTTCTTCCGGCAATAAATCCGACAACGGGCTTCTTAACATTTTTCTTAATGAATGTTGCGGCTTCTTCTTCTGCGCTTCCGCCGATTTCGCCAATCATCACAATGCCGTCAGTGTCTTTATCTTCATTGAATAATTTTATTACGTCGATAAATCGAGAACCAATTACCGGGTCTCCGCCGATTCCCACACACGTTGATTGTCCAATGTTTAAATCGGATAACTGTTTAACTGCTTCGTAAGTCAATGTGCCGCTTCGGGAAACAACTCCGATTTTTCCTTTCATGTGTATGAAGCCGGGCATGATTCCTACTTTTCCTATTCCGGGGGAGATGACGCCGGGGCAATTCGGTCCGACTAACTTAACATCATTGTTTCTAATTTCATTATAGACTTTTACCATGTCTTTTGCCGGAATTCCTTCAGTGATGCAGATGATAACTTTGATACCGGCACCTGCGGCTTCGAGTATTGCGTCTGCCGCAAATGCAGGCGGTACAAAAATTACCGAAGTATTTGCTTTTTGATATTTGACTGCATCGGCGACTGTGTTATATACCGGAACGCCTTCAAAATTGCTTCCACCTTTGCCGGGAGTTACACCGGCGACCAGCTTTGTGCCATATTCAAGCATCTGTTTTGAATGAAAAGAACCTTCACTTCCGGTTATTCCTTGAACTACCAAACGTGTTTTTTTATCGATAAGAATACTCATTTATACCTCGAAATATCTCTTTAAATTTTTTATAAAAACCGTGCAAAGATAAGGATTTGAAAAGAGAAATCGGAAAAGAATATATCCAAAAAATCGAAGGCTTCCATCGCTAGGAAGCCTTGAATGTAGTGTTACTTTTTTTTCTCCGTGCTGAAATTTTTGTTTCGCTTTGTAACAACCGAATCGCGTAGAATGTATTCTATCTGCCCATTGATGCTACGTAGTTCATCTTTAGCCCATGAATTTAGTTCATCCCACAATTTCTTGTCGATGCGGAGAACTAAAGATTTTTTGTTGTCCGATGGCATGACTAATATAATGATCCGGCATTCACAATCGGTTGTGCCGCTTTGTCTGAACACAATACAACCATTAAGTTGCTAACCATATTTGCTTTTCGTTCTTCGTCAAGTTCAACAACACCTTGATTTTTTAATTTCTCCAGAGCCATCTCAACCATGCTGACTGCACCTTCCACAATTTTTTGTCGCGCGGCAATTATTGCTTCGGCTTGCTGACGCTGCAACATCGCCTGCGCAATTTCCGGTGCGTATGCAAGGTGGTTGATTCTTGCTTCAATTATCTTTACACCCGCCGCGGCAACTCTCTCTTGAATTTCTTTACCAAGATCTTCCGAAACCTCATCGAGTGCAGAGCGAAGACTCACTTCATCTTCGCTATCGTAACTATCGTAAGCATACCGAACAGCTAAGTGGCGGACAGCAGATTCTGATTGCACTTGAACGTAGTCCATAAAATTATCAACTTCAAAAACTGCTTCTGCAGTATCTTCAACTTTCCAAACCACAACGGCGGAGATTTCAATTGGGTTTCCTTTTTTGTCGTTCACCTTTAATTTTTCACCGTCAAAGTTTCTTACACGGAGTGAAATTTTTCTTCTTTGAAACAGAGGATTAGCCCATCGAAATCCGATAGTTCTTTCTGTTCCGATATATTTTCCGAAAAGGAGAAGCACAACACCTTCGTTCGGCTCGACTGTGAAAAAACCGACCATTAAAAAAATATCGAACAAAATTAATAGTACGGATGCGACAATTACGATTGCGCCGGTTCCGTCGCCACTGTCGGCGAGAACTATTCCATAAATCATAAATGCAATCGATCCGAGAAGCAATAGTATTGTGAATGCCAACATTCCCCAGCCACTTTTTTGAACGCTATTTTGTTCTTTCATTATAGATCCTTTCAAAATAAATGAGATATTTAAATGATATCATATTAATACCACTGCGATATACTTAAAATCCTACACTGAATCAAGTTTTAAAATAAAACCAAACTGCTTTTGTGATGAATGGCGGGAATGAAAAAAATGGGGAAGCTGAAATAAAGATTTATTGAATGTCGGCTAAATGCTTTCGTCAATTAGTTTCTGTGTCCTGTGCCTTAAATCGGTTTTATTGTCAATTATACTCTTCACTTCGTTTGATATACGTTCCCGCTCTTCTTTATCGACGTGGATAGGTAAAACCAATTCCAGTAGCCGGTTGCCTAGCGTTGAGAGAGTCGCTTGCACAAAAGTTTTCGTCTCAATTTGTTTCTGAACAATTTTAGTGTTAATTAGAAAAAGTAAATAGTACGGTGTAATCTCCTCTGTGCTGAGCACTCGGATTTTCTTCAGATGGCTTTGGATGATACATCTTACGTCCAACTTAGACACCATACTGCAACGACCAATTAAAAAAGTTCCGTCATTCACAAATAAAATATCTTGTTCTCTTACATCTTGAATTCGCTTGTACTTTTTGTAAATTTCCTCGGATACAGCCTTCACGGTGTCCATCTTTATCTCCCAATTCACAATGTCCGTTGTTCGCACAAAAGGAATAGTTCCGCTACCGTAAAATTGAGAACCGATTTCATTTCCTCTTTTGATTTGAATTATTCCATTTTCCATTAATTGACCGAGTGTGATGAGTCTATACTTTCCACTTTTCTTTAATTCATTTAACTTTTCTTTGATTTCAGGATTGTAGTGTTCTGGGATGTATATATTTTGTTGAATATCTTCAGTAGGGACAACAAAACCCAAATGACTCTCTTCCTCTAATTTTTGATGGAGGAACATTCTGAAATTCATCGCAATTGCCGCTGTATCGTCATCAAGAATTTTATTCCCGCGCGTGTCGAACACGAACGAACCGTCTTTGTTTATTTTGTAAATTTCTTTTCCGTTTTTGTTGTGTCCAATAGCTTGGGCAATACTCATAAAGATATTTTTACGACTCTGTTTTTTCTTTTCGAAGAATACAACACTTGTTTTGGTATGTGTACTCGGTTGAAAGGTTTCCTGAGACAAACTCACAATCCCTATGATAGAGGCATATTGGCGAATATATTCCCATATGTATCTTTCCGAGGGATTCCCAAAAATTCCATCTGGTAAAATAATTCCCGCCCTACCACCGTCTTTTAATAGGTGAATAATCCTTTCAATAAATAAAATTTGCGGAGGTTGTTTATCTCGTATTTCTTTTAACAATATCCAACTACTTCTGGTATTGAACCACTGATGTCCCAACTCGAATTGTTTTAGCAGATCATTTCCGATAACGGGAATTTTTGCACCGAACGGTGGATTAGTAAGAACCAAATCAAAGGTCCCTAAGTGGATGTGCTGCTGTGTTTCTTTCTTCCATTTATTTGGTTGCTCAAGGCTATTCTCGCAAAAAATATGATACTCGCTTTCTCCTAAAATTGTTAAATAAATCTTCGCTAGACGTGAGAGAAATAAATCTTTGTCAATGCCATAAAGATTATGGTTCCCACGCCCATCTTTTAGAAGGTGCTGGAGTATGTGAGCAAGAAAACCCCCGCTTCCACAAGCGGGATCAATTATTTTTTCATTCGCTAGCGGTTGCAATATGTCTATCATCATTTGGACAATGTTCCTAGGAGTGAAAAACTGTCCCTCTCCCCCACGAAACGCTCTTCCAATAAGTTCTTCAAACGCATCTGCAATTATATCTCGATCTGCGTCAAGTATAGAATGCTCTTCAAACTTGGAGATGATGTAAGATAAATCATTTGGATTGATTTCAATCTCGTCAAATCGCTCAAATATGTCGGGATATTTTTGCTTTACTTCATCGAAAACTCTACAAATCCTCCCGTGGAAAATGTGTAAATCTTCATTTGGTCGGTTGGCAATTTCTACAAGTTCATCTATTGGAGTTGTTTTTTCATCGTATATTTTGCAGAATAACAGTCTCATGATATTTTGGGCAATTTTTTCGTCGCGTGTAATACCAGTTACGTTACCAGCAAAATAATCTCTTATTTCTCTAAAAATAGTCTTCAGATTATTAGTGGGCCGTAAATCTTTTCTTAAAATTATTCTTCTCGGTTTGTCAATTTCAGCAGCTCGAAATAAATCAACACCATTACCGCTTTCGATTACGCTTATTGTTTGCATCTGCTGTGTGCCTTTACAACATATTCCATAAAATCCAAAGTTTCGTAAATGGAATGGTCTGTCATAGCAACATTGCACCACCTATGTCCATATCGCACGTTTTTTGCATTATGTCTTTGTTCGAATTCTACTAGGGGATTGATGTGCATTATTTGAGTACTGGCATCTTCACCCTCATTTCGCTTTGTTGGGCGCCATGCAGGTTGCCAAACAGAGATTCTATCTCTATCTTCTTGGTTTGCAGGATTTACGGCGATTGAAGTTTTACAAAGCGGACAACTGATAATATCACGTTCATTTTCCGGGAAGAAAGCGGAGGGTAAAATGATTTTTTTATTAATAGCTTGTTTTGTTAAAATTTTAGTTACTCTTTGATAAATTTTTTGAAATGGGACGCTATAAAAAACGACTGCCACCGAAATAGCAAGTACAGCATAACTCTCTACTGCATCTTGCCAATCACAAGCTTCAAATGCAGTGATCACACATGAGTTTTGTGTCCACTGCGTGTCGTTCCAAAATTTGAGTATATCAACATGGTCTACCCAGTGCCGTGGCAAAACAACATAACGTTCTGGTAACTCGTGAACTCTTTCTGAAGGAAATTTTTTTAATTTTCCATCTTTCCCTTTGATGACAAAAATCAAAGTTTGGGCTTCACCCTCTCCCTCGATTTCAATGTGGTCAATTTCTTTTGCGAACGTTGCTAATTGAGTTTCAGCTACTACTAGGGGGTGCCAGCGTAAATTTCTATTTGAAAAAGGTGCTTTACCTTGTCGTCCTCTTGTGCAAATTGTGTCTCTTTGTAATTTACCTCCGCCCAAGCCAAGCCCTCCATCTCGTGTTTTACTGATCTTTCCTGAGACCTTTAAAAATTCTTTCTTTTGATCCAACGTTGAAATGCACTCTACAATACTTTTGGATATTTCTTCGCAAATCGAAATGATCGCTTCATCTCTTGAAGTTAGAAAATTTGCGCTTATTGTTCTTCCAGTTGCCATATTTCAAAAATTTCCGCAGAAATAATTAAGCAAATATGACTGTATCATGACGAATAAGCGATGTGCTTTATCTCGAACAAATGAATTAATGAATGAAAAAATTTTTTGGATACTTTGAGACAAATAAAAATTTAGATTTAGTGTTTTGCTAAAAATTTGCATTCTTGCAAATCTTCCGTATTGTGCTGCTCGCGTGCATCCAGTAAACCAGAATGGCCATAAACTCATATCATAATGTTGCATCTCGTATAGGTAAACTAGCTGTTTTTTCATTTTTCTTCCAATAAGTGTAATTCTGAATTCTCGTTACTTCAATTGCGATATAACCAAAACTTTTTTCTTTATCAAATTTAATAATAGGCTCAATTTACTTTTAGGTTCTGAAAATTTCGGAGTTTAAACCAAGTGGCAGTAATTTTTTATCATGTTGTCCAATCTTTATTCAATTTTTTCTGCGTTCGAGTGTTGCCAAAACTCATCTGCAAATTCTTTAATCATCTCCGAAACTATACGGTTATTTGTCGAGCGCAAATATGTATCTGCCATTTTCATAAATGTTTGATAGAAATGTTTGTTCATATCCTCGATGAGCATCTCTTTTGTCCAGAGATCAATCCCCAGTGTTGCAGATTCTTGTTTATCCCAAATAGAAAGAGAAAAAGCTTTTGCTTCGCGGGTTCCTTCATTGCCGCTTTCGGTTGCAAACCAACGAATGTCAACCGGCATTTTTTTGTCGTCTAACTTTACTACAAGTTTAATTTCAGATTGCGTCAAATTATTCCTTTACTTTTTTTGGTGCAAAGATACCAAAGAATTCTCTAAGCATGCGGAGTAAAATTCCTATATTGCGCATCATTTTTTTACAAATTGAAGTTGAATATGAACAACAAAATTCAGAACTATTTAATAGTAGCGTTAATGTTTTTTTCATTTTTATCAAAACTTTTTGCACAGCCCGCAAGCAACGTTAAACATCCCGAATGGAGTTATGACAAAATAATTTATGAAGTTAATCTCCGTCAGTTCACTTCTTCCGGTTCAATTGAAGAATTTAGGGCACACCTTCCTCGTCTGAAAGAATTGGGTGTCGGAATTTTGTGGTTTATGCCAATTCATCCTATCGGGGTAGAGAATAGAAAAGGCACTCTCGGCAGTTATTATTCAGTTAAAGATTATAAAGATATCGATCCGATGCACGGAACTCTTGATGAATTTAGAGAACTCGTAAAAGAAATTCATGATGCCGGCATGTATGTTATTCTTGATTGGGTTGCGAATCACTCCGCATGGGATAACGAGTGGATGAAAACAAATCCCGATTATTATACTCGCGATGAAAAGGGAAACGTTGTTCCGCCGATTCAAGATTGGCATGATGTTGCAGACTTAAATTATGACAACAAAGAATTGTGGAATGCAATGCTCGATGCTATGATTTTTTGGGTGAAAGAATATGACATCGACGGCTATCGTTGCGATGTTGCGGGAATGGTCCCAACCGAGTTTTGGAATTTCGTCCGCCCCGAACTTGAAAAAATTAAACCCGTTTTCATGCTGGCGGAATGGGAGTCCGTCGATATGCACATCAACGCATTTGATATGACTTACGGATGGGATTTGCACAAAATTTTTAATGCAATTGCAAAAAAAGAAAAAAACTCTGAAGACATAATTCAGTTCGTAAAAGAAGATCAGAAACGTTATCCCGCGAATGCATTTCGAATGAACTTTACTTCGAACCATGACGAAAATTCCTGGAACGGAACGGAATTCGAAAGGTTGGGTGATGGTGCCAAAACTTTTGCGATGCTAACTTATCTTCTTCCGGGGATGCCTCTGATTTATTCAGGACAGGAGATTGGTTTAAATCATCGCTTAAGTTTTTTTGAGAAGGATGAAATTCTTTGGGAAGAAAATGAATTCGCAAAGTTTTATCAAGATTTATATCAACTCTATAAAAGTGAGAGCAATCTTTGGAACGGAGAAAGAGGCGGAGAGTTTTTGCCGATTCAAAATTCCGCATCAAAAGAAATTTTATCTTTCGTGCGCAAAAATTCCGAAAAGAAAATATTAGTCATCGCTAATCTTACTAATGAAGCTATTGGTTTTTCATTCAAAGATAAAAATGTTCGCGGCTCATATCAAAGATTTTTGTCGGACGAGAAAAAAGATTTTAGCGCGGACGATTCTTACAAATTTGAGCCGTGGGAATATCAAATCTGGATTGAAAGTAAATAGCACCGTGAGCTTGAAATTTGAAGCTGTGATTGGGCTTGAAGTTCACGCTCAACTAAAAACAAAAACAAAAATATTTTGCGGATGTTCAACCGAATTCGGCAATCCGCCAAACACAAATACTTGCCCGATCTGTTTGGGGCATCCCGGCGTGCTTCCTGTGCTGAATAAAAAAGTTGTTGAGTTTGCAGTCAAACTTGGGTTGGCGACAAATTGCACTGTTAATAAAACTTCAGAGTTCGCGCGGAAAAATTATTTTTATCCCGACCTTCCGAAAGGCTATCAAATTTCGCAGTTCGATAAACCGATTTGCGAGAATGGATTTCTCGAAGTGTATGATCCTTCAAACAATAAAAAGAAAATTCGAATCAAGCGAATACACATGGAAGAGGATGCTGGAAAATTGATTCACGATGTCGGCGATTATACTCTGTTCGATGCAAACCGATGCGGCGTTCCACTTCTCGAAATTGTTACCGAACCGGATATTGCCACCGCGAGCGAAGCTGTGCAGTATTTGAATAAAATAAAACAGATCGTTCAATATCTCGATGTTTGCGACGGAAATATGGAAGAGGGTTCGCTGAGATGCGATGCAAATATTTCCCTTCGTCCGCATGGCTCAGCTACTCTCGGCGTAAAAACAGAAATAAAAAATATGAACTCATTCAAGAATGTCGAGAAGGCAATCGAGTTTGAAATTCAACGGCAAACTGAAATTTTGGAAGAGGGGAGAGTTGTAATTCAGGAAACTTTGCTTTGGAATGCAGACCTGGAAGAAGCAACTTCGATGCGCGGAAAAGAAGAGGCGCACGATTACAGATATTTCCCCGAACCCGATTTGATGCCGCTTTTGTTGAGCAATGATTTTATTTCTGAAATTAAAAATGAGCTCGTTGAGTTGCCCGATACAAAAATTGAGCGGTTCATCCGGCAATATTCTTTACCAAAATATGATGCGGAAATTCTGACGCAGAGTAAAAATCTTGCGAACTTTTTTGAAGCAGTTTCGAGCGCAACAAGCGAATATAAACTTGCGTCAAATTGGGTGATGGTTGAAACAATGAAAATATTGAATGAAAGAAAAATTGAAATTGAGCTGTTCCCAATTCCTCCTAAAAATTTGGGAGAATTGATAAATCGAATTTCTGATGGAACAATCTCCAACAAAATAGCGAAAGAAATATTCGATGAAATGCTTGAAGCTAAAACAGGTGTAGATGAAATCATCGAAAAGAAAAATCTAAAACAAATTTCTAACGCGGATGAAATAAATAAAATCATCGCAGAAATTTTAGAAAAGAATCCGCAGCAAGTTCAGCAGTTCAAAGAGGGGAGCGAAAAAGTTTTCGGATTTTTTGTCGGACAGATAATGAAAGCCACAAACGGAAAGGCGAATCCGCAAGTTGTTACAAAACTCTTGCGCGATAAATTAAGTTAAAGTTTAAGAAAGGAAAAAAAATGAGCGAGCGATTAAAAACTATATTCAGAAAAATTGCAGGAATTAAAACCGAAGAAGAGTTAAAGTTAGAAGAATCAAAATCAGCAATTCAGAAGACGAAAGAATTTTTCCGTTCACTTTTCTTTGCGGCAATTGCGGCACTGGTAATCATTTCATTCGTAATTCAAAATACTCGAATCCCTACCGGTTCGATGGAAACAACAATTCAAGTCGGCGATTTTGTTTTAGTGAATAAATTTATTTACGGTTCATCTTCGCCAAAATATATTCCATTCACCGAGATTGAACTTCCATATTTTTCTTTTCCTTCTGTGCGCGAACCGGAACGCGGCGATATTGTGGTGTTCGAATTTCCCGGCAACAGAGATGAAATTGTTCCCGACGAACTGAATGTGAACTACGTAAAACGATTAATCGGTATGCCCGGCGATCTTCTTGAAGTTAGAGACAAAGTTGTTTTTATCAACGGAAAGGAAAATTGGATTCCTCCTCACATCCAATATTTAAGCCCTTATCCTGTACCTGCAGATAGAACAAATCCGAGAATATTTCCGGTCGGCAAACCCTGGAATGAAGATAACTATGGACCACTTCGCATTCCCAAAAAAGGAGATGTTATCCAACTGAATACTGAAAATATTTTGGAATGGAAAACTTTCATCAACAGAGAATATCTGAAAGATGTAGTTTCTATTTCGAACGGGAAAATTTTTATCGAGGGGAAAGAAGTAACTTCATACATAATTAAAAAGGATTATTATTTCATGATGGGGGATAATAGAGATGACAGTCTCGATAGCCGCTTCTGGGGCTTTGTTCCGAGGGATTATGTAGTCGGACAAGCATTCATGGTTCTCTTTTCATGGGATAGAGATATTCCATTTTCTCAGCCCATCAAACTTCTCGGCTCGATAAGATTTGACAGAGTGTTGAAGTTGATTGACTAAATCATGTTACACACTAAATTTTTTTTGCCACTCACATAGTGATGCCTATGGCAAAAGTCACCAATGCACGAAGAAAAAACTTATGGTTGGTGAGTTTACTGAAAACTTCTTGGTGTCTTAGTAACGAATATTTCTGAATATACGCGTAACGATAGTGATTAACTCACGTTACCCAATTGTATGGCGATTCTCCGAATCGCCCAAGCATTTTGTTTTCAAATATAAATTTTTCGAGCGAAGCAGAGTTTCGTTTTACAAGAATGCGCAAGGTCAGTGAGTAATTCAAATTCAAAAGAGATTATCTAAATCCATTTTAATAAATTTCTGCCAAGTTAGGGCAGCATCGCTTATCAAAATCGATTTGGAATTTTTATAAATTGCTTGAAATTTTTGTAGACCGGAATGCACTTTAATTTTCCCGAGTTTTACTTCAATTGCAACTACTTTAGTTTTTCGTTTCAGAAAAAAATCAATTTCAAAATTTCCTTCGCTCCAATAAAATAATTCCGAATTGTTTATCCTTGAATAATTTAAAAGTTCAGCACCGATTGCCTGTTCAACTTGGCACCCCCAACGAGTGAGATTATTTTTCAAGTTTTCGAGAGATAATGAATCGAATGCCGAGACAAGTGCCGTGTTGTAAGCGATCCATTTTGGCTGCGATGAACGAACATTAACATACCAACCTGAATATTTTTGCAATCCCGCAATCATCCAAATTTGGTTTAATAAATCTTGATAGTGCGCGAGAGTGGTGGTGTTCCCCGCATCGTGTAATTGTCCCAACAATTTTGTGTAGGAAAGAATTTCGCCGGAATAAGTGCACGCAAGTTCAAAAAGATTTCGCAACAAAGCCGGTTTTTGAATTTGAGTTGGTTGCAAAATATCTTTAGAAATTATTGTTTCGATAATTGAGTAACGGATATAATCTCGCCAACGTTTTAGATCGCCGATTAATTCAGCCGCACCGGGATAGCCGCCGAAATAAACATATTCATCATGTGTGAATTTGAACTCTTCATTCATCTCAGTAAAACTCCAGTGAGGGAGTTGAATAATCTCGAATCGTCCGTGAAGCGATTCTTTCAATCCGCTTTGAATTAGTAGTGAAGATGAACCAAGAATCACAACTCGCAGGTTGATTTTATTGAATCTGTCTTTATCCCATTCTTTCTTAACAGCTTCACTCCATTTTTCAATTTTCTGAATTTCATCAATGATAAAAAGGAATGATTTCGAATTCGCTCCTGACATTTTTAAGCGAGCAACTTCCCACTGCTGTGAAATCCAAGCATTTGATTGCAACGCTACTGCATCGGCAGAAACGTAGTATGATGGAAAATTGAATCGCTCGGTTAATTGTAGTGCGAGCGTGGTTTTTCCAACCTGACGCGGTCCGGTTATAACCTGGATTAGATTTTTTTTACCAAGAATCCGCTTTTCAATTTCATAGAATTGTTTTCGTGTGTACATATATTTTACTCAATGGACTGAGTAAAATTGCTCAATGCATTGAGTAAAACAAAAAGAATTTTTTCGATGAAAGATATTCCATCTTCCTGAGAATTTAAAATAAAAAAGGCTGTCCTTTCGAGACAGCCCTTTTATCATTCAATTAATTTTAATTGAAAATATATCTTACTCCGAGTTGGATTCTGTAGACATCAAAGATTGTTGCGGATTTCTCAGTCGATTTTGTAATTAACTGACTGTTCACTGCTCTTAATCTATATTTTACTTTTCCGTTAGCATCAGCACCCGGATTTGTTAATGGTGAAGTAGTAACCAATCTCTCGGCAACTCCCCATTCTTTATTGATGAGGTTTCCAACATTCAACACGTCAAGTCTAAACTCAAGTGCATTTTTCTTACCGATAAATTCACCGTAGAATTCTTGAGTAATGCTGAGGTCAGCTCTGAAAATCATCGGTAACATAACGCCACCGCGCACAGCATACTTTCCTCTGTTTTCTTTCAAGTAATCGTCGGATTCAATGAATTGATCCCAAGCATCAGCTTGTTGAGCGGCAGTATAAGTTACTCCGCCTGAAGTGTATTGCTCGAAGTTCATTTCACTCTTGTCGGCATGAATGTAAATCAAATCATTGCTCGTACCTCCATCGCCGTTCAAATCACCGCTAAATACATAACTCGTAGATTTTGCAAGTGGGTTGAATTCAGTGATACCGGCATGAGCGCCTTCCCAAAATAATGAAACGGTTGTTGAACCAAAGTTGAAGTACTCGAATTTGTATGCACCGGCAGCGAATATTCTGTTGCCTGTTCTATAATCCGAATAACCAACTCCTGGATTGTTTGGGTCGCCTGAATGAGCATTGTTGTTCCATGAACCGAATGCAATCGAACCCGGATCAATAGTGTTTTCAGCTACATTGTAGTTATAGCCAACCTTTGCAAACCAATTATTGCTAAACGGTTTTTCCAAAGAGAAACTAAGGTTTGTTGATGACCCAACATCTTGATTCTTCATAACAACTGCGCTTGTAACATTGCTGTTGAGTCTGTTTGATACTGTCCAACGTGGACGATTGTCAACACCGACGAATGCAGTGTTCGGACTGGATAAGTTTGCATTGATGTAATAGATACCATTGAGATCTTTACCATAAAGGAATTCAGCAGTAGCAACTAAATCAAATGGAAGTTTTTGGTCAACTCCGATATTCGTTCTCCAAACTTGAGGGAATTTAAAGGATGGATCTGTGAAAGCTAATCCATAACTCGATGCGGGTGCACCAGTAACCGTAGTTTGCTTGTAACGATTTATGTCAGGATTGAAAGGTCTATCCTTTGTATTATCTTTTTGTTCGAATCCGGTTAACACACCGTTTTCACCGATTTGGTTAGAGATCCAAACATAAGCAGGTTTTCCTGTGAATACTCCTGTACCTCCGCGTACCTGTGTGGTTTTATTATTGAATACATCCCAGTTAAATCCTACGCGAGGTGAGAATAAGATGTTAGCATCAGGAAGTTTTTCTGTTGCGTATTTAACAGCTGCGCCGGTTTCATCTTTGAATGTTTTAGTTGCAACAGAATCATTTTTGAAACCTGTTTCACCAAACATCGGAACATCCACTCTGATGCCTGCAGTAAGTTTCAAGTTTTTCATGATATTCCATTCATCCTGTGCATAGGCACCAAGATAGTTAACCTCGAGAGGTTGAACAGGTTTTGTTTGTCCGGGGATGTTAGACCATCTTACCTGGAATCTTCTCAAAGTTGAATCTGATTGTGTGCGTGCAGGATTTGCCAAATAACCGTTTGCATCTGCGTAAAAGTCATCTAAATCGTTGTACACGTAAGCACTTTGCGAACCGGGGAAGAATACGTTTTCCGATTCGTATCTTTCAAAGCTAACACCAAATGTTAAAAGATGATCTTTCATGTACATCGTGAAGTTATCTTGTAATTGAAAACTCCAATAACGAAGTTCATTGTTTGGAGTGAATGGTTCGAAACCAAAAGTGGTATAAACCGAACCGCTATTAAGAATATCAACCATCGGGAACAACGTGCCTCTTGAATCGCGGCTTTCGTCATTTGAAGTATATCCGACAATCAAATTGTTCACCATGTTATCGCTGAATGAAGTGTTCCATTCACCAACGATTGATCTGATGTTTTCCATGATCATATAGTTCGAATTTTGGAAGTTCAAACCGGTAGTGTTGCTTCTTCTTCCGCCAAATCCTAATGAAGAAGAATTTGAAAGCAATACATCCGTTTCAGAATCGAGATGCGTATATCTCAAACTGATTTTGTTTCTATCATCAAGATTGTAATCCAATCTCATCAAGAATCTTAGCGCAGGGGTTTCATGATCGTATCCTTCGTAAGGACCGGTTTCATAATTAAATTTGGTTCTCAAAAAAGTGCTGAGTGCATCAAGATCAGATTTAAGAACTCTCGTCATTGAACCTCCGACAGTAGCACCGCCAGGATTTGATTTAAATGTTGTGCCGGGTTGGGTTAATTGATCCGATTCAAAACTTGCGAAGAAGAATAACTTGTTCTTCATTATCGGACCGCCGAGGCGTAGACCGATTTGGTTGTATTTGAATCTACCCGGATCAAAAGCGTTCGCGTCTGCTTCAGTACCAACTAATCCTTGATGTCTATATTGGTAATATGCAGAACCTGAAAACTCATTTGTACCACTGCGAGTAACAGTGTTAACGCCTGCACCGACAAAGTTTCCTTGTCTAACATCGAATGGTGCGATGCTAACCTGGACTTGTTCGATTGCATCGATAGAAATAGGCGCAACGCCCGTTCTATCGCCCGGTTGCCCGGAAAGTCCGAATGAGTTGTTGAAGTATGAACCGTCAACGGTTATGTTGTTAAGACGGTTATCCTGTCCGGCGAATGAAGAACCTGAAGCCTGAGGAGTCAAGCGTGTAAAGTCATCAATTCTTCTGGATATTGTCGGAAGAACTTTTAATTCATCTGCATTAATTGATGTAGAAGAACCGGTTCTTTCGGAACTGAAAATGTTATCTCTCTTATCCGATACAGTAACTTCACCGAGTTCAATATTAGCGGGTGCTAAAGTGAAATCTACGTTCGTCGTAATACCAAGGTTGAGAGAAATATTTTCTCTCACTTGAGATTTAAAGCCGACATAAGAGACTGTAACAGAATAAGGTCCACCAACACGCATACCGAAGATATTAAATTTACCATCGTCACGGCTTGTTGTTCCATACTGTGTGCCCGAGGGAGTGTGAAGGGCGAGTATTGTTGCTGCCGGTAAAGCATTTCCATCTTTATCCACAACTTTACCGCTTAGACTTGCGGAAGTTACACCTTGTGGAAAAATATTAATGCTAACCAGCAAAAATGCCGCAAAAATAAATATGATTTTGCGAACAAAGTTTTCGTGGGTCATTGTCTATCCTTTCTTTAGTTAGAATAATTTTTTAGTCATGAAAATTTGGGCAATAGTTATCTGATTTGCAAATAAAAATAAAAATTTTATAAAAAAATAATTTATACGTTTTTCTATTTTGCAAACTATTTTTAGAAAGCTTCCGATGAAAACCATTATATTATTAGCACTACTGATTTTTGAAATCTTTCCGCAAACTCCTTACACTATCTTAATCTCTTTCGATGGATTTCGTTGGGATTACACAAATAGGAATATTACTCCCGCATTTAAATTTGTTGAGGAGAATGGCGTCTCGGCAACTTCATTGATGCCCGTGTTCCCTTCAAAAACTTTTCCGAATCATATTTCAATTACAACAGGTCTTCACCCCGAAGATCACGGAATTATTGCAAATGATTTCTGGAGCCCTTCATGCAATTGTGAATATTCATTCCGCGACACAAGTGCAGTGCGAAACGCCGATTGGTACAAAGGTGAAATGATTTGGGAAACATTAAAGAAAAACGGTATTAAAACAGCAAGCTATTTTTGGCCGGGAAGCGAAATGAATATTGCTTCGCGCCGCCCTGATTATTTTCATCATTATGATCACTACCGCCCTTATGAAATAAGGGTCGATGGAATTCTCGATTGGCTCAAACTTCCGTTCGGCGAACGCCCGAAATTTCTAACTCTTTATTTTGATGCGACCGATACTTACGGGCATTCATTCGGTCCCAATTCTAAAGAAGTAAATTTTGCAATTCAAAAACTTGATAGTATGTTACAACGCTTGTTTGATGGACTAACTCAAATCGGACTTCGTGATAGCACAAACATCATCGTCGTTTCCGATCATGGAATGACGGAAGTAAATTCCGAACGTGTAATTGATGTCGAAGAATTTCTTCACGATTCACTTCAATATAAAATTATCGGCGACGGACCTGTAATTCAAATTCATGCGAAAGGAAATCACAAAGAAAAAATATTTTCTTTGCTGAATGAACTAACGCAACATTTCAAAATTTTTCGTAGAGATGAAGTCTCAAGCTACTTGCATTTTTCTCAAGATGAAAATATTCTCGATCTTGTACTAGTTGCTGAATTGGGCTGGAGTCTCGTTCATAAAAAATCGGGTGATTGGTTACGCAAAAAAGCTAAAGGAAATCACGGTTACGAAAATGCAGATATTGATATGCACGGAATTTTTTTCGCAATCGGTCCATCCTTCCGCAAAGGATTCAAAATCGGAACAATCAGTAACCTTGAAATTTATCCTTTGATTTGTTCCCTCTACAATATTGAACCCTCGGAAAAAATTGAGAGAACTGAGTTGAAGTTAGAAGCAATCTTATCCAAAAATAAAATCGGAGTTCGTTAATGAAATTTCCTTATGAAAAATATTTTTTAGAAAACGGATTGCAAGTGATACTTCATCGAGATGAGAGCATTCCGCTTGCGGCAGTAAATTTATGGTATCGTGTCGGCTCGGCAAATGATCCGCATGGCAAATCCGGTTTAGCACACCTGTTTGAACATATGATGTTTCAAGGGTCAAAGCATGTTCAGAAAGGAATGCACTTCAAAATTATTCAGGAAGCGGGAGGAACATTGAACGCTTCAACAAGTTTTGACAGAACAAATTATTTCGAGAAAGTTCCTTCCAATTTTCTTGAACACGCTTTGTGGTTGGAATCCGATCGGCTGGGATTTTTACTTGCCGCTCTTGACGAAGAGAAGTTGCAAAACCAAAAAGATGTTGTGGCAAATGAGCGTTTAGAACGTTACGATAATCAACCTTATGGTAGAGCATTCGAAACGTTGCTAAAAAATTTATTTTCGCCGGGGCATCCTTATTCAACTCCGACAATCGGATGGATGGAGGACATAAAATCATACAACTTAAAGGATGTACAAAATTTTTTCACGTCACACTATTCTGTTTCAAACGCCTCGCTTGTAATTGCAGGTAGTTTCGATATTCTGAAGACAAAAAATTTAATCGAAAAATATTTTTCTGAAATAATAAGGAATAGTGAACCGGAGACGCGATACAACTATCCTCGTGAACTCGCAGAAAATAAAATTATAGAGATGACCGATAACGTTCAACTGCCGCGTGTTTATTACGCATGGCAAACGGAAAAATGTTTCTCTGAATACGATGCGGCACTCGATATACTTTCGCAAATTATCGCCGGCTCAAAAAATAGCAGATTGAATAAACTCCTCATGATCGAAAATCAATTTGTGCAGGGAGTTGGTGCGCTACATTTTTCTGGAAAGCATGATGGGATGTTCGTGATAATGGCGACACTCAAACCCGGACAAACAATTGATTTTATTGAGGCGCAAATTTTTTCTGAAATTGAAAAACTTATTAAGAATTGCATCGATGAAAATGAAATTACAAGAATCACGAACAGCATAAAAGCTTCGTTCATCTACTCGATTCAAAATCTTGATGTGGTTGCCGACCAATTAAATCACTACAATTTTTATCTCGACGAACCCGATTATTTTTCAAAAGATATTGAAAGATATAATTCTGTTTCGAAAGATGATTTATTAAATGTCGCCAAAAAATATTTTACAAAACCTTATTTGAAATTGATAATCAACCCAAAATAATATTATGAAATTTGATAGAAACATTCTCCCTCCGATAGACGAAAAAATTAATTTTACTTTTCCCAAATTCACAAAAATTAAATTGGCAAATAATGCTGAATTATTTTTTGTTGAAAAGAAAAAAATCCCGATTGTGCAGATGCAGCTACTTTTTAATTGCGGCAGTAACTTTGATCCGGCAGGAAAAAAAGGATTGGCAAACCTCTTTGCGGCATTGATTGACGAGGGTGCGGGCAACATGGATGCTTTGCAATTAAGTGACCAACTTGAAAGACTCGGAACTTCAATCCGAATTTATTGCAATCATGATTTTATCACTGCTTCTTTGCTTTGTTTGAAAGAAAACTTAGATCAATCTCTTTCAATTCTTAAAATGATTTTAAATGAACCTCACTTCCACAATAAAGATTTTGAGAGAGAGAAGAACAGAATTCTTGTTACGCTTCAACAACATCGGGATGATCCGGAAATAATCGCCGATGTATTATTTGAAAAGAAAATTTTTGTATCCCAAAAAATGTATAGCCAATTTTCCGCCGGTGTTTCAACTGATATCTCAACTTTACAATTGGACGATGTAAAGAATTTTTATGAGGACAACTTCAAAAATTCGACAGTCTCGATTTTTTGTTGCGGCGATATCGATCGTGATGAATTGAAATCAAAACTCGACTCATCTATTCTTGCTACAAGTAGGGAGTGCAAGCGATTTAAGTTGCATTGCGGCGAGGTTGAAAACAAAAAAATATTTGTTCATCACAAAGTTGATTCGCCACAAGTAGAGTTGCGTCTTGGTGTGCAAGTTCAGATTAGAAATGAAAATAATTTTTATGCGAGACAAATTGTCAATTTTATTTTGGGCGGACAATTTTCAAGTAGATTGAATTTGAACCTTCGCGAGAAACTTGGATTGACTTACGGTATCCGAAGCAGTTTTAATTATTTTATGAACGCTTCATATTTCCAGATTGCGACTTCGGTAGATGTTGATAATTCCGCACGAGCAATGGATGAAATCATTCGTGAAAAAAAATTGCTCGCTCAAACAATAACCGACGAGGAAATTAAATTTGCGAAAGATTCAATCGTAAGAAGATTTCCGCTGGCGTTTGAAACCAACTCGCAGATTGTAAATTGGTTGGGTTCAGCTTTTATTTACAAGCTAACGAACGATTATCTCGAAAAGTATAATTCAGAAATCGAATCCGTAACGAAGGAGAAAATTATAAAAACGATCGATGAAGATTTTCGATTTGAAGATATCATCGTTTTAGTTGGAGATTCGAAACGGATTAAAAAGTCGCTTGAGAAAAATATAGCGAACGATTGGCAGTTAGTCGAAGAGCAACTGGACTTCTGATTTTAATCTTTCGAGGGAAAGTAAAAAGTAGTTTTCACACCTCGCATTTTGAGTCTGCGAATCTGCCGCGTCAAATCATTTAAGTTTTCGGTTGTGAACGTTAATTGCAATTGCTTTTTCTTTTTCACTTCGCTTAAAAGATTGTGAAATATTAATGAGTCGTTCATCCCTATAAAACTTTCGAACGACAAAAAAGTTTTTTTGGGAATCAATTCGAACTTTACGTGTGCAAAAATATTTTTAAGATTTCCGAAGAAAATTTTGTTGGTGGAAATTTCTTCATCGACTATGATCAAATTTTTAGCGGGAAATTCGTTCCTCAAATTTGCGGCTGTGGCTTTCAATCGTGCCATTGAGTAAGCAGGATCAACTCGATATTTCAATTCGCCGATACTGTTTGTCAAAATTAATTCATAACTTTTCCCGGAAGAAATAATTTCCCCGCTAATTTTTTTTATTCTTTCGGAAGGAGGGAAGAGAAAAGTAAATTTTTCAGGTTCAATAAGAAATGCCGTAACACTCGATGAATCTTCAATATCGAGATTAGTCAATAGTAACGCGGCTTCGCCGGTATTGCGGAGAAGAGTTTTGTCATATTTTATTTCGGCAAAAACTTTGAGAAATCC
Organism: uncultured Ignavibacteriaceae bacterium; assembly: GCA_964393605.1. Taxonomy (GTDB): domain Bacteria; phylum Bacteroidota; class Ignavibacteria; order Ignavibacteriales; family Ignavibacteriaceae; genus CAYMUL01. Next base: position 122,919 of record CAYMUL010000002.1, on the reverse strand, counting down.
CGACGAATAAAAGCCGATGCTCATCTGTTGATTTATTATCGCTTCACGAGTTTCGAGTATTACTTTTTCAGAAGGAAAAATTTCGTTGAGATATTCGAGAAACTTTAAGAGAGATACATCTCCCGGGAGTGTAATCGCATAATTATAAAGAAGTGAATCATTCCCAAACTTTTTTGCCGATTTTCCTCCAACTAAATTTTCACCCAGATTAAATTCTTCGAATGCGAATTTTAGAGTGCTGTCAATCTGAAGCGCGCTCATTTCAAATTGCGTATCGCCAACTTCTTTTTTGTTTATAAAAGTAGTGAAGATTAAAAACAATATTTCGATAACTGCCACGGCGAAAAGTAATTTTACAATTCGCTGTCGATTTATTTTTTTCAATGGGAAGATTTATGAATGAGAAAAATTTGCTTTTCGTTTTTCAAGGAATGCGGAAGTTCCTTCTTTAAAATCATTTGTACCGCAGCTCAATGCGAAGAGTGAAGCCTCGTAATTCAATCCTTCGGATAAAGAATTTTCATAAATCGATTGCACCGCGTTGAGTGAGTATTTGACTGCAAGTGCCGGCTTCGATGCGATCTTTTCTGCGAGCGTTGTTGCCGTATTCATCAAATCAGATTGCGGTACAACTTTGCTGACCAATCCCAACCGGAACGCTTCATTCGCATCAATCATATCACCGGTTAAAATATATTCAAGTGCGCGCCCGGCATTTATCAATCGGGACATTCTTTGCGTACCGCCGTAGCCGGGAATGATTCCGAGATTAACTTCCGGCTGACCGAATTTCGCATTTTCGGATGCGATGCGAATATGACATGACCACGCAAGCTCGGCACCGCCGCCAAGTGTGAAGCCGTTAATTGCCGCTATTACTGGTTTGTCAAATTTTTCTATTGCCGAAAAAATTTTTTGTCCGCGAAGTGCAAAATCATTTCCTTTTATTACATCGAGTTGCGCGAGTTCTTTTATATCCGCGCCCGCGACGAATGCTTTTTCTCCCGCACCCGTAATTACAACACAACGAATTTCTTCTCTGCTTTTCAGTTCTTCAAATATTTTTTGAATTTCATCGAGTGTTTCGTAGTTGAGCGCATTCATTTTTTCGGGACGATTAATCGTTACGAATGCGACATTATTTTTTTTTTCAAGTAATAAATTTTTATAAGACATTTTTTTCCTTTAAATACTGATAAAGAGCGGCAGGCGCACTTTAATATCAAATGATAAATATTGGTTATTCAAAAAATAATTATAAGCGCCGTTCACTTCCAGCAAAAACATGCTTGCACCCGCGCCGAAACTTAAACCAAACTTCGATCCATCTTCAATAAAATTGCTTTTGAGTGAACCGGCTTTAAATTGATGAAGCCGTTCATAAAGCCCGAACAACAACGACATTTCCACATTCGGAATAATCAACACGATGTTTTCGAGAACCGGCGGAAGATAATATCGGACTCCAACTGCAAACGGAATCATTGCTGTAGAAAAATTAGAATAATCTGTTCGCTGATATAAATCCTGCGAACCGGGAAATTGACAGTATCCGATTTTGCCAAAAAGAAAAACCGGTAGATATGAATTGTCTGTGTAGGAAAGTTCAACTTCAAAACCGTAACCGAGAAATGATGAACTGCTGAACTCCAGCGCGGGCAAACGTGGACCAACTCCAATTGCAACAAACAATCCGCGAGCTTTATCGGCGGGGAGTTTTTCTCCAAACACTTGCGCACTTGCAATGATGAGTATGATTAAAAATTTTTTTTTCATTCCGTAAAAATTATTTGATTATTCGTTCAGACTTCAATCGTAAAATATTAAAAAAATCTTTCAGTTCAGATATTTTCCTTTACTTCTTTTTTGAGAAATAGAAACGAGCAGACGAGAAATGAAACTAATGAAATGTAAGCCGCTTCAGTTTTAGCTTCAAATAAAAATCCTTCCCACGATTCATATTGCGAGGCGAGAAAAATTTTTATAACGGTGCTATCATTCGAGCCGTGAAGCAGAACAATCAACCACACCGCAACGAAAGCAACAATCGTGCGTGTGTAAATATTTTTTTCTTTTTTGAAAAGAAGTGCGAATAGAAATGACGCCGCGAAAATTTCCGTTGCTTGAATCAAATTGAACTCAGCATCGCCGGTCGGAATTATTTTGTACAGCAGAATTGTCGGCGCAATTAGGAAAAGAAAATTATTATTTATTTTTTTTGAGATGAGTTCAAACCACAAAAATAAAATTATTAATTGCGGAAGATTCCAAATGAAATAGATTGGAAGATCGATCAAACTACTCAAACCGAGTTCGAAAAAATATTCCGGTTCTTTATACTTGACGAATCCGAGAAGATACGCCGTCGCCGCTAAAATCAATATTGGAAGCAGTGTCAACAAAAACGTTTGCCATGATTTTGTAAAATTCTTATTCAACAAAATTGGTCTGACATCAAATTCTTTTCTAAACATAAAAATAAACGCGGCAAAAATTAAAACGGAGAAATGAAATCTGAATCCCAACAAAATTATGAAGAAATTCAGTTCAAATAATTCTGATAAAAATCCGCAGATATTAATTAGCAACAAACTTCCGATCAGTAGAGGGAAAAATTTTTTCAATCGTTATCGGGGAATAGTGATGGAGCTTCTTCGGGTTTAATCAAATCGGTGCCGACGCCATGTTTATAAACAAGTTTCCCGCCGTGTTCACCTGTTTCATAAACAAAGTAGCAGCCGATGATTGCCAGCACTACAAAACCATACCGAACTTTATTGAAATGCTCGCTCCACTTTTTCTTTTTCTGAAAATTAATTGCGAAGAAAGTTCTTAGAATTGTCATCCCTAAAAAATAAAAGAAAGTTATTGTCGCATAACTTTCATGCTCTTCAATTGCATTGAAAGGAATAATTACATCGGTTCCAATGTCATCCCACTTTTCCGCAACTTGCGCGGCTTGTTCGCCAGTAATGAGGGAAGCGAATCCGCCGAGCAAGCCTAAAATAAGTATGACAAATGCGGCGTTCGTAAAAAAATCTTTTTTAAGAATTGCTCCGATTGCTTCAAGCAGTGCATAAACTAACAGCAACGCAATTGCAAAATGTACAACCTTCGGGTGAAACTGAGCGATGAATTCCATTTTATTCCTTTAACTTTAATTCAAAATATCGCGGGTAAATTTATGAGCGGAAAAAATATTCTCAAATCTTTTTTTTGTTCAACTGTTTGAAATGTAAATTAGCCGCATAAAACACTTCCGCCATTGACGTTCAAAATTTCTCCCGTAATGTGTCGTGCGAGTTCAGACGCCAAAAATAAAATTGAACCGGCAACATCATCGGCGGTTGCAATTCTTCCGAGCGGAATAGCAGATAGAATTACTTTTTCCTCTTTATCGTTTTCAAAAACAAAGCCGGACATTTCAGTCATCACCCAACCCGGCGCAACGGAATTTACATTAATATTGTGTGTGCCGAGTTCTGCCGCAAGTGATTTCGTATAAGATATCATCGCACCTTTTGAAGCGGCGTAGTGAGAATGAAATGCTTCGCCTCGTTGCCCCGCAGTTGATGAGACGTTAATAATTTTTCCGCTTCGATTTTTTTTCATCGACGGAATTACAGCTTTTGTAAAGAGAAACATGCTGTCAATATTGATTTGTATGGTTTTGTGCCAATCTTTCAAAGACATTTTATCGGCTTCGCCGTATTCCCAAATTCCGAGATTGTTCACAAGTACGTCAATCTTTCCGAACTGTTTTAAAATATTTTTGATTGTCGCATTAATTTTTTTTTCGTCAGTTGCCGAAACTTGAAATGCAAAAACATTTTTTCCTTCTGATTCCGAGAGAACTTTTTTCGCTTCGCGCAAATTTTTGTTGTAAGTAAAAAAAACTATTGCATCGAGTTGCGCAAATTTTTTCACCGTTGCCGCACCGATTCCGCGTGAACCGCCGGTGATTAACACTATTTTGTTTTTGAAATCAAACATCAATATCTCACTTTGAATAAAAATAAACCTTTTGCATGAACTGAAATTCCGGCGTTACTTCGCGATCTCGAATTAATTATATCAATTATTTTTTCATCAGCGTTTTCGTCATCGTGCAGTTTTAACAAAGTGCCGACAATTGAGCGAACCATTCCGTGAAGAAATCGATCAGCTTCAATAAAGAAATAAATTAATTCACCTCTCTGCGTCCAGCGAATTTCTTTAATGTTGCAAATTGTTTTTTCCTGTTCGGAAATATTTTTACTGAAACTACTGAAATCTTTTTCTCCTAAAAGAAACGAGGAAAGTTGATTCAATTTTTTCAAGTTAAGTTTTCTAAAAATTTGGTGGCTGAATTTATTGAAGAAAGGGGAGTGACCTTCGCTGATTAAATAGAAATAACTTCGTGAGGTTGCAGAAAATCTTGCATTAAAATCTTCTTCAACTCGCTCCATTTTTTTTATGACGATCTCGTTCGAAAGAATTGAATTGAGCGAATAACTGAATTTATAAATATCCAGTTCGTCAGCGAATCTAAAATTGGCGATCTGTCCGAGTGCGTGCACACCCGCGTCAGTTCTGCCTGCGCCGGTTATTATGATTTCTTCCTTCAACAATGTTTTTAATGCGGAGGAGATTTCCCCCTGCACTGAACGTTGTTCTTTTTGAAATTGCCAACCGCAAAAATTTGTTCCGTCATATTGAATCTGCATTTTGTAGTTGAACATTTAAAATCAATCGAGTTTAAGAAGCGGAAGTTTCACGGTAAAGACAGCTCCGTGTGGATGATTATCCGTTACAGAAATTTTTCCGTTCATGTTTGTAATGATGTGCATTGATAAATTCAGTCCGAGTCCATAGCCATGAATACCTTTATTTTCGGCGTTGGAAGAACGATAGAAGCGGGAAAAAATATTTTCTTTTTCCGAATCGGGAATTCCGATTCCACTATCGCTTATCCGAAGATTAACGAAAGCATCATCTTTTACAACAGCAATTTTAACTTCATCGTCAGAATATTTTAAAGCATTGTCAATTAAATTTTCGAGAGCAATTTTCAAAAGTTCTTTATCACCCTTGATATAAACGGATTTGCCGGTGCGGTAGTGTATTCGTTCACTCTTTATGTTCGAAAGAATTTCGTTAAGAATTTTTGGAACATCAACGAGTTCGCGAATTGTGTCGGCTTGGATTCCCGTTTTGGAAATTTGCAAAAGCGTTTTAACGATTGAAATCATTTTGTTTGTTTGGACGTTCAGCATCTCTAAAGACTCGCGGTATTCTGCCTCTGTGCGCTCCTTCTTCAAAATATATTCAAGTTCCGATTTTACCGCAGTGAGCGGGTTCATCAATTGATGCGATGCGTTATCAGTGAACTGCGAGATTTGAGAGATTTGATCGCGCAATCTTTCGAACAAAGAATTCAGCGTATCGCGCAATCTTCCTAAAATATCTTTTTCGTCAACATCAATTTCAACTTTTCTCGTCAGGTCCGAAGTAGAAATTTTTTCGGCGACTTGGATGATGTTTTCAATCGGCATATAATTTTTTCCGATGACAAAAATGCTCGCAAGAATTAAAAGTAAAATAGCGAGCGGAAGAATTTTCAAATTTAAAGTGAGGAGGTCGGTAAAGATTGTAACTGTTTCAGCCGCATTAGTGGCTAACTGCAAATATGCAATTAATTTATTGTCGGAAGAAAAAATGGATTCGTAATGAACGCGAAGCGAAGTGTTTCCGATTTCAATTGTTTCGTAAAATTCGACGGGAAGTTCATCAAAATATTTTTTTGGTAAAGTAGGGAAAGCATTGATGTTAGGGCTTTCGATAAGTATTTCGCCTCGCTCGTCATAAATCTGTAAAAAATATGAGCGCGGAGAAACTTCGTTGAAGTCAACTTCATTTAATTCCGCAAAATTTTTTATGACAATTTCATTATTCTCGGCGGAAATAAAATTTTTTATTCTATCCACTTCATCATGAAGCCGCACATCGAGATTTTCATTTAAAAGATTAGAAAGATATTGGAAAGTGAAAAGATTGAATAGCAGGAATAGCAGAAAAAATATTCCGAAATTCCAAACAGTAACCTTCCTAATACTCTTTGAAGAAAATAGCCGTAGAAGTTTAATCAATGATGAAGGTATAGCCCTCTCCGTAGACACTCTTGATATAATTTTTTGAAGTTAAATCTTCAATTTTTTTTCTGAGATGCCGAACAGTAACATCCACGACGTTAGTGTGCGGGTCGAAATTTAATTTCCAAACATCTCTACAAATATCAGAGCGGGAAACAAGTTTATTTTTATGTTGAATCAAATAGTATAGCAGTTCAAATTCCTTATCGGGAATTTTTAATTGTTTATCCTTATAGTTTAAAGTATGTTCGATAAGATCGAGCACGGCGCCGTCAAAAATTATTGTATCGTTATGATGTTGATATCGTCTGAGAACCGCATCAATCCTTGCTGAAAGCTCTGCAAAAGAAAACGGTTTGGTGATGTAGTCATCCGCACCGAGATGGAGTGCTTCAACTTTGTTGCTTACATCGGTCAGTGCAGTTAAAAGGATTATCGGCGTATCGTTTTTGGAAGTTCTGACTTCCTTAACAATTTCGATTCCCGATTTGTGTGGCATTCTCCAATCAAGCAAAAGCAAATCGAATTTATCATTTTCGATCAGTTCCAGTGCCTTTAATCCGTCTTGAGCGATAACGGAAGTGTGACCTTCGTCCGAAAAATTTCGTTTTAACGAATTGGCAATTTCAAATTCATCTTCGGCAATTAAAATATGCAATAGTTACTCCTAATTTGATTGTAAAAGTAAGTGAAAAAATCTCATTATTCAATTGAGTTTGATTAAAAAAAATTAATAATTGATTAAATAAAATAAATTACAATCAGCATTAATTTTGTAGTGGAAAATGTTTCATCAAATAGAAATAGAGAAACAAATTATGAAAACAACAATTCAATCGTTTAGTTTAATTTTCGTTTTAACGGTATTAACACTTCAACTCGAAACTTTCGCGCAGAATTATGTCGGCTCGAATGTTTGTCAGGGCTGTCATAATACTGTGAATGCAAATCTCGGATACAACATCGTAACAGAATTATTCAAATCAGGTCATCCTTACAAGTTAGTTCCTATCAACGGCGCCCCGCCGGTTTATCCCGCAAATACATCTCCCGGAGTTCCAAATACTCCTCCAGGTACTTCATGGAGTGATTTTAAGTACGTGATCGGCGGTTACGGTTGGAAAGCAAGATTTGTAAAAAATGACGGAAGAGTTTTTACAAGCGATAGTTCATCACAATATAATATCGCAACAGGTGGATGGGTTCCGTACGAATACGGTAAGACAATTAAATATGATTATAGTTGTTTCAAGTGCCACACAACCGGCGCAACGGCGAGCGGCTCGTGGAATGGAGTTCCCTCTGATAGTCTCGGTACTTTCAACGAACCCGGAGTTAAATGCGAAGGTTGCCACGGTCCCGGAAGTTTGCACATTTCTAATCCGATGGGAGTAACACCTCCAAATACAGGAGACACATTAAAGTTTGAAGTCTGCGGCAATTGTCATCAGCGCGGCGGTAGAACAAATGCAGTTCCGGTTAGCGGTGGATACGTTCAGCATCATGAACAATTTAACGAGATGAAGGCAAGCAAACATCGAGACGGTAATGGCGCGGAACTTGTTTGTAAATCGTGTCACGAACAACATGTGCCATTGCATTATCCGAACGCCGCCGGCACCGGTTTAAGTGCCATCAAAACAAAATGCCAGGACTGTCATGCAAATCATGAAATCAAATTAAAGGATGGAAGTGGAAATGTCATTGGCACAAAATCGATTGACTGCACGAATTGTCATATGTCCAAAACAGGGAAGTCTGCTATCGCTGTAAAAATCGGTAATGGTTATAAAGGAGATATTTCCTCTCACACATGGTCAATTGAAACAAGACCATATCCGAAAGATTCGATGTGGGCAGGAAATTTATTGAAACTTGAAAACGGTATTTCAAAAACCACTCTCGATTTTGCATGTCTCGCATGTCATAGTACAAAAGATTTGAACTGGGCATCCGCTTACGCAACCGGTATTCATACAAATGGATTGGTAACGAGTGTTGATGATAACATTGTGGTAAATGATTTTTCATTATCACAAAACTATCCGAATCCTTTCAATCCCTCAACTACAATAGTTTTCAATCTTAAAAATTCAGTTCACACAACTCTCAAGATTTATGCAATTGACGGAACGGAAATTGAAACGTTGATTGATAACCCGATGCCTGCCGGCGAGCATAGAGCTACACTCGATGCACAACATTTACCGAGCGGAGTTTATCTCTACAAACTAACAGCAGGAAATTTTGTTTCGACGAAAAAGATGATCTTAATCAGATAATAATCTTTTTCATTCAGCTAATAGGAGAGCCGCAGCCGATGCGGCTCTTTTTTTTTGTGAAAAAATTGACAATTGAGTCCCGATCCATCGGGAGAGAATTGGAAAAATAATTGTGTTTGTGCTGCGTAGTGCCTTAGTGCCGTTGTGGCATCCCTTTGAAGAATTAAAAATTACAAATTAAAAATGAATTTTGCTTTGCGTCTCAGCGGTTAAAAAAGAAGAATGGAATTGACAATGGAGAATGAAGACCAACCGTACCGGTTGGTAAAATGGAGAATTGAGAATTCATTCATCACGAAAAAACAATTTTCTTATCCTTTCACTTTTCCGATTTCTTCTACCATTTTGTGATGAAGATTTTTATTCGAACATAAAATTTTTGGAGTGAAGATGTCAATCAAAATTCCCTCAAAATTTGTAACGATTCCTCCTGCTTCCTCTACAATCAACTTGCCGGCACAAATATCCCATGGATGAAGATGTACTTCCCAAAAAGCATCGAATACACCTTTTGCCACGTAACAAAAATCAATTGCCGCCGAGCCGAGTCTGCGAATTCCGCGCGCCTTCTTTGTAAGTTCCACAAAAATATTTAATGCATTGTGAGGATTGTCTACAACGTCGTAGGGGAAGCCGGTAACTAAAAGCGCGTGAGCCAAATTATCATTCTCGCTGACATTCATTCTTACATTATTACAAAATGAACCGGACGCTTTTTCCGATGAATAAACATTATCGTTCATTACATCATACACAACGCCGGCGATGGTTTCGTTATTCTTCATTACGCCGATTGACACAGCGAAAACCGGAAACTTATGTTTGAAATTTGTGGTGCCGTCAAGCGGATCTATCACCCAAGTGTACTCGCTCGCTTGCTTTATTTCGCCGCTCTCTTCCGTTAGAATATTATGCGACGGATATTTTTTAGAAATAAAATTCATGATTGCCGCTTCCGACTTTTTATCTGTCTCTGTTACAAGATTTGATTCATTCGATTTATATTCGAATTGAATTTCTTTACCGAAAGAGTTTCGAATTATTTCTCCCGCTTCCTTTGCTATTTGAATTACATCGTTTATCATTTTTATTTTTTTTAATTGAAATATAGGGATAACAAATTTTGCGATTCAGAATATTTCAAGACAAATTTCATTCCTTGAAGCGACAAAACGATTTCCATATATTGTGCAAAGAATTTATGAGAATTGGAGATATGATTGAGTAAAGTTGATATAAAAAGTAGCAATCCCGCGCACGTTGAAGGATTGATTGAGAACATACCGGAAATCCTTCCGATACTTCCCTTGAGAGATATTGTAATTTTTCCTTACATGATTTTTCCCGTGCTTGTCGGACGCGAGCAATCCATCAGCGCCGCAAACTTTGCACAAGATAACGGCAAATACATTTTCCTTGCAACACAAAAAAAATCTAACATTGATAATCCTTCTATTGAAGATATTCATCTTGAAGGAACGATTGCACGGATTATTCAAATTTTAAAATTGCCGAATGGTTTAATGAAAATTTTAGTCGATGGTTTGTTTCAGGGAAGAATAAAAAATTTTAAAGACAATAAAGATTTTTTTGAGGCAGAAGTTGAAATAATTATTTCTTCGTGGGAGTATGATCATGAATTGAACGCACTGTTGCGTCAGCTTTCACAGTTGTTCAAAGAGTATGTAAAGATTAACAGAAACATTCCGCCCGAAGCTTTAACGGCTTTCGAAAATATTGAAGAACCTGATAGAAAACTTTTTTATGTTGCGGCAAATATTAATCAAAGTATCGATGCTAAACAGGTAATTCTTGAAAAATTTGATTTGCGCCAACAGTACTATGAAGTTATCAAACTTTTAAAGAGTGAAATCGATATTCTTTTAATAGAAAAAGAAATCGATTCAAAAGTACAAGAAAATATTGCGAAGACACAGCGCAAGTTTATTATTCAAGAACAAATAAAAATTTTGCAAGATGAACTAGGCGATGATGAAGATGTAAGTCCCGAACTTGCAAAAATCCGCGAACAGATTAAACAGGCAAAGATGCCGCCGCAAGCAAATGACAAGGCTCTGGAAGAGTTTAACAAACTGAAAAAGATGCCGCCGCTTTCTCCCGAATACACAGTCATTCGAAATTATCTCGATTGGTTAATTTCTGTTCCTTGGAGTAAGAGAACAGATGACAACCTCGATATTGAACACGTCAGCAAAATTTTAGATGAAGATCATTTCGGATTGGAGAAACCGAAACAAAGAATTATTGAACACATTGCAGTGTTGAATCTCGTAAAGCAAATGCGGGGACAAATATTATGTTTCGTTGGACCTCCGGGAGTAGGAAAAACTTCTCTCGGCAGATCGATTGCGCGTGCGATAGGACGTGAGTTCGTGCGCATCAGTCTTGGCGGAGTTCGAGATGAAGCCGAAATTCGCGGGCATCGCAGAACTTACATCGGTTCTCTTCCCGGAAAAATTATTCAAGCTATGAAACGCGCGAACACAATCAATCCGGTTATTCTTCTCGATGAAATTGATAAACTGAATTCCGATTTTCGAGGCGATCCTTCTTCGGCGATGCTTGAAGTTTTAGATCCCGAACAGAATCATACTTTTCAAGATCATTATCTCGAAGTTGATTACGATCTTTCGCAAGTAATGTTTATTACTACAGCCAACGTTCGATACAATATTCCACTGCCGCTTCAAGATAGAATGGAAATTATTGAACTCAACGGTTATCTTGAATATGATAAACTTGAAATTGCAAAACGGCACATCATTCCTAAACAATTATCGGCTCACGGACTTGCAGATAAGAAAATTTCTATCTCCGATAAAGCGATTGCAAAAGTCATTGCCGATTATACAAAAGAAGCCGGAGTGAGAAATCTTGAAAGAGAACTCGCCTCGATTTTCCGAAAGACTGCAAAAGATTATCTAATCAAATCTTCGAAGAACGGAAGAACTCTTTCTTATAAAATTGATGAGAAACTTGTCGAGCAATTTCTCGGAGTAACGAAGTATAAATCGCAAAAATTTTTGAAAGAGAACCGCGTCGGAAGCGCGACAGGCTTAGCCTGGACGAGCGTCGGCGGAGAAATTTTAACCGTCGATGTTTCAATCATGTCGGGTTCGGATAAATTAATTCTCACCGGTCAACTCGGCAACGTGATGAAAGAATCTGCTCAAGCAGGTTTAAGTTATATTCGTTCCAACGCGAAAAAATTAGGATTGGACGAATCATTCTTTAAAGGAAAAGAAATTCACATTCATCTTCCCGAAGGCGCAATTCCAAAGGATGGTCCTTCGGCGGGAATTACAATGGTGATGGCGATGTTGTCTGCAATTTCCGGGAAGCCGACTAAAGGAAATGTTGCGATGACAGGTGAAATTACTTTGCGCGGTAAAGTTCTGCCGATCGGAGGATTGACGGAAAAACTTCTCGCCGCTAAAAGATACAACATCGTGAATGTGCTTATTCCAAAAGAGAATGAACCGGACTTAAAAGAGATTAACGACAAAGTAAAAGAAGGATTGACGATCACTCCCGTAACCACAATTGAAGCGACTTTGGAGCATGTCTTCGTTTCTCTTCCTAAAAAGAAAAATGTAAAAGGAAAGCCCTGATTGAAAGAGGATTTTCAAATTCTGCATCACCTCACCGATGAAGAAAAATATATTCAACTTCAAAAAGAAATTCCTTCTTTACTTGATGAGAATGACAATTTAATTTCTAATCTTTCAAACTTTACTGCGTTATTAAAAAGTACGTTCGAAAAAATTAGTTGGGTTGGATTTTATTTGTACGATGGAAAATCGTTGTACCTCGGTTCGTTTCAGGGGAAAGTTGCCTGCACAAAAATTGAAATTGGCAGAGGCGTTTGCGGAGTTGCCGCGCAAAAAAAAGAAACGATAATTGTCGATGATGTTCACAAATTTGAGGGACACATCGCTTGCGATTCCGGCTCCAATTCCGAAATTGTCGTTCCAATCTTTACCGAAAAAAAATTCTTTGGTGTTCTCGATTTGGACAGCTATGAATTTTCCGCGTTCAATGAAAATGATAAATTTTATCTTGAAGAATTAATTAAATTTCTAACCGAAAAAATTTTAAAATGAAATGGCTTATTTAGTAACTGCAAGAAAATATCGTCCGCAAAGATTTGATGAAGTTGTCGGACAAGAACACGTAACTTTAACTTTGAAAAATGCGATTCAAACCGGAAGAGTTTCTCACGCATATCTTTTCACCGGTCCGCGTGGAGTAGGGAAGACAACTACCGCGCGCATTCTTTCGAAAACATTAAATTGCTCCAACCCGGACGGCGTTGAACCATGCAACAAGTGTGAAATGTGCTTATCAATTCAAAACGGACAGACGATTGATATTATTGAAATCGATGCCGCATCGAACAGAGGAATTGATGAAGTGCGGGCTTTGCGTGAATCTGTGAAATACGCTCCGACAAGTGGCAAATATAAAATTTATATCATCGATGAAGTTCACATGTTGACGAAAGAATCTTTCAATGCTTTGCTAAAAACTTTGGAAGAACCGCCGGCGCACGTAGTTTTTATTTTTGCAACAACAGACGTGCAGAAAGTTCCTCTCACAATCATCTCGCGTTGTCAGCGTTATGATTTTAGAAGAATTAATCTCGAAGTTATCAAATCACTTCTCGTTGACATTGCTCAACAAGAAAAAATAAAAATTGACGACAAGACATTAACCCTCATTGCCAAAAAAGCAGACGGCGGTTTGCGCGATGCAGAAAGTTTCTTCGATCAAACTATTGCTTTTTGCGGCGAGGATATCGTGTACGAAACTGTCATCAAACTTCTTAATATCATCGATGAAGAAGTTTATTTTTCAATCTCCGAAGCGATACTTGCAAAACAGTTCAGCGCGGCTTATGAAGTAACCAAAAAAGTTTATGAGAACGGATGGAACTTTTCCGATTTCATGGAAGGACTTGTCGAACATTTCAGAAATATTTTGACAGTCAACATGACAAAAACTTCCGACTTAATTGAAAGTTCGGAAAGTTTCAAAGAAAGATACCTCGCACTCTATGAAAAATTTTCCACTTCAGATTTGCTTCGGATTTTGAATTACGTCAGCAAAATAAATTCGGAGTTAAAATTTTCTTCGAATCAAAAATTAAAAATAGAAGTTGCGCTGTTCCATTTAATCGGGCTTGAAAGTTCGCAAACGATTTCCGATTTACTTGCGCAGATTGGAAAAGGGGAAATCAGAGAGGAATATAAACCGAAGCAAACTCCTCCGATGGTCGTCGCAAATAAACCGGAAGTTACTTACACTTCTACGGCAAAAAAGGAAAGCCATTTTAATTTTAAGAGTGAAGAAGTTTCGCCGACTTTGAAATTAGCTGAAGCCCAAACACCGCCGCCCGAACCGGAAGCAAATTTTTCATCGCAGTGGAATGGATTCGTCAACGAAATACAGAATGAAAAAGCATTATTGATGGGGCAGATTGTATCGAAGCTGAACCCCATCTCTATTAAACAAAATCAAATAAATATTGGGATGGAAGATGAATTCGGCTTAGAAATTTTGAAACAAAACATCGATTATCTCACGAACAAATCAAAAAATTTTTTCGGCAAGCGACTTGAATTTAATTTTGTTCTGAACGGAAAAGGAGATAGTGCCTCAAGTTCTGCGAGAAGTGAAAGGGAAAATTCCCGCGATTCTAAAGTTGAAAACATCGTTGATGCGATAAAATCTCAACTCGGCGGTGAGGAGATTAGGACTTAAAGGGCATCGAGGCGAACTCTGCCAAGTTCTTCTTTTTTTTAGGAAAGATTTCAATCCTCCGCCACATTTTTAATCCACTCAAATCATTGTACACGTAAAGGGAGTATATTATATTTGCAAGCTATGTCAGACAAAATTATAATTGCCATCGATGGTCCGGCAGGAGCTGGCAAAAGTACCACCGCAAAATTGGTGGCTGACCGCTTAAATTATACTTATATCGATACCGGCGCAATGTATCGCGCGGTTACTCTTTTGGCTTTAAGAGAAAATCTTTCAGATAAAAATGAGTTGATCGCAAAACTAAAAGCAACTGATTTACAGTTGAAATGCGAAAAAGGAAACATCACCGTTCTTTTGAATAATGAAGATGTTACAGGCAAAATCAGAACTGCAGAAGTGAATGATTTAGTGAGTGAGATTAGCAAAATTCCGGAAGTCAGACAGGAACTTATTCTCAAACAAAAAGAAATTGGAAAAATGGGTGGCGTGGTGATGGAAGGAAGAGATATCGGAACTGTTGTTTTCCCGAATGCAGAATTGAAAATTTTTCTAACTGCGGCTCTTGAAACAAGAATTAATAGAAGATTACTGGACTTCGAAAAAAACGGTGCGCACATTTCGGATAAAGAAGTGAAAGATAATCTCACTAAAAGAGATGAGATTGATTCCACTCGTGAAATTAGCCCGTTACAAAAAACAGATGATGCCATTGAAATTGATACTTCTTCAATGACGATTGATAAACAGGTGAACTTAATTGTTGAAAAGGCAAAAGAAATTTTAAGTAAAAAAAGCTATCGATAGTTACAAATGTTAAATTAAATTTTTCTGCCGCTCATTTTTGATAGCGGAATGAAAAGCAGAACAAAACTGGAGTTATAATGTCGCAAGACAATTTAGAAACAAAGAAAAATGTTTCGATGCACGATGAATATACTAAAGCAATGAAATTTATTGGAGAAGATGAATACTCTCCGCAAGAATTTGCCGCGCTTTCAGATATCTATTCTAAATCTTTTAAAGATGTAAAAGAAGGGGAGATCATTCAGGGTGAAATAGTCAGAATTCAAGACGATCATGTTATTGTCAACATTGGTTTCAAATCTGCAGGCACTGTTGTCAAAGATGAATTCTACAATTTCAGCGAGCTTCAAGTCGGCCAAAAAATTGATGTTGTACTTGAATCGGTCGAAGATCAAAACGGCGAATTGGTGTTATCAAAAAGACGAGCGGACTTCCTTAAAATTTGGGAGAAAGTTCTACGCGCACATGAAACACAAGAGATTCTTCCCGGAAAAATTATTAAAAGAATTAAAGGCGGAATGGTCGTCGATCTTATGGGAATGGAAGCGTTCCTTCCCGGCTCGCAAATCGATATTCGCCCGATAAGAGATTTCGATAATTACGTCGGTCAGGAAATGGATTTCAAAGTTGTGAAAGTAAATATCCCTACCGAAAACGTTGTTGTTTCTCACAAGGTATTAATTGAAGAAGAATTATCCGATCAGAGAAAAGCAATACTTGAAAAACTGGAAAGAGGTCAAATTCTTGAAGGTGTAGTAAAAGCAATCACCGATTTCGGTGTCTTCGTAGATCTCGGCGGAGTTGACGGTTTAGTTCACATTACAGATTTAAGCTGGGGAAGAATTAACCACCCAACCGAAGTTGTAAAACTCGATCAAATCATTAACGTTGTTGTTACCGATTTCGATGAAGAGAAGAGAAGAATTTCTCTTAGCTTGAAAAAACTGTTACCGCATCCATGGGATAGTATTGAAGAAAAATATAACATCAATCAAAAAGTTTCGGGAAGAGTTGTATCTCTGACAGACTACGGCGCATTCATCGAGATTGAAAAGGGTATTGAAGGTTTGATTCACAATTCCGAAATGAGTTGGACACAACATATTAAACATCCTTCGCAAGTTGTTGCAATGGGACAAATCGTTGACGCTGTAATTCTTTCTCTCGATAAAGAAGAGAAAAAGATTTCGCTCGGTATGAAGCAACTCGAACCGGATCCATGGCATGAATTAATGCAGAAATATCCTGTCGATTCAAGACACGTCGGTGTAGCACGTAACCTCACAAACTTTGGTGTCTTCGTTGAATTGGAACCCGGAATTGATGGCCTAGTTCATATCTCCGATCTTTCATGGACAAAGAAAATCCGCCACCCCGGCGAAGTTGTAAAGAAGAATGACAAAATTGAAGTCATCGTTCTTGCTGTTGATGTCGAACAAAGAAAAATTTCGTTAGGACACAAACAAATTCTCGATAATCCATGGGATACTTTTGAAGATGTATTTGCCGTTGGGAAAGAATATGAAGGTGTCATCGGGAGAATCATCGATAAAGGAATTATCGTCGAACTTCCGCAAAACGTTGATGGATTCGTTCCGACAAGCCAGCTTTCAACCGCGAAAATCAAGAACCTCGCTATGCATTTCCCGGTAGGCGAAAAAATTGTATTAAGAGTTATTGAGTTCGACAAAGAAAGCAAGAAGATAGTTCTCTCGGCAATTGTTGCAATGAAGGAAAAAGATGATGAAACTATCGCAAACTATATTTCAAGACATAAACTTGAAAAAGCTTCTGTTGAAGATATAAAGAATTATGAAGTCGGAGTTTTTGAGCCGATTGATTTTCCGAATTTTGAAATAGGTGAAAAACCTTCAAGATCATCGGAAGAGACTGCACAACCTGCGGCTTCGGAAAATGCGAACGAATCAACTTCGGATGATTCGAACGATGCTTTCGATTTGAAATAATTATTTCGGTTTAATCTTTTAAGCTGTTCATTGAAAATGTTTTTGAATTTATTTCAATTTTTTAATGAACAGCTTTTTTATTTTTATGAATAAAACAGTCGCACTACATACACTCGGTTGCAAATTAAATTTTGCGGAGACATCAACCATTGGAAAAGATTTTCTCGCAAACGGTTTTGATATAGTTGATTTCAATTCTCCCGCTGATGTGTACGTAATAAATACTTGCACGGTAACGGCAAGCGCAGATAGAGAATGCCGCCAAATTGTTCGACGAGCATTACGACAAAATCCATCCGCGTTTGTGCTGGTTACAGGTTGTTATGCGCAGCTAAAACCAGAGGAGATCGCTTCAATCGATGGTGTTGATGCGGTTGTGGGAAGTAATGAAAAATTTGAAATCTTTTCTTTGATTGATTCTTTCCAAAAGAATGAAGTTTCCTGCATCTTTGTTTCTCCCACGGAAGAACTAAATAATAGTTTCGGCATTGCATCTTCGTCAGATGCAGACGAACGAACGCGCGCATATTTGAAAGTGCAAGACGGGTGCGATTACAAATGTTCCTTCTGCACAATTCCGCTCGCAAGAGGAAAAAGCAGAAGCTCAAATCCGGAAGATGTTTTGCGCTACTTCAAACAATTAATCGATGAGGGTTATAAAGAAATTATTCTCACCGGCGTGAATGTTGGCGATTATGATTTTGACGGTAAAAATTTTTATTCTCTTCTCACAAGTTTGACTGAACTTGAAGGGGAGTATAGAATTAGAATCAGTTCTATCGAAGCTAATTTATTGACTGATGAAATTATACGGCTCGTTAGTAGCTCGGGAAAAATGTGTAAGCATTTTCATATCCCATTGCAAAGCGGTTCGGATAAAATTTTAAAATTGATGCAGAGACGTTACGATACGAATTTTTATAAATCACTCGTTCAAAAAATTAAATCCATCGATGAATCAATTGCGATTGGTGTGGATGTGATTGTCGGTTTCCCCGGCGAAACGGAAGAAGATTTTCTGGAGACTTATAAATACCTGAACGAATTGCCTATTTCATATTTACACGTTTTTACTTATTCTGAACGCGCAAATACAAAAGCTTTTTCGTTCGATAGAGTCGTTGATAAATTCGAGCGTAAAAAGAGAAACAACATGCTCAGAATTTTGAGCGAGAAGAAACGAAATCTTTTTCGTAAAGAAAATTTCGGCAAGGAACTCGAAGTGATTTTCGAAAACGAAAACAAAGAAGGTTTGATGTTCGGCTTCAGTTCAAATTATTTGCGTGTTGCCCAACCTTTTGATCTGCAAGAAGTAAATAAATTAAAGAAAATTATTTTTGATTCATCTCTGCCGAAATTTTTTTCAGCGATTGAATCCAACACTTTAACCAAATAAGATATAATTCATCATGAAAAAATTCGCGCTCATACTTTTTATATTAATTTCTCAAAACTGTTTGTCGCAATTCAAAGTTGAGAAGACAAATCCGGAGATAAACGCAACTTTAACTGCTCAAAGTTTTAGCGCAACGGGAGAGAGAAAGAAACCCGCGCTTGCAATTTTATACTCCGCTTTAATTCCCGGAATGGGGGAATGGTACGCCGAAGATTTTTCAAGTGGATATTATTTTACTGCGGCGGAAGCGGCTCTCTGGAGCGTGTACCTCGGAATGAGTTCTTACGCCTCGTGGCAGAAAAATAATTACACCTCTTTTGCCGCAGTAGAAGGTAGTGTGAATACTGAAAACAAGAGCGGTGAATTTTTTGCAGACATCGGCAACTACACAAGCATTGAACAGTTTAACGATGAGAAAGCATTTTACAGGCAATTTGAAAATATGTACGATCCGAAAACTCACTTTTGGAAATGGGAAAATGAAACGGAGAGAAAAGCATATCGCACAATGTGGCTCGCAAGCCAAAGATCAAATAACAATTTAAGATTTGTAGTCGGAGGGATGTTACTGAACCGCTTAATCAGTATTATTAACGCCGTGCGCTTAACTTCACGATACAATAAAAGTCTTACCGAAGAAACAACGTGGAAAGTCAGCATTACGTCGGGTCTATCTCAAAAACCGATTACAGATTTACAGATTAATTTCATCAAAGTGTTTTAAGAAATGAACGGGAGTAATACTTGACTAAGGGAAACTCCAATCAGTGCTGTCAAAAATAAAAGTTAAATCGCTTCATAAATTCTGTTATTATTCATAATAAAGAAATTAGCGTATATCCAAAGTTAGTTGAAAATATAAAAGAAGAGACTCCAATAAATTTAGTAATTTTTAATAAAGAATGTGGTCTTGGTTTTATTTTATTAGTACGGCTTTTTTAACTAACGAGAATCCATTGGTCTGAAGTCGGATTAAATATATTCCACTCGATTGATTATTGGCATTCCATAAAAACTTATGTGTGCCAATCGATAGCTCCTGATTGAATAGTTCAATTATCTTCTGTCCTAACAAATCATATATAGCCAAATTCACAATAGCATTTTTTGTGATGTCAATGATTATTTCTGTTTCGCTATTGAATGGATTTGGATAGTTTTGTCTTAGATCGAAATTTGATGGATCTTTGGTAGTGAATCGATTCAGATCTGATTCTAGTCTTAATCCATTACTTAAAGTCGCAATGGTTTTCCAATAGTATAGGGTTGAAAATTCCAATTGTTCTAAATGACATTCAGTTCCGAGTATTTCTTTTTCAAATATATTATTATTAAATGAACTGTCCTTACTCACGGATAAATTATACTTTATTGCATTTTGGACGGAATTCCACTTGAGATATAGATTGTTTGATAAATTAGTAGATCCGCTAAGCGGTTCGAGAGTAATTGGTTTGATCAGATATTTGTCATTACGATAAAGCCCGTTGTCTGTGAACAAAAATAATCTGTTCAAATAATCAAATTCTATCCCGTAAACAAATTCCTCTATATTTAATCCATTGGATAGTTTCTCCCAGATAATCCGATCAGAACTAACGTAGACGTCTTTGTTATTTAAAAGAATGATGAGATCTCCCAAAGATGATTTAACCATTTTTTGAACACTACCATGTACACTCTTTAGTCGATCCCATGTCTGCCCACCATCATTACTTCGAACTAACCCAATGGAGGTTCCAGCAAAGATTGTATCATCTATGGATAACAATGAATAAACTCTTGAGTATTCGAATAGAGGATCAGATATCAACTCCCAATTATTCCCATCATCGATTGTTTTATAAAAACCACTTGGCCATGAGAAACCATAAATATCTCCACGAGATGACTCTCCAAAACCAAAAAAATATTCGTGATTAATTCCATTGTTTGCTGGTACCCAGCTATTACCATTGTTACGAGAAATGTACACTCCGTGATAGCTATTCCCAACATAAATAGTCCCAGTACTACTAATAAACTGTGAATACGGAAGAGAAATGCCTGGTTTATTTACCCATTGGTCACCATTATTATCTGAAACATAAGCTCCATAAGATCCCATTGCAATGATTCTTCCATTTTTCAATGTACCAATATCGATGAAATATGCGTCAATATTTTCTCGAGCCATTCTTTGCCACGTTTGACCATCGTTATCCGATTTGTAAAAAGCACCCCAAAAATAAGCACCGAATGTTCCCGCAAAAATTCTGCCTGATTTAGATATTTCGACAGATATTATTTGTTTATTTCCGTGACCTTCATGTATATCATTCCACGTTTTTCCGTCATCCTTTGACCGAAATAAACTTTCAGATTGAAAATTAGCTATCCAATAATTGTTATAGGTAATCACTTCCTCTGCAAATTGATCTCGAATAAAATATTGGCATGAAATCAAAGTTGTATTTTTTGTTACAGCATCATAAGTTTTAATACAATTACTTGATTTAAAAATTAATTTACCATCAGCCGTAACCCCTAAAGGGGGATCCATCCATCCAGTTTGAATACTCTTCAATCCTGTGTTTGTATTATAGTGGTAGGTTTGAGTCGGATAAACTACTGAAGACATGAAAAATACCCCTCCCATATTATCCGCAAATAATCGTGAGATTTCACCATTTCCATTGTTATTAAAAACATTTAGGGTATCAAATGTTCTTCCGTTATCAGTGCTTCTAATAAGATAGCGGGGACGTGCACCGATGAAAATATTTCCATATTTATCTAATGTATAGGCATCAATCACACCACCATTCCATATTTCATGCCATGTTACTCCCAAATCTGTGCTTTTGTAAAATTGTTCATTCACGGCCAAAAAAATAGTTGTATCGAATGTTGACTGTAAGATTTTACCTGCGCTAACATATTGGAGACCATACCAACTATTAACCAAGGACCATGTATTTGCAGTATCTCGGCTTAAAACAATTCCATTTTCAGATACTCCAATGAGATTTCCATTTCTAAGTTCGGTGATTTTGTGAATTATACCTATCGATGTGGGATAGTTTTTTTTCTCCCAACTATCTCCAAAATTATGAGATATGTAGATATTGTCGTAAGTATAACTTATTAATGTGCCATTATTAGTAAAAAGAATATCGTAGGAGCGTATCCCTTGCGGTCCTCCAATGAATTTCCATGTTTGCGGAAATGTTTCTACATAACATAAACTTATAATTATTATGTAGATAAGATGTAAGTTTTTAATTGAAAAAATATTTGAACTAACCATAAACACTTACCCTGTACTAATAAATAAAATCTATTTGTAACATATAATAATTGATTAGAATCAATTATTCAATTGATATATTAGAACAAGGAATTAAATCCGAAACTCAAAACGTTTAATCTTAATTAAAATTATCCCGAAGCAAAGCCGGTTCAAGATCGACTTTTTTAATAAGCTATTTCAGCAGAATAAATTTTTTCACCGCGGTGAAATTGCCAACCTTTAATTCGTAGAAATAAACCCCGCTTTGAAATTGATAATTGAGACCAACTGTTCCGTTTGGTAAAATTGTTAATCGATAATTGTAATTACCCGGCTGCTTTTCTTCATTTATCAAAGTTGCAACTTCGTTTCCAAGTACATCATAAATTTTTAATGAAACATTACCGGACGCCGGAAGCTGATAACTGATTACTGTTGATGGATTAAACGGATTCGGATAATTTTGAAATAACTCAAAATTTTCAGGTTGATTTTTTTGGGGTGAGAAATTGATTGGGATCTCATTCGAGTAAGAAACTGAGCCGTCAAAATCAATTTGCTTCAATCTGAATTTTATGGAATACTCTGAATTAGAAATTTGCGAATTATAATCGCCGATTTTTTTTGAGAAAGAATATTCTTGGTCTTCCAAAGTCGTTCCATTTCCTTTTACAAATCCAACTACCTCCCAATTATTTGCGGCATTTTGAAAATTATTAATTGATTCCTCAATTTCAAAACCAAAATTATTTTTTTCACTTGCAGTTTTCCAATTTAAAATGACAAAATAATTTTCAATACTTCCTGAAAAGTTTGTCAACTCTACCGGTACAATTTTCGGCAAAATTCTAATTGGAAATTTGGGACTGAAATTCCAGAGGTCGAGTGAATCCGGTTCGCCGTTGTTATCGATGCTGAGTGAAGCGGCGTAGAGCGTATCGAACTCAACAGAATCGGGTGCAGTGTAACTGAATTCCCAAAAGATTGTATCTGTTGCAGATGGAAACGGAAGTGCCATTCTTTGCGTGAGTTCTCCCCAATGCAAAATTGAAAGTGAATCAAGTAACCCGAGCGTACCGAAGCGTGCCGCAACATTATAGCCACCCGAAAAAGCCGGTCCGCCGGTTAAGAAAACTTTGTAGTTCGCTGTTTCTCCCGTGTGGAGTGTTGTCGGTCCCTCAAACCATGTGTGAACATCTTGGCTTGCATAAAAGGAGTGGCACACACAACCGAGTCCGTTCAGTTGTGTGTTGCCGACTCTCTCAATCGAATTTAAAATTGAAAATGCCGAAAATAAAAATGATACGAAGACGGCAAACAAAACGATTGAGTAATGTTTCTTCATTTTGAAAGAACAACTTTGATACTTTTTGTGATTTTCAATTCGTTATGATTAGCTTGAATCACATACACACCCGAAGTTAATTTTCCGGCGTTCCAATCAACTGCAAAATTTCCTTCTTCATAAAAATTTTCTGCAATCGTTTCGACTTCCTCACCTTTTAAATCATAAACTTTAAAGATGATTTTTCCCGGAGAAGGATTGGCGAATCGTATTGATGTTGAAGGGTTGAATGGATTCGGAAAATTTTGTTCGAGTGAAAAACTTGAAAGCAAATTGTTATTCACTTCAACAATATTTGAATACTCAAACTTGCCGTCGAAATCAATTTGTTTCAATCGATACGAAAAACTTCCCGAAACATTCGCATCAACGAATTTGTAATCATGAAAATTTGTAGTCGTACCATTACCTTTTACAAATCCAATCACATTCCAATTACGATCCGGTGAATGTTGTTGGCAAATTGCTCTTTCAATCTCAAACCCGAAATTATTTTTTTCGGAAGAAGTTCTCCATTGAAGAACAACTTTTTGATCAACAATCGCAGAAGAAAAAGAAATCAATTCAACCGGTACTTCATTCAAGATGGTAACGGGAAAATTATTTCCAAAATTCCATTTGTCTAAAAAAGAAGGAGCCCCGTCACCGTTGGCGCTGAGTGAAACTGAATAGATTGTATCGCTTCCGGTTTGAGCGGGAGCTTTGTAACTGAAATTCCATTTCACCGAATCGTTTGAAAACGGTTTGGGATTGTTATGAGTAATTTCGGTATCGATTTTTCTTACCGAAGTATCGATCGGATTTACGGTTCCAAATCTTGCGGCAACGTTAAAACCCGCTACAGTTGCGGCTCCTCCCGTTACACGAATTGTATAATTTGCAATCTGATTTGGAGTTAATTGTGTCGGTCCAATAACCGAAACTGAAACGGATGGTTCGGGATCTAAACTATGGCAAACGCAACCGTCGCCGTTTAGTTTTGTAAGCCCGACTATACCATGCAGGAAATCTGTTGATGCGTATGCAATCAACGCGAGAAAGAGTGTGAGAAGTATATATGTGTATCTCTTCACTAATTGATTTACCTTATGATTATGAATTTTCTTGTTGAAATAAATTCTTTTCCGCTATTACTTTTTGCGGTTAAACGATAGAAATAACTTCCGCTTGCGATTCCGTTTGCATCAAAAATATGTTCATGAATTCCATCGGTTAACGCTTCGTCGACAACTGTTGCAATCTTCTCTCCGGTGAGATTGTACACCGAAAGATTTACTAACGATGCTTCTGCTAAAGTGAAAACTATTTTCGTCTGCGGATTAAATGGATTCGGATAATTTTGTTCGAGAGAAAAATTATAAACTGCGGAGAAGTCTATTTCTATATCATCATAAACTTGGAAACTTCCGTCATGATCAAATTGTTTTATTCTGAAAAAATATTTCCCGTTTGAAGCAGGAGAATAATCAAATGAATAAAACTTCGGATCGGTTGTTGTGCCGTAGCCGGCAATGGTTCCGAGCGATTCATAATTTTCTTTATCGCGGGTTACTTCTATTTCAAACTTTGCGTTGTTCGTCTCGGTTATTGTTTTCCATTTAAGTTGAATCATATTTCCGTTTGTCTCTGCAGTGAAATATGATAACTCAACCGGAATAAAAAATGGCGATCGTAATTTGTAAAAACCACCCGACTGACAAGCAAAGTATGTTGTAGTATCAAGCACGTGAACTGCGTAATTGCTGGGTGAAAGCGTTGTTTGCAACCAGGTTTGTCCGCCGTTTTTTGTAATCCAAACTGTGCTTCCGCTCCATGTACCGATTGCAACAACTTTGGAATCATACGGACTGACCGAAACTCCCCACGTTGAAGAAGTTCCGTTAAGAGCAGTTACAACAGACCATGTTGCGCCGTAGTCAGTCGATTTCACAGGCACATTTCCGCCACTGAATTTTGTAGCCCATGCAACTCCGGGAGTTAGCGGGTCAATCGCGATTGTCGGAATTTCTCCCGCCGTCGAATAAACTTGAGTCCATGTTAAACCGTAATTCGTACTTCTAAAAATTCCGTGAGTGTTATCTCCGACGAGAATGATAGAAGTATCGGGGAAGACTTCAATATCGCACGGTGCGGCAGATGAACCTGTCGATGTGCTGAGCGTATCCCAGTTTTCGCCAAAATCTGTCGAGCGCATAAAATTTATTCCGTTCATCATGTAGATATGATCGGGGTGTGAAGGATCTTGTGTAGTTGGAATTCCATAAAAAGAGAACGAAAGGTTTTGCAGTTTCGTAGTCCAGGTATTTCCACTATCTTCACTTTTAACAATGCTGTAATTGGAAGAAGTTCCGCCGTATGTTGCAACAAAAAAAACTCCAGGTCTTGTTGGATGCAGGATGATGTTTTTAATGTTGCTCGAATTTGGAATCGTCGCTCCAATTTGAGTGAAGGTTTCGCCTCTGTCCGTGCTTTTGTAAATTTGGTTGGTCGAACCGTAGTAGATAATGTTGTGATCATTTTTATCGATCACCGCGGGATTTCCCCTTCCGCTTCCCGATCTGATTAACTGCCAGCTATAATTTTGTGATAATATAATTGCGGGTAACATAACCCACAGAAGAATGTATAATGACTTCATTTCTTTCCTTTAGAAATTGAGGCGGGCAAATTATAGATTTTTCTTAACCTGACAAACCTTTTTTTTAATGAAATAAATTTTTCATCAAAACTATGACACGCAATTCTTAGCAGATTTCAATTAAAATCATGACCAAATCTGGCGAAGTATTTTATTTTATCTTATAATACACTTGTCAAATAAGGCTGAAACAACAATTTGTAATTTGTTCAACTTTTAGTTCCATAGCATTTGGTTGTTGATGAATTAAACAGTAAAAATTATGCTGTGTCATCCCTACGGGATTTTGTGTTACATTCGCAATATTTTGTTACCAACATATTTTCCCTAACGGGAAAAATATTTTTATTATTGAAATCCCGAAAGCTTTCGGGGATGAAATTTTTTTTTTACTGTTGGAATGCACTCATCACCAATCTGAGAACAACTATTTGATGAACATTTAACTTGGGTTCAGGCTTGTTCAGTTTAGGGATAAAAGAAACTAAAATTGTGTGGAAAATTTCAACGAGAAAAATCTGCCGCCGTCAACTTTAGAAATTGTTTTCGTTACCGGTGCAGGTTGTGGAATCTCTTCCGCCGTCTTTCGTTCAATATGAATCGGAACAAACTGATTGAACTCCGCTTCAAAAAGAAAAATGTTTATCGTGTATTTCATCGACAATTTGAGATTCAACAAATCCAATGATTTTATTTGTGTTGTGTTGTCTGTAAAATTTTTTACTCCGAATACCAAAAAAGCAGGTTGCCACGACTGCAGCGAGAAATTTGGCACAACATGATAATAAGTAACTCCCGGAAGGATTGAAAAATTTTCAAATTGTTTGTTGTAATCAAAATCAAGAGAGTAAAGCGAAACTGAAGCATTCGATTTATAATTAATTCTATTAATAATGAATGAAGTAATTAATGAAGTGAAGGGCCACGTTTGAATTGTGCCGCTCAAATTGGCTTTACCATTAAGATATAAAAAATTTGTTCGAATTAATTCTTTCTCCGAAAAAAAATATTTCCCGGTTATGGAAAACGTACTCACGACAACATCGTAAATGTTGATGTTGCCGAAAGATTGAGAAGCAGTGTACCAATCGCTCTTAAGATCGAATTCCTGTTTAAAATAATTTGCGGCAAAAAAGAAATTATTTTTAACTCGTTCATAACCGATGCCGAGATTGCTATAGTTTATCTCTCCCGAAGATTTAAACTTTGAATCTACTTCCAATACTGCCGGAATATTTTTTTTGCTTTCAATTTTCAAAGTAGAATTTTTTTCAGGTTCTAATTCTAAACTGAGACCGAACGATTTTCTTTGGAGGGAGTGATTAATTCTAAACTGCTCGTTGTTATAAGTTGAATTCAGAAAAAGAGGAAGAATGTCGGAGGAAAGAGAGAATTGAATTTTCTTTAAATAATCCATGTTAAAATTGAAGCCGAATCCCAAATCATATGAGAGAAACAACTTTCGCTCAGCAGTTATGAATTTGATTTTCGACTCTATTAAAAAAATATTATCGGCGTAATTATAATCGAGTGCGAAAAGTGATTCATCAAATTCAATACCGAAATCAAGATTCGTTTTATAATTCTTGCTTTCGAAATCGATTAAGTTTTTAGAATAGAAAAATCCAAACTCGCCGAATGAAGTTGAGTGCTCGAAGCCAAAATAATTTTTCTGAACAATAGCTTCCGCAGAATTTATCGACGACGACTCTCGATAAACCAGAAAGTGTTCGAATAATGAGTTGAGTTTATTTTCTTTAAAGATATTTGATAATGGCTGTGAGTATAAATTCACAGCCATTATCAGCAACATAAATTTTGCTTTACACACTAAGGAGTAATAACAACGCTATTTGAATAAAGCTGATTTTTCAGATAGCAACTAAAATAATCGCCGTAATAGTATGGAACCGGCGCTGTTCGAATTCTGTACGTGTAAGTTTGACCTGCAGTAACATTGAAATCAGTATAGTTGTAACTACTAAAATAACCGGAATCAATTTTTGCAAATGATCCCCCCGTCAACATTCTTTCGATTGCATAATTACCACTGCCGTAAGAGAAACCATTTACATTCCATTGCAAGTTCACTTGAATTGGATTTGTGTAAACAGTTGCAGTAAGATTTTCCGGCTTACGAACAATCACAATATCAAAATGCTCTTCCGATTTTGCACTCACTCTAACCTCAGATTTATATCCTGAGAAAGCGAGTTCCGTTTCTCCCTGTCCATAGTTGATAAATAGTTGCGTGATTTTTGGACCATTCGCAGTTGCATCGCGAACAATAATTTTGAAATCACCATCGTCGCGTGTAGTTGTTGTGTAAGTTTGATTTGTCTCGGTAATTATTTTTACGGTTGCACTGCTAACGGGATTCCACCATGAATTTGTGCCTCCTTCATATCTTGCATTTCCATTCAACCTAAAACCAAAAGCTTCATCGATATGAAGAATCCGCTTTAAAGTTTCATTCGTCATTCCGGGGAATAAACCGTTAAATGTTGGGTCGGGGAAATTAAAATCGCCGTAAGTCTGAGCGACGAAATCAAATTTTATATCGTCCGTTCCGGATGGAGTTACGGTGTAGGCGGGAATGTATGCCTGCTTCGGATTTTGCGCGGGATTATTGAAGAAGTTTCCGAGGTTGACATTGATTGTATAATCGTTGCCATCCGAATCCGCATCCTTTAATTCAACCGCAATATTTTGTGTGAATGCATTTGCCGCTTTGGTTAAGTAAGTATCAAGCGTGTCGAGGTCGGCTTGACTAATTCCATCGTTGCCTATTTTAATAATTGCATCCGGTTTGGAGCCTGAAATAGTTTTAATTGAATTGATAGCCGAACGCATTTTTGAAATCATCGTTTGCATCGAAGTTTTTGCGTTCGCCGCATGCTGCGTTCCATCAGAAGCAAGATAGAAGAATGTTGTGCTGTTCTGTTGTAGTGCCGCAACTAATGAGCCTTGTGAATAATCATTCAACTCAAATTTGTAAATTAAAAAGGATTCAATTGGGAATTTTATTCCGTACAACATCGCAGAAGTAAGTAATAGTTCGGCGGGATAAATTGTAACCGATTGCAAAGTTGGATCGCCTTGCATTTTGCCGGAGACTACAAATTTGAAATTCGGATCTGCCTCCGCAATTGCTAATCGTGCCAGAGCATAATCTATCTTTGGGAGAAAATTATTTTTTAGTACAGATTGAATTCTGCTAATCAACGGCGGATCTGTAACAGCAATTTTATGCATTGCCGCAATATTAAAAGCGGCAGAGACGAGCGGTATTTGCATCTGTTTTGTTTCAGTCGGGATGATTGTCGAACTTAGAAAATTGGACTGATTACTATTCCCCCATGTTTCAAAATCTTTAATCAATCTTTTTATTGAAGTATCTGCGTATGCAATTAAAATTTCCGTAAGAGCCGCGCCGAACTGCGCAGGTTTATTGTTCGGATTCAGTTTAATCGCTTCTTTAAAAAGATCATTCGCCGGTTTGAAATTTAGGATATCAAGATCAGATGTATTTTTTATTTCTGCATTGACTAAGTAATGGAATTCACTTTCGAGTAGCGCGTATCCTTGGTTATACTTAGCAACTGAAGCGGCTGAATCAACAAGTGTTGAATCATTTCCGCCGCCACCGCCGGGATCATTTGTTGTTTCGCATCCGGTTGTGAAGACGATGATATAAATCATGGGGAGAAAAAGCAGGGTAGGTAGATATTTGAATTGTTTCATGGCATTAACCAAAAGTTTATTGAACATATGAGAATTAATAAATCTCACTTGCAAAGTTATCCAATTGCTAATCTTCTTCAAAGAGAGTTGATGAGAGTGTGATGAATAATATCGGTTCGATTGCGAATTAGCAATTGTTAAAAATGTATTCTCACAATCTTTGATAAGTTCATCGGGAAAAACTTGAATGAATTATTCTTTATCTGTCAAGCGGACAAAGTACGGTTGTATTATTATTGCGAATAATGTAATGAAGTTTTTATTTTTTAATTTTATAGTTAATAAGGTTCATAAAAAAATAAGGACGCGAGATTATAATGTGCATGAATGAAGCAATGTGTAATCATAAAATATTTTTTGCATTTGCAATTTGCTTCAAATTTATTTGCAAAAATTTGTTCAAGAAAACCGAGCATGGATAACCCTTAAATTCGATCACAACCTTAGTAAAAGTAGTTCTTACCGAGGAACAACCTTATTAGTTTATTCCCTTAATGAAGTTTTGAATTTCCCAGAGTTATCCAGATTGAAAAGTGTGCTTCTAAAAAATGATATTTTGGCAGGCACTGATGAAAATAAAGATGACACTCCAAAATTATTTTTTTAGTTTGAGCAAGAGAGAATTCTTAAGTTTGCAGTGCCAATTTTTTTTATGATTAAAAAAATAATTTATGAATCTTGACGCTTTAGTATTTGCGGCTCACCCCGATGATGCCGAACTTTCCATGGGGGGAACAATTGCACGTTTGTCCAATGCAGGGCTGAAGGTCGGTAT
Organism: uncultured Ignavibacteriaceae bacterium; assembly: GCA_964393605.1. GTDB lineage: Bacteria > Bacteroidota > Ignavibacteria > Ignavibacteriales > Ignavibacteriaceae > CAYMUL01. The sequence continues at coordinate 92,779 of CAYMUL010000002.1, read as the reverse complement.
TGTTGATTTTACGAAAGGGGAACTCGGAACCCGCGGCTCGGCGGAATTGCGACAGCAGGAAGCTTTCAAAGCCGCTATCATTCTCAAAATTGCCGTGAGAGAAAACTTAAACATTCCCGACGGCAATATTCAACGCAGCAGAGAAAATTTGATGAAGGTTATTATGTCCATTCGCAAATTCAAACCGAAAATTATTTTCGCTCCTTATTTTAATGACCGGCATCCCGACCATATCGATGCCAGTAAACTCGTCAAAGAAGCAATGTTCTCTGCAGGTTTGCAGAAAATAAAATCGTTTGATAGGGAAGTTCCGCAGACTGCTTTTCGACCGAAAAAATTATATTACTACATGCAGACTTACACATTCGAACCGAGTTTCATTGTTGATATTTCAGAAACTTTTGCGGCTAAAATGGAAGCGATAAAAGCGTTCGATACACAAGTCTTCAATCCGAAAAGTTCAGAACCGGAAACTTTAATCAGCTCAGAAAATTTCTTGAAGTATATCGAATCGCGCAGCAGTTTCTACGGTTTTCAGATCGGGAAAAAATATGGCGAAGCTTTTTTCTGCGAAGAAAAAATTGAAATTGATATAAATAACTTAATCTCAAAATTGTAATCATCTCTAAAAAAAATTAAAGGAAAAATAATTGAGTTTATTAGTAGTAGGATCGTTAGGATTAGATACAGTAGAAACCCCTTTCAGTCGCGTTGAAGATGCGCTCGGCGGTTCCGCAACATACATTTCGCTCGCCGCAAGTTACTTCAGCGGACCGGTGCACATGGTTGGAGTTGTCGGTGAAGATTTCCCGAAAGAATATATCCAGATGATGGAATCGCACAACATCGATCTTGAAGCACTGCAAATTGTTCCCGGCGGAAAAACTTTTCGCTGGTCGGGAAAATATCATTACGATTTAAATACGCGCGACACACTTCTTACCGAATTAAATGTCTTCGAAAAATTTAATCCTGTAATTCCTGATCAATTGAAGAAAGCAAAATATATTTGTCTCGGAAATATTGATCCCGTTCTTCAACATCGCGTTTTGGATCAACTTGAAAATCCATATTTTGTTATTTGTGATACCATGAACTATTGGATAGAAGGAAAGAAATCCGATTTACTTTCACTTCTGAAAAGAGTGAACGTTTTGATAATCAACGATAGCGAAGCACGGTTACTTGCGCATGAGCCGAACCTCATCAAAGCCGCTAAAATCATACGCGAAATGGGTGTCCCGATTTTGATTATAAAAAAAGGTGAACACGGTGCGCTTCTTTTTATGGAAGAAACTATTTTCTCCGCGCCTGCTTATCCGATGGAAATGATTTTTGATCCGACCGGAGCGGGAGATACTTTTGCCGGCGGTTTCATTGGTTATTTGCACAAAACACAGGAACTTTCTACGCAAAACATGAAGAAGGCAGTAGTCTATGGAAGCGCGATGGCTTCTTTTTGTGTTGAACAGTTTAGCACAAAAGGAATCGAGGAACTTTCCAATTTGAGAATTCAAGATCGTTACAGAGATTTTCTAACAATCTCGCGTTTTGATGAGCAAGAATGATTTTTTTTCTCTCCGGTTTGAAAACGATTCGCTGACATTTCTCGTTCAAACGAAATTGCCGTTGGAAGAAAAATATTTTTCGACGGATGATTACTTGAGAATTTCGGAAGCGATAAAGAGATTGGAAATTCGCGGCGCACCTGCAATCGGCGTTGCGGCGGCATTTGCATTGGCTCTCTCGCAGTTGCACGAAAATAATTCAGAGAAATTTTATCAAGCTTATGAAACTCTGTTGAACTCGAGACCGACTGCCGTAAATTTGAAGTGGGCGATAAACAGAATCAAATTTCTTTACGAAAAAATAATTGATGAGAAAAATGTTTATCATGATTTGCTTGCAGAAGCGAAAGCGATTCATGAAGAAGACATAAATTTTTGTAACAGAATTGCCGAAAATGGATTAAAAATATTTTCAAAAAATATAAACGTTTTGACTCACTGCAACACAGGCGCGCTTGCAACAGGAGGTAAAGGAACTGCGTTAAACGTCATCCGAGCCGCATTTGAGAAGGGATTCGTCAATCATGTTTTTGCCGATGAAACTCGTCCACTCTTTCAAGGCTCACGACTGACCGCGTTTGAATTAGAAAAATTCGGAATTCCTTTTTCAATACTAACCGATTCGAGTGCCGCATTTTTAATGCAACAAAAAAAAGTTGATTTGATTATTACCGGTGCAGATAGAATTGCACGCAACGGCGATAGTGCAAATAAAATCGGTACATACAATTTGGCGGTTCTCGCAAAATATCATTCAATTCCTTTTTATATCGCCGCACCAACATCAACAATTGATTTTAACATCGCGTCCGGTTCAGATATTCCAATTGAATACCGTTCCGGCGATGAACTCGTTTGCATAAAAAATATACAAATTGCAAAAAGTGGTGTGAATGCTTTTTCACCTGCATTCGATATTACGCCGGCGGAATTGATAACGGGAATCATTACTGAAAAAGAAGTTGTCTCGCCTCCATATAATTTCGAGTGAATGATGAGTGAAATAATCACAACCGAAGCGATTGTTCTTTCGAAAGTGAACTTTAGCGACACAAGTAAAATCGCTCAACTTTACACCGATGAACTCGGAAAAATTTCCGGTATAATTAAAGGGGGAAGGGGCTCGAATGCAAAAGTCGGAAGAATTATCGATCCGCTAAACGTAGTTCAAGTTGTTCTTTACAAAAAAGAAAACCGCGATATTCAAATTATTTCTTCGGCGGATCTCGTTCTTCACTTTCCGAAATTGCGCGAAGATTACGAACGATTAAATTACGCCCTCGCAGTCATCGAACTCGTTTATCAATTAGCTCCCGAACATGAGACGAACAAAAAACTTTTTCGGGGGACAAAAAAAATTTTAACTCTTTTTGACAAAGCCGAAGAAGAACCGCCGATAATCTTTGCTAGATATTTTTTCTATTTTCTTACCGAACTCGGTTACGAGATATCGATAGCGGAATGTATTTCTTGCGGTGTGAACTTGAAAGCGGGTTCAACGCTGGCTTTTAATTATAGCAGTGGATTTCTTTGCTCCAATTGCATGAAAGAACATATTTTTTCTTTAGAAATTTCTTCGGAACTTTTCACATTAATTTCTCATCTAAAAACCGGAAAAACGATTGGTGTTGGAAATTCTAAAATCAAAACAATAATCAGAATGCTTTTGGAATATCTCAAACATCACGTGCCGGATTTCAAAGGTTTAAAATCAATCAGTTTAATAAAATAAAAGGATAAAGAATTATGAATTACAAAAAATTATTTGGAGGATTAGCACTATTGCTTTCGGGAATTATATTCGGAGCAGTGCTTGTTTCGGGCTTCGGATGGGTTCGCCCCGGTTTAGCGGATATTAATCTCGGCTCCGCAAATCCACCGGTAACATTAAATGCCGATGCAACCGCATTCAGCCAGGCTTTTGTTGAAGTCGCACAAAAAGTTACTCCGTCTATTGTGCAAATCACGGTTGTGGCAGAAGTGAAAGACAATCCTCATCAAGATTTTTTCTTTCCCTTTAAAGATTTTGAAGTTCCCGAAGAACAACAAGGTTCGGGTAGCGGAATTATTATAAGCGATGACGGATACGTATTAACAAATAATCACGTTGTCGAAAATTCCAAACAAGTTACGGTGATGTTGAATGACAAAAGAAAATTCGAAGCCAAAGTTATCGGTACAGATCCACTGACTGATTTGGCAGTTATCAAAATTAACGCAACAAAATTGCCTGTTGCTTTTTTAGGAAACTCGGACAAACTTCACGTCGGGCAATGGGTGATGGCAATCGGCAGTCCGTTCTCTTTAACTTCAACTGTAACTGCGGGAATTATTTCCGCTTTAAATCGCGGACAATTAAATTTAATTCAAGATAGTTATGGAGTTGAAGATTTTATACAAACCGATGCGGCAATCAATCCCGGCAATAGCGGCGGCGCGCTTGTTGATCTTTCCGGCGCAGTGATTGGAATTAATACGGCGATTGCATCGCGCACTGCAACGTACATCGGTTATGGTTTTGCGATTCCGATAAATCTTGCAAAGTCTGTTGCAAAAGATTTAATTGCGAGTGGGAAAATAAATCGTGGATACATCGGTGTACAAATTAGAGAAGTAGATAATGCAATGGCGAAGGCACTCGGTCTCGGTTCTCCGCGAGGAGTGATTGTGGAAAGTCTTGTTTCAGGCGGCGCCGCGGAAGATGCCGATGTTAAAAGGGGAGATATTATTTTGAAGATTGATAATCTCGATGTTAACAAACCGAATCAGTTGCAAAGTTATGTTGCTTCAAAATCTGCCGGAGCGGAAATAATTCTACACATATTTAGAGACGGCAAAGAGATTACCCGCAAAGTAATTTTGAAAGCAAGAAAAGATGATGTTGTTGCCGCGAAGGATGATGATTCGGATTCAGAAAAAGAAAAGAAAGATTCGAAATCTGATTCCAAATCTTTTGATGAAATCGGGTTGACTGTGCGCGACATGAAAAATAGTGAGAAGGAAACATACAACATTGATTCCGGAATTTTAATCACCAAAGTGAAACCGTACAGCAATGCACAGGCGCAAGGCTTGGGGCAGGGTTTAGTGATTAAAAAGATTGATAAGAAACCGATCGACAGCGTCGACGATTTTGAAAATATCGTCAATAAGAAAAAAGGTTCATCCGTTTTGCTCGATGTTACCGATAACAAAGGAAATTCAAGATTCGTTGCGATAGAAATTCCTGAATAATTTTTCAAACCTTCAACACATGTTGTTAATTCATGATTGTGTTGAAGGTTTTTCTTTTTTTGTATTTACCCGTGTGAATATTGGTTGTAGCGGCTTAATGGCTTCGATGGTTTGGTAAAGATTCTTAAATGGAAACATCCCTGAATGATACATTACAATTTATTCAAACTGCTGAAAAACGTTTTCGAATCTTTGATCAAAGATTTAATGCAATAAAATCTTTTAAAGCAATAACGGTAACATCCTTTCGCAGCTCATAGCTTTGGTTCCCGGAATAAATAACGAAGGACTTTATTCCTGCAAAATCTTGATGTGCAATAGAGAAACTACGGGTTAGTTTTGGCGCGAGACTTGCCTTAATTTCTACAATGAATTTTGGACTATCTCCTCTGGCAAGTATTAAATCAATTTCCGCGCCTGCCTGAGATCTATAAAAATAATAATCAAATTTTTCGCCGAAGTTTTTAATTATCTCCTCGATGACAAATCCTTCCCATGAAAATCCTATTACAGGATGGGCTAACAATTCATCAATCGAACGGATTCCGAGCAATGAATGGAGCAATCCCGAATCTCTCAAATATATTTTTGGAGATTTGATCAATCTTTTTTTTACGTTAGAATGGAATGGTTGCAGTTGCCTAACAAGAAAAGTCTCGGATAATATATCCAGGTAATTTCTAACTGTTGGTGCGGTAATCCCGAGTCCTTTTGCAATAGCGGACGCATTCCAAAGTTGTCCGTGGTTATGAGCAAGCATCGTCCAAAATCTTTTGATTTGAGGCGCAGGAATATTTATACCAAGTTGCGGAATATCTCTTTCTACAAATGTTTGTTTAAATGAATTTAACCAACTAAAAGAAATTTCATTTTCATTAGCCAAAAAACTTAACGGGTAACCACCTCTCAACCAAAAACTATTCAGGGAAAAATCTTTTTCATCAATAATTTCGGATAAACTAAAAGGCATAAGTTCATGGTATTTTATTCGACCGGCTAAACTTTCAGATGAACTTCTTATTAGTGTCGGAGAGGCTGAACCGAGTAAAATATATTTTCTTTCCTTCTTTTCTTTATCGATTAACGCTCTAAGAATTGGGAATAATTTGGGGAGTCTTTGGATTTCATCAATAACAATTGTTGAAGACTTCAGCGCACCAAAATAAAATTCCGGATCATCGAGCTTTGCTAAGTCTGAAGGGAGTTCCAAATCTATGTATGTTACATCCCTATCGTTCCGAAACATCTCTTTTACGAGTGTGGTTTTGCCGACTTGCCGGGGACCGATTATTCCTATCGCAGGGAATACCTCTAACGATTTTTTTATTGCTTTTTGTAGATTTCTCTCAATCATACTTGTAAATTAAAAGTTGGACTTTCAATTTACAAGCATAATTATAGAATTTGGGATTATTTTAGAGAATGTCCACCAAAACTCATTTTTCAAAAAAGCTATTCTAAACTACGCATTTCACATATTCGGCAATGAGTGATGAAGCTGATGCTTCACTCTCCGCTTCAACAATGATTCTGATTATCGGTTCGGTATTGGATTTTCTAAAATGCACCCAATGGTCTTCGAAGTCGATTCTCAATCCATCTTCATCGTTGAATTTTTCTTTGGAATATTTTAGCTTTAAGTTATTCAAAACTTCATCGGGTTGAATGTTGACGAGATCAATCTTCCGCTTTGCGATAAAATATTTTGGTAACGCTTCTTTCATTTCGCTAATTGATTTTCCAAATTCGAGAAGATGTTGCAAAGTGATTGCAATTCCAACAAGCGCGTCTCTTCCATAATGCAACGCGGGATAAATCACTCCACCGCTTCCTTCACCGCCGATAATTGCGCCGACTTCCTTCATCTTCTTCACAACATTCGCTTCACCAACAGGTGAGCGAAAAACTTTGCACCCGAATTCTTTTGCAACATCTTCAACCGCGCGTGTTGTGGAAAGATTTACAACAGCATCACCTTTTTCTTTTGAGAGTACAAATTTTACGGCTTGGGTGATTGTGTTTTCTTCGCTGAAAGGTTCTCCTTTATCGGTTATTAAAACAAGTCTGTCAACATCGGGATCAACGACGACACCCAAATCTGCATTTGCGGATTTAACAGCATTCATTGTATCGATGAGATTTTCGGGAAGCGGTTCGGGAAGTCGCGGAAATATTCCTGTTCGTTCGCAATTCATTTCAATAACCTCGCAGCCAAAGTCGCGCAGAAGTTTGGGAATGACATAAACGCCCGCGCCGTTGACGCAATCTACAAGCACTTTAAATTTTCTTTTTTGAATTGCTGCCCGGTCGATGTATTTCAAATTTAGCACTGCATTTTTGTGAATCGAAATGCCGTCAAAATCTCCGATAAGTTTTCCGAGTTCATCCCACTTTTTGTAATTGTTTTCTTTTTCAAGAATCGAGAGAAGAATTTGATTTTCTTCGGGAGTCATGAATTGCCCTGTGCTGTTCAAAAGTTTTAAAGCATTCCACTGATTGGGATTGTGGCTCGCCGAGAGCGCAATTCCTCCCGATGCTTTTTCTGTTTTAACAATGTATTGAACAGTTGGTGTCGGGCAAATTCCGATATCGACAACATCGATTCCCTTTGCAAGCAAAGTTCCGATGACGATTGACTTAACCATCTCTCCCGAAATTCGTGAATCTCTTCCGACAATAACTTTTCCTGTACCGATGAAATCTGCGTACGCGGCTGTGTATTTAACTAATACTTCAGGCTCTAATCCATCGCCGATTATTCCGCGAATGCCTGATATGCTTACCATCAATGTTGACATTTATCTTCCTTAAATTTTTATTTTTTTGATTGCAATATAAGTTTGAAGTTGTTGAGTTGATGAGAATTTGAATTCGCATGTAAAATGACGGGATAATAATTCACCGACAAAGAATTTCTTTTCTCGCAATGCTGACTAAACTAAAGAGGTTGCAAACAGAAAAAAAAATTCTAAAATCCTTCATTCATTTTGAATAACAACAAGAATGGTTTTATATTTGCCCCTAATTTTTAACTAACAAAGTTCATCTCACACCAAAACAAAAGAGGCTGTTGATGCATCGTTTGATTACACTATGCGTACTGCTGATCAATCTATTTACGATCGGCATTTTTTCTCAATCTACCGGAAAAATTTCCGGCAAAGTTACAGATAAACAAACCGGCGAAGGTATTCCTTTCGCAAATGTTTTTGTCGAAGGCACATCGCTCGGTAGCGCTTGCGACCTCGATGGAAATTATGTTGTTCTGAATGTTCCATCTGGAGTTCATTCGGTTACTGCGTCCGTTGTCGGTTATCAAAAAATTACTACCAAAGACGTTCGCGTGAATGTCGATTTTACTACAAAATTAGATTTCGAACTTTCATCAGGTTCAATTGATTTGCCCCCCGTTGTTGTGCAAGGAGAGAGAAATCCTTTAATCAGAAAAGATTTAACAAATCCGACAGTTGCAATCAATTCCGAAACAATCAGCGAACTTCCCGTTGATCAAATCACCGATGTAATTCGTTTGCAAGCGGGAGTAGTTACCGGCAATGACGGAACTCTTCACGTGCGCGGCGGAAGATCGAATGAAATTGCTTTCACTCTGAACGGAATATCTTTGAATGACCCGTATAATCAGCAGCGTTCGATAGGACTTGCGACAAATGCAGTTCAAGAAGTTTCCGTTTCCACCGGAACTTTCTCCGCGCAATATGGAAATGCGCTTAGCGGTGTTGTTAATTATGTTACAAAAGAAGGTGGAGAAAATTATTCTTTCGGTTTAAGAGGTTACGTCGGAGATTATTTTACTTCTCGAACTTCTCTATTTCCTAAAACTACAAACGAAGTTTTCTTCTTCGGAAAAGGTGATGAAAGACTTGTGAATAGAGGAAGAGTTGAAGCTACTTTCGGAGGTCCGATTCCCGAACTTAAAGATGCACGATTTTATATCTCCGGTGTGCATGAAGTTTCTAACGGTAGTTTATATGGTATTAGATTGTACAGACCGACCGACTCTTACGCAACTCCCGATAATTTCACACAAACCGGTGATCCGAGAAGAGGACTTTCGACTGATCCTTATTTCTTCAATCCATATTCCAAAACCGATAGTAGCGGGCTTCCGACCGGCGATGGCAAAACCGTTCCGATGAATTGGTTCGGTAGTTATAACATTCAAGGAAATCTCAGCTACAAATTTTTACCGACTTTAAAATTGAAGTATGAAATTGTTTTTGATAAAGGTTCTTCGCAAAGTTATTCTTTTGCATATAAATATAATCCCGACGGTAACGGAATAAATTATAGCCAGGCATTAGTACAGTCATTAGATTTAACGCATACTATTGACGACAACATGTTTTACACTTTAAAATTTTCGTACAGTAAAAATGAAGGACAATATTATCTTTATGAAAATCTTGAAGACGAAAGATATCTTCCTAATCTTTACAGCAGACCGATTGGCAACACGGGATTGTATGCCGGCGGTACGAATAATTATCGCTCTTTTAGAGAAACAAAAACTTTCGGTATAAAAGGAGATTTAGTCGCTCAACTTTTCAAAATTCATGAAATAAAATTTGGATTCGAAACAAGATTGCACGATCTCGATTTTGAAGGTTACTCTGTTGAAATCGGAAAACTTAACAGCGATGGAACTTATGGAAATCTGACGAACTCGGATCTTCTTTACGATTCAAATCTTGTAATCATCCGCAGAAAACCAACATCGCCGGCACTTTTAACTACATACAAAAAGAAACCGGTTAACCTTGCCGCATATGTGCAGGATAAGATTGAGTTCGGCGAATCGTTTATTTTGAATGCCGGAGTTCGTTACGAATATTTCGACGCGGCTTCGAAATACAATCCTTTCATTTCAAAAAATTTAGTTGATTCACTCTTCGGGTTTATTAGTGTGTACAACGAACCGGTTGAAATTCAACACAGTCTTTCTCCGAGAATCAGCATGTCTTACCCCATTACTGATAGAGCAATCATTCGTTTATCTTACGGACACTTTTATCAGATTGCATCACTATCGAGTTTATATTCTAACCCGGAATTTTTTGTTGCGAACGCAGGAACAACACCAACTTTCGGTAATCCGAATGTTGAGCCGCAAAAATCTGTTCAATATGAAATTGGATTTCAACAACAATTATTGGATGATTTGAAATTTGATGTAACCGGATTTTATAAAGATGTTTCGAACTACATTTTCACTCAATCAATTTACACGAATACGGGGAGACAGTACAATCTTCTCACCAATCTTGCTTATGCAAATTCTCGCGGTGTAACTTTTTCATTAATAAAAAGAAGAAGCGCGGGAGAATTGTTCTCCGCTTCGCTTGATTACACATTCTCAATAGCAGAAGGAAACCGAACCGAACCTTCTGAAGAGCTTTTCTTCAGTGAGCAATCGGGCAAACAAAGCGAAACTTTTTTAGTGCCGCTCAGTTTCGACCGCACACACGTTATTAACGGAACTATTGCATTAACTCAGCCGAACGATTGGAATTTCGGCGCGGTCTTTTCTTTCCAAACCGGAACACCTTACACTCCAAGTTTTCCATCTCAATTAGTTACTGTGCTGTATCAGCAGGGGAGTTCGAATCAACCGATAAATTGGAACCTCGATTTCAAATTCGAGAAATTCTTGAATGTCGGCGATATCGACTTCACGCTTTTCTTGCAAGTTGAAAATGTATTTGATACGGAAAATGAGCAGGCAGTTTATGCAAGTTCAGGCAGAGCACTTTCCAATGTTGAACAGATTTTAACAAGTTATGAATTTAATGACCTTCGCACCCGCATAAACAGAGGCGACAAAGGACTTTTCGGAGTTGACCAACTTGACGGTTACTATTCCAATCGTCCCGAAAGAATCAGCCGCCCGCGCGAAGTTCGTTTAGGTTTTTCACTCTTACTTAAGTAACAAGGAAGTTTTAAAATGAAATTAAAGTTATTCTCAATTATTTCTTTTCTAATATTATTTATTGTCGGCGTACAAGCGCAGGAAAGAGATAAATATGGAAACATAAACATCAAAGGTCTTTCGTATGAAGATATGATGAGAATTTTTGGCAATGTCTATAAACCCGGACATGTCTTCAAAACTTCGGGCGATCCGAGGGAAATTCGTGAAGTTATTATTAAAGGAAATAAAATAACTACCGTACTTTTCAACTATGGATCAATCTGCAAACCAAACTACCTTGGCAACATTGGCGATCTTGTTTGGCAGGGATTAGGAAACGGATTTGAATTCGGTCCTCTTGCTGCAGGTGAAGTTTTGGTGAACAACGGCTCCGGCGGTTTTGATACTCTTCACATTGTCGATGATTCATTTATCCTTACAACGCAAGGTGCATATTCCCCCGATGGTACTTTAAAATGGGGATGGTTGCCGAAAGAAGGTTACGCTGATCCGAACTCCAGAGAAATTGCAAGACTTAATGCACCCGATGAAAACGGCGACGGCAAACCCGATTCATGGCCAGAAAGATGGTACTCTGCCGGCGCAGGAAAATATGTTTGGCCTGCTTTCCTTGGCGATCAAGCAACTGCACCCGATGAAGAAGTTTATTTTGTACTCGATGATTACACAAACTATACTGAACCGAGATACAAACCTTTCTCCACCGATACATCAAAGGGAGGACTTGGTCTTGATATGGAAGTTCGCGTAGTTCAGTTCAATAATCCGCTCGCAGAAGATCTCGTGTTTCTTGTTTATCAAGTTACGAATGCGAGTGAAAAAGATTTAAACAGAGTTTATTTCGGAATGCACGGCGACCCGCACGTCGGAGGTCCTTCCGATTATAGCGATGACCGCGCTTACTTTATTCCGCCTTCAGGAATTCTTGCAGATCCTTATCCTCAAAGAGCAAGAAACATGGTTTATGCTTGGGATGATGATATGAAAGGAGCCGGAGGTAGAGCCGCCGGTTATTTCGGGTGGAAATTTTTGGAATCGCCGACAAATTCCAGTGACGGAAGAGACAACGATGATGATGGTATCATCGATGAAAATCCTGCTAACTCGGCAGGAAATTTTATTGATGGCGTTACGATTCCCCTCACTTTCGGAATTGCCGATGTAACAAAGTACACTGCAGTCTTTGGCGCTCCCAAACCAAGATATGAAGGGGATGAAGACGGCGATTGGGTTGCCGCGAAAGATGATATTGGAATTGATGGTATCGGTCCGGATTCTCCAAACTATCCCGGATCCGATTACGGCGAAGGGGACGGACTGCCTTCGCAAGGATGGTTTCTCGATAATAACGGAAACAATAAATATGACCTCGGCGAACCTATTGCCGATACACGATTGCTTGGCTACAAGTGGGCAGGCAGTGAACCGAATTTTGGTTTGAGAGATATTTCAGAATCCGATCAAATTGGTTTAACAAGTTTTCATGCCGCGGCTTATACAAACAGTTTGCCGAACGTTCCGAAAAATGCTACTCTAATGTGGGAATGGTTATCTTCCGACTCAATTGATCCGAATCAAGAATTACTTGGCACACAAGGAGATAACATTTTCAATTTTGGAAGCGGACCTCTTTCACTTAAAACAGGGGAGTCGCAAAGATTTTCGATGGTAATTTTATTTGGCGATAATAGAGATGACCTTGTGCTAAATGCCGAGACATCTACAAGAGTTTTGGAAGCCGATTATCGTTTTGCTCAACCTCCTTTGAAGCCCGTCGTTAAAGCCGTTGCAGGAGATAAACGTGTAAAACTTTATTGGGATACAAGAGCCGAAGGCTCGGTTGATCCTCTCTCAACAAAAAAAGATTTTCAAGGATACAAAATATATCGCAGCCAGGATTTTACGTTCGCTGATGTCTACACAATTACAGATGGAAACGGCGTACCTTTCCTCGGACAAGCTCTCTTCGATCCGAACACAGGCAAACGCGCACAATGGGATTTGATTGATTCTCTCAGCGGTTTTCATCCTGTCGAATATCAGGGAAGAGCAGTAAAATATTATCTCGGAAATAACACAGGTCTTGTTCATGAATATGTTGATTCGACTGTTCAAAATGGCGTTACATATTATTATGCCGTAGTTTCGTATGACGGCGGAAATATTGAAGTCGGAAAAGAAATTCCGCCGACTGAATCGCAATCGGTTATTCAACGAGACCCGATTACGAGCCAATTAATTTTTGATGTGAACACTGTTGCAGTTACTCCCAATCCGATTGGAAGCGGTTATACTAATGCTCAAGCCGGTATTAACGGCAAACCGACTTTGGTGAAAGGAAATTCTACAGGAGATATCTCAATCCAAATTTTCGATGACCTTTCCGTTGAGAATCGTTCATTCAAAATTGTGTTTGATGATTCTGTAACTTACAGCATTCTCGATTCAACGGGCGTTACAGAAAAATTTGTTTCAAAGGATACAGTGTTCGTGAATTTAGGAAAACAAAATATTCAAAGCTTTAGTTTTGAAGTGTTCGATTCAGGAAACAATCTTGTGAGTCCTTCAAACTACGCGCTCAATTTTGAAAGCGGAAAAATTAGAGGTTCATCTCCCGGTTCACTTCCTTCAAATGCTACTTTCACGGCGAAGTATAGATATTATCCTGTCCAAAAAAGTAAAATGATTCAAGGAGAGGATAACAATCCCGATTTCTTTGGCTCAAAGATTTATGTGAAGAACGATTCGCTGACAATCGATTACGCCGAAACGAAATTTTTGAATAATGCTGCTACAAATATTTATGACACGGTATCTCATTATATCGTTTCAGTCGGTAATGCCGCAACAAGGATTAAATGGCGCGCCGATTATGAAATTCGTTGGGGTTCGACGGATACAACTATGAAGGTTGTCGGTACCGATACTGTTTATGTTTGGGCAAATCCTTCCGATACAGCTCGTTCTACTTTATCGCCCACGGTTAAAAAATCCGTGTTGCCTTTCAAAGTTTGGAACGTTACTACGAATGAACCGGCTACTTTTCTCGTTAAAGATAACAACGATAAAAATAAAGACAGATGGAATTGGGGAGAAGTAATCGTGATTCAACCGCAAGGAGAAACAGGATTCAGAACAAGTTATGAAGTTCTTTTCATGCCGACAAAAGATACCTTGGCAACATCAATTCTGCCGAAGAACGGAGATGTTTTTTTCATAAAGAATAAGAAACCTTTCCGCGCCGGCGATGAATATTTCTTCACTACTCAAGCCGCAACGTTTGATGCCGCCGCTGTCTCTGATAACTTAGATCAAATATATGTTGTGCCGAATCCTTACGTTGGTTTCAGCGGTTCCGAAGCGCCGGGACGTTTGGCTAATCTTCGCGGCGAAAGAGATTTACAATTTAGAAATCTTCCTCCGAAGTGTACTTTAAGAATTTACACGCTCACCGGCGAACTCGTGCAGACGATTCAAAAAGATGATAACACAAGTATCGCTTCGTGGAATCTTTTAAGCAACGAAGGGCAACGCATCGCTTACGGTGTGTATATCTATCATGTAGATATTCCCGGCGTCGGCGAAAAAATCGGAAGATTCGCGGTAATTAAATAACTGAAATGAATTCAATCGGAGATAAGATCATGATTAAAAAATTTTTAATAACATCAACATTATTTGCAGTTTTATTTTTTGCAACCAATTCACTCGCACAATTGGATAGAAGCACTTCCAAAGTAGGAACGACCGCCGCGCAATTTCTTAAGATCGGCGCGGGGGCAAGAGCGATTGCAATGGGAGGTGCTTTTACCGCCATCAGTAACGATATCTATTCCGTTTATTGGAATCCTGCCGGAATAGCAAACGGCACCGGTAACGGTGAAGTTGCTTTCAATCATGCAGAATGGCTTGCGGATATATCATACGACTTTGCGGCGGCTTCGCTGCATCTCGAAGATTTAGGTACGTTTTTCTTTTCGATGACACAACTCGGTGTGCCTGAAGATAAAGTGAGAACGTTCGAATTTCCTGAAGGTGATGGTAGAGTTTGGGATGCCTCTTCGCTTGCTTTTGGTGTCGGATATGCTCGCAGATTAACAGATAAATTTTCACTCGGTTTTCAATTCAAATATTTGCGCGAGCAAATTTGGAATTCTACTGCCGGTGGATTTGCTGTCGATCTTGGAACATGGTACGAAACACCTTTTAACGGATTAATCATTGCCGCGAGCATTTCAAACTTCGGTTCGAAAATGCAGATGGACGGAAGAGATATTCTCTTCAATTATGATCCCGATGGAAATCCCGATACCGGTCCGAATAATGTTCTCTCAAAATATGAAACGGGTAGGTTTGATATTCCCTTAACATTCCGGCTCGGACTTGCGATGGATGTTGTGAAGGAACGTTATCTTAGAATTACTACGGCACTCGATGCTACTCACCCGAACGATAACACTGAATATGTCAACGCCGGTATGGAAGTCGCTTACGATGAAATGTTTTTTGCGCGTGCCGGTTACAAATCGCTTTTCCTTCGAGATAGCGAACAGGGTTTAACTTTCGGCGGTGGATTGATTTATAATATGACTGGTTCTACTGCAATTCAAATTAATTACGGCTGGGCAGATTACGGACGTTTGGAAAATGTGCAGTTCGTTGACATCGGGTTGAGATTCTAAATTTTTTTCGGAAGAGGTGATTATTTTAGTTGCCTCTTCTGTTTGATATACCTTCCTGTGAGTATCATGATTTACAGAATTTTGAGATCGAGTGAATTTTGAGATCGAGTGAATTTTGAGTTGGGTGGAAGTCATGAAAGGGATTAATCTATTAATCAGTGGTTAAGTGAAATGATTTTTGGAATATGATTAAAGATGAATTAGCATATAAAATTATTGTCTGTTCGATTAAAATGCATAATACTCTTGATATGGCTTTCATGAAGTTATTTATCAGCGATGCCTTGCAATCGAATTGGAAAAAACCGGAATTCAATTTGAAAGGGAAAAAGAACATACTATTTATTAGGATGGAATTGCTGTTGGAACCCGAAGAGCAGATTTTATCGTTGAAAATAAACTCTTAGTTGAATTAAAAGCTGTCATAAATTTAGAAGATGTTCACTTAGCGCAGGCAAAAAATTATGTAGTGGCATACGATTTTCCATTAGGATTATTAATAAATTTCGGGAGTAAAAGTCTACCATATAAATTAATATTCAATCCCAAATACATTCAAACTAATTCTGTTAATCATAGAATTCTGTAAATTCGGATACTGATAATGAGAATATTTATGAACTCCAAACCAAAATTAGAACTTACCTTTACCCGCCGCCGCTTTGCTTTGGCGTGTAAATTGGCAAAGATATTAAGGAACTAAACGCATGAATAATGGAAATCAAAAACTGGAATTAACATGGATCGGAAATGATAAACAGACGAAACTTGAACCGCGCATTTTAATCGAAGCACCTGAAAAATCTTTTGGAGACAAGAATACTAATAACATGCTAATCTTTGGTGATAACCTCCTTGCATCTAAATCTCTTGAACAAAACTTTGCAGAAAAAATAAAATGTATTTTTATAGACCCCCCTTATAATACTGGTAATACCTTTGAACAATATGATGATAATTTCGAATATTCATTTTGGTTGAATCTTATAACACAAAAAATTGGAGGTAACGGATGAGCCGGAAAGCAATTGTTACACAAAACTTTTATAAAGAAGTAAAGACCATATTGGCAGATGCTCGCCGCAGGTCCTTTCGTGCGGTTAATTTTCTTATGGTAGAAGCTTATTGGAATATCGGTCGCATGATTGTTGAAGAAGAATTCAAATGGAAAAAACGGGCAGGCTATGGTGAGTTTCTTATAAAAGAATTGGCTGTTAAACTTACCAAAGATTTCGGGAAGGGCTTCACAGAGACAAATGTACGCTACTTCAGGTTATTTTTTCTTGCGTTCCCAATTCATCACGCACTGCGTGATGAATTCATAAAAGAAGAAAGTTCAAAACTCCACCGATTGAGTAGAGAATCTGCTTCTTCAAAAAAAGCAATTCATCACGCAGTGCGTGATGAATTCATAAAAGAAAAAAGTTTAACACTCTACCCCATAGGTAGAAAATCTTCGAATCCAATTAAGCATGTATCGAGTAGTAAATCTCTCACAGGAAAAAAAATGGACGCAGTACGTTCAGGATTTGTAATTCAAGAAGCCGTGAATCGCAAATCTGGTGAACTTAAAAATTATTTGCGCCCTGAGTTAAGCTGGACTCACTACCGGCTTTTGCTTAAGCTTGATAGAGAAGAAGCACGTTTATTTTATATGAATGAAGCCGCAAATTCCAATTGGAGTACACGCGAACTTGATCGACAGATTACTTCTCTTCTCTTTGAAAGACTTTCACTTAGCAAAAATAAAAAAGCTGTAATAAGAATGGCGCGGAAAGGTCAGCATATACAGGAACCCGGTGATTTAATTAAAGACCCTTATGTGTTCGAGTTTCTTGGTCTTGGAAATATGGAAAAATATTATGAAGAAGATTTAGAGAAAGCGTTGATTGATCATCTTCAAAAATTTCTTTTGGAACTTGGCAAAGGTTTTTCATTTGTTGCACGCCAAAAAAGAATTACGCTCGAGAATGATCATTATCATATCGATCTAGTGTTTTACAACCGTCTCACGAGAAGTCATATTTTATTTGATCTGAAAGTTGGCAAACTAACTCATCAAGATATCGGGCAGATGCAAATGTACGTTAATTACTTTAATCGCAACCAAAAGATGAAAGATGAAAACGATACAATAGGGGTGATACTTTGCGCAGAAAAAAATAATGCCGTAATAAAATACACTCTTCCTGAAAAACAGAAACAGATTTTTATATCTAAGTACGTTCCTTATTTACCTACGGAAAAAGAATTGAAAAAAGAAATATTACGAGAAAAGGAGGTGTTCGATATGGAACACAAACTATTGCCGGTTAAAAAATGATTCGAAACGTAAATCTGATTCGGAAGAGAACGCGAGTCGCATCGGAGTATTGTAAATATGCTTCTTAGTGTAACAAGTCGAATCGTTCTAAAGATGGGAGTATCTCTTGATTCCACATACAGAAGTTCAACTTAATATGACTATCAATTTCTTCATCAATGCGTTCACTGTTAAACAAAATTAATCTCCTTTTAATCTCTTACTTCGGCGTGCCGCCGAGGGCTAAGAGAAAACCCGATCCGCTGAATATTCTCATCGGTACAATACTTTCTCAAAATACAAACGATAACAATTCATTTCGCGCTTACAAAAATCTTAAAGATAAATTTCAAACTTGGGAAGAAGTATTAATTCTTTCTCATCGAAATTTGGGAAAGGAAATTAATGTTGCCGGTTTAGCATCTCAAAAGGCAAAAACAATTTTAGACTTACTGAAATATCTTCATCGCACATCTGGCAAATTGAGTTTGGATTATTTGAAGAATAAAAAGGATGAAGATATTCTTCGCGAACTCACTTCGATTAGAGGTATCGGTATTAAGACTGCAAGTTGTGTTCTTCTTTTTTCTCTTCGACGGAATGTTTGTCCCGTTGATACGCATGTTCATCGAACATTAAACAGAATTAGCGCGGTTAAAACGTCATCCCCCGAAAAAACTTTTTATGCGATAAACAATTCACTGCCGAAAAATTCAGCGCATACAATTCACACGAATTTAATTTTATTGGGACGCGAAATTTGTCATCCTAAAAAGCCGCTTTGTGTCAAGTGTCCTTTAAGTGATATTTGTAAATATGAATCGAAAAATTTTTTATCTCCCAAAGAAAAGAAGAAAAATAAATTCTTACTGCTCGATGCAATCTGAAAGCAAAATCTGATGTGGCTTTTATTTGCAGGCTTGAATCCATTTGCAGACGCAATAAGAAATGTGTTTAGCAAAAAAGCATCGCGCAATGTTGATTCACTTCTCGTTTCGTGGTTTAATAATCTTATCCCGCTGATATTTTTTTCGCCTGTAATATTTTTAATTGAGTTGAAATTCTCGCAAGAGTTTTTCATTTCGGTTTCAATATCGGGTGTGGCGAATATTACCGCCGCAATTCTTTATCACCGCGCAATTGCCAAAGGCGATATTTCACTCGTTGTTCCGATGCTGAGTTTTACGCCATTGTTTCTGCTGTTAACCTCGCCTTTATTAATTGGTGAATTTCCCGATACATCAGGTTTGCTCGGAATTTTGTTCATCGTCGTCGGCTCATATTTGTTGAATGCGAAATTCGATTCGCGAAATATATTTGCACCATTTAAAGCTCTACTAAAAAATAAAGGAACGCGCTACATGCTCATCGTTTCTTTTGTGTGGAGTTTGTCAGCCAATTTTGATAAGCGTGCAATCAATGCTTCTTCCGTTTGGCAACATCTATTTTTTATAAATCTTATTGTATTTTGTGGAACAACTACCTTTTTGCTGCTGAAAGGAAAATTGAACTTTGCGGAAATCAAACTTGAAAAGAAAAATTTATTGATGGTTGGATTTTTAACCTCATGCGGATTCTTTTTGCACATGAATGCACTTTCACTCACGCTTGTTGCTTATGTTATCGCGTTAAAAAGAACTGCGGGAATGATCTCTGTTTTTCTCGGCTACTTTTTTCTTGACGAAAAAAATATTCGCAATCGTTTGCTCGGTGCGGCTGTAATGTTTATCGGTGTTTTGTTTATTATTCTTTTATGAAAAAATTAATTTTAGAATTCACGGAAGTAAAGAAAAATATTTCTGCTCTCGATAAAAAAGTTGTGATGATATTTTTATTCACTGCGATTTTGCAAACTTGTTCCTGGTATTTTGCGTCGCGAAGATTTTTCAGAGATAACTTTGCCGAAAGTTTCGCAGAAAATTACTACGGCAAACTTTATGAATTTCTTTATTGGTTTTCCGCAGACTCGGTCGTCTTCTTATTTATTCCTCTCCTGATAATAATTTTTTTATTTAAAGAAAAACCTTCTGCTTACGGGATTCAACTCGGCGATGCAAAACTTGGCTTATCAATTTCATTTCTGTTTTTGGGTGTAATGTTTCTGATGGTATGGTTTGTTTCTGCTACGGAAAGTTTTGCTATCACGTATCCGCATCTCGGTAATGCGCGCATCGATTGGGAATTATTTTTTTATTACGAGTTGGGAATATTCACATATCTTTTTGCGTGGGAATTCATTTGGCGCGGATTTATGCTTTTCGGATTGGAGAAAAAATTTGGATACTATTCAGTGTTTATTCAAATGATTCCTTTCGTAATTTTGCACAACGGAAAACCATTTCTCGAAACTTTCGGAGCTATCTTCGGAGGAATTGCACTCGGCGTGCTTGCGTTCAGAACACGCTCGATGATTTATTGTTTCATCACACACGCAGGCGTAATGTTTATGATTGATTTCATTTCCACCCTCCGCTATCGCACCGAAGATTTCGGAATCGGCTTTTCTTCTTTAATTAATATTTTAAAATATTTATTCGTGAGGTAAAATGAGATTTGCATTAAACATCGATCATGTCGCAACGTTACGAAACGCGCGCGGCGAAAGAATGCCCGAACCTGTTGCCGCCGCGATGATTGCCGAGCAAGCCGGCGTTGACGGTATCGTCGTTCATCTGCGCGAAGATAGAAGACATGTCAATGATAGAGATGTAGAAATTTTAAAAGAAGTAATTACAACCAAACTCGATCTCGAAATGGCGGCAACAGAAGAGATTATTAAAATCGCATGCGCTGTTTGTCCCGAACTTGCAACCATTGTTCCCGAGAAAAGACAGGAATTGACAACCGAAGGGGGGATTAATGTTATCGATAACATCAGCCGATTGAAGGAAGCAATACAAACATTGCAGAAGAGAAATATTTTGGTTTCGCTTTTTATCGAACCGGAGATTGAGCAAATTGATGCCGCGGCGGAAATTCATTCCGACTTTATCGAGATTCACACCGGAATTTTTGCAAATGCCCTAACTGAAGAAGAGCAATTTGATGAATTAGAAAAAGTTCGACTTGCCGCTAAACATGCGAAGAAACTCGGAATGGGAGTGAATGCCGGACACGGATTGAATTATCAAAACATGAAAATCTTTCGCGAACTTACTGATATTGATGAAGTGAGCATCGGGCATGCGATTATTGCGCGGGCTGTATTTGTCGGGCTTCCCGAAGCCATCAAAGAAATGATGACAATCATTCGCACCGGATAGAAAGTTGAAATATTCTTAATGAATTTTAAATGAATAATTTTGTGATGTACACAATAATTTATGAAAAGATAACCGAGCAAAATTTTGAACCGGGATATTATTATGCGCATATTCCGACATTCGATTTAACTACGCATGGATTTGGAATTGATGGCGCGAAAGAAGCCGCTATCGATCTTCTGAAAATTTGGATTGAAGAAAAGAAAATACAAGGGGAAGAAATTCCTATTGATGCTGAATCTTTTGTTTCGAAGATTGATTTGCAAGATGCCATTTACCGCTAAAGAAATTTTGGGAAGATTAGTAAGAGCTGGTTTTGTTGAAGTAAGGCAATCTGGTTTTTACAAAGTTTTGCGACATCCAGATGGGAGACAAACATAGTCGCAATGCATGTCAAGATGTTCCCGAAGGGACTTTTAGAAAAATATTGAAACAAGCAAAAATTACAATGGACGAATTTAAAAATCTTTCATAACCTCAACGGAAGAAATTAAGTAGAAATTATTTTTAAATATTTTAGGAAGGAATAGACAATGAAAAAATTATTTTTCTTTTTGTTCACTCTCTCAAATTTAATTTTATCTCAATCACATTACCTCTTTCAACATAGTCAATCGACTTATGAAGAAATAACTGATGGAACTATAAGTGCGGCAACGGGTAACGACGGCTCCGAACTTGTGCAACTTCCTTTCACTTTTCTATATAACGACCTTCCCTATTATATCAATAGTGTACGCATTTCCGTCAATGGTTGGATTTCTCCCGGCACAACATATAACGGCACAGGTTGGTTGAATGATTTGGGAAGTACTTCACAGCGCCCTTTAATTGCGCCTCTGTGGGATGATCTTTATGATGATGCAACAAGTGAAATCAGTTACAAAACTATCGGCGCTTTTCCGCAGAGAATTTTTATCGTGCAATGGAAAGGAATTCGATGGAACGGTTCCAACGGCGCGAGACAAAATTTTCAAGTGCGATTATTTGAAGAAGATTTTCGAATCGAATTTATTTATGGACAGATGACACAGCCAACTAGTGTATCTGCATCAATCGGGTTGAACTCGATCTTAGGCACTACAGAATTTGTTAGTGTTACACCCGGAAATCCCGCGACGATATCGCCGTTTGTTGCAAACAATTCTATTAATTCAATTCAATTTTTAACGAGCGGCACGAAATATTCATTCACTCCTTTTCTAAACGCAACCGGTGTTAGAATTATCCCGTTTGTAAAGAAAGTTGCGCGAGGTGCAGTGAATCAACCTATCATAGGAATACAATTCAGTATGAGCGGGGCAATTACTCCGGCAACCATCAGTCGATTCAGATTCAAATTAGGGAACACAACTAATTCATCAGATATTTTAAATGCTAAAGTTTTTTCTACCGGAAATAATTCTACATTCTCCGATGAATTTCAATTTGGTGAAACACTGGCAAATCCTCCCGACTCATTCGATATTGTCGGCGCACAGATGGTCGGCTTCCCTACAAATTATTTTTGGTTGACATTTGACATCGCCCCGAATGCGCAAATCGCAAACCTTCTCGATGCCGCTTGTTTAATGGTTGCGCCGGTTGGATTTCCCGACACGACTAATCCGGCAGGGGAAAGGGTGATTGTTGAAGGTATCGGAGGTGAATTTAACATCGGCAGTGGAATGAATTTCTCAACTTTAACTGAAGCGTTGGCAATACTTGATACATCTGCGCTGAAATCAAATTACATTTTGAAATTATCGAACAGTTATAATTCTGCAAATGAAACTTTTCCGATAACACTAAAAGAAATAAACGGAGCGAATAGGCAACAGGGTATTATAATCAAACCGGATGCGACTGCATCGCCAATCACAATTACAAGTAGTGCAGCCGCAACATTTGATTTTATTCGCGCATCACACTTCACCATCATCGGGAGGAGAAATGAAAATGATTCGACAAAAATTCTTACGATAGAAAATTCTTCCACACAAGGACATGCGATTCGTTTCGACGGAAGTTCTTTCAATAATATTGAATATTGTAATTTGTTGGGAAGAAATGCAAACACGATTGGCGGAGTTGTACACATGCGAAGCACACTTTCGCGCGGAAGCGATGCGAATAGAATTGCTAATTGCTTCATCACGCGCACAACTGCGGGGAAACCTAATTGCGGGATTTATTTTACGGGAGGAATTTATCCGCCGAATTTGAGAAATGAAATTTTCAATTGCGAAATCACAAACTTTCACGATGCAGGAATCTATTTGACCGGCGGAACTATTTTAACTAAAATTATTGGTTGCGAGATTCATCATACCGAACCTTCCGCTTCTTCAACGGTGTACGGAATACGACTCGACAACGCCGAGGCAATAATCGCGAGGAATAAAATTCATAGTTTGAATACGAGTGTGTTAACGCCTAATTCTATAAAAGGAATTTTTATTATCGGCTCGCTCGGCAGTTATCTCAGAACAATTATCAATAATAATTTTATTAGCATGACAGGAAACTTTGATGCACCCGTTGACGGTATTGATTTTTTTGCTTATCAAGAAAATTCAGTTGCAATTTATTTTAATACGATCTACTTATCCGGCGGCGGTTTCTCCGGGCACACAAGCTCGGGAATTAAACTACGCGCCTCTTCAAACAATGTTGAAATAATAAATAATATCATCATTAACAAACGTTACAATCTTATGACGGGTGATGGCTTACACTATGCAATCTATCTTTCTAATTCATCCGGTATTACAGGAATGAATTTCAATAATTATTATTCTGCCGGTGCTTTCCATCATCTCGGGCATTGGAACGGACAGAATATAACAGATTTAAATAGTTGGAAGACGACGACGCAGTTCGATCAAAATTCGGTTTCAAAAGATTTGCAATTTGTTTCCGAAAGTGATTTGCACTTGTCAGGAAGTTCCATCGGTGATGTTGATTTGATTGCAACGCCGATCAATAATATCAATACTGATATCGATAATGAACCGCGGCATAATTTTTATCCTTACAAAGGCGCAGATGAAAATATTTTATTCCCTCTTCCTGTTGAGCTCGTTTCTTTTTCTGCTGTGTATGAAAATAATGTTGTGAAATTGAAATGGAAAACTGCGAGCGAAAAAAATAATATTGGTTTCGAGATTGAAAAATCGATAGGCGCTTTGCATTCCGCAGTAACAAAGTGGAACATGATTGGATTCGTAAAAGGAAACGGAACAACTTCTGAAATGAATGAATATTTCTTTGAGGATGATGTTTCGACACTCGAGAAAAAATCCAATACAGATTTGAATTATAGATTGAAACAAATTGATTTTGATGGAACATCATCTTACTCAAATATCTTTATTGTCAATATTGATATGGATGAAAGTGCCCCGAAAGAATTTGCGCTTCATCAAAATTTTCCGAATCCTTTTAATCCTTCTACAGTAATCAGTTATCAGCTTTCAGCGTCAAGTAATGTTACATTAAAAGTATATGATGTACTTGGAAATGAAGTTGCAACTCTCGTTGATGAATACAGAGAAGCAGGAAACTACAATTATCAATTTTCAACTGACAATTATCAATTACAAAGCGGTGTTTATTTCTATCAACTCTGCGCCGGCAGTTTTGTGAATGCGAAGAAGTTAATGATCTTGAAATAATTTTATCTGTCGATACTTCATGAAAAATATTTTCGTAAACATTATTCTTTCACTCTTTGTATTCTTTTCTTTTTGTTGTGAAGAAGAAAATACAAATCGCTCTGCCGATGTGGCAATCTATTTTGGAAACGGAGTTTGGGATGAATCTCAAACCGCCGCAGAAAATATGTTTCGATGGATGAATCTCTCCGTTGCGCTAATCGATGCAAAATATATTAATGAAAATTCACTCGATGGTTTCAAAATAATTTGTGTTCCTGGGGGAGATATGTATCAATATTCACTCGACATCTCCGCAACCGGAAAAGAAAAGATTCGAAGCTTTGTCATCAACGGCGGTGGATATATCGGGCTTTGCGGCGGCGCATATTTTGCAAGTAAAAATATTCGATGGCAAGGTTCTCTTCTGCCGATGCAACCATTAGCGCTTTTTGATGGTACTGCCGAAGGCACAATTGATGCTATCGTTCCGTATCCGCAAAGAAATATGTGCCAAATAAATCTTACGAATGTTTCGCATCCAATCATCGATTCAATTTCCTCTCCCGTTTGGATATTATATTATTGGGGTGCCGTGTTCACACCAAATTCAAGTGATGTAACAATTTTAGGAAAATATGCCGCAGTGGATAAAGCCGCAATGCTCTCTTTCAATTATGGAAATGGAAAAGTTTTTTTGATTGGTACTCATCCTGAAATTGAAGAAGACAGCGAAAGAGATGGCGTTGTACTTGAAGACACAACAATTGCCGGAGTTCGATACCTCGGAGAGGAACAGCTTGATGATAAAGGTTCGGATTGGGATTTAATGAAGAATGTAGTTGATTGGATATTAAAAAAATAGTTGATGTCGCTTCGTAAAAAATTAGATCAACATTACCGGGCATTCGATAGAACACAAATAAAACCCGATCCGCTCGAAGTTCCGCATCGCTACGATACACGCGAGGATATTGAGTTGTCTGCTTTCATTGCTTCCATTTTCGCTTTCGGAAATGTAAATCTGATAATTAAACAGACTGAAAAAATTCTTCAGCCGCTCGGTAAAAATCCTTACAATAATTTATTGAGCATGAGTGAAAACAAAATCACTAAATATTTTTCGGAGAGTCGGTATCGTTTTTATTCGGGTGAAGATGTGCTTTCTCTGTTGCGCGTTATTCGTTCGCTTCTGAAAAAATATGGAACGATTGAAAAAATATTCATGGAAGGAGAAAAAGATTTTTCATCCACAAAAAAATTATTGTCGAATTTTTCAAAAAAGTTTCTGTGCGAAGCAGAAAACCAGAACGAAAAAATTACGCGCGGAATAAAATTCATGTTCCCCGATCCTGAAACCGGAGGGGCGTGTAAAAGAATGAATCTCTTCCTTAGATGGATGGTGCGCAATGACGATCTTGATTTCGGTTTGTGGAATTGTATCTCTCCCGCGCAGTTGATAATTCCCGTTGATACACACATTGCTAAAATCAGCCGGCAACTCGGTTTAACGAAAAGAAAAATAGCCGATTGGAAAATGGCAGAAGAAATTACAACCAAGCTAAAAAAATATGATGCACAAGATCCTGTGAAATACGATTTTGCACTCTGCCACATTTCGATGAGGGGAATGGAATTTTAGAGGCGTTAATCCATTGAGACCGAAGGATTGGGTGAGTGTCTCCCTCCGCGAGATAAATAAGAGCAAGTGTAAGAGTAAGAGTAAGTGTAAGTGTAAGAAGAAGAAAATTAATCTGCGAAAATCAGTTGCATCAGTGGCATCTGTGTGCTATTAATATTTTTTAACCGCCAAGTTCGCAAAGGAGCGCAAAGGAATT
>CAYMUL010000002.1:0-66207 GCA_964393605.1 uncultured Ignavibacteriaceae bacterium | reverse complement strand
ACAAAAAAAAATACTTCTGATCGAACGGACTCAATAAGTAAATCATTTTTAATTTATAATTTTTAATTACTAATGTGTGCTATTAATATTTTTTAACCGCCAAGTTCGCAGAAGTGCGCAAAGGAATTTTTTATTTTTACTATTTCTCCACGTTAAATCATTTTTTTTCTTAATCTTTTTCTTTATCCGCAAAGTCATCGACACAAAAAAAAATACTTCTGATCGAACGGACTCAATAAGTAAATCATTTTTAATTTATAATTTTTAATTACTAATGTGTGCTATTAATATTTTTTAACCGCCAAGTTCGCGAAGAAGCGCAAAGGAAAGTATAATTTATTTTTTTTCAATTCACCATTCACAATTCACCATTCACAATTCACAAATCTCAATTCTCAATTCAAAAATATTTCTTCGACTGAAAAATTTGTGGCTAATTTGAATCGGCTTTTATTAATATATTTTCAATAAAAAAAACGGGAATTAAATGAAATATCTCTCACTATTAATTTTAATAAATCTCTTTATCATCACAATTAACGCGCAGGAAGAAGAAGCGGAAGTTGAAATATTTCTAATCGAGTCATATGTACCTCAAGAAAATCAAAATATATTTAACATTTCATTTATCACGAGCGAAGCGTGTAAATCCAAACTAATCATCGCCGGCGAATACAAATTCGATATCTCGAATACACTAACCGAAAATCATAAAGCGCAAATCAATTTATTCGGATTGACATTCGATTCTGCAAATGTACCGTTCGAAATTAAAGTTACCGATTCACTCGGGCGCGAATACACAAGTGAGCAGTATGAGTTCGCATTATACTCTTTAAATCGCTCGGCGGTCGGCTCTGCCGATATGTTTTCATGTTTGCTCGGAGGCGCATTCTTCCTCACTCCATCAGGGGTTTATATTCCCGGTGATCCGCATCGCTGGGGTTTGACTAAAGAGATTCCGATCGTTTCATTTTTTACAAAAGGATATCGCTATCCTAATTCATATATCAGTGCGGAGTACCAGCACACTTTCGAGGGCATCGATAACAAAAACATTTTGCGCGCGGGTTATAAACATCTCCTACAAGTGCCGGTCTTCGAATATCTCTCCGCAGGTTTGACAGCTTACACAAACTTTAAAGGGAACAACGGTTTCAGTCCGGAAATTTCTCTTGGCTTAATAAAGTTTTACAACGTGTTCACGATTTATGCACGTTACAGATATACGATTAATCCCTCAAACTCCGATAAAAATTTTCAAGGCGTGTCGCTCGGTTTATATTCTTCCTTCTTCTCGCTTTATTATTAAGAAAAATTTTAATGACTCTCAAGTATTTTCAAAAAATTTTACAAATATTTTTTTTTACATCACTCACATTCTCGACAATCTTTGGGCAGAGCGGAACATTAGCCGGCAAAGTTGAGGAGAACGATTATCCGATTCCCGCCGTAAATATTTTTTTTATGGAAAAGCAGTTCGGCGGAATCACCGATAACAACGGCAATTATAAAATTCAAAATATTCCTTCGGGTGAATATGAAGTTCGATTCAGCGCAGTCGGTTATAAAACAAGGTTCTTCGATGTTCTTATTCAACCGAATAAAACAACGCAACTCGATGTTGAACTTGAACAGGAAGTTATCATTGTCGGCGAAGTTGAAGTTATTGGGAGTAGAATTCAGGAGCAATCGGATACGCGGACGAGCGTGTTGGAACTGACTCCGCGCAGTGCGAAAATTCTGCCCGGTGCCGGCGAAGACGTTTTCAGAAGTTTGCAAGCGTTGCCGGGAGTTTTGGCACCGAATGATTTTTCTTCGCAACTGGTTGTGCGTGGCAGTGGTCCCGATCAAAACTTAATTATTATCGACGGAGTAGAAATTTTTAATCCTTACAGATTGTACGGAGTTATCAGCATGTTCAATCCTGATGCGGTTGACGGCGTTACATTGGTAACCGGAGGATTTTCCGCCCAATACGGCGATCGGCTTTCGGCTGTGCTCGATGTTACTAATCGAGAAGGAAAAAATGAAAAATTTTTCAGCGGCAATGTGAACGCTTCTATCATCGATGCAAATTTAATTTTTGAAGGAAGAAATCCTTTCAACATACCGGGAAGCTGGCTTTTAAGTTCGAGAAGAACTTACTACGATTTAATCATCGAACCGTTTGTAAAGAATGCTGGATTGGTTGAAGACAATGTGTCTTTCCCAAATTTTTATGATGTGCAAACAAAGCTAACCTTCGGTCCTTTCCATGGACATAAATTTTCTTTGATGGGAATTTATTCAGAAGACGGCGTTGATGTTGTCAGCGGTGAAGAAAGAAAAACCGCAGATAGTATTTCAGTTGATAATACTACCGTGAATGCTGTTTATAGCGCGGCGTGGCGTTATGCACCGACAAGAAATTTTTTTAGTAAACTGACTTTTTCCTATTACAAAAATTCAGGACTCACGGATTTCGATTCGCAAGTTTTAGATCCTTCATTAAATCGCGATAGATTTGAAGAAGTAATTCCCGATACGCTTTCACCATATCTGCTCGCATTCAAATTCAATAGTGCATTCACTTTTGAGAAATATACTCTTGATGAAAATTTTTCTTATAACTACGGAAATAATTTTTTCGATGCAGGATTCGGAGTTGATTTTCTAAAAACAATTATAGATTTCCGGTTTGAACTTGATCCCGGACTCCGCGCAATTTTTTCTTCAAATCCAAATTTCAGGTCGGCTATTTCCAATCTTGCCGAAGAGAGCAACACCAAGCGCATCAAGGGTTTTGTACAGAACAGATTCACATTCGGAAAAAATATTTTCCTCTCTGCCGGTTTGCGCATTGATCATTACGAGCTCTTAAACAAAACTTACTTCGCTCCGCGGCTCGCTTTGTCTTTCGCCTTAAACGATTTGACAACTTTGCGTTTTTCAACAGGGCTTTATTACCAATCGCCGGGTTACGAAAAACTTCGCGACCAAAATGTGTTGCTCGATTTGAATTCGAAATACACTTACAATATCGATGCAGAAAAATCTGCTCATTATATTTTCGGAATTGATCGCTGGTTGACTAACGAATGGAACTTAAAAATTGAAACGTACTATAAAGATTTTCAAAGATTAATCGTGCCGCAAATTAATCAAGGCGCACTTTATACAACCGAATTAATTCCGGGAAGAGATCCGCTATTAAAATCAAGTTGGGCTCGTCCTACATATTTCTTCAGCGATTCGGTTACGCAAATTCCGGTTGATAATTCTTACGGTGAATCGTACGGCTTTGAATTTTTACTCGCGAAACAAAATCGGGAACGCGGCGCGAAACTTAACGGATGGATTTCTTACTCACTTGCTTGGGCAAACAGATATGAGAAGGGCGCAATCATTCCTTTTCAATTCGATCAACGACACACGGTTAATCTTGTAATGACTTATAAAATTTCGGAGAGATGGGATTTAGGAATACGTTGGCAATTCGGGAGTGGATTCCCTTACACAAAACCGATTGGCGTGAAACCAAGAATTGTTCTGCTCGATCTTGATAATGATAGTAAACCTGAAACACCTGAAATTGCAACGCGGCGAACAGTCTCAAATCCAAATTCCGAAGAAGTAATTTTTGATATTGAATATGGAAATCGCTCCCGATACAATGCGCGCAAACCCGTTTATCATCGGCTAGATCTGCGCGGAACTTACTTCACACAAATTTGGGGATTGAATTGGTCTTTTTATCTCGACATCATTAACGTCTACAACAGAATGAATGTAGTTGGTTATGATTATTACATTACCGACGAACTTCAACTTGCGTCGGAAGCGAATAATATGTTTCCGATTCTTCCTACTTTCGGAATTAGTGTTAAATTTTAAAATGAAAAATTCAAAAAATAAAATTGAACTCGGCGAACGAGGCACATTCAATAAAAATAATAAGCTGAATGAACTCACCGGTAAAGAATGGATAAAATTTTCAAAGTCATGGTTTATTCATCGACCTGTTCGCAGAAAAGAAAATGAAATACTTCATCCCGCAAAATATCCCGAATCGCTCGTCGAAGAGTTTATAAATTTTTTTACGAAAAAAGGAGATTGGATTTTCGACCCGTTCATGGGAACAGGGAGTACACTCGTTGCCGCCGGTGCTTGCGAGCGAAATGCCATCGGTGTTGAATTGCAAAAAGAATATTTCAATATCACTTCAAACAGGATTAATAAATCTGTTGCATCTTCAAAATTGATTCCGCTCAACGGAAATAGTTTGGAACTTGAAAAATTGTTTAAAGACAAATTGGAATCGATTCCTGAATTTTCTTTCGTGATAACTTCTCCGCCGTATTGGAATCAACTTGAGCGAAATTCAATTCGGCAAAAAGTCAGAAGCGAGAAGGGGCTTTCAACCAAGTACAGCGCGGATGAGGACGATATCGGTAACATCGAAGATTATGAAGAATTCCTCGAACGGCAGGCAAAAATATTCGATGCAGTTTTCGATTTTGTAAAGCCGAACGGATATTTGGCAATCATTACAAACAATGTTTATTATAAAAGTAAATTATATCCACTCGCATTTGATACCGCAACATCTCTAACAAAACGTGGTGAAAAAAGTTGGGTTTTGAAAGATGAAAAAATCTGGTTGCAAGATGATAAAGCACTCATTGCACTCGGAATAAATTCAGCGTGGGTTTCGAATCGTCATCATCAATACTGTTTAATTTTTAGAAAAGAAGTTTGATGAAACAAGAACCGATTTCTGTTGCAGAATTAACTTCATACATTAAACGAACGCTCGAAGATAATTTCGAAAGTATTTCCGTCGTCGGAGAATTATCGAACTTCAAACCTCATTATAGCGGGCATTGGTATTTCACATTGAAAGATGCAGACGCACAGATTTCATGCACGATGTGGCGCGGCGTGAACAATTACGTTTTCTTCTCTCCGCAGGATGGAATGAAAGTAATCGTCAATGGAAAATTGACAGTTTATCCTCCACGCGGAAGTTATCAAATTGATGTAAGAAGTATGCAACCTGCCGGCGTAGGTGAATTGCAACTTGCATTTGAAAAATTAAAACAGAATTTAAAAGAAGAAGGTTTGTTCGAAGAAGAATTTAAACAACCACTTCCGGTTTTTCCGATGAAGATTGGAATTGTAACTTCAATAGACGGCGCGGCAAAGAAAGATATTCTTTCCGTAGCCGAAAGACGATTTCCTATGACGGAGTTAATTATTTATCCCGCAAAAGTTCAAGGTAGCGGCGCGGCTGAAACAATAGTAAATGGAATTTCCGCATTGAATAAAATTGAGGATGTCGAAGTGATTGTACTTGCGCGCGGCGGCGGTTCTCTTGAAGACCTTTGGGCATTCAATGAAGAGATTGTTGCTCGCGCAATTTTCAAATCGAAGATTCCAATTGTTACGGGAGTCGGGCATGAAACCGATTTCACGATTGCAGATTTCGTTGCAGACCGACGGGCATCTACACCAACTGCGGCACTGGAAATACTGCTTCCCGATCGTATTGAAATTTTGCGGCAACTGAATTATGTCATGAAAAATCTTACAGAGAAAGTAGAAGAAATACTTTCGTCAGAAAAGAAAAATTTGAAATATTTGCAGCGTTCAAGTTCGTTCACTCGAATTGAAAATTTAGTTGCGTTAAATTCGCAAAGACTTGATAACGCCGTTTATCTTTTATTCAACCGTACGGAACAAAAACTGGAGCGGATGAAAAATAAACTCTCGCTTCTAAAATCAAAATTAGAAGCAAGCGATTTTCAAACCATTCTGAAAAAAGGTTTTGTTTTGGTAAAGCAACACGATAAATTTGTAACCAAAGGTGCGAATTTGTTGCACGATGAACAATTCCTTCTTCGCTTTTATGACAAAGAAATAAAGATTACCCCAAAATGAAAAAGCAGAAAAAAAATTCTTTTAAAGAGAGTCTTTCACGGCTTGAAGAGATTGCCGACGAACTCGAAAGTAGCGATCTCGAAATCGAAAAAGCTATTCAACTTTATGAAGAAGGAATCGAACTTTCTAAGTTGTGTATGGATACGCTTAACGATGCAGAATTAAAAGTCAAAGAACTAAAAACTAAATTTGTAGATGAAACTTCGAACAGTATTGATAACGATTTAGATGATGATGAACAATAATGGAGTTTTAAAATGATCGATTGGTCAAACTATCCAATCCTTGCAAAAATAAATTTACCCGAAGATATCCGCAAACTGCCTGCTTCGGAACTGAAGCAGTTGTGCGAAGATATTCGAAAGTATATGGTTGATGTTATTTCCGAAATTGGCGGACACTTCGGCGGCGGGCTTGGCACAGTCGAACTTACTGTTGCTTTGCACAAAGTTTTTAACACTCCCGATGATCTTTTAGTTTGGGATACGGGACATCAAGCATATCCACACAAAATTTTAACAGGAAGAAAAGAAAAACTTCCGACGATAAGAATTCTCAACGGCATTTCGGGTTTTTTAAAAAGAAATGAAAGTGAGTATGATACATTCGGTGCCGGACATGCATCAACCTCAATCTCCGCCGCAGTTGGCATGGCTGAAGCGCAACGCCATTTGAATACGAATAACAAAGTTGTCGCAATCATCGGCGATGGCGCAATGACCGGCGGTATGGCTTACGAAGCGTTGAACAATGCCGGAATTCTCAAATCAAATATGATTGTTGTTTTGAATGACAACAACATGTCTATCGCCCCGAACGTTTGGCAACTTTCAAATTATTTTACAGAGATGATTGCTCATCCCGAATACAATCGCTTTAAAGGTTACGTTTGGGATTTAACGGGAAAGCTCGATCAGTTCGGCGATCGTTTGAGAAAAATTGCAGGCAGACTTGAAAGCGGAATTAAAGCTGTCGTTACGCCGGGAATGTTATTCGAAGCTCTCGGCTTCCGTTACTTCGGTCCGATTAACGGACACAATATTCATCAGATGATTAAAATTTTTGAGCAGGTTAAATCTCTCAACGGTCCGATTATTATTCATGCAATCACACAAAAAGGGAAAGGATATAAACCTGCCGAAAAGCATGTTCAAAGATTGCACGGCGTAACTCCGTTTGATAAAGTTACCGGCAAAGCTTTTAAAAATGCGAACGCACCCGCGGCATACACAACAATTTTCGGCGAAGCATTGAGCGAGATAATTTCTTCCAATGATAAAGTAGTCGGCATCACCGCCGCTATGCCCGATGGAACGGGGATGAATATCGTTCAAGAAAAAAATCCGAAAAATTATTTTGATGTAGGAATTGCCGAAGAACATGCAATCACTTTTTCCGCAGGTTTGGCAACACAAGGAATCATCCCCGTCGTTGCAATTTATTCAACATTTATGCAACGAGCGTTTGACCAAATCATTCACGATGTTGCACTGCAAAAATTGCATGTTGTCTTTGTGATGGATAGAGCTGGCTTGGTTGGCGCTGATGGTCCCACGCATCACGGAACATTTGATCTTTCTTATTTACGGATGATTCCCGGAATGGTTATCATGTCGCCGAAAGATGAAGCAGAGTTACGGGACATGGTTTTAACCGCAGTGAATTATAAAAAAGGTCCTGTCGCGTTGCGTTATCCGAGAGGTTCGGCGCTCGGTGTGCAAATTCCTGAAAAGATGAGTGAGATACCGATTGGCAACGCAGAAATTTTATCGAATGGGAATGATGTTGCGCTGTTGGCTGTCGGTTCGATGGTTGATTACGCACTGAAAGCAAATTCACTTTTAGCAACCGAAGGTGTCTCTTCCGAAATCGTGAACATGCGATTCATTAAACCGCTTGACGAAATTTTATTGAAAGATATTTTTTCGCGCTTCAACAAAATTGTAACGCTCGAAGAAAATTCTATCGTCGGCGGATTCGGCAGTGCCGTTGCAGAGTTTGCGGCAGATAATAATTTTAAAAATGAAATTTTACGTCTCGGTTTGCCCGATCACTTCGTCGATCACGGAACGCAGGCGGAACTTCACGCATTGCTTGAGATTGATCCGAAAGGCATCACTAAAAAAGTAAAAGATTTTTGCAAAATAAATTCATTCGAAAAAAAGGTTACCGCTTGATGGAGAAATGTAAAATTGGAATAATCGGTTTGGGCGGTGTTGCTCAACTTATTCATCTTCCTATTTTGAAAAAGATGAACGACGTTGAAGTTAAAGCCGTTTGTGAAATCAATAAAACAAAACTTACAACCGTCGCTGAAAAATTCGGAGTTCCATACACATTTTCTAATCATGTTGAGATGCTCGAGAAGGTTGATCTTGACGCAGTAATAATTGCAACTCCGACGCATCTTCATAAAGAGATTGCGCTTGATTGTATTAGTCATTCAATGCCGATTCTGATTGAGAAACCACTTGCGCCTGAATTAAAAGATGCAGAAGCTATCTCTCAAGCCGCAAGTGAGAAAAATGTTCAAGCAATGGTTGGGATGAATATGCGCTTCCGACCGGATGCGATGCTGCTCAAAAGTATTGTTGGCAGCGGTGAGATCGGCAATATTCTTTATGTGAAAAGTAGCTGGCTTCGCACACAAAGTAGTGAAGGGAAGTGGTTCACAAAAAAACATGAATCGGGCGGCGGCGTAATTTTCGATCTCGGAATCGTGATGCTCGATCTTGCATTGTGGATATTAGATTTTCCTGAAGTTATTTCCGTAACCACAAAAAATTTTGAAACGCTCAATGTCGGTGTTGAAGATTCTTCCTTAAGTTTTATTCGTTGTAAAAATGATTTTGTTGTAGCTTTGGAAACAAGTTGGTTGCTCGCATCGGCGAAGGATTCTTTTTCGCTCGAGATTTTAGGAACGAAAGGAAATGCATCTTTAACTCCGTTGAAAATTTTTAAGAAGATTGAATCAAGCGTAATTGATATGAGCCCTTCGAAGTCGGATAACCCGGCAAGTCTTTTCAAAAGATCCTATGAGAATGAAATAAAAAGTTTTATCGGCGCGGTGAGAGGATTGAATCCATTATTATCGCCTGCTTCAGAAGCATTGCCGCGAATGAAAGTTATCGAAGCAATGTATGAGTCGGCAGGAAAATCATCCGAAATAATTTTTTAGAATGAAAAAAACAATTTTACTTGTCGATGACGAAAAAGATATCGTCGAATTTATTAGTTACAATTTGAAGAAAGAATCCTTCAACGTTGTTGTTGCTTATGATGGCGACGAAGCACTGCAACGGCTTGATGCGATGCCCGACCTAATAATTCTTGACGTGATGATGCCAAAAAAAGATGGTTATGAAGTTTATAAAGAAATCAGAAAGAGAAACGGTTTTTCAACGACTCCGATAATATTCTTAACTGCAAAGACTTCGGAGATGAATGAAATTACAGGGCTCGATCTTGGCGCGAGCGATTATATCCACAAACCAATTTCTCCAAACAAACTTGTTGCAAGAGTCAAAGCAAATCTTCGCAAAAAACAAGAAGATGCTAAATCGGAAAAGACAGTATTGAAGTACGGACCCATCCTAATCGACCGGGAAAAATATTTTGTTCAGATTGACGGTGAGGAAAAAATCTTCCCCAGAAAAGAATTTGAGCTTCTGACCTACTTGATTTTACACGCGGGAAAAGTTGTAATCCGCGAAAATATTTTGTCCGATGTTTGGGGTCCATCTGTTTTTGTCGGCGACAGAACTATTGATGTGCATATTCGAAAAATCAGAGAAAAACTCGATTCATATTCAGACATAATTGAAACGATAAAAGGTGTTGGCTATCGGCTCAAAGAAGTCAATTAATTCTTTCCTTAAGAAATTTGGTTCGCTTCTTTTCATTTCTACTTTGCTGCTGATTATTGCTCATCTGACTGTAAATTTTTTTGGGATGGGCACCTTTCCGGCTATCCTCATTTTTGCATCGATAATTACTTTCATTTTTATTTTCATCGAGCGAAAAAATAAAATTGAATCGAAACGGATTATC
This sequence comes from uncultured Ignavibacteriaceae bacterium, assembly GCA_964393605.1. Classification (GTDB taxonomy): domain Bacteria; phylum Bacteroidota; class Ignavibacteria; order Ignavibacteriales; family Ignavibacteriaceae; genus CAYMUL01. The sequence continues at coordinate 56,235 of CAYMUL010000002.1, read as the reverse complement.
GCGGCACTCAAATCAATTAAGGAATCTATTCCTAAACAGGAAACCGAAAAAGAAACTAAACAGGAAAAAGAACTTGAAATTGTTCTGCAAAAGTTGATTCAAGAAATTTCGGGTGATTTGAAATATCTTAACAAACTTGAAAAGATGAGGAGCGAATTTTTGGGGAATGTTTCTCATGAATTGAAAACACCGATTTTTGCAATACAAGGATTTTTGGAAACACTCATCAATGGCGCAATTGATGATGAAAATGTGAATCAAGTTTATCTACGAAAAGCCGCTTCCCACACGGAAAAATTAAACCAACTTGTCAGCGATTTAATAGACATCTCGATGATAGAAACCGGACAAATGCGGATGAGTTTTAGATATTTCGATTTAGCTCGATACCTAAAAGAAATTTATAACGAATATTTGCCGTTAGCTCAGTCTAAAAATCTGCAGTTCGAGGTATCGGAAATAAATCCGAAATTGAGTGTGTTTGGAGATAAAAATCGACTGAATCAGGTTTTCTCAAACTTAATCTCGAATGCAATCAAATACACGGATCATGGGAAAATAATAATTGCGGTTGAAGAATTTGGAGAGACTGCGAAAATTTCGGTGAGCGATACAGGAATTGGGATTTCCGCGGAAGATTTACCCCGTGTGTTTGAGCGCTTTTATTGTGTGGATAAAGCACGTTCTCGCGAAATCGGAGGCACCGGGCTCGGGCTTTCGATTGTAAAGCATATCCTGGAGCGACATCAGTCTCAATTTGAAATTGAAAGTAACCCGGGAATAGGAACGCGCTTCACATTTACATTAAGAAAATAATTGACTGCCAAAGCCCGTTTCCTTATCTTTACCGCTCAAATTTGAAAGGTTTATGAATGTTTGCAGTTGTAGATATTGCAGGACAGCAATTCAAAGTTCAGGAAAGTAAGAAATATTATGTACCTCAGATAGATGCTGTCCCCGATACGGAATTAGAATTCGATTCCGTTTTATTAATTGCCGATGAAAACGGCTCGAAAATTGGAACACCGGCTTTAAGCGGCGCCAAAGTTACCGCTAAAGTTTTAGGACATGTTCAGGATGATAAAGTTGTCGTCTTCAAAAAGAAGAGAAGAACGGGTTACAAAAAAACTCATGGTCACCGGCAACAGCTAACTCAAATTGAAATAATGAAAATTGCATAGATAGGAGATATTAAATGGCTCATAAGAAAGGTCAAGGTTCTACAAGAAACGGTCGCGATAGCAATGCGCAGCGGCTCGGTGTAAAAAGATTCGGCGGAGAAAAAGTTTCTGCAGGTTCTATTTTGGTTCGTCAAAGAGGAACTAAATTTCATCCCGGCACAAATGTGAAAAGAGGCGGAGACGATACTCTATTCGCTGTCGCTGATGGTGTTGTTAAATTTGAAGTCGGAAGAGATAATAGACAATTTATTTCTGTCTATACTTCCTAAATTTTTTGGCATTGCAAAAAAAAAGGAGAACGAGTAATCATTCTCCTTTTTTTGTTTTAAAGATTTTATAATCCTAATCTTTCCATATCGGCAACTAAACTCTTCACCGCAGAAACAGAATTATCCATCAGTTTTTGTTCTTCATCGTTGAGCGTAAGTTCAATAATTCTTTCAACTCCACCCGCGCCGAGAACGGCAGGAACTCCGACATAATAACCATTCACTCCAAACTCGCCATTTAAGAATGCGCAGACTGCAAGTACACGTTTTTCATCGCGGAGAACTGCTTCGCACATTTGTATTGATGCTGAAGCAGGAGAATAAAACGCAGAACCGGTTTTCAATAATTTTACAACTTCACCGCCCGCCATTTTTGTACGCTCAACCATCGCGGTCATTACTTCGTTAGCTTTAGTCGCATCGTTATATTTTCTTTCCAAAAGTTCCATTACAGGAATACCATTAACATTTGCGTAACGAATGAGCGGAACCATTGTATCGCCGTGTCCGCCAAGCACAAGCGCATTAATATCTTTCACCGAAACACCGAGTTCCCATGCAATAAATGTTGCGAAGCGTGAAGAATCAAGTACGCCCGCTTGTCCAATTACTCTGCTGTGAGGAAATCCGCTGACTTTTTGAAACAGCGTAACCATTGCATCGAGTGGGTTTGAAACGATAATCACAACTGAGTTTGGCGCGTATTGTTTTACATTCTCTGCAACGTTTTTCATAATCTTTGCATTAGTAACGAGTAAATCATCGCGGCTCATTCCGGGCTTACGCGGCAAGCCGGCAGTAATGATAACGACATCGGAGTTTTCAATATCTTTATAATTATTTGTTCCTCGCACATCGCAATCAAATCCATCCACGCGGGATGCTTCGGCAATATCGAGCGTTTTTCCTTGCGGATAATCTTCAATGATATCGAAAAGCACCACGTCTCCGAGTCTTCTTAAGGCGATTAATTGAGCAAGCACCCCGCCGATTTGTCCGCCGCCGATTAAGGCAATTTTATTTCTTTTCATGAGTTAATCCTTTAAATGAAGTAAAAATTTTTTTAAAAATATTTTTGCGAACGCACATGCGAAGCTATTTGCAAATAAAAGGGAATTAACCTTTCAGATTGATTTTTAAAATTGTTTCGGTTCCATCGGGAGTGAGATTGTATTTTAGTTCTTCCGCATAGACACGCATTAAATAAAGCCCTCTGCCGGAATCCTTCATCAAATTTTCCGGCGCGGTGGGATCAGGAATTTTTTCTGGGTCGAAACCTGTGCCTTGATCTTTGACGGTAATTGTAAGATAGTCATCATCAATTGTTGCAGAAATCGTTACAATTTTTTCGGGGTCTTTTTTGTTGGCGTGAATAATTGCGTTCGTTGTCGCTTCAGTAACTGCAATCAATAAACCTGCAAGCCTGTCAGGGTTTAAGTTCGCTTCTGTACTTAGAAAGCTAACAAATTCTTCCACTGTAATTAGGTTTTGTGGGTCGCTGTTAATCTCTATGGAATATGATCGTTCGTTCAAAAATATTTTTAATTGTTTTAACACAAAATAAAAAAAATAAATCAGTGTACAATTAAAATTTCAACAGAATGTTCATAGAAAATGTTGTTAAACGATTCTCATCACTCCTGCCGGAGTTTATAAATTCTCTCCAACCACTCAATGAAAGCAAAATTTGACCGTTGGATTCATAACCGATCGATGTGAACGGACCGATACTTGAATAGTATGATTGAATATTTCTATTCTCCCCGGTATAAAAAAAAGTTTTTAAAGAAAAATTTCTCAAGCCGAAAGCAAACTGAAATCGATTCCGGTTAGTTTGTAAATATGGGGTGAAAAATATTTCTTCAAGAAATCGCATTGGTTTTATTGTGAACGAATTCCAATTCAGTTCCGCCTGTTCCGAAATGCGAACGTAGCCGTTAAGTTTTAGCGAAATGCGATCTGTGAGGTTGATGCTTGTGGAGTCGATAAATCCGAATTGCCGAAATGAATAACTTCTGAAATTGGGATTCAGGTCTTCGTAATCAAACACAGTGTAGTTCGCCGTAACTTCAAAAATATTGTGAGAAAAAAATGAAGTTGAATGCACCGATACACCTGACGCAAATTTTAGTACGCGGTTAATAAAATTATTCGAACTTTTTTGAGCGGAGATATACACAAGTCGTCCAAGATTTCCCTCCGTTTGTAAATAGAGACTAAGCAACGAATTGAATTTGTGCAAAAATTTTATTCTGACAATCGAAAGCAGTTCATCTCGGTCGTCAAAATTATTTTCGTTCGGTGTATCATATTTTAATTTGTTGTGAGAGAGATTTAGTTCTAATTCATTCGCTTGCGAAATGTGGATGACGGAATTTGAAGCGAGTGTAATTCTTTCCGTCAAATTATTTTTTTGATTTTCTCTCTCGGTGCTCTGGTTATAAAAAAGAATATTGGCACCTTCATAAAATTCAGAACCATATTTTTCATCGCGTTGTTGATACAATAATTGCAAAGAAGAAACCACGCTTTCCCCTTTGTAATCAAGTGTGGAAGCGGCATCAAAACGAAGTTCATCAACTTTTGTATCAAACAAATTTGAACTGTTGAGGGACAACGATTTGTATCGTGTACTTTTCTTTATCTCTCTAAAATTTACCAAGCCGAAGAGTGAAAAATCCAGATGCTCCAAAATTCCTCTGTAATGAAAATTATTTTCGAGGTTGTATTGAGTTTCAATTCTCCCCTGAATATTATTTGTGATATTAAATTCAGATTGAGTTACAGAATCGGCATGGTAATAAAAATCTTTTCTAAACTGGTTAAAATTTGCTTGCAGCGAATTTGAAATTTCTACGCCGAAATCATTATCGAGAAATAGTCGCACATTCCTATTATAATTTTTTCTCGGGGAGATGTCTTCATTAATCGCATTGGCGATAGTTTTAATCATCAAATCATTTTGTGAATTGTAATTGTAACCGGTTTCAAGTCCGTAAGTCGAACCAAAATCGCGCGAGCCGATTTGTCTGTTGTCAGAAAGTCCACCTTTCGAAGTAAAGAAAAAATTATTGAAAGGCACAACTTTAACAAACGCCAAACCATTGTTTATCGAAGCCGCATTTATCTCAATCTTTCTCGAATCGGAAAGAATCGAACTCTTTCCAATAATGCCGGCATCAATCATAGGAGAAATTTTTACTCCGCCGATAAATTGAAACTCTTGTTCATCCTTAATGCTCTTGTCGGTGGATTTTACAAGTGTCGAATTGAATTCTTCATCAAACCTGAAATAATAATTTTCTCCAATGAAATTGTATTTCAACTTGTTGGCGAGGTAAAAAGTATTTAACTGCGTATTGAAGGAGTTCGTGAAAAAATTTTGATGCGGGAAAGAATCGAGATAAAAAACCGAATCATCGGTTGCTTGCGATAGAGCGAACGAATTGATTAAGAAAATAAATGAAAAAAATATTTTCATTGCTTAATCCTAAATTGAACTGCTTTCGAGATGCTATTCGCAGTAAAAGAGGGTTTTGAAGAAGTTACAACTCTCCAAAAATAATTTCTATTTCTTTGAAGATACAGACTGCTCGCGGCAAAGCGAATGGTATCATTCCCGCCGGTGTGGTTAAACTCGCTCGACCAAAGTTCGCCGTAATATTCATTTTCTTGCACAATAATTTTAATAGTACATTCATGGTTCAACGGTGCGATGATAAAAAATAATCTATCGACAATCGTAACTTCACCTCGCGGGGAAATACTTTCGCCTAAGGGAAGAATTAAATCGGATACTTCTGCGCCGGGACTGCTTTCAAGCCCACCGTTATCCATCGCGGTGATTTTGTAAAAATATTTTTTTCCAATTTGCAAATTCGAAGTATCATTATAAAAAATATTATTGCTAATGCCGATTAATTTTGTTGAATCAATTGTGAATGCCTCAGCATCACCACGATAAACCATGTATCGCTTCACATCGGTTTCAAAATTCGCTTCCCATGAAAGATAGACTGATGTTTCGCCTATCAAGTTTTGAGCAGTAATATCAATGTAGCGAGGTGCATTCGGTTTGTAGCGGTTTATCGGTTTTGCCGAAATACTTTGCGATGCGGCACTTTCCATATTGTATTTATCAACCGATGTGATAGTATAAAAATATGTCGAGTCGTAGTAAAGGGAGTCATCGTAAAAATAATTGTACGCAGTTTTCTTCAAGAATAAAAAAGTGGTCGACTGATTTATTGCGCGGTAAATGTTGTAATGAGAAAAATCTCTTTCGGAATTTTTACTCCATTCGACGATAACTTCTCCGTCGCTCGCTTTGAAGAGAAAAAGATTGCCCGGCACTGCCGGCGGAAGATTGTCATTCCAATCATCGTTGTCTGTGCTGCGTTCGCATCCGGGAAAAAAGATTAGCGAAAAAAATGCAAACAAACCAATTCTAAAAAAATTATAAACTGAAAACATCTCCGCGCGAAGGAATGTGAATAATACGGAATCCTTTTTCATGCAAAGAAGTTTTGAATTTTTGTTGTTGATCAAAATCTCCGTGTACGAGAAATATATCTTTCAATTTCCCTTTGTTGAAGTTATTGCAGTAACTCAACAATTCGTTCGCATCGGCGTGAGCGCTTAAGGAGTTGAGCACAACTACTTCGGCGTTGAGTTGGCGCGGCTCTCCGAAAATATTTACTTCGGAATTTCGTTCAACAATTCTTCTGCCGAGTGTATGTTCGGCGGCGTAGCCCACCATTAACACAATATTATTTTTATTCTCGATGTTGTTCGCGAGGTGATGCAGTATTCGTCCCGCTTCCGCCATACCTGAAGCGGAGATAATCATATGCGGTCCATCTTTTTCGTTTAATGCTTTGGATTCTTCAACATCGGTAATATAAATCAGTTGTTTAAAACCGAAAGGGTCTTCATTATTTTCAAGATAATCTTTCGTCTCATCGTCGAAACATTCCGGGTGCAAACGAAAAATTTCCGTTGCGTTAGATGAGAGAGGGGAATCAACATAAATAGGAATTCGCGGTGCCAAATTTTCATCGAACAATTCATGCAGAAGTACAACCATCTCTTGTGTTCTACCAACTGAAAACGCGGGAACAATAATTTTCCCATTCCTGTCAAACGCATTTTTGATCACTTGCGCTAATCGGGATTTCGTCAGACTTGCATCGGAATGAAATCTACCGCCGTAAGTGCTTTCGCAAATGAAGTAGTCAACGTCGGGAATAGTTTCGGGATCTTTGAGTATTGGCATGTTCGGTCTGCCAAGATCGCCGGAAAAACCGAAAGAAATATTTTGTGATTTGTTTTTTATTTCGAGATGCACAACCGCGCTTCCAAGAATATGTCCCGCATCGAAAAATGAGAGTGTGATTCCCTCAGAAATTTCTGTTGGCTTACGATATTTTATTCCTTCAAATTGTGATAGTGTTTTCGTTACATCATCTTGAGAATAGAGCGGTTCGAACAAAACTTTTCCGTCTCTTCTTCTTCGCTTATTAACGAACTCAACATCCTTCTGCTGAATGTGTGCGCTATCCTGCAACATAAGATTTGCGAGGTCTTTCGAAGCAGGAGTTGAAAAGATTTCCCCGCGAAAGCCGCGTTTAACAAGGTTGGGAAGATTACCGACGTGATCGATGTGCGCGTGAGAAAGTATCACAATATCAATTTCTTCTGGTTCGAAATACTCAAAGCGACGGTTTTTTTCGAAAGATTCTTTTCTTTTCCCTTGAAACATGCCGCAGTCGAGTAATATTTTTTTTCCGTTGACAGAAAGAAAATGCATTGAACCCGTAACCGTTTGAGCCGCGCCGATAAATTGTAATTGCATAAATTCCTTTTTAAATGATTTCACAACAAAAAATATTAAAAAGAAAAGGAATTCTTAAGGGAAAAGAAAATACTTTTAAATTTAGTATGGCTGTTTAATTCGAAAAGATAACCGAAAAAAATGTCTGAGTTAAGAATTTTATTTTCGAGATTATATTATTTTTGTAGTAACTAAATGAATCAAAACTATGGTAATCACTCGTAAAATAAAACTGTAGCTTTACGAAGCCAAAAAAGAAAAATGAACTTATGAATGACAATTCTCAAAATTCGAACATCATACCGCCTCATGGAGGATATCGAGATTTAGTAGCTTACCAAATGGCTGAAATTGCTTATGATGCAACGGTAGTATTTTGTGATAAATTCATAAGTAAATTTTCCCGCACTCGCGATCAGATGATTCAAGCAGCACGCAGCGGCAAACAAAACATTGCGGAGGGCAGTATGGTTTCCGGAACTTCTAAAAAATCAGAACTGAAATTGATGGGTGTCGCTCGTGCGAGTTTGGAGGAATTGTTGCAAGATTATCTTGATTTTCTCCGCCAGAATGGATTTAATGTTTGGGCAAAAGACGATCCACGCAGTTTGCAGATTAGAAAGTTGGGCTATATGGCAAATAAATCCTATTTGACATATAAGACTTATATTGAAAATTATTCCGGTGAAACAGCGGCGAACACTACGGTTTGCATCATTCATCAAACAAATTACCTTCTCGACCAATTAATACGGCGGCTGGACAAGGATTTTAAAAGTAATGGAGGGATTACAGAAAGATTGTACCAGGCGCGTAAAAACATTAAAAAATAATTTTTACGCTGTATTTCCTACTTCGCTTCAAATTCAAAATCTGCAATCCCTTTATTGACTTTGTAGTTGCTGTAATTAATCGTTACTGTACCTTTTGTCAATTTATTTTTCTTGCGGCGTTTGTTACTCTCATCGCTGACCTCGCCGGTAACGGATTTTGGGAAAGAAATTTTTGAAATATCAAAGCTGAATAGCATTGAAGCGGGGAGCGGATGCTTTGTAATTTTTGGATCGTATTCAAGTTCCAATGTGAATACGCCGTTTAGTTTCGTGGCTGTTTCAATTTTTCTGAGTAAGAATAAATTTTTATCAATCCACAAAGTTGAAAGAACGATTTCACCATCATTGCCGAGCGGAATTATTTTTATTACATAGACGCTGTTGTCGCCAATCTTCTGTTCGGAATCAAAAAAACTTGTGAATTCTCCTTCAAGAATTTGTGTGGGAGAAAAATTTAATCCCGCCTTTGGAAGCAATGCGAATCCTTCAGATTTAATGCGGGTTTTGTTTGGTTGCTTGAAAAGAATTTGCGCATCTGTTACCGGAACTCTAAGAAAATCTACATCAACTTTAATTCGTACATCGACGGTATAATCTTTTACGGTTAAAAATTTTTCTTTGACTTTATTTAGAATTGTTTTCGGGTCGGGATTTTGCGGCAGAATATTTTCTACAGCAAAGACAATTAGAAATAATAAAAATATTTTTTTCATGTTCAACTCAGAATATCTTTTTTCTTAAAAATAAAAAGTGTTGCGAGAAAGAGCGCAACTACATGTCCGCCAAGCATAAGCGTTGCTTTAATTATCTCTTCCTTTTCAATCGGGTCATCAAAAAAGTTACGCCAAACCATCATGTAATTTGTGAAAAGATAGGGACGCAAAGTTTGGAAGAAATCAAAGTTCAGTGATGAGAGAATCAAAAAGATTATGATGATTGCCATCGTTGATATGATTGGTCCGATTGCATTTTCTACAAGTGAGGAGAAGAAAAATGCGATTGATGTAACTACACTCATTGCAAGTAGAGCGAGAAGAAATGAGAAACCGAATCTCCACAACACATCATCTTTAGCAAAGATCATGATATTCGTTTTGATGACTATCAATTCTCCGGTTCCGAAAAACAATACCCCGAGTCCTAAACTCATCAATGCGAGAAAGCCGATTAACATCGTTGTGTAAATCATACCTGCGCTAAATTTGGCGATGATAATTTGCGTGCGGGAAACCGGACGTGTCAGCAACATTCGGTACGTTCCTGAAGTTGCTTCGCCGGCTAACAAATCTCCGGCGACAAGACAAATTAAAAACGGAATATGCACCCACAAACTTCCCATTACAATGTACGTTATCAAATAGCCGTTGAATAAATTCCCAACAAATACAAACGATTGCTGTATGTTTTGAGTTACCATATCAAGATATGATTCACCTTCTATCTTTAAAGCGATTTGAATGATTGATATCAGCAGACCAATTGCGATGAAACCGATGTAAGTTCTCCACTTGCGAAAAATTTTTGCAAGTTCAACTGAAATTAATTTTATGATCATTGCTGTTTCTCCGTCAATTGCAAAAAATATTCTTCGAGAGACCGCTTCGGAACGATTGCCTCAACTTGAATTCCTTTCTCAACAAAAAATTTATTCACGTCAGCTATCTCTTCTTTGTTAAGATTGAATATGATTGAATTATCATATTGCTCGGTGATTTTTTCTTTCAAGTTGGATTCATTCACAATCATTTCTGCGGATGTTGAATCAGCAAATTCAAACTTTACTTTCAATGATGTAGAGTTCAATAAATCTTTCACCGAACCTTCAACAACAGTTGATCCCTTGTTGATGATGATCATTCTATTGGCAACAATTTCAACTTCGGATAGAATGTGAGATGAGAGAAAAATAGTTTTTCCTTTTTCTTTGCTAAGTTGAATAATCAAATCACGAATCTCTTTCATGCCTTGCGGATCAAGTCCGGTTGTCGGCTCATCGAGAATTATTAATTCAGGGTCGTGGAGAAGTGATTGCGCAATTCCGAGGCGTTGTTTCATTCCATGCGAATACGTTTTTACTTTGCTCTTCCATCGTTTTTCTAAACCGACAAGTTCTAAAATTTCCATAATCTTTTTTTTGGTTGGATTGACTCCAGAAATTTTTCCGAGGAGTTCAAGATTTTTATATGCGCTGAGATAGCCGTAAAAATCGGGCTTCTCAACAATTGCGCCTATGCGTTCTAAAATTTTTTCGCGGTGATTATTTAAAGGTTGCCCGAATATTTTTATATCGCCTGAAGTCGGAGAAATTAACGTAAGCAACATCCGTATTGTTGTACTTTTGCCTGCGCCGTTCGGTCCTAAAAATCCAAACACATCGCCGCGATGCACATTTAAATTAAGCCCGTTGACTGCCGTTAAGTCTTTAAATTTTTTTGTGAGATTATTTATCTCGATAACTTTTTCTGATGTATTCAATATGATAATGTGTTGTTAAAATAATTATGGGAAATCGATTGCGAATCCGAAACCGAGATTTGTAACTCGCTGATCATAAAATTCGCTGAAGAAATTATTTCCGTTATAAAGCGAAAAATAGAAGAGGATTCCTTTCGACTCATACTTTCCGAATTTAATTCCTAATTGCGAGTGCGAAGATGCCGTGTACTTCGGGTATCCTGCAATGGATAAATGATGGGCGAGAAATAAATAAATCGGGCGGTTGAACAATCCTTCAGAAAATATTTTATCGTTGTGAATTTCAAAACCGGCGGAGAAATTTAGTTGCTTGAGTTCTTGCGGACGAATTTTGAAGGAGTAGCTAACAGCTCCATAGTAACGAAGCTGTGAATTGAACGCGGGCAATAATTCCGAAGCGAGAAGTTCAGCATAATCGCGTGTGAAAGGAATTGGACCATTCGGCTTTGCCCACTTGCGCGGATATTCTGTTGTCCACCAATTTCCATCGACCAAATGCGCGCTGTTATGTATGAAGCGAAATCGGAAAGCAAATTTTTTTTCTTCTTCAAAAATTGTGTAAGAAAAATTTCCGCCGAAAAATCCATCAACCGCATTGATTTGTAGCCGGAGTTGTTCATACCCAATTACATCCGCGAAAGCCATGAACTCAACCCCTGCGGTCAAGTAACTTGCAGGATATTTTACGCCGATCAGATCAATCGTATTTCCGATATCAACTTTTAAGTTGCCGTTTTTCGGATACCATAACACGCCGAGTTTTGCCTCGTGCATGTTTGCGCGAAGCGGAAGAAAATTCAATCCGTCGGGCATGAAAATAATTTCATAACTTTCTTTTTGTTGAGGAAAATAGAACGATGCCGCCGCGGCTACGATTAAAAATATTTTAAAGAATTTCATGAAAGAATTTTATTCGTTATCAATCAATTTAGTTGTCGGAAGAGAAGATTCGGGAAGCTGTTGCACTTTATTTAATTTCTTTTCGATGGTTCTGCTTTTTTGAGCGGCAAGTTCGATTGATTTACTTGCTGTTTCCAATTTCTTTTGTGTGTTCTCGAGAAGAGTTCCGAATTTGCTGAACTCATTTTTGACGACGCTCAAAAGTGTCCACACTTCGCTCGAACGTTTTTCAATTGCGAGTGTTCTGAAACCCATTTGCAAGCTGTTTAAGATTGCAATCAATGTTGTCGGACCGGCAATTGTAACTTTAAATTCGTTTTGAATTTTTTCAAACAATCCGGGTCTGCGCAAAACTTCTGCAAACAAACCTTCGACGGGCAAAAATAAAATTGCAACATCGGTTGTGTTTGGCGGGTCGATATATTTTTCATGAATAGTTTTTGCTTCGAGTTTAATTCTGTTCTCGAGAGATTTACCCGCGTCATCAATCAATTGAATATCTCCGCGCTCCGATGCGTCTATCAATCTTTGATAATCTTCAATCGGAAATTTTGCATCGATCGGGAGTAGCGTCATTCCGTCCGATGAGTTATTTCTTCCGGGCATTTTAATTGCGAACTCTACTTTATCGTTGCTACCTTTTTTAGTTGAAACATTTTTCAAATATTGTTCCGGGGAAAGAATTTGTTCGATCGCATTTTCAAGTTGCATTTCACCCCAAGTACCTCTCGTTTTTACATTTGATAAAACTTTTTTCAAATCGCCAACTCCGGTTGCGAGGTTTTGCATTTCTCCCAAACCTTTGTGAACAAGCTCTAATCTTTCGGAGACAATTTTGAAAGAATCGCCCAATCTTTTTTCAAGAGTTGAATGTAATTTTTCATCGACGGTAACGCGCATCTCTTCCAATTTTTTTTCATTGCCGAGTTGAATTGAATCCAATTTTTTATCAACCGTGGTTCTGATGAACTCCATTTTTTCGTCATTAAGTTTCGTCAGTTTGGCAAGTTGATCGGCGAAATCTTTCTGTCCGTTTTGAAGTTGATCATTGAAAAGTTTGAACGAATTGTTGAGTTCCTCGCGTGCAAGTTTAGAATTTTTTGTAACCTCTTCTCTTGTTGCATCTAACTTTTCATCAACAGTAACACGCATTTCTGCCAATTTTTTCTCGTTGCCGAGTTGAATTGACTCCAGCTTTTTATCAACCGTATTTCTGATAAACTCCATTTTTTCGTCATTAAGTTTCGTCAGTTTAGCGAGTTGATCGGCGAAATCTTTCTGCTCATTTTGAAACTGATCAATAAAAAGTTTGAAAGAATTGCTCTGTTCTTCGCGGGAGTGACGCGAGCTTTTTGCAACTTCATCGCGGTTAAGGGAAAATTCTTCGCGCATTTTTCTTTCAAGCCGTTCCAACTCTTCTTTCATCTGCTCGAAAGATTTTTTGAATTCAACGCTTTCTCCTTTGTTGGAGAGTTTTGAATTAATGATTAAAAGCAGAAAGAGAATAAAAACGGCAATCGCCAGCAGGATATAAATTATTATTTCCATAAACTTTTGTTGTGAACTAAAAAATGAAGCGCAATATAGCGATAACGATGATTTGAATTGAGCAAACTCTTTCAATCTTTTCCATGTGATTTTTAAGGATGAAATTCAAACAACAAATTCCAATCCTTTCAGAATCCTCTCAAAAATTTATTTATATTTGTATGCTTTTAAATTCAAATTACCCAACCAGGAACAATTCTTGAAGAAAGAAAAAATATTAGTTACGTCCGCATTGCCATATGCAAACGGACCGATTCATCTCGGGCATCTTGCCGGCGCATATCTTCCGGCAGATATTTTTGTACGATACCATAGATTGAAGGGGAGCGACGTCCTTTACATTTGCGGTTCTGACGAGCATGGCGTACCAATAACAATCACCGCAGAAAAAGAAAAAATTACTCCGCAGGATGTTATCAATCGTTTTCATAAAATTAATAACGATTCATTTGAAAAATTCGGAATGAGTTTCGATATTTATTCCCGCACGAGTAGAAATATCCACCACGAAACGGCGAAAGAATTTTTTCTTTCATTTTACGAGAACAAACTTCTTAACGAAAAGAAGAGTTTGCAATTTTTTGATCCCACCGTGAATATGTTTCTCCCCGATAGATATGTTGAAGGAACGTGTCCAAAATGCGGCAATGAAAATGCAAGAAGTGATGAGTGCGAAAACTGTGGTTCACTTTACGAACCTGCAGAATTAATAAATCCAATCAGTAAAATCTCAGGGAAAACTCCGCTACTAAAAGAAACTTCGCATTGGTATTTTCCGCTCGGAGATTATCAACCCGAACTTGAAAATTATATTGATGAGATGAACGAGAAATATGGATGGAAAGAAAATGTACTTCAATACTGCCGCGGTTGGTTTAAAGAAGGTTTGAAGGATAGAGCCGTAACGCGCGACCTCGATTGGGGTGTTGCCGTTCCACTCGATGATGTAAAAGGAAAAGTGCTTTACGTTTGGTTTGAAGCTGTGCTTGGTTACATCTCCGCAACGAAGGAACTCGGCATTCAGCGTGGCGATGCGAATCTTTGGAAAAATTATTGGCTGAATGATGATACAAAATATGTTGCGTTCATCGGAAAAGATAATGTTGTTTTTCACTGCATAGTTTTTCCCGCAATGTTGATGGCATGGAATGAAAATAACAAATCGAAATTCAATTTGCCGGTAAATGTTCCCGCAAATGAATTCTTAAATTTTGAAGGAAAGAAATTTTCTAAAAGCAGAAATTGGGGAGTTGATGTAATTGATTTCCTAAAAAAATTTCCGGCGGATCCGCTGAGATATACGCTCGCATCAAACTTACCCGAAATGCGGGATACAGATTTTTCGTGGCGAGAGTTTCAATCCCGCAACAACAGCGAACTCGCTGATATTCTTGGGAATTTTGTGAACCGGACTTTTACTTTTGTGCATAAAAATTTTCATGGAGTCGTACCACCGCTGTACAATGTTATGGAAATTGACAACGAGATGCTCAATCTCATTGAATCATATCCGCAAAAAATTTCGGAGTTGATTGAAAAGTATAAAATTAAAGATGCAACGTTGGAGATGATGAATCTTGCCCGCGCCGCAAATAAATATTTCAATGATTCTCAGCCCTGGCAGACAATTAAAAATGATGTTGAAAGATGTTCGACAACATTGCATATCTGTTTGCAAACTATTTTTACTTTGGCGGAGATTTTTTCCCCTGTCATTCCCTTTACTTCGGAAAAGATTTTTCGCATGTTAAATGCAAAACCGGTAAAATGGAAAAATGCCGGTAAAATAAATTTAAATGAAGGACATAAATTGAGTAAAGCTGAAATTCTCTTTACAAAAATCGAAGATGAAATTATCTCTACCGAAACTTCACTACTCGTGCAACCCGAAGCGAATGCGGAAGAAAAAAATCTGATTGAATACGACGACTTCATGAAAGTGGAGTTGAAATCCGCAAAAGTTTTACACGCGGAAAAAATTCCAAAGAGTGAAAAATTGTTAAAACTTCAGGTACAAATCGGAGAGGAGAAGCGTCAAATAATTGCCGGAGTGGCAAAAAGTTATGCGCCCGAAGAATTGATTGGCAAAACAATAGTTGTTGTCGCTAATTTGAAACCGGCGAAATTGATGGGGAATGAATCGAATGGAATGTTGCTTGCCGCTCAAACTGAAGAGGGGACACACAAAGTAATTTTACTCGACGAATCCGTTCCATCAGGCGTCCGCATCAAATGAAAAAGTGTCTCGTTGTGAATTATTTTACCTTGCTTTTATGGGCTTCAATGGGTAAAATTTCGAGCTAATTAAATAAAAATTGGAAGAACTTCTGCAATTAATTAAAACTAAAATAGCAATACTGATTGCCGCTTTCACCCTTTCGGGTTGTTTGCAAATTTTTACGACGGTAAACGTCAATCCCGATGGGAGCGGTGAAGTTGAAGAGACAGTTTTGCTCGGTAAAAATCTTTTGGAATTACTCCAAAGCATTTCCGTTATGTTTCAGGATTCCACTAAAGTTATGTCGGCGGAGGAAATCTTTACCAAAGAAGATATTTTAAAAAGCTGGGAAAAAATGGGAAATGGAACTCAACTAAAAGTTTTTGAAAATGTTAAAGAAAAAGATTTAACAGGCTACCGCGCAGTTTTTTCTTTTAAAGATATTTCTCAAATTAAAATTGATCAAAACCCGGATAACAAAATGCCGAGTTTCGGTGAGGAAAACGAAAGCGAATCACAAAATGGCGGCATAGGATTTGAATTTCACCGCGATGAAAAATCTCATCTAAAAATTCTGCTTCCGGAAATTAAAAGCGAAGAAAAATTCAACACACAAACAGTTGCAGAAGATACTTCGGTTTTAGATCAGCGGGAGATTGATGAATTTGTAGAAATGTTCAACCAATTAAAAGTAAGTGTTCGAATTAAAGTGAACGGTGAAATCATTTCAACTAATGCTCACCACATCGATGGAAACACGATTACAGTCATTAATTTTGATATCAAACAAGTTTTTTCGAATCCCGATTTGATAAAACTTTTCCGCGAAAAAAAACCTTCGAACATTTCAGACATGGAAAAATTTGCCGATTTAATTCCCGGCTTTCAATTTGAATTTAATAATATAACAGATGTTACATTTAAGTAAACAGGAGAAACGAATGATGATGTTAAAGCGAGTAATTTTATTTTCACTATCGCTTTTATTTTTTGCTTGTGCGCCAAAACATGGTGATATTGTCTTATCGGAATACAATGGACAAGAGATCAAAATGGCGGAGTTCGAAAAAGCATACTCTAAAAATGCGGGTGGCTTTCAGAACGCTAAAGATGACAGTCTTTCACAGCTAAAAAATTTTTTAAACCTCTACACTAATTTTAAAATGAAATTGCTCGACGCAGATGTGCGCGGCTATGGTTCGGTTCCGGAATTGAACGCCGAATTGCTCGACTATCGGCAGAAGGTTGGAGTAACTTTTATTTTGGATAGACAATTAGTCGAACCGGCATTGAGAAAATTATATGATATGCGACTTTGGGAATACCGCGTCAGCCACCTTATGATTCGCCCCGATTCTACGGGCGACCTCGCCGCGAAGGAGAAAACCGAAGGGCTTCTTGCAAGAATTAAAGCAGGCGAAAAATTTGAAGAACTCGTCGCTGAATATTCGACAGATAATTTTTCAAAGAAAAGCGGCGGAGATATTTTTTACATCACCGCAGGACAAATCATCCCCGAATTTGAAGATGCAGTTTATAAAACTAAAGTTGGAGATATTTATCCCGATGTTGTCAAAACAAGATTTGGTTATCACATCATAAAAGTAACAGATATCAAACCGCGCATCCCACAAATTCGTGCAAGTCATATACTCGTCGATTTTTATGATGAAGATGGACAGATGGATAGTTCTTCAGCACGCGCAAGAATTGACAGCATCGCAACGATGTTGAAAAATGGTGCAGACTTTGCCGAACTCGCAACTCAATATTCCGAAGATCAGGGCTCAAAAATTAACGGCGGCGATCTCAATTATTTTGAGAGAAGAATGATGATTAAAGAATTTGACGAAGTTGCTTTCAGTCTTGAAGTCGGTCAAATTTCTGATATCGTTACAACCCCTTACGGATTTCATATCATTAAATTAACCGATAAAAAACCGCAACCCACGATTGAAGAAGAAAAAGAAAATCTGAAAAAGATTTATAAACAAACCCGTTATAACGATGACCTTCTCAAACTTCACAATCAGTTACGCGAAAAGTATGGTTATAAATTGAATGAATCTCTTTATAAATTTATTTCAAAGCAGGATACAACGAGAATCAATGCGACTTATTGGAAATCGGATTGGCGCGAGAGTGTGAAAGATTCTACACTCTTTACTTTGGGCGGTGCTAACTATTCGCTCGACACAGTCGTTGCAAGAGTTGAAAATGTTTTCGAATTCAACAACCAGCCGTTTAATGATTTTCAAGTTACAAACTTTGTAGCAAAAGTTTCCGGCGATGCGGCTCTCGATCTTGAAGCCTTGAATCTTGATAAATCGAATGAAGAGTTTAAAGATTTGATGGACGATTACAAGAGCGGCATTTATATTTTCAAACTTCAAGATGAAGAAGTTTGGGGAAAAATAAATATCGATTCTCTTAAACTTGTAGCTCATTATGAAAAGACAAAAGAAAAATATAAATGGGGCGATCGCGTTGAGCTTGCAGAAATTTTTTCGAAGAGCGATTCGTTAATCAAAGTTTATAAATCATGGCTCGATGCAGGTGAGAACTTCGATTCGATTGCCGCAAAATATACCGAGCGTCCCGGCTTCAAAGAGAAAGCTGGAAAATTCGCAATGCTGGATATTAATTCTTCGCAACAAGCAACCGTTGCAAATAAACTGACGAAGCCGGGTGATTATTCTGCACCATTCGAGGTTACAGGCGGAAAGGCAATCGTAATGCTAATTAAAAAAGATGCCGCACGATTAAAAACTTTTGATGAAGCCCGCGCCGAAGTTTCAGGTTCTTTTCAAGAAGAAGAAAGCAAACGGCTCGAGCAAGATTACTTGAGCAGATTGCAATCTCTCTACAATCCAAAATTCTATTACGACGAGCTTGAAAAAGCATTCAAGGAAAATTGAATTTACTGACGGAAAAATTTTTCTTCTCCTCTGCTTCCTTATTTTTTTTGGTTGCGAAGAGGAGAAGAAACCTTCCGGCTATCTTGCAAAAGTTGAAGACACTTATTTGTATCGGGATGACTTCCCCTCATATTTTGATTCATCGACTATCTCGAAAAAACATTTAAGTGAGTTAATCCAAAGTTGGGTTAATACCGAGATTCTTTACCGCGAAGCGTTGCGCGAAGGAATTCTTGACGATGATGAATTCAAGAAAATATTTGAAAATTCAAAACGGGAAATTGCTTCCGGTATTTTTCTGAAAAAACTCGAAGAGAAAATTGAAATCAATATTGCCGATGATGAAACGGAAAAATTTTTTAATGAAAATAAACCGCGCTTCGGGTTCACAGGGAACGCATATTTGCTGAACTACGCTGTGTTCCGCTCTTTTGATAAATCGGCACTGTTTAGAAATCTTTTATTCGAAAGTGATTGGAGCCGAAGCACAACCGCATTCAAAGAGGATGAAACGCTTGTAGAGCATCGTGCAACTCAATTGTTTTATGATTACACGATCTTCTCCGGAAATGTTTTAAAGATTATCAGGGAACTGCAAGAGGGAGAAGTTAGTCCAATTGTGCAATTGGATTCCACGAAATTTGCAGTTGTGCAAATTGTTAAAAAATATTTTATCGGAGATGTTCCCGATTATTCTCTGATAAAAACTTCCGTACAAAAATTATTTTTGGAAGAAAAGAAAAAAGTGGAGATAGAAAAGTTTATTAAACAACTCTACTCCAATTACGATATAGAAATTGTTCAATAAGGAAATGATGAAAAAATTTGTTTTAAGTTTAGTGATAGCTTTCAGCGCGGTAAATTTTCCGCAAGATGTTATAGATAAAATTGTTGCGATTGTCGATAATGAAATTATTTTGAAAAGCGAATGGGATTTCCAATCTGCGCTCTTTGCCGCACAAAGAAATTTGAGCGATAAAGATGAAGCGGTTCGGATGCAAGTTTTGAACGCATTGATAGAAGAGAAACTCGTCTATGCACAGGCGGAACTCGATTCAATCATCGTCTCCGAAGAGGATGTGAACCGCCAAATAGATTATCAACTCGATATGCTTCTGCGCCAGTACGGCACGAAAGAAAAAATTGAACAGATGTATGGAATGTCTCTTGAAAAAATTAAAAGAGAACTGAGAGAAGATGTAAAGAAGAACATAATGGTTCAACGTTTGCAGGAAAAGAAATTCGGCGTAGTTGAAGCATCGCGTCGGGAAGTCGAATTATTTTTCGAAAAATTCAAAGACAGCCTCGGCGTCATTCCCGAAAAATTAAAATTGTATCATATCTTCAAAAATCCCGCAACAAGTTCGGAGTTAAAAAAGAAGTACAGAGATTACGCGGTGGCAATTCTGGATTCAATAAAATCCGGTGCTGATTTTGCTACGATGGCAAAGTTATACTCCGAGGATCCGGGAAGCGCGAAAGTCGGCGGTGATCTCGGCTTTGTGAAAAAAGGAATTTTCTACCCTGAATTTGAAGCCGCCGCATTTGCATTGAACGAAGGACAAATTTCTGAGGTGATCGAATCGCCCGTTGGGTTTCATATCATTCAACTACTTGAAAGAAGGGGAGAGGCAATTCACACGAGACACATTCTCATCAAAGTAAAAGCAGATGATGAAGCAGATTTGCGGATGATTGAATTTTTAACCGATGTGCGTGATAGTATTTCTAAAAAAGTTGCGTCGTTTTCTGACTTTGCTCGAAAGTATAGCGATGACAAAGAAACCGCTCCATTCGGCGGTCTGCTCGGCATTTTTTATCTAAATCAACTCGATAAAAATTTATTGGACATCACCGCCAAATTGAAAGAAGGTGATGTGAGTTTTCCGAAAAGAGTTGACACGGAAAAAAATGAATACGGCTACCACATTGTTTATTTGGAGAAAAGAATTCCGCAGCATCAACCCGATATTGATATAGATTATTCAGACTTGAAGCGGCTCGCCGACGATTATAAAAAGCAGAAACTCTACAAAGAATGGATTGACGAACTCAAAACCAAAATATTTTGGGAACTAAAAATTTAAGGAACTCATTGGATTCAAATTATAAAAATGATGATGTAAAACTTGCCGGAGAGTTGTCGGCTTCATTTAAAAATATTAAAAGTGAAGTTGCAAAAGTTATTGTCGGGCAGGATGAAATAATTTCGCAACTTTTAATTTCCCTTTTTGCTCGCGGACATTGTTTGCTCGTCGGTGTTCCAGGTTTGGCTAAAACTTTGCTCGTAAAAACTCTCGCTGATGTTCTCGATTTAAAATTTAATCGCGTTCAATTCACTCCCGACTTAATGCCGAGCGACATCACGGGAACGGAAATAATTGAAGAAGATCAAGTTACCAAAACAAGAGAGTATAAATTTATTGCGGGACCTGTTTTCGCCAACGTAATTCTCGCAGATGAAATAAATAGAACCCCGCCGAAAACTCAAGCCGCACTACTCGAAGCAATGCAGGAACATCGCGTTACTGTTGCCGGAAAAACTTATCGGCTCGATGAACCATTTTTCGTACTCGCAACACAAAACCCGATTGAGCAGGAAGGAACTTATCCTTTACCCGAAGCACAACTCGATCGTTTTATGTTTAATCTTTGGTTAGATTATCCCTCCATTGATGAAGAAAAAGAAATTGTAAAAACAACCACAAGCGCATATCAACCCGAACTGAAGAAAGTTATCGGGCATGAAAGAATAATACAATTTCAAGATTTAGTTCGCTCCGTTCCGGTTGCGGATAATGTAATCGACTACGCAGTAAAATTTGTGAACGAAACGCGACCAACATTTTCACGATTTGAGATTGTTAAAAATTCTGTACGTTGGGGCGCAGGACCGAGAGCATCGCAATATTTAGTTCTCTCCGCAAAAACAAAAGCTGTACTCGAGGGAAGATTCACCCCAAATATCGATGATATAAAATACTCCATCATTCCGGTATTGCGACACAGAATAGTAACAAACTTCAACGCGGAAGCAGAAGGAATAACATCCGTAGAAATTTTGAAGAAGCTAATTGGAGAGTTGGGTTAAACCTTTGCGATGTGGTAGTTCTTCAGCACGAAATAAATTTCTTGCGCTGCAGTTTTTACTACGGTTGCAGTGGGAACGGCGAATATCATTCCAACTATGCCAAGCAGCTGCCCGCCGGCAATAATCAAAATGATAATTAAAAGCGGATGAAGATTTATCTGTTTTGAAAAAACATACGGTTGAACAAATCCGTTATCTGTAACATAAATTATCGTCAGAGCCAATATTATCAAGGGTGCGGCAGAGAGATTTCCATATTGCAAAAGTGAGATTAACAATGCCGGAATACCGCCGATAACAGGTCCCAAATATGGAACGAGATGTCCAACTCCTGCAATAACCCCAAGCGCAACCGCGTTTTCAACACCGATTAAATAGAAAGCCAACCCGCAAGCAAACCCGACGTATGTTGCATCGAAAATCCAACCGCGCACAAAGTGTCCGAGTTGCATTGTAATTTTATTAATTATCCAATAAGACATTTCGAAATATTTGTTCGGAAGGAAAGTAATCATTCCTTTGATTAATTTGTCTCTATCTTTAATGAGGAAGAAAATTATGAAGGGCATTAAAAAGATAACCGCCGCCATTGAAAAAACGCTTCCGAGAAATGATGCGAAATTCACGATAGATTCCTCGGCGAATTTTGTTAAGAATGATTCCGCTTTGTGGACAATCATTCCTTCGCTGATGAACGGAAAAATTTCTCTCACTTTATGTTCAGCTTTCACGATTTGATCTTCCACCGACACTTCGGAAAGTTTTACGATGAGTGAATTTAATTGGCTTCCGATCTTCGGAATGAAAATAGAAAAGCCAAGATAAAGAAGAAATCCGAACGCAACGAAAACAGTAAGCGTCGCCAGGATTCTACTGAATTTATATTTTTCTAAAAATGTAACCACAGGGACAAAAATCAAACTGATCAGCACTGACAATGCGAGCATGAATATCAATTGCGCAAATAGATAGGAGACTAGTGCAATTACTAAGAGTGCAACAACAATGAGAAAAATTTTTGTTTTGGAAAGTGCTGTTTTCATTTTATGATACTGCTTCCACTCTTCTTATACCGGGAATTTCTCTTATCAACGCACGTTCAACTCCGGCGCGTAAAGTCATTTGTGCCATCGGACATGAAGAACATGCGCCGAGTAATTTTACTTTTACGATTCCATCTTGAGACCATTCGACAAACTGAACATCGCCGCCATCGGCTTTTAGGTAAGGACGAATAGTCTCCAATGCTTTTTTAATTCTCTCTTCCATCAATTTTCTTCCACGCTAATTTCAATCTCGGGTTGAAAAGCATTTTCAATATTTTTTATGCTGACTTGAGCGGCAAGATTTTTTGCAATTTCCGAAATTAGAATACTGTTTTCACTATCGGGCATTTCAAAAATAATTGGTTTCCCGTTATCACCGCCGACGCGAATTCTCGGATCAATGGGAATTTTACCGAGCAGTTCTGAATTGAATTCCACTGCAAGTTTTTCGCCGCCGCCATTTCCGAAAATATCATATCTGTTGCCTGTATCGGGAGCTAAAAAGAAGCTCATATTTTCAACGATGCCAAGTATCGGCACATTCACACGGTCGAACATCTTTGCGGCTTTTCGTGCATCGGCAAGAGAAACTTCCTGCGGAGTAGTAACAATTACCGCGCCTGTCAACGGAATGGTTTGGCAAAGCGTAAGTTGAATATCGCCTGTGCCGGGAGGTAAATCGAAAAGCAGATAATCAAGTTCGTCCCATTGAACATCAGACATGAATTGTTTAACTGCGCCGCTCGCCATAGGACCGCGCCAGATTACCGGTGCAGAATCTTCAATCAAAAATCCGATTGACATTAATTTAATTCCATAATTTTCAACGGGCATCATCTTCATTGTATTATTGTGCTGATACATTTTCGGTTTATCATTGATTCCCAACATAAGAGGAATGCTCGGTCCGTAGACATCTGCATCAATCAAACCAACCGAAGCGCCTTCTTGTGCGAGTGCCACCGCAAGATTAACGGCGACGGTGCTTTTGCCGACTCCGCCTTTACCCGATGCAATTGCAATCGTATTTTTAACTCCGGCAATAATGTTTGTCTTTGAACCGAATGAACTTCTCACGCGGCTTGTCATTTTTATATTAATTTTTCCAACGCCGGGAATCGTTTGTTTGATTGCATTTTCGCAGTCCGATTTTATTTTATCTTTCAACGGGCATGCAGGCGTCGTAAGTTCGACATCAAAGGAGACATCGCTATTATTTATTTCGATATTTTGGATCATGTTCAAAGTTACGAGATCTTTGTGAAGATCGGGATCGTTCACTTTGGAAAGTGCTTCCAATATTTTTTCTTTTGTCAAATTATTTTCTGATTCATTTTTATTTTTAAAGAACATTGAAGTCATACCTTGTTTTTTTGAAGTTTGTTGGATTTTTTGATAACATGGTTCATTAACCACTCTTGCGAATATACTGCTTTGCCGTTATCTATATTGTCAACAAACTGATAGTTCATATCCGGGGAAAGAATTCTTGCCTTAACATTATCTTTGAGATAAACTTTCAGTATTGTGTTGAGCAAGTAATCTTTTAGTTTTACGTCTTCGATGGGGAAACTAATTTCAACTCTTCGATCTAAATTTCTTTGCATCATATCCGCGCTGGAGAGATAAATAACTTCCGCGCCGTTATTGAAGAAATACAATATTCTACTGTGTTCGAGAAATCTTCCGACAATACTTCGCACTGTAATATTTTCGCTCAAGCCGGGAACTCCCGGGATTAAACAACAGATGCCGCGCACGATTAAATCTATCTTCACGCCGTTTTGAGAAGCATCGTACAAGGCGCAGATAATTGCGGGATCGACAAGTGCGTTGATCTTCCAAATAATTTTTCCTTCACCCCCGTTGCGCACATTTTCAATTTCATTATTGATAAGTTCTAAAGTTTTTTTGCGAATGTTTATCGGCGCAACCATTAATTTCAAATATTCCGTTTGCTTCGAATATCCCGTTAAATAGTTAAACACATCCGAAACATCCGAGCAGATTGAATCATCGCACGTAAAGTAACCAACATCAGTGTACAATTTTGCAGTTGATGCGTTATAATTTCCCGTTGAAAGATGAACATATCTTTTCAGTCCTTCAATTTCTTTGCGAACAACGAGTGTCATTTTGGCGTGAGTTTTTAACCCGACTAAACCATACACAACATGCACGCCGACTTTCTCTAATTCTCGCGCCCAAAAAATATTGTTCTCTTCATCGAAACGAGCTTTCAGTTCTACAAGTACGGCGACTTGCTTTCCGCGTTCGGCGGCTTCAATCAAATATTTTACAATCGGAGATTTCGGACCGACTCTGTACAGCGTTTGTTTTATCGCAAGCACATCGGGATCGGATGAAGCTTGTTTAATAAATTCAATTACAGGTGTGAATGAATCGAACGGGTGATGAAGGATGATATCTTTCTTTCGAAGAATCGAAAACATATCTTCATCATCTTCAAATAATCGAGGCACAAGCGGATAAAAATATTTTTCCTTCAAGTGATGGAGAGGAAGATCATATAAGTACATCACATCGCTTAAACCAATGTGCCCATCAATTATGTGTATGTCTTCTTTAGAGATTTGAAGATTCTCCATCAAAGTTTCGAGCATGAATTCCGGCATTGTCTTTTCAACTTCCATCCGAACAACACTACCAAATTTTCTTTGACGAATATTTTGTTCAATAACTTTTAGAAGATCATCAGCTTCATCTTCTTGAATTTCAATATCCGTGTCGCGCGTAATTCTAAAACGATGAGCCTCGAGTACTTCCATCTTCGGAAATAAGTAAGGAAGAAATTCTTTGATGAGATCGCCGAGCCAAATAAATCTTGCAGTGAAGTGTGAGTTGGTTTCCAATTTATATGCCGGGTTAAGAATTTTATCAATCTGCATTAATCGCGGAAACACACTCGGAACTTTTACCCGCGCAAAATGTTTTTCACCGCTCGAGCTTTGAACAAGAATAGCAAGACTCAAACTTAAATTTGAAATATAGGGAAATGGTCTTCCGGGATCGAATGCGAGAGGTGTGAGAACGGGATAAATTTCTTTCTTAAAATATTCTTCAAGTTTTGATTTTTCTTCGGCGGTCAATTCACCAAATTCATGAATATGAATCGACTCTTCATGCATGCGGGGAATGATTTCATTTTTCCAGCAGTGCATCAATTGCTCGAGCATCGGTTTAAGGCGCTTTTCTATTTGCTGCAAAAGTTGGATTGGAGTAAGTCCATCTATAGTAGGTGAAGAAACTCCTGCATCAATTTGTTCTTTCAAACCGGCGACGCGAATCATATAGAATTCATCGAGGTTCGAAGAGAAAATAGAAACGAATTTTACTTTGTCGAGAAGGGGTAAATCTTTGTTGAGTGCTTCCTCTAATACTCTTCTGTTGAATTCAATCCAGCTTAAATCGCGGCTGAAAAAATTTTGCGGTTGGCTATATTTTTTTAATAACTCTTTGTAAGACATTGATTAATTGTTAATTCTTGTTTCCAATTTAACTAAAAATCGAAATCAATTCATGTGATTAAAAAGGGGAGAAAGGGGAATCTTAGTCATGCTCAAATGCCGCAGACATATAATCTTGTTCACTTCTACTGATTCCTAATTTACCGGCAACTACTCGCCAACCGGAAATAGCGACTTTAACCTCGTCAATTATTTTATTCATTTGCTGGGTGTTTAATTGAAAATAAATTCCGACAGATTTTGCAAGTTCAAAACTCAAATCCCCATCATGTAAATTTATATTTAAGGATAAATAATTTCTATCGACCGATGAATTAATATCAAATGCGGGAGAAAGAGTCCATCCATTTTTTTGTAAAAGAAAACCATGATTACGCAAATGATCATCGGTATTTGAAACAGCGATATTAAAAATCATCCGACGCCACAACTGTTCAAGTTCTTGTTTTGGATTTGCGGTAAAATGTTGTAGGAATTCTGCAATCTCAAGATAACTTGGTTTAGAATCTTTGAGATGTTCCTCAGTTTTACCAATCATCGTCATCGCCGAAGCGAAGTGGATGCGAGTTACTTTTTCTCTGTCAAATCTTTTTGTCAAAAAAATATGATGTCTCCCTTTAACCTTTAACAATTGAGAAGGAGACATTTCGATTCCACATTTAATAGCGAGTGAATAAACAAGATATTCCCATGCGGCTTTATCAATCTCATCTACTCCGGAGGGAAACTTTGCGATCCAAAGGGAGCCATGTTCATCATACACATTTGATTTTGGTCTTGCGCCACCCAGCGAAGAACCCGGCAATATTAAAATCTCTACCCATTTTCGCAATTCGGTATTCACATCTTTTTTTTCGATGATCTCAATTGCGTGTTGAATTTCTCGTAGCGAATTTATCGGTGGAATCTGATGAAATGATGAGCGAGCGATGAACTCTCCGCCTAAATCTGTTTTTAATCTGATCGCTCCCATCCTTGTTACATCATCGACAGCAATAAGAAAATCCAATTCGTTAACCGATTGCTTTTTAGATTCTAAATCGTTTGCCAACAGATTGTTTCGCAACTTTATTAATGTTCGTCCCCATGAATCAGGCATCGAATCATAAAATATTCCGAAGAAATCTTTTTCCGCCGGAAATTGTCTTCCGCTAACTCGAAACAAATCAGGATCAAGTTGAAACGGGAATTTTAGTTGTAACCATTCAGGCGTAAATTCAAAATTGGTTGTGGTTTTCCCTCGCAAATGGTTCACAAAAAGAATACCGATTTGAACAGGTGTCTCAAATCCTTTCCAATTCGCAAATACGTGTATCATAGTTTCATTTGTATTCATATTTATCTTTTCAATAGTTCAAGTTCAATCAGAGTTTTTCCTACTTTATCATCGGCGGCGAGTTTGAGGAAATCATTTTGCAATCCGAGTGTTCGCAAAACATTAAAGTATGCACCGATTGAAACACTCGGGCTGCCGCGTTCAATCATATACAAAGTTTTTCTATCGATGTTTGCTCTTTCGGCAATTTGAATCGTCGTCAACTTTCTCCGCCTGCGTGCGAGTTTAATATTTTCGCCGACGGTTTCAAGTATCTTCAAGTTTTGCGGGAATACAATTATTTTCTTCTGTTTCATAATTTGTGGATTATTTTCTACAAAAATATAGTTTCAGAGGAAAATAATCTACAAATATTTTTGTTGTCAAGAATTCCTTTCCGTTTGTAATATCCTTTTTATCAAGATGAAGAGAGAATCAATCACTAAATTTTTTTCATTATTTAAGACTTTATAAGAATCGTTGAAGAATTAAATTACATCTCACAATTAATTTTTTTTAATCCCGATTGAAATAAAATTATCATTTCAACGAGAACTTAATTGTCATTAAAATAGGAGAAATAATTTGATTCTTGGCGTTCCTAAAGAAATATTAGCAGGGGAGAACAGAGTTGCTCTCACTCCCGATGTAATTTCAAAATTAAAAAAAATCGGCTTTGACGTTATTGTCGAAAAAGATGCCGGTTTAAATGCTCACTTCAAAAATGAAGATTATACTTCAGCCGGTGCTGAAATAATTAACTCTGCCGCAGAGCTATTTGCAAAATCTGATTTAATTGTAAAAGTAAATCGACCACTCACCAATCCCGACACTGGAAAGGATGAGACAGAATTGATGAAAGAAAATTCGGTTCTGATTTCTTTCCTTTATCCGATGAATTATTCCGAATCACTTCAAAAATTAAAAGAGAAAAAAATTTCTGCATTTGCAATGGATTTAATTCCTCGCACCACTCTCGCACAAAAAATGGATGCACTCTCTTCACAGGCAAATCTTGCAGGTTACAAAAGTGTTTTACTCGCGGCAAATCATTTTGGAAAAATCTTTCCTTTATTAATGACTGCGGCGGGAACAATCTCTCCTGCCAAAGTTGTAATCATGGGAGCCGGAGTTGCTGGCTTGCAAGCATTGGGAACGGCGAAACGTCTCGGCGCAGTTGTCGAAGTTTCTGATATCCGCCCCTCTGTTAAAGAGGAAGTTCAAAGTCTCGGCGGAAAATTTATAGAAGTTAAAACTGAAGAAAATATGCAAGACGCCGGTGGTTATGCGAAGGAAGCATCTGCAGAATTTTTGAAGAAGCAACAGGAATTAATTTTCAAGCACGTATCCGAAGCGGATATTGTGATTACAACTGCATTAGTACCGGGCAGAAAAGCACCGATACTTGTTACCGAAGATATGGTTAAAAAAATGCGCAAAGGTTCTGTTGTACTTGATATGGCTGTAGAATTTGGCGGCAACTGCGAAATAAGTGAAGCAAATAAAACAGTTACAAAATATGGAGTAACCATCATTGGTGAGTCGAATCTTCCTTCGCTCGTTGCGACAAATGCAAGTGATGTTTATGCAAAGAATGTTTTGAACTTTGTTTCACATCTCGCAAAAGAGGGAAATTTTCTTTTCAAAATGGATGACGAAATAACTGCGGGTTCGCTTGTTACTCACAACGGTGAAGTCATCAACAAACGTATTCTTGAATTTTTGAACAAAAGGTAATAAATGGAAAATATAACTTTTTTAATGGAAATATATGTTTTCGTGCTGGCGATTTTTGTCGGTTTCGAATTGATAACAAAAGTTCCGCCAACGCTTCACACGCCGTTGATGTCGGGCTCGAATGCAATTTCGGGCATAACGATTGTAGGCGCACTATTAAGCGCAGGTTTAGAAAATTTTACGCTGAGTACAATTCTCGGAGTTGTTGCAATAATCTTTGCGATGATAAATGTTGTCGGCGGTTTTCTTGTTACCGATAGAATGTTAAAAATGTTTAAGAAGAAGTGAGAAGAAGATGTTAATTTTTATCGCAATAATTTATTTAGTTGCTTCCATTTTATTTATTTATGGAATTAAACAATTAAGTTCTCCTAAAACAGCAAGGAAAGGAAATTTAAACGCCGCTCTCGGAATGTTACTTGCAATAATTGGAACACTTCTCGATCATCGGGTATTAACATTTGAATATATCATTATCGGGATTGTGCTTGGCAGTATAATAGGCGCATGGATGGCGGTTAAAACTCCGATGACCGGAATGCCGCAGATGGTAGGACTACTAAACGGATTCGGCGGCGGCGCATCCACTCTCGTTGCCATTTCCGAATTCTATAAAATATTTTCCGATCACACAGTGCCTTTTGAATTCAAAACAATGATTACTATTGCACTCAGCATTTTAATTGGCGCGGTAACTTTCTCCGGTTCTTTAATAGCTTTTGCAAAACTTCAAGGATTGATTTCAGGCAGAGTTATAAAACTTCCCGGACATACTTTCATCATCACAATTATGATGCTTGCAATTATCGGCGGCGGACTTTATTTGTCTTTTTCGTTGGAAGGATTAAGCACGATTGAAGACCCATTTCTTGCATCGCTGATTTATATCTTAACTGCTCTGTCGTTGATACTTGGTGTTCTGCTTGTGCTTCCAATCGGCGGCGCAGATATGCCGGTTGCAATTTCGCTTTTAAATTCTTACTCAGGAATCGCCGCTTCTGCAACGGGATTTGTTCTCGAAAATAATATGCTAATAATTGCGGGCGCACTTGTTGGAGCTTCAGGAATAATTCTTACAAATATTATGTGTAAAGGAATGAATCGGTCTTTGATGAATGTTCTGCTCGGCGGTTGGGCTTCGGCAGGAACAACAACAACTGCTTCAGTTTCTTCGCCGAAAGGTGATGTTAAATCTGTTGATGCCGAAGAACTTGCAATGATTTTCGACGCCGCGCAAAATGTTATTATCGTTCCCGGTTATGGAATGGCTGTTGCTCAAGCTCAACATGCAGTTCGCGATTTGATGAATTCTCTTCTCAAAAAAAATATTAATGTTCGATTCGCAATTCATCCTGTTGCAGGTAGAATGCCCGGACACATGAACGTTTTGCTTGCCGAAGCGAACGTTGAGTACGATAAACTTTTCGCAATGGAAGATATTAATGATGATTTTTCCAATACCGATATTGTGCTTATCATCGGTGCGAATGACGTTGTAAATCCTGCCGCAAGGAATAACCCTCAAAGTCCAATTTATGGAATGCCAATTTTAAATGTCGATTATGCGAAGACAGTTGTCATCAACAAGCGTTCGATGGCGGCTGGTTATGCGGGTATCGATAATGAACTATTCTTTTATCCCAATGCATTAATGTATTTTGGAGATGCGAAAGAAGCATTAAATAAACTGAATCAAGAGATAAAAAATTTGTAAGGAAATTCTTAATCAATTCAATGAACAGAAACCCAAATAATTGGATTTGCAAATTCTTTTTTCTGCTTATGATTCTCATAAACATTTCTCTCTTTGGTCAAGATTTTTCTGTCAACGCGGCATTATTGAATAATGTTATCGTCATCCGTTCGGGAGATTCGGTACTCTTCACCAATTACAAATTTAACGACGCCGTTGAAGAATGGACAGACTTTGATAACGACGGCGTTGATGAGCTTATTATTATTGATCGGAACGCGGCTTCACAATATTATCTTTATGCTTTTGTTATGATTGAGAAATTGAAATTGGCTGATTCGCTTTTCTGTGGAAGCATCGAGCCGTTCGTCGGCTTCTCAGATGAAATTCTCGAACCGGTTATCTTCTCCGGTTATCCTGAACTTGAAAAATATTTTGAAAAAGAGGAAGAAGGTTTTTCGGCTATAAGTTGTTATCAGTTCGACGGAGAAAAAATAATAAATATTAACGACCGTCTCTATTCTGTTTTTATAGAGGCGAATGAAGAACTTTTTACTATTTTGAATACGCATTTTACAAATTCAAATAAAGATTGTCTGCTCGCCTCAAAGCAGAAAGGATTGTTAGCGGCAATTTATATTAACTACGAAAATGCCGGCGAAAATTCACTCGCGAAAAGTTTTATCGAAAGATATTACCCGTGCGATGATAGAAACACGTTCGTCGAATTACTAAACTCAAACCGCTAAAGGAGAAACGGATGAAAATGGATTGGTCAAAATATTTGAATAGAGACCTCAACATTATTTTAACAGAAAATTACGGAATGGTGTACGATCCCGGTTCCAATACGCCTATCTACGAAATTGTTTTTCGAAGCGGCAAGTTAGTTGCTAACTATGATGACGCACTCTTGATTGAAAATTTTAATGAAGGAAAGAAAACTCTGTTTTACATTCCGCTAACCTCCATTAAGTGTGTTGAAATAACTGCATAATGAAAAGACTTAAAATCGGTGTTGTCGGCGCCGGTCATCTCGGTTCACTTCATACAAAAATGCTTTCGCAGATTGAAGCGGCACAACTCGTCGGTGTTTTCGATATTAATTCCGAAACCGGTAAAAGATGCGCCGGGCTAAACTCAACCTCATATTTTGAATCCCTCGAAAATTTGATTCACGAGTGTGATGCAGTTTCAATTGCAACTACAACAAAATCGCATCATGAAATTGCAAAAAAATCGCTCGAACACGGACTGCATCTCTTCATCGAAAAACCGATCACTGCAACAATTCCCGAAGCCGAAGATATGGTTGAAATTGCCGAGAGTAAAAAATTGAAAATACAAGTCGGACATATCGAACGATTCAACCCCGCACTTTTATCGTTAGAAAAATATACATTCGAACCAATGTTCATCCAGACAGATCGGTTGGCGCAGTTTAATCCGCGCGGAACCGATGTTGCCGTTGTGCTTGATTTGATGATTCACGACATCGATATAATTTTGCACTTGGTCAAAAGTGATGTAAAGAAAATTGATGCGAGCGGCGTTGCCGTTGTTTCCGGTTCGGTGGATATTGCCAATGCACGGATCGAGTTCGAAAATGGCGCGGTTGCGAATGTTACGGCAAGCAGAATTTCCCAAAAGAAAATGAGGAAGATGAGAATTTTTCAGCGCGATAATTATATCTCTCTCGATTTTAACACCGGCGTTTCCGAAGTCTTTCGCTTAAAAGATATTGGCGAAACGGCTTC
Organism: uncultured Ignavibacteriaceae bacterium; assembly: GCA_964393605.1. Classification (GTDB taxonomy): domain Bacteria; phylum Bacteroidota; class Ignavibacteria; order Ignavibacteriales; family Ignavibacteriaceae; genus CAYMUL01. The sequence goes on along the minus strand of CAYMUL010000002.1, from coordinate 23,933 downwards.
TCCTTCTCAAATTAACTTCGGTGAAATCGGCATCGGCGAAAAAAGAAAAATGATCGTTTATGAACAACCCGAGATCAGAGAAGTGAATGCACTCCGGTATGAACTTGAACTTTTTATCGACTCAGTTTTAAACGATAAGCCAACTTTTGTAACCGGCGAAGATGGATTGAAAGCATTGAAGGTTGCAGATATCATAATGCAAAAAATTAATGAATCGCAAAATAATTTTAAGAGCAAATGATGAAGAAAATATTTTTAGCATTCATTCCGTTGATATTATTTTTAAGCGGATGCAGCGTGTACAAATCATTGGTCAATCTATCGCGGTTACAATTTAAATTGAACGGAGTTCAATCTGTTGCCGTCGGCGGTGTGTCATTACAAGGGAAACAAAAAATTTCCGACTTCAGTGTGAAAGAAGTTTTGGCATTCACAACTGCGGTCGCAAAAGGAAATCTTCCTATTACATTTACGTTGAATGTTGCGGCAAAAAATCCGAACGATGGAAGCGGCGGCTACGCAAAAACAAATGCATCAATCGAATCTTTCCCCTATCGTTTGTTGCTTGATAATAAAGAAGTTCTTTCGGGCAACTTTGCGCAAAGCGTTTCTGTTCCCGGCACCGGCGAAAGCGTTATCATTCCTTTGCAAGTTAGTTTTGATCTTGTTCAAACTTTTAAAAATCAAGGTTATGAATCGCTACTAAATCTTGCACTTTCGATTGCAGGCTATTCAAATCAGAAGACTGAAATAGTTGTCTTTTCAAAACCGGTTGTAAAAACCGATTTAGGAAATTTGAGCTATCCCTCCGAATTAAAAATTGTCGATTACGAATTTTCTTCAAAATAAATTCGTTCGAGAATATTAACCGCAAATAAAAATTTTCAATTTCTTATTTTGCATTCAAAAAGAGAAAAGAAAATTTAATTCATGCCGAAGAAAGAAAAATATTCTGCCGGAGTTGATTTAGGCGGCACTTTTATAAAGTTGGGAATCGTTTCCCAAAGCGGTAAAATAATTTCGAAAAATTTTATCGAATCGAAAGCCGCCGACGGTCCCAAAGTTGTTATAAAGCAGATAAATAAAGGCATCAACGAACTTCTGAAAAATTCTAAACTTAAAATTGAAGGATTGGGAATTGGCGCGCCCGGAGTTATTCAACCCAAAAAAGGAACGGTCGAACATCCACCGAATTTTCCCGGATGGAGAAAAATTCATCTCGGAAAAATTTTACAAAGAGAATATGATTTTCCCATCACCGTAGAAAATGATGCAAACGCCGCGGCAGTTGGCGAATTGATTTTTGGTGCGGGAAAAAAATTAAAGTCATTTGTGATGGTTACACTCGGCACAGGTGTCGGCGGCGGAATTGTTATCAACAAAAAACTTTATAGAGGCGAATCCGGTGCGGCAGGCGAAATCGGACATTTGAGCATCGACTTCAACGGCAAGCAGTGTAATTGCGGCTCGAAAGGATGTATTGAAGCATACGCCGGCAATAAATATCTTGTGAAAGATGCGGAGAAATTGCTTGCGAAAAATCCAAATTCAAAAATTCATGAGTTGATTCATCAAAGCGAAAACGGATTGGAGCCGAAAATTATTTCTGCCGCCGCGAAAGATGGTGATGAATTCGCAATCAGTTTAATTAAAGATGCGGGAAATAAAATCGGTTGCTCGCTTGCTTCACTTGCAAATGTTTTGGATATCGGAACATTCATCATCGGAGGCGGTGTTGGTGGTTTTGGAAAAATTTTATTCGAAAGCATAAAACATTCTGCCGAAGAAAGAGTCTTAAAATCATTGAAGAATCGAATTTCAATTCTTCCCGCAAAATTAAAAAATGATGCAGGCGTGCTCGGTGCGGCATCATTGGTATTTTATAAATTATAAGTGTATGAGTGTGTTAAAATATTTTTTACTTCTAACTTTGCTAATCGTAACAAGTGTGAATATTTATTCACAATCTGATACGCTTGCAATTTTAAGCGACACACTTTCAACCGCTATTGATACGGCAACGGCAGAGGGATCCGATATTGATTCCGTTATTTATTCCACTTCAAAAGATTCTCTTATTTTTTTCGTTTCAAAAAAGAAAATGGATATTTACGGTAAAGGATTTATGCGCTATAAAGATACTCAACTTAACAGCGGAAAAATTTATGTTGATTTTGAAACAAGCAATGTTGAAGCTTTCGGAGTAGAAAATGACAGCGGCAAGTTAGTGGAAACTCCAACCCTCAGCGATAAAGGGGAAGAGTACAAAGGCAACAGAATGAAATACAATTTCAAAACTACGCGCGGGTTTATTACATATGCAAAAACTGAATCGGATGAAGCATCCTACTCCGGCGCGAAAATTAAAAAAATTGATAAAGAAACTTTCTTCATCGAAAATGGAATTTATTCGACTTGTGATCTTTCCGAACCACACTACTTTTTTTTCGGTAAAGAAATGAAAATAATTCAGAAAGAACAACTTGTCGGAAAATGGATTTGGCTCGCATTCGCGAATGTTCCTTTTCCGATACCGTTGCCCTTTGCCGTTGTTCCGATGGAGAGCGGAAGAAGAAGCGGATTGCTCGCGCCTGCTTACGGCGAGCGTGCAGGATACGGAAAATATTTTTCACGCTTCGGTTATTTTTGGGCAATCAGCGATTACCTCGATTGGAATATCACGAGCGATTATTACACTAAAGGAGGATACTCGCTCAACAGTTTGTTCAGATATGTCGAACGATATAACTTTTCCGGTTATCTCGAGGGGGGTTATTCTAATTTATTCCAGGGAGAAAGAACCGATTCGGATTTTAACGAGAGGAAAGATTGGCGCATTCGTTGGGTGCATAACCAAACTATTACACCCACTTCCCGCTTCGATGTGAATTTAGAATTTCTCTCCGGAAATTTTTTTCAACAGAACACAACCGATTACAACCAACTTCTTCGCAACGAGATCGTTAGCAACGCAACATATTACAAAAGTTGGGAAGAGTCGGGCATCAGTTTGAGTGCGAGCTACAGGCGCAATCAAGAAATTCAAAGCGGAAATATTTCTGAAGAACTTCCGACAATTTCTTTCAGCAAATCGCAATTCTATCCTTTCAAAAGAAAAAACTTTGCCGGAGAACAAGCGTGGTATGAACTGATCGGTTTTAGTTACAACTCCAATGCGCAGAATAGACGAAACAAAATTGATGGACAACTGAAAATCAGAGGCGGAATTTCCCACGATTTGCGCACAGGCTTCTCTCCAAAAATCGGATACTTCAACGTCTCTCCTTCAATCAGCTATCGCGAACTCTGGTACAATAAACAGATTGAAAAATTTTCCATCGCATCAAGCACGGGTACAGATTCAATCATCACGAACGACTTGCATAAAATTTCGATGGTTCGCACATTTGATTTCGGCATCTCAACTTCAACAAAAATTTATGGAATGTTCCAAACCAACAAGTTGGGCGTACAGGCGATTCGCCACATAATTCAACCTTCAATTTCCTTTTCCTATTCACCCGATTTTTCAAATGATAATTGGGGTTATTATTCAAGCTATTCAAATCTTAACGGCGAAAAAGTTAAGTACAATAAATTCGAACGAGAAATTTATGGCGGCGCTCCGCAAGGGGAGAGACAAAGCGTCAGCTTCGGTCTCGATAATTTATTCGAAATGAAAACTATGGTTGATCCTACCGATACAACATCGAAAGAAAAGAAAATTCAACTACTGAATTTTTCTGCAAGCACAGGATATAACTTTGCCGCTGATAGTGTGAGACTTAGCGATTTAAATCTTTCATACCGAACTCAAGTCGGAGATTTTATTAATTTTTCCGGTTCGTCATCATACACTTTTTATTCGACGAATGAAAGTGGAGCGGCGGTGAATAAATTTTTGTTCGAAGAGGGGAGAGGTTTATTTCGGTTGCGCAATTTTAATTTTTCAATTTCAACTTCTCTTTCGGGGGAGAGGTTGAGAGGTGAATCGAATGAAGAGGAAGAAGAAGCGGTCGATGAATTTTTTATTCCGCAGGATAGGAGGATGAATCAAGGTTTGTATGAAACACGCGAACCCGATTTTAAAATTCCATGGAGTGTATCCCTAAATTATAATTTCGGTCTGTCGAAGTACAATCCGGCGCAGGTAACTAAATTTTCAAGCATCAGTACAAATCTTGATTTTAACATGACGCGCAACTGGAAATTTTCATTGACGGGTTCATACGATATTGAGAATAAACAATTCTCTGCGCCGCAAGTTACTATCAGTCGCGACTTACACTGTTGGATCATGAATTTTACATGGAATCCGATTGGCACATACACAGGTTATCGTTTTGAAATCAGAGTTAAAGCCGCACAGCTTCAAGATTTGAAGGTAACAAAAGCAGATCAATTCTTTAGCGGCAGAAGATGATAATTTATTTTATTGACGGCAATAATTTGTTTGGCGCGGAGAAATCAACTGCAAAAGAGAAATCAAATCTTTCTACCGGCGTGCGTGAAAAATTGGGCTTTAAACTTGAAAGATTTTTTTTCGATAAGAATGCGAAAGTGATTCTTTTCTTCGACGGGTTTGAAAAGGATAAATTGAAACTAAAGAAAATTGATGTGAAGTATTCCAACAGGCGGGAGGCAGATTTTTTCATCCGTCAAGAAATTTCAACTGCGCGCAATCCAAAGTTGGTTACCGTTATTACAAGTGATAGAGCACTCGCAGAGTTTGCAAAAAAATGTTCGTGCAAAGTTCTTTCATCCGAACAATTTTTGGGGGAGCTAAACTCGAAGAAAGCAAGAAATGAAGAGGTGATAATTAAATCTCTCGCAAATTCTAATCAGGAGTTTCTTGAGATGTTTGAGAAGGGAAGGGAAGAGAATTGACAATTGACAATGGATAATTGATAATGGAGAATTGAGAATTGAGAATGGAGAATTGTGTCCCGATGCATCGGGAGAGAATTTTGAACATAAATTTCTTTGTGCCTTCGTGACTTCGTGGCATTCCTTTGAAGAATTACAATTTAAAAATTAAAAATGAATTGTGCTGCGATGAATGAATAAGAAGTAGATTAAGAGAGTTGCTTCGTGTTTCTAAGTGAACTTAGTGTCTGAGTGGTTTAACTTCCTTTTTTACCACTGAGGCACTAAGAGCACTAAGTTACACTAAGGGGATTCGCGCATGGGAAGAATTAAAAATTACAAATTAAAAATGAATTGCGATACGATGAAAGAATAAGAAGTAGATTAAGAGAGTTGCTTCGTGTTTCTAAGTGAACTTAGTGTCTGAGTGGTTTAACTTCCTTTTTTACCACTGAGGCACTAAGAGCACTAAGTTACACTAAGGGGATTCGCGCATGGGAAGAATTAAAAATTACAAATTTGATAAAGATTAAGATTAAGTGAGAAAGAGTGAGTGTAAAGGTATTTACACGGCACAGGCAGTGCAACTGCAGTATTCATAAATCTCATCGTAACCGTAATCTATAGTCAATTCTTCGCCAACACTAATATCGCGTGAAGCAATCAGTAAAAGCGATTTCTCATCGTTATCCCACACTTCACAATTCGGTTCGCAATCATGATTTATAAATTTTATTTTCTCACTTTTTATCGTGTCGATATAATTATCGCCATTCCAAAAAATATAGACATTATTATCATCATTCTCTCTACGAATACACTCCTCTTCAGAAATAACTTCGCCGTCAATCACCATAATCGTTTCTCCGCTATTTATTTCTTTTGCCGCAAAAAGTCCGAACCCGTGAATAGAAGAATAAGCCACATTAACATCATCATATCTTTGCATAACTATTTAAATCGAGTTTTTCTTTCTTTAACTTTATTTAATTCCATAAAAAATTTGTCGAACAATTTATTATTCATAATCGGGAAAGTATATCTGAATTCTTCTTCGACTTTATCGAGATTGTATTTAAATCTTTCAACTTCCCGATTTGCCATGTCGTAATACACGACTTCATCAATTCCATATTTCATTTCAATTCTGTGTACGAGAAAAAGAGTTTTGCTTCGAGAAATCTTTCCTTTAATTCCTTCAACTTCGAGCGGTGGTTTGTGCAATTCTAAAAACCAGATTGCAAACACGTCTGTGGAAATAGTATCGGACATATTCGCATCGTACCATGTTTTAACAGAATCGTTTATTATCAATGGCTTCCATTGATGATTCTCGCTCTGCGCTAAAATTCCCGCGCAAAGAAGAAATAAAATTATTAGAGATTGTTTTATCTTTAACTTCATAGAAATGAAAAATTTAAACCGATGCGAAAATAGTAAAAATTCAGGACTAAATAAGGATTTTGAAAATGAAAATTGCGATTCAAGCACTCTTCACTCTACTAATATTTATTACCGGTAAAACCGAAGCACAAGAAATGAAAACTAAAGCAGAGTTAATCACTCATATCCAAAATGAATTTCAAAAAGTTGAAGGAACTTTTGCCGTTGCAATTATTGATTGCGATGATGCTTCAAATAGTTTCGAAATCAGCGGTGATACTGTCTTCCACGCGGCAAGCACAATGAAAACGCCGGTGATGATGGAAGTATTCAAAAAAATTTCCGAAAAGAAATTTAAGTTGAATGATACTATTCTTCTCGAAAATGACTTTACAAGTATTGTTGACGGAAGCAAATTTTCTCTTTCGATTGATGAAGACAGCGGCGAAAAACTTTATTCCTCGCTTTACAAGCACGTAAAAATTTATGATCTGATTTTTGAAATGATAACCGTAAGCAGTAATCTCGCTACTAATGTGTTGATCGAAATTGTTTCTGCAAAAGATGTAATGAAAACTCTTGGTGAGTATGGGATCGATGGCGTTACAGTTCTTCGCGGCGTTGAAGATATTAAAGCGTTTGATTTGGGAATGAACAATACGGTAACCGCTAACGGATTGGCGAAACTTTATACTTTGCTCGCTCAGAAAAAATTGATTGACGAAAATTCTTCAAATCAGATGATTGAAATTTTACTGCAACAGAAATTCAAAACATTAATTCCAGGTTTGCTTCCTGATAGTGTGAAGGTTGCGCACAAAACCGGTTCGATAAGCGGTGTTGAACATGATAGCGGAATTGTTTTTCTTCCCAACGGAAAAAAATATGTGTTTGTGTTTCTTTCCAAAAATTTAAAAAGAGTAAATCAAGGAAGAGAACTCGGTGCGCAAATTTCAAAAGCGGTTTATGATTATTTAAACCGTTGAAGCGACTGCTTCTTTCTTTCTCCGAATATATCTTTCGAGTTCACCGAACCAAAGAACAAATGAAGTTCCGAAGATGAGCCAGAGCCAATCGCCGGTGCTTAACGGTACAGTACGGAAAACCTTCCCGCCGAACTCTACAATGATATATTGCATCACGATGATCAGTCCGAGAATTAACGGTAGTGCTTTGTTCTGTCTAAACTTATGAATTGCCGAGTGATTTGTTCCGAGTGTTTTTGCATTCAATAAATTCCAAAATTGTAGCATCACAAAAAGTGTGAAAAAGATTGACAGTTCATACTCTGTAACAACCGAATCACTTTGGAAATAAAAAATCGTTCCTATTAACACAACGAGAAATAAAGCGGCTGAAGCGAAGATTCTTTTTGCAATCGGGGGAGTAATAATAAAATCACCCGGTTTGCGCGGTGGCTTTTGCATCACCGTCCACGTCGGCGGTTGAGTAGCCAGAGCAAGCGCGGCGAATGTATCCATAATCAAATTCACCCAGATCATTTGGATAACCGTTAAAGTAAGTTTAATGCCGAGAAATGGACCTGCTAAAACCGTAACCATCGCAATTACGTTAATGATAAGTTGAAACAATAAAAATTTCTGTATGTTTTGATAGAGCGATCGTCCCCACATCACCGCATTCACAATACTTCTAAAGGAATCATCTAAAAGAATAATATCGCTCGCTTCTTTTGCAACCGAAGTTCCGGTTTTGCCCATCGAAAGACCAACATCTGCATAGTTCAGCGCAGGCGCATCGTTCGTGCCGTCGCCGGTTACAGCAACAACTTGATTTTTTGTTTGCAGAAGTTTTACAAGACGAAGTTTATCAAGCGGACGGGCACGCGCCATAACCTTTATTTTCAAAGCTCTGTTTGCCGCTTCTTCATCGGAAAGTTTTTCAAATTCCGGTCCGATGATGAGTGTTTCTTCTTCTTTATCTTCCGGCTTCCAAAGCCCGATTTGTTTTGCAATTTCTTTTGCCGTGCCGGGAGTATCGCCGGTTACAATTTTAACTTGTATTCCTGCTTTCAAACATGCTTCAACCGAAGGAGGAACTTCGGGACGAACGGGATCCATAATTGCCACAAAGCCCAGCCAAATCATTTCATGAGAGATGTCTTCTAATTTTTTCCCTTCAAAAGAAATTTCGTTTTCAATAATTGCGAAAGCAAGTGTTCGCATTGCACGCGCCTGGTAATCTTTTAATTTGCTGTTTATTTCTTCGGTGTAATTTTCAATCGGCACTAAACCTTCGGGAGTTAAAATATTTTTGCATCTCTTTAAAATAATTTCCGGCGCACCTTTTATGTAAAGAACATGCTTCGAATTAATGTCGGAGACTCCATACGTTCCCATGAATTTTCTTTCGGTTGTGAAAGTCCACTGATTCAAATATCTAAACTGCTGGCGATATTGATCGTAGTTGATTCCATGCTCATTCAGCCACAGAATTAATGCGCCTTCGGTAGGGTTGCCGAGCACTTTTGCTTTGCCATCATCGAAGCTGAGATTTGCCGTTGAGTTTGATGAAATTGCTTCAATTAAAATTTTATCCGTGTAATACAAATCGTCTTTTTTAAGAGATGGATATTTCAGCATCGGGAAATTAATTTCTTTGACTTGCATTTCGTTCAGAGTTAAAGTTCCTGTTTTATCGGAACAGATAACCGTTGCCGCGCTGATAGTTTCTACTGCGTGCATTTTTCGTACGAGATTATTTGTCGCTGTCATTTTCCTAACAGAATAAGCAAGGGAAAGAGTAACACTCATCGCCAACCCTTCGGGAACGGCAACAACTATAATCGTTACGCTTATCATAAAAAATTTGAGAAACTCTTCAGCGATCTGCATCGTCATCCATTCGGATGCAATAGGAGAAATAATATTTGTTAGAATTCCTATCCCAAGTAAAAATCCTGCAAAAAGAATTCCTACACCTAAACCTTTAATCCATGCGAGTAGAGAATTATCTTCGAGCCAATGCGGAAAATTTCTGTGCTTCCCGATTAAATCTAAAAAATCAAAAAAGATTGGAACCCAAACACGATAAAAAGCAACGAGAGAAAAAAGTAGAGTTGTGACGATAACATACCATTGCGAAGGATTCAAGTTCAACTCACCGATGGAAACTCCTCTTACAAGAAGTGAGGCAAAGGTCAAACCTGAAACACCAAACCCGATAACGCCGATAATCTTGCTCAATCTTTCAAGTTGAATAGTTAGAGGAGTTTTCTTTCCTGTTTCTTCGGAAGCGGCGCGCGCAGTGTGTCCAATTTCTGTAGAATCGCCGACAGCCATAACCAATATAACTCCGTGTCCATCGGCAACGAGTGTTCCTCTCAAAACTTTGTCGGAAGAGTAAGCATGTTCTTTTGTTGCAGAATGATGTTCGGAATCGCGCGGATGTTTTGCAACGGGAACAGATTCTCCCGTCAAACTACTTTCATTAACTTGAAGCGAAACCGATTCGAGGACAATTCCGTCGGCAGGAATTTCTTCTCCGATTTCGATAAGTACAACATCGCCATAAACTACATCACGTTTAGGAACGGTAGTGTACGCGCCGTCTCGAAGAACTTTTACCGGTTCATCATCGCGCACTTGATTTAGCGCGTCGAATTCTTTGCCTGCTTTAAACTCATTCATGAATGCGAGAGTTGTTGCAAGAAAAATTGCAATTACGATTCCGATACTTTCAACGTAACTCCCTTCAACCGCGCCAATGCCAATTGAAACGAGCGCGGCGATGATCAAAATTCTGATTATCGGATCTTCAAATTTTTCTAAATATAATTTCCACCAAGGAGTTTTTTCGGGGGGAGTAAGAACATTCGTACCATATTTTTGTCTGTTGGCTACAACTTGTTCTGAGGTTAACCCTTTATGTTCGAGTAAATCCTTCTTTTCTTTTTTCATTTAGAATCTTTGATTGTGAGTGTTGATGATTTATTAGTCTCCGAAACAAATACCGAGGTCACGGGCGGTAAGCACTTGATCGCTGTTGACGTTCACGCACTTCATTCTCTTTGTTGCAAGATCGAGCGGCACGTAATTAACTTTAGGCGGATCGAGCGCAACCATAATTCCGCTTTGTCCTTCATCGAGCGCACGAATAGCGGCGGCACCGAACCGTAGCGAAATTAGTCTGTCGAATGTAGTCGGGCTTCCGCCGCGAAGCAGATGTCCGAGAATAACTGTTCTAACTTCTTTTTTAATTTTTGTTTGAATGTTTTGTGCGAATCTTTCAGCCGCGCCGCCAAGTCTTTCGGCTTTTCCAATTTCTTTTTCGATGACGGAAACATCGCCGTCTTTCGGTTTTGCACCTTCGGCAACAACAATGATTGCGTAATTTTTATTCTTCCAAGTTACATTATTTAAATGCTGCGTTATAGTTTCGAGTGTGTAAGGAATTTCGGGAATTAAAATTACATCAGCACCGCCGCTGATACCGGAGTTGAGCGCAATCCATCCTGCGTATCTTCCCATTACTTCAACAACCATAACGCGGCTGTGTGCTTGCGCGGTAGAATGAAGTCGATCGAGGCACTCGGTTGCAAAAGAAACAGCAGTATCAAATCCGAATGTGATTACCGTTTGATCGAGATCATTATCAATAGTTTTCGGAACACCGACGACGTGCATTCCTTTTTGTGCAAATTGATTTGCCATTGTCAACGAGCCATCACCGCCGATTGCAACAAGTGCATCAATATCAAATTTTTTGAAGCCTGCCATTATCTCATCGGAGCGGTCAATCTCTACCAAATTACCTTTACTGTCTTTCATCGGGAATTTAAAAGGGTTACCGCGATTTGTAGTGCCGAGAATAGTTCCCCCCATCGGTGTTATGTTTTTTACAATGTCGTAAGTTAAATTTATCAATCCACCTTCGGGGAAATTATCGGGAAGGAAAATACCGTTATAACCTTCGCGAATACCGGCAACTTCCCAACCTCTTTGCAGTGCCGATATTGTAGCGGCACGAATAACAGCATTCAATCCGGGTGCATCTCCACCGCCTGTATTGATCGCAATTTTTTTGATTTTTAAGGGATTGCTTCCCATGGTAGACCTTTTCTAAAAGAATTCTAAATTGTTGCTTTAATATATTGTGAGAAGAATGATTTTTCAAGTTCGCTTTTTTTATTTGTAGGAGTAAATCGCGAGAATCAAAATCGGAGTCATCGCTCTTCAATTTATCTTCATAAAAAAGTAACACTATAAAAGTTCTCCGATTTACCAACTCATCTTTGATGTGAATTACTAACGTGTATCATCTGATATTCGCAGTTAGTATCTGTGAAAGTCAGTATAATCAGTGTCATCAGTGTGCAATTTGTAGTTTTGCGTAACTTCAGCTAATTAAATTGGAACTCAGCAATATTGCCGCAGTTTTAGTTCACCTCCGAATATCTTTAGAAAAAATGTTTCAATTTTATTTCCGTTGTTTCACTAATTTTATTCGAAGTTTAACTTTTTTTTGAACGAATAATTGAAGAACAAAATCTTTTGAGTAGAAAAATAATTTCCATTGCAATTCCGAAAGGGGGAATGGGGAAAACAACTACGGCAGTGAATCTTGCCGCGTCTCTTTCTATTGCGGAGAGAAGAGTTTTGCTAATTGATTTAGATCCCTCCGGCTCTGCATCAAGCTATCTCGGTTTTAGCGAAGATGCAATTGAAGGTGATATATTCAGCGTGTTAAGTTTTACGAAGCGGATTGAAAATGTTATCTACAAAACGAAGATCGATAATTTTGATTTCATTCCTATTGCCGTTCAAAACATGAATGAAGATCGACTTGCACCTCTCACTAAAAATTATCATCTCTTTAAAAATTTATTTTCGCTGACATTGAGCGAATACGATTATATCTTGCTTGATTGCCCTCCTTACTTGAAAGGAATTTCTACTCTCGCGTTAGCGGGAAGCGATTCGGTGATTGCGCCGCTTCGCCCCGGACAGTTTTCTATCTCCGCACTTCAGAAATTACTCACTCACATAATTTGGGTTAGGAAAAATATTAATCCGAAATTGACGCTTGAAGGAATTTTACTAACAATGTATGAGCCGCGCACAAAGGCATGGCGCATGACTTATGAATATCTCCTCGAACATTTTTCGAATTATTTATTGAAGTCAGTAATTCCGCGCAGCACTGCAATTACCGAGTCAGAATTTTATCATAAACCTGTAATCATGTATAACGTCAACGCTAACGGCGCGTTGGCATATTTGCAACTGACACAAGAACTACTCACCCGCGAGCAGGAAGAAGCGAATAAATAATCTTGCAGAGAGACAAGGGGTGAGGTCATTTTGCCGTATGGATGTTGATAAAAGTGCAACGCGAATAATGTAATAAGGTTGTTTTTCTTGTGGGTGATTTTGTTACTAAGGTTGTCGGGAAATTAAGGTTTGTATTTTTATTTTAGCTTTGCAGTGAAAGTGAGAAAATAATTAATCCTCTACGAGGATTTGAGTTTGCTTGGTGGAAACTCTATTACAATAATAAATCCTCTACGAGGATTTTGAGTGTTTTAATTTTTCAAATTAGCGACATCATTCAACCCCCTCTCCTGTAGGAGAGGGGCAAGGGGTGAGGTCATTTTGCCGTATGGATATTGATAAAAGTGCAACGCGAATAATCTAATAAGGTTGTTTTCCTGTGTGTGCGTTTGTTAGTAAGGTTGTCGGGAAATTAAGGTTTGTATTTTATAGCTCAGAGTGATTGTATGAAAATAATAAATCCTCTACGAGGATGAAGAAGCGACTAAATAATATAGAAAAAAATTTGCGGAGAGACAGGGATTCGAACCCTGGGTCCCCAAAAAGGGGACAACGGTTTTCGAGACCGCCCCGTTCAACCACTCTGGCATCTCTCCGTCTATTAATTTTTTTTCAATGAAATAAAAAATTCATTAGCAAAATAAGAAACACTCCTGAAAGAAATGAACTTGTTACTATTTTCTTATGATTCAAAAATACTTCTCCGGCGATTGCATGCATCGATAGGAATATAAATCCTCCTGCAATGTTTGCTTGAACTATTCCGAATAATTGTGCTGTAAAAAAATTATTGAATAGATAATTTCCGATTAATCCGCCGAGTATCGTTGTCGATTCAATCAATAAAACGTAATAAACAATTTTCTTTTTGGGAAATCCCGAACTTAACATTAATGATGCGAGAGCTAATCCTTCCGGGAATTTGTGGGTTAACACCGCCGCAAATATTGTATGATGAAAAGCGGTTACTAATTCGCCGACAGAAATTGCAACCCCATCTAAGAATGAGTGAATTGAAAGCACGGACATCATTACAACTGCGGTTTCTGAAAATCTGTGAGTTGATTTTTCATCGAAGTGAGTAGCCGAACAAGCCGGGCAAAGATGCGCAACAAATTTTGAAATGCCTGCGAAGAACAGAATTCCTATCGCCGTAAAAATTACTAAATCGAGAATTGAAAGATGTCTGCTCGCTTCGGGAAGTAAAGCAAACAGCGCAGTGCTGAACAAAGCACCTGCAGAAAAGGAGATCATCTTGCAAAGTTTATGATGGTCTAATTTTATTGTGAAAGTAACTGCCGCACCGGCAACCGCACTTACAACAGCGATTAATGTTTTAATTATTAGTTGTGAAATCATTTTTCTTAAACTGAGTTGCAAACTTATGAAGATTAACTACGATGAAAAAATATTTCCTGCGGTGAAGTCGGAATTTTTATATTTGAAACCTTGTTTGAAAAATTTCTTTGAAATAATGAGTTCGCCCAATAAAGTCATCAATTTAAAATTGGAAAAGAATTATAAACCTTTCCCAAAGGGAGATGTGAAACGGTTCGAAGTTCTTTTAGATATTATTTACTAACGGCTTAAGCTGTTGGTTAAAGGAAATGCTTATTGAATAGTAAAACGGTTTCAACTGTTTCCTACATTATCATAGTAGACTCAATATAAAAGAAAAAAAATTCAGCGAGAATAATCCAACGGAAAGGTGCAGGAGTGGCTTAACTGGCACGCCTGGAAAGCGTGTGTACCTGCAAGGGTACCGAGGGTTCGAATCCCTCCCTTTCCGCCAAATTCAGCACGATTCACTTTTTAATTTATAACCTCAAAACAATGAAGCGTGAATCTGCAAACGAAATCCTCTCATTGTTGAAACTAATTTTTTACCTATGAGTTCATCATAAAAAGGTCATTAATCTAAAATTGGAAAAAAATCATAAACCGTTAAAACGGTTCGCAGTTCTTTTAGTTATTATTAACCAACGACTGAAGCCGTTGGTTAAAGGAAATTCTTACTGAATAGTAAAACGGTTTCAACCGTTTCTGACCTTATTACAATAGACTCACCAATCAATTAAAATTAATTTTCGCAAAATCATTTAAGATTATTTTGAAATCAGTTAAGCAACATATAAAAGAAACTGTTAGTCTCGCATCACCAATAGTTGTTGCGCAGATTGGATACATAATGATGTCGGTAGTTGATAATGCCATGGTGGGAAGACTTGGTGCGACTCCATTGGCGGCGGCGGCGTTGGCGAATAATGTTTTTTTTCTGATACTCGTTGTCGGCTTGGGAATAAGTTATGCAGTTACGCCTCTCGTTGCTATTGCAGTCGGTAATTCCGAAAAGAGGGAAGAGGGAGAACTTTTTAAACATTCTTTTCTAATCAATGTTATTACATCAATTATATTACTTGTAATAGTGTTGGTTGCAAGCAATGGGTTAAAATTTTTGAAACAATCCCCCGAAGTTGTTGAATATGCAGAAAGTTATTTCAGAATATTGGCTTACTCAAGTATTCCGTTGATGTTCTTTCAATCATACAAACAATTTGTTGAGGGACTTTCTATAATGCGCCCGGCAATGATAATTTCTATAACTGCAAACCTTGTTAATGTATTCGCAAATTGGGTTTTGATTTATGGCAATCTCGGATTTCCGCGGCTTGAACTTGACGGCGCCGGTTGGGCTACTTTCATTTCAAGATGTTTCATGATGTTTGCAATGGCATTTTTCGTTTATAAAAGTGGACGGGTAAATAAATATGATTTATCCTTTAAATCATTTCATCCAAAACTTGAAACGATAAAAAAATTATTGCGCTTGGGAATTCCGAGCGGACTGCAATATCTGTTTGAGATCGGTGCTTTTGCTTTTGCGGCAGTGATGGTTGGATGGTTAAATCCTGAATCATTAGCCGCGCATCAGATTGCAATTAATCTTGCATCATTGACGTACATGGTTGCGATGGGCATTTCATCCGCCGGCGCTGTGCGTGTCGGCAATGCAGTCGGTGTAAAAAATATTTTAGAAGTCCGACGTTCGGGTTTCACTGCGCTTTCTCTCTCGATTGGTTTTATGATGTTCGCGGGATCGATATTTATCCTTTTCAATTATCAACTTCCACATTTATACATCAATGAAAAAATTGTAATTAATATTGCCGCCGATTTATTAATCATTGCCGCATTATTTCAAATCTTTGATGGAACGCAAGCTGTAAGTCTCGGAATTTTAAGAGGGCTGACTGATGTAAAAATTCCTACCATCATTACTTTTTTTGCGTATTGGATAATTGCTTTACCATTGGCTTACATTTTGGGATTCACATTTAATTTCGGAATAAATGGAATTTGGGTGGGACTTCTTTTCGGGCTATTCTTTTCAGGATTATTATTATCAATCCGCTTCAATATAAAAAGCAAACGGGAAATTTTGGTTTAGAACCATTCATAAAAAAACTTTTCCATTGTTCATATTGATTTTCCGAACAACAAATTATAAAGGAGAAGAGGAATAAGTTTTTTAAGTTTGCATCCGAGTTAAATAAAACATTAATATTCTATCAAGGTGAAAAAATGAAAAAGAAATTATATCGCTCACGAACCGATAAAAAGATTTCCGGTGTTGCCGGCGGAATCGCGCAATATCTGGAAGTTGATTCGGTTTTTGTTCGGCTTACATTTGCGCTTTTGGTGTTTGTCTCGGGCGCAGGCATAGTTCTTTATTTGCTGTGTATGTTTCTCATTCCCAATGAACCTCTGACCGGTACACAAATTGTTGATGGAACACAAAACGAGGAGGACAAGAAGGGAAATTCTCAAGGCGGAAAGATCATGGGGGCAATCTTAATTCTTCTCGGAGTGCTGATTCTCTTCGACAATTTTTTACCGTTTTTCGATTTCGTAGATTTTTTCCCGTTAGTTCTTGTGGTACTTGGCGGTTGGCTTTTAATTAATTCAATAAATAAAGAGAGAGAATCATCAAACAGAGAAAGGGAATCATCATGAAACCGAAACAAATTTTTTGGGGTGTTCTTTTTCTTTTTTTGGGAGGATTTCTCCTTCTCAATAATCTTTTCGATTTCACATTATCTCTGCCGGAATTAACAAAACTTTGGCCACTCGTATTAATTTTAATAGGAATCTCTGTAATCTTAAAAAACAACACTACTAAAATTATACTTGCCGCGCTCTCGGCAATTTTGATTGCGTCGATTTTGTTTTCAATCTTCAGCAGAAATTTTAACTGGTTTCATGGGAAGAAACATAAACACACTTTCACCGTTGAGAAATATGATATTCCATACGATTCAACAATTAAAGTGATGTCGCTAAAATTTAAAAGCGGAGTCGGAAGATTCAATTTTACCAATCTTGAAAATAATGACGCGCTACTCAAACTTAACTCAAGCACTTCCGGATCGAATTTTAAAATTAAAACGGATACAGAAGGCGATTCTCTTAATGCGAAGATTGAACTTGAAGATATTGATATCGAGTTCGGAGATAACGATGATCATCACTTTGAAAATGAAATTGAGTTAAATAATAATTTGATTTACGATGTGCAACTTGGTATCGGTGCCGCAAGTGTTGAAGGAGATTTCGAGTTGCTAAAAGTTCGGAGTTTGAAATTAGAAACCGGCGCTTCAGATGTGAGAATGGAATTTGGCGAGCTGTATGACGACGATGTTAATATTGAAATCTCAGCCGGTGCGGCATCTATACGACTGAAGGTACCTGAATCGGTTGGCGTACAAATTAAATCAGATCTTTCTCTTTCCAGTTATGATTTTGAAGATATGAAAGAAGTTACTAAAGATAAATTTCAGACTGAGAATTTTTCAGAGGCAGAAAAAAAATTCTTTATAAAAATCAAGGGTGGTGTTTCCAACATTGATGTGAACCGCAAATAATCTGATTTAAAAAAACAAACTAACCTCACACTCAACAAAACTCATTTTGAATATATTGCTTGTGGAATTCTTACTTAATTCCATAAATTGTATTCAGAACTAAGAGAAACTTGTTGAGTAAAGAATTAATCTTTAAATATAAATTCCAATTCGAAAACGGAACCGAAAAAAAATTTCAGGTTACCGTTGATGCCGATACACTTACAATAATACGTAAAGCCGAGAACAAAGTAACAGAATGGGCAAAGTTAAAAAATTTTAAGTGCATGCATTGTCCTCTCGATGAAACGAAAGTAGAGTATTGTCCCGTTGCGATTAATCTTATTGATGTGATCGAAGCATTCAAGGATTTTCCTTCCTATCAAACAGCAGAAATCACTGTTGAAACTAACGTAAGAACATATACGAAAAAAGCCGCGTTACAAACCGGAGTCAGCAGTTACATCGGCATAATGATGGTTTCCTCCGGCTGCCCGGTAATGCGCAAACTTAAACCGATGCTAAACTTTCACCTTCCATTTGCCACACTTGAAGAGACACAGATACGTGCTTTCTCTATGTATCTACTCGCTCAATATGTAAAGTGGAAAAAGGGAGAGCATCCCGATTGGGAAATGAATAATCTATCTAATATGTATGAAGATATTAGGATTTTAAATCATAATGTTTCCAGGCATATCGCCGATCTGGAAGCGAAGGATACAAGCATTAACGCTCTCGTCATCTTAAATAATTTCGCTGATTACGTTACGTTCACTCTCGATGAAAAAGTATTGGATGAGTTAGAAGTTTTTCTTAGAGAATTCATTAACTGAACTTTCCCGAAATGAAAGATAAAAGAAACTTACTCTTCATATTATTGGGTGGCTTTTTTATAACGAATGCTTTGCTCGCAGAATTTATTGGCGTTAAAATTTTTTCACTTGAAAAAACTTTCGGATTTATCCCGATAAATATTTCTCTTCTCGGAATTGAAAACCTATCATTCAATTTAACTGCGGGTGTTCTTCTGTGGCCTGTTGTTTTTATAATGACAGATATCATCAACGAATATTTTGGAAAACGGGGAGTGAAGTTGCTTTCATTCATGGCGGCGGGTTTAATTTGTTACGCATACATCATAGTTTTTTTTTCAATCAATCTAACTTCTGCAGATTTTTGGATTCAACGAGAAACAAGTGATGGATTGTTGAATATGGATATCGCCTTCAATACAATTTTTGGACAAGGGTTATGGATAATTGCGGGTTCACTTGTTGCATTTTTGTTGGGACAATTAATCGACGTTGCAACTTTCCATTACATAAGAAGGTTCACGGAAAGTAGGATGCTATGGCTTCGCGCAACCGGTTCTACTCTCGTTTCTCAATTCATCGATAGCTTCGTTGTTTTAATAATTGCATTCTATATTGGTGCAGGGTGGAGTTTGAGTTTAGTCATTGCAATTGGCATCGTCAACTACATTTATAAATTTATTATTGCAATTATTTTAACGCCATTACTCTATCTTCTTCATTCAGCCATTGATAAATTTTTGGGCAAAGAACTCGCAGAAGAGATGATGAGGGATGCCTCCTTTGAATCAAAAAAATAATTTATAATTATTTGACTATTTAAAAATTAATATTTAATATTGATTAAGAAACTGAAATAATTAACACTTTCTTTCATAATTAAACTATCTGGAGGTATCAGATGAGAAAAAACTTTCTTTTCGTAGCATTGTTGATTGTAAGTTTTTCAGCTTACACTAATGCTCAAACTATTCTTCTGCATGACACTGGTCCGTTAAAAGTTTCTGCTTTTGACAATGGATTAATTGGACATGACGGAGGCTTCACTCAAGGTGCTGGCGTTAAATTCAATGGTAATACCAATGATGCCATGTACACTGCAGGATTTCTAATTGGCAAAAACGGAAAAGCTAATGGACATGTTGGCAGTTTCAGTATTGCAGATATGACTGTGCTTACACCATTTTCAGGGTTCTCCTCAAACACTCACTTTAACCAAATGGCAGAGTGCGTTGTTACGGATGCAACTGCTCCTACCCCTTCCGGTGTGAATATGAGAATTACTTCTGCTTCAAATACGGGAGATAAATTTGTTCTTTATAAAGTTGGCTTGAAGTCCACAACTGCTCAATCTAATATTTATGCTGGTATATTTGCTGATTGGGATGTTGGAGCGGCTAACTACGCATTGAATCGAGGCGGTTACGATGCTACCCGTCACATGGCATATCAATATGAAAATGGTGGGGCACTAGATCCTGCGTACTATGGAATTGTTGCTCTTTCAGGAATGTCTGGTGCAAGAGTTACACTCGCCGGTGCTGCTGCTTCAATCCGTGATTCGTCATACGCATGGATGGCGACGTTTTTAAATGAAGCTATTACTACAAACGGTGACTATAGAACTTGGATTGGTTCTGGTCCATTCACACTCCCTGCAAATGCAGAAGTTGTTTGTGGATTTGCATTAGTTGCAGGTACTAACTTAGCAGACCTTCAAGCAAATGCCACTGCCGCATTACAAAAATGGTTAGTATTAGTTCCTGTTGAATTAACATCTTTCACCGCAAAACAAACCGGCACAACCATTAATCTGAATTGGACAACTGCAACAGAGACCAACAATACCGGTTTCGAAATTCAAAGAAGAATTAACGGTGCAGATTGGGTTGCAATCGGTTTCAAAGCAGGCAAAATTACTACTGCTGAAGAAACTAATTATGCATTCGCAGATGATGTTTCAGGTCTTGGAAATGCTAACGTTTCTTATAGATTGAAACAAATCGATCTCAACGGTACATTTGCTTATTCCGATGAAGTTGAAGTTGATTTAACTCCAATGGAATTTGTACTGGAACAAAATTATCCAAACCCGTTCAATCCAAGTACAATGATAACATTCCAATTGCCTTCAGAATCTTTTGTCAATCTGAAAGTTTATAACTCATTAGGACAAGAAGTAAGCACTTTAATCAATGAAGTACAAACCGCAGGCTTTCATCAAGTTGAATTTGATGCAAAAGATTTAAGCAGTGGAATTTATTATGCAGTTATAAGAGTGGGCGAAAACGTTATTTCCAAAACACTCAAAATGAGTTTGATGAAATAATCTCTTATCATAATTTTTTGTTTGTGAAAAACATTACTGAAAATAGATTAATTTTAATATCCCGCTGACAATCAGCGGGATATTTCTTTAAAAGTTGTTCGACTTTAAATATTTTTTAATTCAAGGAGAATTTGAATGAAATTTAGTGCTACTCTTTTTTCGCTTTTTTTAATTGTTATCAGTAACAATATTTTTTCTCAAGTTTATAATCTTCCCGACCTAATATATTATAGATTTGAAGATAACCCCGCATCAACTGCCGTAACTAACTATGCCGTTCCCGGTGTTGGAAACACGACCGGAACTTTAACGAACCTGACACTTAGTGCCAATGGACAATTCGATAGTTGCATGTCCGGAACTGCTACTGCAAGTGCCAAAATAACTACAGGATATAACTTAACCACGGGAACTAGCAGTTTTACTATTAGCATGTGGCTAAACAATTTACCTTTAGCACCTGCAACTACAAGATATTTATTTGGCGATCCGGGACATTCTTTCCGGTGTTTTATTGGCGGTGTTGCACCATCGGGTGGTGCTGTTTTAAGAGGTACCGGTTTAACTGATGTGCAAATTAATAACATAATTCCTGGTCCGAGCGTTGTTCATATTGTTTATGATTCAGCCGCATCCAATATAAAAATTTATAAAAATGGTTCTCTTATAAATACTGTTTCTCAAACACCAATAAATTTTTCTGCCGGAAATGGTTTCTCGATTGGTGGTTATAGCTCCTCTGCCGGACTCGAAGGATTGATGGATGAATTCCGATTCTACAAAAGAGCTCTTGACACTGCGGAAATATCATTTACATGGGATAAAGAACTGCCGACTATTGTTCCTGTTGAACTTACTTCTTTTACAGCAGACTATAGCGATGATGTTACAACATTAATCTGGCAAACAGCTACAGAATTAAATAATCTCGGTTTTGATATTGAAAGAACTTTTGTCGATGTCAATTCTGCTTTATCGTGGAACAAAATCGGATTTGTAAATGGAAGCGGTACGAGTACAAAACCTAATACTTATACTTTTAAGGATAAATCTTTTTCGCAATTCGGTATTTACAAATATCGTTTAAAACAAATAGATATAGACGGTAAGTATGAATACTCTAACGAGATTGAAGTTAAAGTTGAAGTGCCATTGAAATTTTTCTTAAACCAGAATTATCCCAATCCTTTCAACCCAACAACCACGTTGAATTTTCAATTGCCGGAAGAGTCTTTTGTAACTTTGAAAATTTATAATTCGTTAGGACAAGAAATCAGCACACTTATTAATGAAGTAAGAAATGCCGGAACTCACCTGGCGGAGTTTAATTCAAAAGATTTAGGCAGCGGAATTTATTATGCTGTGTTAAGAACAGCAGACAACAAATTCTCACAAACAATCAAAATGAATTTGATGAAGTAAAGAAAATCTCTTCAGAAGGGAATCGATGAACTCGGTTCCCTTTTTTTATTTTAAACATCTTAGTTATTAATCTTTATTGAATTTAAAAAATAAAATTTCATTCTTGTTTTTATTTTCAGGAAATTTGTACAAGTTTATTACAACAAAATAGTTATCAGAAATATCGATGAACGGAAACGAAACAAATTCAGAATTAAAAACCGAAATACTTTTTCAAGATGGTAACGACAAAAAAGCGTCGTGGTTACTTCCACTTTTGCTATTGCTTTCGCTAAGTTTGATAGTATTTGTTTTTGGATATCTTGTTGACTTTATATTATACAAAACCGGATCAAATTTTTTTGCGGGACTTTATACAACCGATATTTCGAACCTAACAAACACAGTTGGTGGCTTGGGTGAAATTGTAAGTGCTATTCTTGGTATCGAAATCACGGTGCTTGCAATTATAGTTCAGTTGGCGGCAAATAAATATTCAGATAAAATTATGGAACTGTTCGTCGAAGACCGTGTGAATTTTTTTGTAATAGGTTTTTTTGTTATCACGGCGGTTGATACTGTACTTGTAATTAATTTTATGAAGGCAGAATTTCCAACCTACTTCAGTCTTACGTTAGTATTGGTTTTAATAATCGTAAGTTTATTAATTGTTATTCCTCACTTCAATTATGTTTTTAATTTTCTCCGTCCCCATAATTTTTTGGGACATGTAAAAAAAACAACAACAAAAGTGATAGATGATCTTGCTACAAAAAAAGTAAAATATACTTTGAAGTATAGAAACAAAGTTCACGATAATATAAATTTCTTAGGAGATATAGCACTCAATGGCGTAATTCAAGGCGATCGTGCAGTTACATTGTTGTGCGTTGGAATTTTGCGCGAGATTACTCTTCAATATTTAAATAAGAAAAAAAACTTACCAGATGAGTGGTTCAAACTTAGCGGCTTTGAATTTTACGACCCCGATTTTTCGAGTTACTCTCAATTTGTAATGAAAAGAATTGAGGAAAGAAAAATTTTACTCGAAAGAAAAATTTTCCGGTTATACGAAATGTTGTTTGATAACTCACGCGCATCTTTGCGTGATGTAGCTTCGGGAGTGTTGCTGAACTCAGAACTCATTGCATCGGGTGCTGTTCATGCAAAGGACGAAGGCGCACTGCACTGTGCGTTTCAATATTTTAATTCTTATTTAAGAATTGGGATTCGCGCTAAAGATCCACGTTCTGCTTTCAACACACTCGAGCATTACCGAATTCTTGCAGAAGAACTTTTAGAACACTTGCCCGAACACGTTGAAAAGATTTCTTTCTACTTTAAATATTACGGACAGGAAGCAAACAAGAATAATATTCTTTTCATACTCGAAACTGCTTCATTCGATTTGTGCAAAGTAAATGAAATTGCATTCGAGAAAAAAGTTCCCAACTTGCGCAAACTATTGGATCTTTTCTTAACACTGGATCAGCCAATAGATGCAACGCCGGGCAAAGATAGCGCAGGTGAGCAATCGTTGATTGGCGTTCGTATTGCACAATCGAGACTTGCAGGATATTATTTACTTCGCGGCGAAATTGAGTTAGCACGATTGATATTTGAAGACATGCGCGTTGAGCCGATGCATCGCATTCAAAAAATAAAAGAGTTAATCTTTAATACTGAAGACGCCGAATTTTGGGAGATCACTCCTCGCGGAATAAATTTTTATTATGTATCTCCGGAGAGAAGATACGCGCTATTAGAATTTTTTGGTTGGTTTGAAAACGTAAATCATCTTGAAGAGAACTAAAAAATTTTTAATTATTAATTTGACATTTAAGTAAGAATAGTTTTAACTT
This sequence comes from uncultured Ignavibacteriaceae bacterium, assembly GCA_964393605.1. GTDB lineage: Bacteria > Bacteroidota > Ignavibacteria > Ignavibacteriales > Ignavibacteriaceae > CAYMUL01. The sequence continues at coordinate 83 of CAYMUL010000002.1, read as the reverse complement.
TCGAAAGAGTTGAAGAGAATATTAAATGCATATCTGTCCAAAACGATAAAAAAAATCCCTCAAATAAAAATGGTAAATTTGAG
>CAYMUL010000001.1:0-277271 GCA_964393605.1 uncultured Ignavibacteriaceae bacterium | reverse complement strand
GTTGTCCAAATAAATTCGATGATAGAATAAATATGATTATACCGGAAACTATTTTGTTCATTTTTGTAAAATATTATTTAGGGAAAGAAATATTGCCGATGCAAAATATATGCGGCGGCAGTCTATTTGTTAGAATTATTTCTGTTTAAGTTTTCCGCGTCATATAAAACCGGTTGTATAAAATTTGAAATGATGTAATAAATTTGATTTGTTCCCTTGCTTTTCATTTCTATCTGTTACTATCGCTGATAAATAAGCAAGAGTAGAAATAATTTTTAAAGTCAGTATAACGTATGTTTGAACTGCTGAAGCAAGGTAGATAAGCAATTTTAAAATAAACACTGCCCCTCCCCCCGCAATCAATTTCAATGACTGCAACGGGAGTTAACAAGAACCATACGATATGTAAAACAAAATCTGTTAACATCCTCTTATTAATTTAATTTCTTAGTTGAACTTACAAATCATTTAAGCACAAAGTCAAGAAATAAAAAAAGCCCCGACTAATCGGGGCTTGAAATTTTTTTACCGCTTAATTTCAAAACCTATATTCGAGTGAGTAACGTAATGCGAAATCGGGAAAGCCAAAGACTACGACACCAACGCCAATATTATTCAGAATCGTATATTCTCTTCCCATTGCAAATCCTACGGGAAGTGGCGCACTCATTGCATCTTCTAAAAGTTTTTTCTGGTCTTTATCAACAAACCCTTCAACAATTTTATCGCCGAAAACAATTCCTCCACCCAACCGATAATGCGGATTAGAATAACCTGTCTTATTTCTGAATAGCTGAAGCAACAATCCATCCACATCGAGATAAAGTAGGCGGAGCGGCACTAAAGCCCAACCCCAACCTTTTAGCTCATCCGCTAATTTTATATCCGCTCCCATTTTTATTCCGAGATCGGCTGACTTACCGAATTTATATTTTCCAAATTGATACGAAGCAGGGGTAAGATATTTTACAAAATTAATTGCGAGTACATGTTCCCAAACCGAAAAATCCATTCCGAATGTAAAAGTTGAAGGAAGTGAAATTCTAACTTCGTTCGAAAATTCATTGAAAGTGGGACGGGTTAAATTCGGGCGGGAAGGGTCCAGATCACCAACATTTATATCGATTGCATTTTCTTTTTCACCGACAAAAGTACCCTTTAAGAATACGGGCTGAAAACTTTTCACATAAGCATCTTTATCGGTCATTACAAATTCGGGAATATTATCGAGCACAAAATTAAAATTCATAAACGAAAGAGAAGGAAGCCAGTTTGAGGGGTCGTAGTACAAACCTATTCTGTATCCCCAATTCGTTACTTTAAAATTTCCTTTTGCAGTAAAATACATTTCATTGCTTTCCCCTTTTGATGTATCAATGCTCAAATCTTCGGGATCGTTGAAGTGATGTTCCGAAGTTCTATTCATAACAACCATTCCGTCGGTACGAATGTTGAAATCTATGAGGTGATCTACTTGATAACGATTAGCGGAAACGCCGAGTACAAACTTGCCAAACTTAGTTTCGCCAAAATCGTAAGCCGATGCAAGCGTGATAACATTGGTTCTCAAGTACATTTCGTTTAGAATGTTTGTGTTTAAAACGATATCAACTTTCATTTCCTGGTCGGAAACAATTTTTGTTGATTCCAATTTTGTTCTAATTCCGTTAGCTCTAAATTTCATGGAGACGTTGAAGGGATAATAAACGCCGAAGCCGAAGAATAACTTTTTATACGCGGGGAATGGTCCGGCAATTGAAAATGAACTCACCTGTGCAATTTGTCCGACATCGACATCTTTCAAATTCATATCCTTTCTAAAGCCGCCGGGTTTGAAAAGAAATGTTGCAGTGTCTTTCAAAAATGTGTCGGTATTTTTTGTAAGTTCTTTTTCGGAAACAAGACTTGAAGCAGTTAAACCGAATTCATTATTTCCGATGCCGAATTTAGTCTCTATAACCGAAGAATTGAATTGAAGCAGTCCGAGTTCTGCGGGATTTCTAAATACACTTGCCGAGCTTACTCTCATTCGAGGGGAAATTGTACTTCCGAAAAAGGTACCTGCACCTCTGCCGACTCCACTTGTGTTCATTCCGAAGTTGAAGTCAAAATATAATTCGCCGCCCTGCCAGTAAGTCATTATTGGCAAATCGGAGCTTTGTGCAAAAGAAAAATTACTTCCTAATAAAAGAACGAGAAAAAATTTGAATAGAGATTTCATTTCATCCTCCTTAAAAACCAAGACCGAGTGAAAAGCGATGAGTGTTTGCAAGTTCTTCGAACATGAAAGTATAATCGAGCATCACTCTTAAATTTTTTATTTGTGTAATATTCAACCCCGCGCCAAGAACATATTTTTCATCGTCGAAGTTGTTAATCATTTGTTGCATACCTGCGCGCAGGTACACCATTTTGAAAAACATTGCTTCTGCGCCTGCTTTAATTTTATCATTCACTTCAGATTGAAACGCCGGCGAATAATCAATCGTAAAAAGTAGTTCATCAAAGATTTTGAATGAGACGCCACCGATTCCTTCAAACGGAACTGTTTCAGAATATTTTCCTTTTGGTTTGTTCACGGGATTATCGTTATCCGAATTCCATGATACGGGGGAATAAATATCGCGCAACATAATTCCGACCGCAATTTTATCCGTGAAGAGATACATCAAACCTAAATCAAAACCAAACCCGTTTGCACTTCCTTTCACTTGATTTGAAATTCCGAGTGTAATTTCATCGGGTTCAAAAATCGGAAAGTTCGTGGCAGAAAGTGAATTCTTGCCGAACGACGCATAACGATATTTTAAGTTTAAGCCGATAAGAAAACTTCCGTAGCTTCTTGCGTATCCTGCTTGCGCGGTCATTTCGGTAAGAGCTTCGTCACCGCTGTAAATTAAGGCGAAGCCAAGCCCTGTCTGTTTTGCGTTCAGTGGCATTACATAAGTTAAACTGTGATAATTAATTAAACCGAGTTGCCGTGCAAAAGTAAAATTCATGCTTGAAGAAGAAATATTTGCAAGACCGGCAGGGTTCCAGAAAGTTGCGTTGGCATCATCGGCAAGCCCGACAAATGCGCCTCCCATCGCCGTTGGTCTTGCGCCGAAACCAATATCGGCAAACGCGCCGGGAACTGCCGAAACATCCTGCGCAAATGTTGCATAGTTAAAACAAAGTGCAATCAAAATTGATTTTAAGATTAGTGCTAAATTTTTCATGATGATCTTCCTTAAAAAATTACTTAACAAGAACAACTTGAATTAATTCATTAATTTCACCCGAACTATCTTTACCGTTGAAGTGAATAATGTATCTACCATTGCGCGCCCACTCCCCGTTATCTGTTTTGCCGTCCCACAAGATTTCTTTATTCGCAGTTCTGCTTCCGTATCTGCCTGGCATTTGCAAATCATTTTCAAGAAGTGTGCGAACGAGTTCTCCTCTGATGTTATAAATTTTGATTGTAACTCCGACAGGCGGCAGAAACGAATTCAGGAAGTACCCAATTTTCAATGGTGCTACTTCGGGAGAGAATGGAGAAGGTAAAACAGAAAAATATTTTATTCCGAGTGCAAGATTTTCTGCAACAACGGCATACTGCCCTATTTGCCGAATCGTAGAATATGTCATTACGCTACCCGATTGAGTAGAGCCGGAAAGGATTTTCCATTCATTTATTTTCGTATCATAATATCCGATATATTTTTCCCCTTCGAAGAAGGAGAGAGAATTGTCGAGCGGGATATTCAATGTTGCATTCGCAAGAAGTGAATCCCCCGGCAATGGAACCGCAGTGTTAGAAATAAAATTGTATGTGTTATCCCCTGAAACAAAAGTCTTATTGTCTGTAATTCTCGCAAAATTTTTCTTTCCGGGTCCGCGTGAGGGCTCGTCCATCCAGATTTCAAGATTGTCGCTTATGGCTCCGGAAGGAATTGTAAAAGTCATTCCTTCTTTATCGGTCAGAGTGTAAGTTACTCCCGGTACCAAAGTTGCAAAAATTTTGATATTAACACTCGCCGTTTTTCCTGAAATATTATCACTCACCTTAACGGTTGTAAGTCCAATGTAATTTGTATCGGAAAAAGTCAAAACTCCTTCATTGCTTATCGCGGCGGCGGTGGATGGGGAAACAGACCAGCTTATCGAGTTACCGAGGAACATTTTTCTATTCGATGAATCCGACACCGAAAGATTAATTTGTATTCCTGAACTTTTGTTGCTGATCTTTTGTGCATTCCCACCGACAGTGAGTTTCAAATTTTGAATCGGCAAACTTGTAATTTCCATTGGATACTCTTTGGTAATTACAACGCCTTTGAGTTGTGAAGTAATTTTCATTTTATAAATACCATCTTTGAGCGGTTTGAGTTTAACAACAGTGCTATCATTGGCATTTGGGAAACTTACTTGCACAGCAGTGGCATCATCGGACTCCCAACTGGTTTTACCTTCAGCACCTGTTCCGCTGAACTTTCCAAGCAATGAATTATTAGCTCCGTCTTTAATGAAAAGATTAAAAGAATATTCCTCCCCTTTTCTGAAAATAGATTGGTTGATACTTGGATTTAATTCCACATCGCGCAGAACTCCGACCGCAGTGGGTTGCAATTCATAAACATCGGAAGTGAATGTTGTATTCAACAGCGTATCAATTGTCTGAACATAGTATGAAATTTTTTCTAAAGATGTTGTTGCGGGAATTGAACCAAAGAAAGAACTTGTTCCTAATGTGAGAGCAACTTCGGTGAAGAGTAAATCGGATTCTTTTTTGAAGAAAAGTTTTGCTGATGCTTTCGCCGGAACTGAAACAAACCCAACTGATATATCGGTCGCCTGTGCGATATTTATCGTTTTCGCACTATCATGCATGTACGGAAGTTTGAAAGATGCGTTATACTTTGTTGTGTCGGAAGCAAGCGTAATTCTTGTCGAAGTTGCATCTGGTGAAAGATAGCCATCAATCGAAACTTTCAGATCATAGACGCCGGATTTTAATGTTGCCGAAGTCTGAGTCTTTCCGTTTGTAGATGTTATCAAATTTGATGCAGAACCGGATTGGCTTGTAACAACAACTTTAACACCTGCAAGTGCCGCACTTCCGTCTGTTGCGGTAATAATAATTTGTCCGCTCGGAATTGTGAATGGATTCATCGTAACCGTTTGACCGGCGGCGCTACCGGGAATTCTTTCCACAATACTTTGTTCGGAAATTGAAGCACCGCTAATTCGTATTTCATAAACTGTTGTGTCGGCGGGATTATCATTCAACGGTAAATCGACAAATGAAAATTTACCGTCGCTACCCGTAATTGTTGAAGTTGAAAATGACGATAACGCTTGCACAGTTATACCTGCCAATCCACTTGAATTATATGTTACACTGCCGTTTAATTTAACTGTGTTTGAAAGTAGTTCAAGATTTTGATTTGTAAGATTTGAACCTTGTACGATATTAATTTCAAGTGTGTCAGAAATGAAACCGGTTTTAGAAGCAATAATTCTTTTACTCCCTGCGGCGATAGAATTGAAAGCGTATGTCCCGTTGCTTATTGTTTGTGTTGTAATTGTTTGTCCTGTAGTGATATCAAATAATCTGACAGTTGCATCACTTAAGTCTGTGAGAGTAGTGCCGACTTTTCTACTCACTTTTCCCGCAACCGATGAACTATTTGCAGTCATTGTGAACTGTGCGGTCAAGTTGTCCTGGTTATTCAAATTCAGAGGGATTGATTCCGGGTTTGCACTGAAACCACTTTTTGTCGCTCTTACAAGATAATTTCCCGCAGGCAAATTGTTAAAATTATATTCGCCGGAATTATCAGTTACCCCGACTGAGACTGCATTTGAAGTAGTATTCACGGCACTAACATCAACTATCGACATCGGTGCATTCGTGCTATTCTTTGCGCTCACTTTAATATTTCCGACGTTTGGCGTTGATGTGAAATTTGTTGTGCTTGTATCCCGCACTGCAAGAGTAACATTTGTTTGAACGGGAGAGAATACAAATCCGTTCTTCGTTGCTGAAATTGTAAATGTGCCATTTGGAAGAAAACCAAAATTGTAACTTCCGTCAGTTGCCGAGAGTGTTGTTTTTGTTTCACCTGTTGCAGTATTCACTAAACGCACTGCCGCGTTATCTGTACCTGCGGTGCCTTTTATGTGTGAATGATCAACTTCAACAACAAGTGCTGTTGAACCGGAAACATTACCGCTGTTATCGATTGTAACAGAAGCAGAATCATTAACGAATCCTTCCCTAAAAATATCAGTTAAGATTGTATAGGATTTATTCAACTCCACACCGGAGAAAGAATAATTTCCTGAGTTGTTCATCGTGGTAGTATAAACTTGTTGATTCGAAATAGCTTTAACTTGCACACCCGTAATAATTAAAGTCGAACCTGCTTGATTCCTAATTGTACCGCTGATTGAGCCGGTATTTTGTTGCATTGTTCTGTTCAACGTCAATATAGAATTCGGAAGAGTTATTGTTGTATCCGCAACAGTATAACCGGATTTAACAATAGCCACATTATAATTTCCCGGTGCGAGATTAGTGATCGAATAATTTCCCGTCGTGCTTGTCTGCGAGGATGCACTTCCTTGTGTGCCGCTAACACTAACAGTAGCGTCCAATAAACCATTTCCATTTTGATCTTTGATTGTTCCGTTCAACGCGCCGATATTTAAAACAAAATCATTAATGTTTGCCATTCCGGTTGTTGATGAAGAACTTAACGTAACAGAGATTTGCTGTGTGCTCAAGTAACTGCTTTTTGTTGCGTTCACGGTGTAACCTTGCAAAGGCAATGCAGTAATTTGATATGAACCGGAAGCGTTCGTCGTAGCGCTGTAAATTGTACCGCCGGTGGCTGTTGCAAAAACAGATGCGCCCGAAATGTTCTGTCCTCCTGCATCTTTAACAGTTCCTGAAATTGTGCCTGCGAGTTTTTGCATCACGATATTCAAAGTGATTGATTGCCCGCCGCTCAAAATATAATTGCTGATTGTTGTGTCTTTAAATCCTGTTTTTTGAACTGTAACATTATAACTGCCGGGAACGATGATTGTAGCAACATAATTTCCCGAAGAGGTTGAAGTAGCAGAAGCGCCTCCTGAATTATTGGAAATATTTATTAACGCATCAGCAATCGCCGAGCCGTTGCCTTCTTTAATCGTTCCGCTTATTACAGAAAAATTTTCTTGAAGAGTAAAGTTAATTCCGGTTAATGTTTGACCGGCACTGATAGTAACGTTAATGCTATCTTTCTTATAACCTTCTTTTCTCGCTCTAATTTTGAAAGAACCTGCGGCAGTCCCGATTGTATAATCTCCATTCAAATCGGAAGTGGTTGAAGTTATCACGGCACTCGTTGATGTATTCACTAATTCAACGGTTGCATTTGTTAAAACTTGATTTGTGTTTGAAATGATTTTCCCTTTAACCGATGCAGGATTCTGATTCAAACTAAAGTTGAAAGTGTTGTTCGTACCTGCTGTTAAAGTTGAAGTGGTTTGTGAAGAAGATGAGTAACCCGTTTTTGAAACAGCTATGGAATATGATTTTCCGGCAGTAACTGTAACGGTATAATCTCCATTAACATTTGTGGGGGATGAATAATTGTTTGAAGAATTTCCAACTTCCACGATATTCACGGTTGCGGCACTGAGTGGATTATTTGAAGAAGTTACAACACCCTTTAACACTGCGGTATTACTAACCAAAGCAAAATTATTGTTTGAACTTGTCTGACCTGCCGCAACGGTAATGGTAGTTGCCGCGCTTGTAACGAATCCTGCTTTAGAAACTACAAGAGTGTACGTCCCGGGTTGAACCGAAAAAGTATAGACACCGTTTTGATTTGAAGTTTGTGTAGTTTGAACGCTATTTCTCGTGGCAGTAATTGTAGCTCCCGGAACTACTTCGCCAAGACTTGTAATTGTTCCAGATATAACACCGGCATTGGGAGAAAGTTGAAAATTTATTCCTGAAATATTTTGTCCGACAGTAAGCGAAATCGAAATCGGAGAAGGAGAAATGAATCCCGATTTCTGAACATTGATTGTGTGATTCCCTGTCGGCAAACTTAAAGTATAATTTCCGTTCGCAGTTGTTTGAACAGAAACAGAGCCGCTTGAAACAGTTGCGCCTTGTATCGCATTTCCACTTTGATCTTTTACTACCCCAGATACAGAAGATGGATTTGGAGTTAAAGAAAAATTCACCCCCGAAACTGTCTGCCCGATTGTGAGTGTTAAATTATGAGAAGAACTAACTGAGTATCCCGATTTTGCGGCGGTGATAATGTAACTGCCGGCTTTCAAACTTAAAGAATATTGTCCGCCGGAATTAGTAACTGCCGAGACCGCTTGCCCGCTTGATGGAGTTGCCGTAACTGTAACATTTGCTGAAGGCACCGAACCGGTTTGATTTATTATCTCCGAAACAAATCCCGTTACCTGGTTTGCTTTTGGGGTAAGAATAAAATTTTGATTCAGCAGATTATTTCCAACACTGAGTTGATAAGTTTTCGGCGAGGGACTTAAGAATCCTGTTTTTTCAACCTCCACAATCCAAGTTCCCGAAGATAGAACAAGATTGTAATTACCACTTTCATTGGTCGTAGTTGATTGAACCACACTTCCTTGCGTTGCTTTCACGGTTGCAAGTTGAACAGCAAGATTTTCATCGTTTAAAACAAATCCGGAAATTCTTGCTTCATCAAGTACAAGCACAAACGGGCTGGAGATAATGATTTGATTTGTATCGACATTCACGGTTCGCGGATCTGATGCTTTGTAACCGGCTTTGCTTGCTTGAACTGTGTAAGTTCCTTTTGAAGTTGAGTAACTAAATCCTCCCGAAACATTTGTATTTATTGTTGCAATTGCACCTGTTGAATTATTTTGAAACCTCACCGTTGCATTGTCAATCGTAGTTCCGTCACTTTTCTTTACTGTTCCGCTTACAATTGCAGGATAAGGACGCAAGTATAAAATCGCCTGTGTAACTGTTGAAGAAGTATTAAGAGTAACTGTAAAAGATGAATCGTAATATCCTTCCTTCTTTCCCGTAAAAATATATGTATCTGCCGGAATGCTGTCTGTCATGGCAGTTGAATTTGTTACAACAATTGCTTGTGCAGGCGAGAATCCTCCCGTTGTTGATTGAATTGTAAAACTATATCCGAGAAGACTTGAATTGTTTTCGGCATTTCGAGATTCAACTCTAAATTTTCCGAGCGGAACATAATAGTTGAAAACATTCGTAACACTTTTATTTCCTGCGCCGGTTGTACTGTTGGGAACAACAAACCAGGAATATTTTCCCTTTGTCAGATTCACTTTTGCGGGATATGATATTTGTGTGTTTGTAGTTGTTGAATTCCAAATCGGTAAATCAATTTCCTGATTTCCGCCGGCAAATTGAGTTACCCGATTGAAGAGATGAATAGTGTAGCTGTTTGCACCGGAAACCGGGTCCCACCGAAAAGTAATATTTTGATCGCCGTTAAAAGTTGTGTTATTTGCGGGCGCAATAAGTACCGGAGGTTGAATTGTTGCGCTGCTTGTGTAAGTGAATGTAACTATTCCTCCGAATACAGAACTTGCAAATGCAATGTTCGTTGCATCATACATGTTTATCAAAGTATAATAATATTGATTGCCGGGGAAGAGAGGAATTGCTGTCGTTGTAAATGGAGATGCCGGACTTATCTGTCCATATAAAGCGGAAGTTCCGGTTGTGATGTAATCCCAAACTATGTTTGCGCCTTGTACAGTCGGGTTTCCTGAAGAATCAGTAACGACATCAAATGGAGTGCTTGAAGTGATGATCCAATATGCAGTAACCCCTGAAACGGGATTCCAAGAAAAAGTGGGAGTGGAACTTGTAACACTACCGCGCGGATCAACAGCGTATGCGGCATTAGGAGATTCAACAACAAACTGAACTTCGTTAGAATAATTTATTGTAGTTGGATTTGCCAGGTAATCTGATTGAATACCGCCAAGAGTTGTTGCGCTCGAGTTTGTTATAATTGCGTAATATCTGCCGACCGGAAGTTGTAGCGGTGAATTACCTGGAATAAAACTTTTTCTTTTCCCCGAAGCATCAATCGATTTGAAACCGTAATTGCCCGGCGATGTTCCTATTTTAATTTTTGAGTTTGATGAAGAGGCGAGGTCTTTACTCCAGGTAAGAATTAAACTATCCTGTGCTTTATAAAATAATTTTACTGAGGGAGTAGATTTCCCCGGAAGATAACCTGTCGCGGGATTCACGACGAAAGTTTGTGCGCTCAACTCGATAATGAAAATTAAACCGAGTATCAAAGATGAAATAAACATCTTAACAAAAGTTCTCATCACTTTAATTCCTCTCTTTCTATTTTAAAAGGAAAGTTCGTTGCTAGTTAGGAAAATCAGTAAAGAAATTTTTAATGATTTTTTAGTTAATGCACGACAAAGTTAAAAAGATTTTTTGTGAAAATGAATTTTTGAACAACTAATTTCCCCCGATGAGCGGAATAAAAGTCGTTCAGACTTTTATTCCAAAAAAATTTGTTACTTAGAAATTGATTCAGCTATTTCGTTCGATACTAAAATTCTACCGCAGTATTCGCAGGTGAACACTTTATTGTTTCTTCGTATCTCAAGTTGTCTTTGCGAAGGAACAACATTGTGGCAACCGGAACATGCTTGTCTTTTTATTGTAGCAACTGCTTTTCCGCCTTTTGCTTTTCTAATCCTTCTGTAAGTCGCCAAATCTGCCGGTTTAATAGTAGCTTCGATTGCTTTTCTTTTCTCGTTAAATTTTGCTTCTTCTCTTTCGTTTGCCTTCACAATTACTTTTAAGTCTTCCTCTTTTTCTTCGAGATGAAGATTCAATTCATCAATTTGAGGAATGATGGCTTCAAGTTCCTTTGTAAGAATATTATTCGCGCTTGTTAAAGATTCAATCTCTTTATCGAGTTTGCTACTCATCGATTCCGAATGATCGATCTCTTTTGCGAGTGCATCATATTCACGGTTATTTCTTACCGCGTGCAACTGCGCTTTGAACTTTTTCTGGTTTTCAAGAATCAGCGCGGATTCATCGGTGTTGTGAATTTTTTTTGCTTCATTTTTTTTGATCTCTTCTTCTTTTTCCTCTTTCGTTTTCACAAGTCCGTCAATTCGTTCTTTCAACGCTTGAACGGCAAGGGGAAGATCACCGCGAAGAGATTGCAGTGAATCAAGTTCATCATCTATCATTTGAAGTTCATACAGTGCGGCTAATCTATTAATCAATTTATTTTCTCCTTCTTTTTATTAAAATATTTTACGGGATTTGCATCTCCGTCGTAGATAAAAATTTTGTTTTTAGTTTTATTTAAAAAATCTTCTATTCTTTTTTTCACTTCACTTAAAACAGGAATCTCAGTTTCGAAATGTCCTGCATCCACCAACAATATTTTATTTTCGGCATCTTGAAAAGTATGGTATTTAACATCGGCTGTAAGGAATGCATCCGCGCCGCAGGAAATGGCGGTTCGTAAAAGTTCACTCCCCGAGCCACCACAAACAGCAACCCTCTTTATTTTTCTGTTTGAAGTTTTTGAATATCTAATTCCTTCGCTTTTCAATTTTTGTGAAATCAAATTCAAAAATTCATTTGCGAAAATTGACTCCTTAAATTCTCCAACCGCACCCATGCCGAAGTTTTTGTTTTTTGTTTGTAATGGATAAATATCAAATGCAGGTTCTTCATAAGGATGAGATCTCAAAATTGCTGTGGTAATTTTTTTAAGATTCCATTTATCGAAAACCATTTCCAAACGAACTTCTTCAACTTTTTCAAATTTTCCTTTTTTACCGACAGCAGGGTTTGTGGAATCCGAGCCGAGAAAAGTTCCTTCTCCATTCAATCTAAAACTGCATGCTGAGTATTCGCCTATACTTCCCGCGCCCGCATCAAATAAGTTTTCGGAAACACTTTCAACGGCATCTAAAGGTACGAAAACAACAAGTTTGAATTGCTCGGTGTTAATCGGCGAAAGAAATTTAATATTCTTTAAATCCAATTTTTTTGCAAGTTGAAAACTTACTCCGTCTTTTGTGAAATCTAAATTGGTGTGATAGGATGCGAGGGTGATATTGTGTGTGATAAGTTGTTTGATCAGTGAAGCTGTGAGGTCATTTTCGAAATTTAATTTTCGTAGCGGGGTAAAAAGAAGTGGGTGGTGGGTTAGAATCAGATTGCACTTTTTCGCCGCCGCTTGTTTAACTACATTTTGGTGCATATCCAATGCGAGCATTACATTTCTCAGGGGCAAGGCAGGGTTTCCTACTTGCAACCCCGAATTATCCCGCTCCCAGGCAATATCGCCGGGAGCCCAATCATCTAACATTTTCAATAATTCTCTTATGATCATATAAAAAAAAATGCACTTCTCAGGTAGAAGTGCATTTTAACAGTTTAAAAACCTTTTTGTGTAACTCGTAATATGTTTTTCGGCGCTCTTTTGATAATCTTATCCGCAAAAATTTGTATGCGAAAATAAATCCTTTTATTAAAAAATACAATAGAAGAAAAAATTTAATCAAACAAAATTTTACTTTGAATTAAACTCTTCCCAATTTTTTGGGATTCTGAAGAATTGGTTCGCCTCTCTTTAATTTATCCTTAGAATTACTACGCGCCTATTCTTTGCTTTTCCTTCTGGAGTTGTATTTGGGGCAACCGGGAAATCGGGTCCCATGCCTCGAACTTCAAATCTGTTGGCACTAATTCCACGCGACACGAAATAATTAAGGACAGATTGCGCTCTCTCCAAAGATAATTTTTTATTTAATTGATATGAACCGGAATTATCGGTATGTCCTTCAATCAACCATCGAGAATCTTTCTCACTTTTCATAACTTCATAAAGTTTATTCAAGTCCGATTCGGCTGCAGGCAAAAGTTTCGCTTTACCAACTTCGAAACTTGCACCGGCGGAAAGTACAACTTCTTTGACAACCGGAACTTCCTTTACTATCGGTTCTTTTTCTTTCACAACAATCGGGCAACCTGTTTCATCCACTTGAGTTCCGGCAGGAGTATTCGGACATTTATCAAGATGATCGGCAACGCCGTCGTTATCGCTATCAAGAGGGCATCCATGTTGATCAACCGGAACGCCAACGGGAGTGTTCGGGCACTTGTCAAGATAATCTGCAACGCCGTCATCATCGGAATCTTTCGGGCAACCGAATTCATCCACAGAAACATTGCGCGGTGTGTTCGGGCAAATATCAAGATAATCGGGAACTCTATCTTTATCCGAATCGAGTGGACAACCATTCTTATCAACTTTTACACCTTCGGGGGTATCATCGCAATTATCTTTATAATCCGGAATACCATCTTTGTCGCCATCGAGCGGGCAACCGTTTCTATCAACCTTTACTCTGAATGGAGTATTGTCGCACATGTCTTTTGAATCGGGAACTCCGTCATCATCGGAATCATAATCTCCAAAAAAAGCAAAAGATAAACCGACAGCACCGACGGTAAAGATGTCATTCGTATTTCCTTTAAAAAGATCATCGAGTCTGTCGTTGGGACTTATATGCGCGGCAGAAGTTAAGTTTAAAGTCAAATTTCTTGTAAGATAAATTCTAATTCCGAATTCGGCATTGTAATTTAGTTCACTTGTTTTGTACACACCGGTTTGGTTATTAGGAAGTGGATTCCCATCGCTTCCCAAAGGATTGAACCATAAGTACGATGCGCCAACCGAGAGGTAAGGAAATAATACTTCTCCAATAGAAAGATTATAAACAATTCCTCCGCCTGCATAAGTTACGGTCGTTCTAAATTCTGCGGGAGATAAAAGTATATCTTTCCCTTTGAGAAAACCGGTGCCGCCAAATGCCTTTAACCCGAAAGTGCTTTTAGAATAAGTCGGGAAGAAATATTCGAGCGAACCCTTTCCAATGTAATCGAAGGTGAATTCTTTATAATCTGTAAGTCCGTAAGTCAATCCTCCTTCAACACTGAAAACTAAAGTTCCGGTGAACGGATGATAAACCATATCACGATTATACTGCCCGAAGGAAATTGTGAAAAGCAGAAGTACAAGAAAGGAAATTTTTTTATTCATTCTCTCAGAAGATTTTTAAGATTTAAAACTTTAGTTGCTAAATTAATGCGCAGTTTCTTAAAAGGAAATTTTTATTTCGGATTAATTCAAATTTTTAATAAACGAGGAAAACTTTAATGAATAAAATTACAGCAATATTTTTTGTTGCGGCGGCTCAATTGTTCTCTCAATCTGTTCAGTTGAATTCTTTTAATGAACTGATGCGTGTATTAAAAAACGGCGAACGTGTCCGCGTAATAATTGATTACTCAAAATGTAAAGTAGTTTTTAATGAAAACGAAATTCCTGCGCCAAAAGCCATCGGCGGTATGAACTTTGAAACATTTGAATTTTTCGACAAAGGCGCGGTGAGAAATGAAATGGCTTTTGTCAGCACATCGCAAACGGTTTTGATTAGTCACCCTTCGTATGGAACGGTTTTAAATTACGTCCGCATAAAAATATTTGATAACGACAGCGTTGAAATTACAGCGCGATATCTCGATCCGAATTCTTACGAAATAAAAATGGATGAAAAAATTTATTCTGAAATAAAAACTGAGAACAACGACTCGGGAACTTCTCTATTCAAAATGAACTAATAGCCGCGCCGTAGAACTAATTCAAGATCGGCATCGGTCATTAGTTTTACTAAATCTTCAAACTTAGTTTTCGCTTCCCAGCCCAAAATTCCTTTCGCTTTGGCTGCATCGCCGATTAACAAATCCACTTCCGAAGGGCGATAATATTGCGGATTCACTTTCACCATTTTCTCCCCTACTTTAATTTTTTCTGAAAGCGAAAACTTTGCGCGGTTTCCTTCACCTATAAATTTATTTTTCACTTCATCAAATTTTAACTTGTCGAAGGAATCAATAATTCCAGATTCCTCAACACCTTCGCCGACAAATTTTAAGTTGATACCGAGATTTGAAAAAGTAAGTTCGACAAACTCACGCACGGTTTTTGTTAAACCGGTTGCGAGTACAAAATCTTCGGCGGTTTTGTGTTGCAATATTCTCCACATTCCCTCGCAATATTCGGGAGCGAAACCCCAATCTCTTTTCGAATGAAGATTACCGAGCGAAAGATCATTTTGTAAGCCGCATAATATTCTTGTTGCGGCGCGGGTAATTTTTCTCGTTACAAAAGTTTCTCCGCGTCGCGGCGATTCATGATTAAAAAGAATTCCATTCGACGCAAACAAATTGTAAGCTTCGCGGTAATTGACGATGATCCAGTAACCATAAAGTTTTGCAACACCATAAGGAGAGCGAGGATAGAATGGGGTTTTTTCGTTTTGCGGAATCTCCTGAACTTTTCCGTAAAGCTCGCTCGTGGATGCTTGATAAAATTTTACTTGCTTCAAACCGACTTCGCGAATCGCATCGAGAAATCGCAGTGTGCCAAGCGCATCAACTTGAGCTGTATAATCGGGTACTTCAAAAGAAACTTTAACATGACTTTGTGCGGCGAGATTGTAAATTTCATCCGGTTCAATTTTTTCGAGAAGTCTGTTCAAGTTGCTTGTGTCCACAACATCGCCGTAATGAAGAAAAAGTTTTTTGTTGAGAATACCTTCTTGTTTGTAAAGATGATCGATTCTTCCCGTATTAAAAGAACTGCTTCTTCTTATTATGCCGTGAACTTCGTATCCTTTTTCTAAAAGAATTTCGGTGAGATAACTTCCGTCCTGTCCTGTTATTCCTGTAATTAGTGCTTTCTTCATATTCTTTCTTTCAATTCATTATTCAAAAACCAGAGGTAAGTTTTTTCAATTCCCTCATCCAATTTTGTTTTATGCTTCCATCCGAGATTATGAATTCTTGAAACGTCCAACAATTTTCGCGGCGTGCCATCAGGTTTGGAATTATCATAAACTATTTCTCCATTAAAGCCAACAACACTTTTGATCAATCGTGCTAACTCCGTAATCGTAACATCTTCCCCCGTGCCGATATTTATTTGGGAAATATTTTTATCGTATAAATCTTTTGCGCTAATATTTTCAAGTAAGAAAAGAATAGCTTCTGCAAGGTCATCAACGAATAAAAATTCGCGCATCGGTTTTCCGCTTCCCCAAATTGTAACAGATTTTGCATCACTAATTTTAGCTTCATGGAATTTTCTAATCAGCGCAGGAAGCACGTGTGAAGTTTCTAAATTAAAATTATCGTTCACGCCGTAAAGGTTTGTCGGCATTGCGGAAAAGAAATTACATCCGTACTGTTTGAAATAACTTTCGCAAAGTTTTATTCCTGCAATCTTTGCAATAGCGTAAGGTTCGTTGGTGGATTCAAGATAATTGGAGAGAAGATATTCTTCTTTCAAAGGTTGCGGCGCAAGTTTGGGATAAATACATGAACTGCCGAGAAAAATTAATTTCTCAACTCCGCAATTATACGCGGAGTGAATTACGTTCGCTTCTATCATCAAATTGTTGTAAAGAAATTCCGCGCGGTAAGTATTGTTTGCAAGAATTCCGCCAACTTTAGCCGCGGCAAGAATTACAATTTCAGGTTTCTCTTCTTTAAAAAAATTCTCGACTGAATTTTGATTTGTAAGATTTAGCTCCGACGAAGAGCGCATCAAAATATTTTGATATTCGTTTCGTTTCAGTTCACGGGTGATTGCCGAGCCAACCATGCCGTTCGAACCGGCAACATAGATTTTCTTCTTCTTTAAATTCAAATGGATTTTGTGAAATGTTAAAAATTCGTTTGCCAATTTAATTATTTCTCACTCACCTTCATTAGAAAAATTTTTCTTTGCAGAGAAAGTGTATGCAAGCATTTTGAGTTTGAAAAATTAAAACTTATGAGAAATGAATAATAATTTATATGACGTCGTTGTCATCGGCGGCGGAATAGTCGGTTCTGCTACGGCACTTCAAATTTTGAAAAAGAAAAATGTAAAACTTCTTTTAATCGAAACCGAAAAAGATTTTGCTTTGCATCAAACAGGCAATAATAGCGGCGTAATCCATAGTGGATTGTATTACAAACCCGATTCTCTAAAAGCAAAAAATTGCGCACTCGGAAGAGAGTTGATGTATAATTTCTGTGCCGAAAATAATATTTCTCATGAACGCTGCGGCAAACTTGTTGTTGCAACGGACGAGTGTGAAATTCCTAAACTCGATGAATTGGAACGGCGCGGGCAGCTCAACGGTTTGAAAAATATTTTGCGATTAAATAAAGATGAACTTAAAAACTATGAACCGCACATCAACGGAATTGAAGGGCTATTTGTTCATGAGACGGGAATCGTCAACTATAAATTAGTTACCGATGCGATGATAAAATTAATTCAGTCTCTCGGCGGCGAAATTAAACTCCAAACAAAATTTCTTTCATGCAAAAAACATAACGGACGATTGATTATCCGAACTACCGACAACGATTTCGAAACAAAATTTTTAATTAGCTGCGCGGGGCTTTATTCCGACCGCGTTGCAAAAAATTGCGGAGTTGAACCTTCCGTAAAAATTATTCCTTTTCGTGGAGAATATTACACAATTAAAAATGAGAAAAATTATTTGGTTAAGAATTTAATTTATCCCGTTCCCGATCCACGCTTTCCATTTCTCGGCGTTCATTTTACGCGCATGATTGAAGGCGGAATTGAAGCGGGTCCCAATGCCGTTCTCGCTTTCAAACGGGAAGGTTATTCATTCTTTAATTTTTCTTTAAAAGATTTTTCCGAAACTATTTTTTATCCCGGCTTTTGGAAAATGGCAGGTAAATATTGGAAAATGGGAAGTGAAGAAATGAAGCGCTCACTCTCGAAAAAATTATTTACAAGAAGTTTGCAAAAACTTATTCCTGAAATTCATGAAGATGATCTTCAAGTAGGCGGCGCGGGAGTGCGAGCGCAGGCAGTTGAAAAAAACGGAAATCTCATTGATGATTTTGTTTTCGTCGAAGCTGAAAATATGATTCACACTTTAAACGCACCATCGCCGGCGGCAACGGCATCGCTTAGCATCGGTTTAACTATTGCGGGGAAATATTTTTCGAGAAGAGTATAATTTTTAATCTGAATCACCGACTACTGATGAGAATTACTTGGTTTCATTTTAAGCAAAAAGTCAAGAAATATTTTTTCGCATCAATCATCGTGCCGGAGTGAGAGAAATAGATTTTTCAAATCTCAATGCAGAGGAAGAGAAAGATTAAGAGAAAGAGAAAGATTAAGTGTAAGTGTAAGTGTAAGATTAAGTGTAAGATTAAGTGTAAGTGTAAGATTCTCCTCCAACGTAGTCCTACGGACCTTCGGGAGATAAATAAGATGATGAGAAAGATTGTCCGCTGATAACACTGATTGGCACGGATAAAAAAGGTCGAGCATTCGCCCGACCCAATTATCAATTGTCAATTATCCATTGTTAATTATTTTATCACCATTAGTTTCTTCACCGCGCGGTAATCATTGGCAACAAGTTCATACAGATATACTCCGCTGGAAAGTTTGCTCGCATCGAAGTTCACAGAATATCTGCCAATCTCCTTCTCTTCGTTAACAAGTGTTGCAATTTCTTTTCCGAGAATATCATATACCTTTACCACAACTCTTCCACTCTTCGGTATTTGATAGTTTATTGTCGTTACCGGATTGAATGGATTGGGATAATTCTGTTCGAGGGCGTACTCCGTTACTGCAAGTGATCCTTGAAAATTAATATTGCGAGAATTCCCTTTTGCAATTATCGATTCATCTGCAATTCGGGTTGTAACATTAAACTCTGCGGAAATATTTCCGGTTACTACCAATTTTAATTTAACCTGTCTATTTCCAATTCCGGTAACATCAACTTCGTACAGGATGTTTTCGTATAAACCGAGATTGCTGGTATTATATTCAATCTCATCATACAATCCAATTACCTCGTTCGTCAAGGCATCAATAAGTAAAACAGTGAATTTAACATATTCATTACCGCTCAACGAAGGGCTTTCACCTTTTTGTAAAACACCATATTGCACGCTGTAACTGAAATGAGCATTATCCGCAAGCGTAAATTCTTCACTGACGAGATTCTGATTTAACAGCTCAAAATTTGTTATTGGCGCATTATCAATTATTTCCGTGAATTCTATTTTTTGATCATTTACTTCAATATCCCCCAGGGTAAAGTAGATAGCGCTGCTGTCGCGGTTTATTACTCCCTCCCGACCGGAAGATACATGCAATCTGGAGTTTTCTTTTTGAATTGAACCCACGCTTTGCGAGAGGTTGAATGAATAAGGCAGACCTAAACTCGAAAACGAATTACAATACATATCATTATAGGATGTTCCTTCATTTATTTGAATATCCCTGCCGGTTGTATTGAATGTTTTTATAGATGAAAATGAAGTATTCTTTACAAATTTATTTTCAAAGTTTGAGCCGGGTTTTTGACTCCAAGCGATAACGTAACCGGTATTTCCGCTTCGGTTTATATTTACGCTTTGAACTTCCGTTCCAAATGCCCAGGTGTAGTAGTACCAGTTAAGTCCGTCGCGGCTTTTGAAGATTGCATTTTTTTCTACTGCCATTGCGGCGCTTTTTTCGAATTCCTCCTCGCCCTCGCTGTTCCTTTCGCCAATCCATTCCAGCTTTGCATTCTGTCCGTTACCCTGAACCAGGTATGTAATGGATGGCTTGTAGTTCTTTTCGTAGCCGCAATTGGCAGAAGGAATTTCGGGACTCGTTGTCCTCTTTAAAATATTATTATTGTTATCAAAATAAAGATCGTAATAATAGATATCCGAATTATCGTTGTTGGGATTACCTTGACTCCATGCGAGATTGAAATAGTTTATAGCTTGGGATGTTTTATCTGTTACAATTGTCGGCGTCGTTGAGTATCCATCGCCAAATCCGGTTGCATTGTAAAATGAAATTGCACCGTAGCCGATACTCGCACCCATAAATTTAAGTCCTTCATTCAATATCGTTTTTGTTTCCCAACAGATAATCGCCTTTCCATTATAGCCATAAGCAATAACCGGATTGGCATCTGTCGCATATTCTTCAGTTACCTCATCTGCAACAGTTGCCGCTGCTGTTTGGATGTAAGTGTTGCCGTTTGCACCAAACAGATGAAGTTGAATTTTGTAATTCCCATTATTGTTTTCTTGATAAACAATCGCAACGTTGCTCGAGTAATAATCAATTGAAGGGTTCTTCGCTTCATTATCATTTAATGGAAAACCGTTATTCATCAACAGCCATGTGCTGCCGCCATTCGTGCTTATCTCATACCAAATTTTTTGCATGCTTGAATAAACGAGATGCAGCGTTCCATCATCGGTGCGGATGAATTTCCTGGAACTGTTGTTTGAGAAAGAATTTGCTTCGGATGAGTGGTGTTTCAATTTGTAAATTGCTTCAAAATTACCATTTGACGTAACATACCTCTCCCGTTGCATAACGCCATCACTCCAACCCGCAAAGCTATAATTTCGGCCATTCTTAGTAACGTTTTCTTCTGGAGATAATAAAATCTGTTGTCCAATTGTGCTAAATTGAGCAGGAAGAGTTTGTTTTCCATCAAATTCAAAATCTCGAGTTACCCTCACGTAAAAAGGCTCTGGATAATTACCAGTGCCATCAGAAACAAGATCGGGTTCATAGGTTACAACCATTAACACAGGTTGTGCAGCAGGATCATCTGTTCTGTGAAGTACTGCTTTAATTTTTATTGTAATATCAGGCGTATAATTACCGATTGGTCCTTGGACTCTTTGATTTTTGAAAGCATCGCCAGGGACAACGCGCGATCTAAAAATAAACTTACCATCAGCACTAGTTTCTAATGCTAATTTGGGATTGGTCCCAGTAGTCCAAGTAGCAAGTAAATTTAAATCAGGGTCTGCAGTTGGATTTTGAAGACTGACATTTTTACTAGGATCCATCACTATGTAAGCCATTATACTATCTAGTATTAGCCCGCTAGCCGGATTGATAGCAATGTTTAAGTTATCCTGCATTTGACAATCCATATATGACCTTGATAGATTATTTCCATATGATTGGAAATAAGTTTTATATTTGACAACAGGAGTACTAATTAGATTTAATACTCCAACATTTGAGTTATAGACTAATGGAGTATTACTACCAAATACTGCAATATTTGGATTTAACTTTGATGATGGAACCTGTATTCTCCTAGGGTTTGGTAATTTAAGAGTTGTAGTTATTGCTCCGTTCAAAGTTAAATTCATTCCGGTAAATGAAGGTTGAACGGTCTGTTCATTCTTTTTACCACCACTAACTAAAAAATCCACCAGTCCCACTGCCGCTCCTATAAAAGGAAGTCCTTTAAAAAACCAATGGTTCTCAATACCATATAAAAAGAGTTTAAGATGATTATTTGCAAGAGAAATCGGGTTAGGGTCTTCCATAATTGGAAGCTTTTTGTTAAAATCAATTACCGTCTGTTTCCACTTGTCCCAGTTTGAAGCTGTGCCAAATACACTTGTAGTAAATTGACTAAAGTCTTTTGGAATATAAACTTCAGGAGCGTTTGTTGTTAGAGTAACTGCTCCATTGTTACTTCCCGTAACAAAATCTCTAACATCTTTTTGAGTTCCATTTATACCGGTACCCGTTCCCGCAATCTTTATCTGGCTTTCAATTGTTCCAACGACCTGAAAATCTAACCAAGCTCCATTCTCGGTTGCATTAAAAGTTGGATCATAAGCCATAGGATAATCTGCCCAAGCCCAATTATCATTCATATTTTGGGATAGTGCTAAACCAGCATTATTTTGAACCATAGTAAGTTTATCAGTAGCATAAGCACGCGGTTTTAAGTGCGTTAAAGTTGCTGTTCTAAACATATTGGCTGCATGAAATTTAATTTCTAAAGCTCCCGACGTTAAATCTTGATTTGACTTTACCATTATAAAGAATCTTAAGATGCCTCTAAACTTGTTATATAGAATGAAATACGGCGCTCCCTCTTGATATGGGGCCCAGACATACCGATTGGGAGTACCAAAATCTCTTGAAATCAATACCCACCCATCTTCTTTTTTCATATCCTGCAATCCAATCCATGCATTACCCTGTCCCCAAGGTGCAGCTATTGGTGCTTCAACTATCTGTCCATTACTATTAGCTATATACATTTTATACTGAGATGAAGGATAAGGAATATTTGGATAATCCCCGTTGATCCAGTCCCAATTAGGATCTGTATTTGGGTCAATTTGCGCAAACATGCGAATGCTGCAAAATATTATAAGCGAAAATTTGAAAAGTTGTAACATATATTACCTCATTTGAAAATAAATTTTAATTTATTCCTATACATTAAAGAAAAATACAATGTAAGCGGCGGGGGAATGAATTTTATTAATTAGTTTATTAAATTGCAGTGGAAACAAAAAAGCCTTCAGTTAGCCAGACTGTCGAATTGCTGTTATTGTTTACACTTACCATTCCGGTGCCGCAAACGCCGGAATGGGTTATTAATTTTTTAAGCTCAACCTCCGTTGATAATTATTTAATTTTATATTTATAAACACCCTTACCACCCCAAGCCGCATAACCAGGGGCACCAGATGCAGCGATAAGCGTATTATTAATATTCTCTAAAAAAACTATTGGGTAAAAAACTTTTCCATCAGACCAATCATATGTTCTTAAACCTTCTGCCATATCGATCCAACCAATTCCATTTTTCCATTCCATAACACCAAATATATCAGTTGAAACAAACATACGATCGCCAAGACAAGATATCTCTGTTGGTTCAACGTAGGGTGAAGTAGCATCGAGACGGGTTGTAGGAATTGAATCTGTATAGTCTCTCCAAATATTATTTTCATCTAAATATTTTATAACACCAGGGAAACGGAAACCTGCGAATAGTGTATCATTTCTTACTTCCATCGAATTTGATGCGGGTTTAAGAATTACTTGTAGAGAAAGTCCATCAATGAGATAAACAAATCCATTTCTATCGAATCTAAAAAAACCACCATTATGGTACATTCCTCTCACGTAGCCCCAATTATCACTGATATTTTTTTTAATCATTTTAGCTCCACCGAAATAACCAAAATAACTTGATAAATCTTCAATTTTTCCATCATAATGTATTCTATAAGTACTGCCTGGTTGGAAAAAATTCTGAAATGCATATAATTCGTTATCTAAAAAAAACATCTCAGAAACTGCTTGCACATCCGTATTTAAAGGAGAGGGTTGACAGACATTTTCCCATTTATCCAATGTGATAATATATCTAAAGAGACTGTCTCCTAAACAATACAAGGTATCTCCTTTTGCGGTTAACGGTCCTATAGCTTTTTCGAATGACCGCATCGCTATCCAATTTTCTCCATCATCTGTTTTCCAAATTATTCCCCTCCACTCGGATCCTTGCACAGCGGATAGATATAAAGTATTGTTGTATTTTAAAATGTAACGCACATCCATATCAGCCAATTCAGGTATAACTTCCCATTTCATTTTTTTATCATCGGGTGGTGGTGGAGCTATAGGATTGCCACAACTTAATGAGTTGAATAATATAACGATTAATAATAATGAAATGCACATTAGAAAGAAATTAGATGTGTAGATAGTTTGAAAAATATTTCTTCTCATTTGTCAAATTCAACTATATCAAAGTTAATTTTAAGTATATGAAAATAATTTTCATTTGCCGAGTGATGTAAGAGCAGAAATTCTGATTTTTCCAGAAGTTGTTAATTATCATGTCGAAGCTCCCTATGGTATTCGAAATCACAATTTAATCCTGAAAAAGCATAGCCATTCCCTATATCCGACAGTGAAAAACTTTCATAATGCGTAAAAGACAGATTTAATTCACCCACCGTCCATGTATAATCTCTTCTACCGGGTTTTATATCATCGTGCGTTGTTGGGTTATCGTTACATGAGAGGCTTGCAAAGAGTAAAGGGCTTATAAAGAATAATGCTATTTTATAAAGAAGTTTAAAATCATTTTTCTTCATTACTTTCCTACCACAAGGAATAATTATTAAAAAATAAATCTAATTGGTTTGCTATAAATAAATATTGCGGGGGGGGGGGTAGATTATGAGCGCCATGTTGTCCTCATTTAAGTTAAAAAATTGTTGATCCATTAGTTAATTAAAAAATACGAATTACTTGGTTTCATTTTAAGCAATCTAAAAACTAAAGTCAAGAAAAATTTTCAAAAAAAATCTTTGAACGATCATAGCCTTGTTTCCGGTAAAGGACTAACTCGATTTGAAAAAAGGTCGGGCGCCCGCTCGACCTCACTTTTCACTTTTAGTTTTTAACTTTTCACTTATTTAATCACCATGAGTTTCTTCACCGCGCGATAATCGTTCACAACTATTTCGTACAGATAAACGCCGGAAGAAAGAGCGCTCGCATCGAAATTAACAGTATATCTTCCTGTTTCTTTCTCTTCATTCACCAACGTTGCAACTTCTCTACCGAGAATGTCATACACTTTTAACACAACTCTTCCACTCTTCGGTATTTGATAGTTGACCGTTGTTACCGGATTAAATGGATTGGGATAATTCTGCAATAACGCATATTCTGTAATTCCAAGTTTTCCCTTGTACTCTATCGTCTCGTATTTCTCCTTTGTGATTACATAATCATCCGCATACTTTTCGGCAAGCGCGTACTTCGGTTCGATGTTTTCAGTTACTTCCAATGCAAGCCGCACCGTTCTGTTTCCTACTCCGTTTGTGTTGACTTGATACGCGATGTTTTTATGCTGAAGCAGATTATCGAGAGTGTAAGTTACTTCGTCATAAACGCCGAGCAGTTGATTCGTGTTATTGTCAAGTAAGAGAACACGGAACTTTACGAAGCTGTTTGCAGAAAGTGAGTTTTGCGCATAGCTTGTATCCGTTACTCCGAACTGTACGCTGTAATAAAAACTGCTGTTATCGGTTAATGGAAACGGCTCGGTTGTGAGATATTGGTTTAGCGTTTGAAGATTGGAGAAACGAACCGTGTCTGCAATCTCTTTGAAACTGACCAACTCATTATCAACCTTAACATCGCCTACGCCGAAGTAGAATTGCAACTTGTTCTTTGCAACAATTCCTTCCCGCCCTTCGCTGATGGAGGTTGTGCTGGTATTTTTCGGAATGGTATAGTACGATTGAATATCATTGCTCAAATTAAAAAAATACGGCGAGTTGCTTGTATTAAAAATAGTCGCATACATATCCGAAAAAGTTGACCCGTTACAGATTTGAATATCTTTGCCAACTTGATTTAGATTTCTGATATATGATTGACTTAAGTGGTTATCAACTATTTGGTTCACGTTGCCATCATCTTCACTCCAACCTATAACATACGCATTGACGTTATCTGGCCGATTGATGTTTGTTGAACTAACGTTATTTCCGAAAGTCCAAAAATGTGAAGGGTTATCCGGCGCCATGAATACCACATTGCTCTGTATTGATTCGGATTCATCCATCCTTTCACCTACCCATGAAATGCGAGCTATATTATCATTTAGTACAACGATTGACGGTTGAATATTAACATCATAACCGGAATTTGTGGATAATGTTGCAACAGCGCTTTGTGAAAAGAAAGTGCAATATTTTATTTCTTCATTCTCTTGCCAAACTAAATGAAATTTATTGTTCGAATCATAAATTCTTTTTGTGGAGGACGCCGGATTTATTGAATTAACTGAAGTTTCTGCAATGCGAATATTAGAACCAGTAAGGTTTATTCCATCCATGTTTAAACCTGCGAGCCGATAAAATAATCCCCCCTCACTTTGATCTTGCCATGAAATTAAAATAGAACCGGATGAGTTTGAGGTATTTGTTGAGTGTATCGAGATAACGGGATTTACTCTATAACCAATCATTTCGGTAAATATTGTTTCCGTTTCAATAAGCTCATACGGTTGAAAACCGTAAGCTGATTTGAATACCGCAACCTTTAAACTTGTTTGCGAATAGATGTTGGTTTCCTGGTAAGCAATGAGAATTAAAATGTGTTCACCAATTGTTCCAAAATCGATTGATGGACACTCACCATTTCCGTTATCCAACGGTTTACCGTCATTCATCAAAATCCAGTTAACTCCATTATCAGTACTCTGCTCATACCAAACCCTTCCCATGCTTTCATAAACAAGGTGCATTACGCCATCGCTGGTTTTGATAAATTTCCGCGCGCTGCTATTTTCGAAAGCATTCGTTTGATTTGAATGATGAGGCAGTTTGTACAAAGCAGTATAGGTTTCATTATTGGTTGGCGTTACCGTACGTGGATTATCTATTGATCCATCACTCCATCCGAAAAAATTATATGTCCTTCCGTTTATGGTTGTATTTATTGGGGCTGTAATTTGTCCGCTGTTTTGTTCGACGATTTGAGTGACCACCCCTGCAGAAATTGTTCCGTCAAACTCGGTTTGGTCCTGGCGGGATACTTTGTATATCTTTTTTAGATCTGCGATATATTCTGAATTATGATCATTGATTGCAACATTGAATGAATAGTTAATATTCGAGGCTCCATAAATTGGGTCGGGCGAAGGAGAACCTTCAGCCTTCTTTTTCCAATTACTGAGACTAGATTGAACACCACTCGTATTCCAAATCCAGTCGTACGCCTCATAAGTTTGATTCTGGGCTTCTAAATTTACAGTCCAACCATTGATAGAGCCAAAGATATATGGGCTATTTCTCTGTGTTGGGAGAGTATTTACACCTACTTTAATAGTTCCATAATCAAAATTATTTTTTGCTGTTACCTTAGCAATTAGTCCAGTTTCAACTGCAAACAAATAGTATAAAGTTGCAGTGGCACGAATTACATAATTAAAGGTTTCATTGGCAATATTTTCAACTGGATGAATTGAAGTCGGTGGATCGCCAAGTGCTTGATAGCGTGATATTAAAATAGGATAACTACCGTTGGGAAGACTATTATTACCTGGATAATCTATTGCTCCTGGTCCACTAGGAAAATGATCAGCTAATTGGTTTAATGTGTAGAAAAGATATCTTGCCGTTGATAAATTGTCTGATTGAAGAGGTAATAAACCACCGTAACTTGACGCAGTATTTTTATTCCAGTTTTGTGCCGGAAATATTGTTTGACTTTCATCGCATTCTTCAATTGCAGCACCACCCATATAATGTTCGTAATAATCTGGATCAAAATTACAAGGATGAAAATCATTATGACTATGGGCTGGAACGCTCATATCTGCTAATAGATGTGAGACTCGACCTAGTATTTGATAAGAATATTTTTGGGCCGCTGTTATATCCATATAAATTTCTTGTGTTGAGTTTAAATGTACATAACCTGCTAAATCTATATAACCTTCATAATAACAACGACCTGTTCTAAAGAATTCAAAAAGAGAATTATATGAATAAAATCTTCCTAAAATTACTTGACCAATATCAGGATCGAAAGAGACTTTTTTAAAAAAAATCCTATGACCTCCAAAGAGAAAAATTCGTGCTTTGTAATAGGCATTCTCGGCATTCCCAAAGGAAGGTATTGGAGTCAAAACATTATCTCCATCATCTGCTTTCCAAAAATGTGTTATCGATGGATCCCATCCATTAAACCATCCGCCATATCCCCAAATTACATCTTCCATATCTTCCCGCCAAGCAGCAACACCTATATAACCTGTTGCCCAAGGATCATCATTATCTCCACTTCCATAAAAGCCAAAACCAATATGATTTTTTAGATCGGTTATTTCATAGCCAAGCTGCATCTCTAAAAAATTATAAGATTCTTGCACCAAGTATTGGTGTACCCATTCTCTATGAGGGAGAGCTATACTGCTAAATAGAAAGAAAATAAGAATCAAAAAAAATAATTTTTTCATAAAAATCTCCTTTTTTATTTGTTATTATTCATTTGTAATTATTCAAAATGTCCAAGATATACCAAGGTCTAAGTTGGGACCTATGTCTTCTGATTTCCATTTATTAGCTGGAAAATTTTTTATAACTCTTAAATAAAATCCAAATCTAAAAAATGTGTTAAAACCATGCTTACTTATTGGAAAAAAACCAAAAGTTGGTGAGAATAAAACTGCTTCATATACACTCCCCGGTTGTTCTACGAAGGTAGTTGAAAAATTAAATACTGCATTCGATCCATTTAGGTGATAATTAATACCCAAGCTATATCTTCTTTGATAGTCAGCTAAAGTAATAAAGTTAAGAATATTTTGTCCATATGCGAGTTCAAAAGAATAGTTTGAATAAAATAAATATCTGAAACCAATTCTTGCTCCTTGTGCGATACCTGCTGCAATATGAATATCAAATTTTGACAAATAATTTTGTTCAGTACTTCTGGCTTTTTTTCTTAAAGAGATGAATTCATTTTGAAAATTCTGTGAAAAAAGAATACATGTATAAAATAAAATAACAGTAAAAAATATTTTTATCATTTTTAACTTCTTTAACAATGTTTATTATTTAATTATTTTAATTTCCCATGCACTACGATAGGATAATTCCCTAAGTAGAGTATAAAAATATCTTTTTCAAATACCTCAACATCAAATATCATATTATCTGGAAAATTATATAATGGTTGAATATCTGCTCCATTGAAGTGCGTTATAGAATTTCTCCCAAGTGTAAAAAAATCTTTTTCACTTCGTCCCCAGAATCCACCTAAATGCGAAGTGTTTGAGAAATCTTTCCACAACATAAGTTTATTATTCTGATGTTTGTAAATTGATTTTCCGATACATAAGTAGAGATATCCATTTATACTATTCACCCACGTAACATCGCTGCCGCTGTAAATTTCATCAAAACTATTTCCGGTATAAACTAGTATTTTCCAAATATCTCCACTTGAAGTCATCTCAACCCCGCTAAAATAAAGATAGCCATTTTCTATGTTTTTTATAACGCTCAATAAACCAGTTTTATTCGCAGGCAGATTGACATAGTTCCATTTAGCGCCATCAAATTTTAATAATAATGACTGAACTCCCTTACTCTGCTCGTAAGCAGCGCCAACAACATAAATCTCTTCAGGTGATACACCCCATACGCAATTGAAATAGACCAGTGAATAATCAAGATATGGAAAATAACCAAGGTCGCTCCAACTTGCTCCATTGAATTTATAAATTGTCCCTCCAGGTGAAGTGCAAGTCCAGATATGAGCTGAGTTGAAACCAAATATAGATTCCAGATTACTGCTCAGCCTCTGTGATGTCCTCTGCCATTTAACACCATCATAATGCCAAAGCGAATTAATTGATTCATCTGCATGGCCTACGGCCCACAAATCATTAGGGCTACTTCCCCATAATTTAAATAAATAAATCAAATCACCAGGGTTAGCTTTTAATGTATCCACCGTCCACGTATAATCTCTTCGTCCAGGTTTTATATCGTCGTGTGTTGTTGGGTTATCGTTGCATGAAAGGCTTGCAAAGAGTAAGGGGCTTATAAAAAATAAAGCTACTCTATAAAGAAGTGCAAAATAATTTTTCTTCATTTCTTTCCTACCACAAAGGAATTAAGTTAAAAAATAAATTTAATTGGTTTGCTAGAAGTAAATATCGCGGGGGGGGGGGGTAAAATCATGCTGTCCATGTTGTTCTCATTATTAGTTAAAAAATTGTTTATCCATTAGTTAATTAAAAAATACGAATTACTTGGTTTCAGTTTAAGCAAAGAATGAATTATAGTCAAGAAATATTTTTCCGCATCAATCATCGTGCCGGAGTGAGAGAAAAAGATTTTTCAAATCTCAATGCAGAGAAAGCGAAAGATTAAGAGAAAGAGAAAGATTAAGTGTAAGTGTAAGATTCTCTTCCAACGGAGTCCTACGGACCTTCGGGAGATGAATAAGATAATGAGAAAGATAGAACACTGATAACGCTGATTGGCACGGATAAAAAATGTAGCACCGCTACCGACATCGCTCGGTTTTACTTAACTATTAACTACTCACTATTAATTATCTACTCTCCACTCTCAGTTTGCAACTATTCACAATTCTTTTCCTAAATTCGTTTCGCTTATTTTAAATTAATCGGAGATGAAATGAGAAGTACACAAACAATATTTTTAATTCTACTTACTTTTTGTTCTTTACAAGCGCAAGAAAAATTAACCGCAATAATTAACGCGCAAATCATAACTGTTACCGGCGAGACTTACAACAACGGTGCGATAATATTTAAAGATGGAATTATTATTTCGGTCGGAGATAAAAATAGTGTTTCTGTTCCCGCCGATGCATTGGTTGTTGATGCAAACGGAAAAATAATTATGCCGGGATTAGTTGACACACACTCTCACGTCGGCGGAGTTTCCGGCGGCGATCGTTCTTCTTCTACTCATCCCGATGTGCGCGTGCTTGACGGAATAGATCCGATGAGCGATTCCTTTTGGCGCGCTCGTGCAGGAGGAATTACAACGCTGAACATTATGTCCGGCTCAGGGCATTTGATGAGCGGACAAACAAGTTATGTAAAATCTCGCATCGGAAATAAAATTGAAGACCTTCTCTTCTGCAAAGATCCTTTGAACGATATTTGCGGCGGATTAAAAATGGCAAACGGCACAAACTCAATCGGCTCTTCACCGTTTCCGGGAACGCGCGCAAAATCTGCTTCCATCATCCGGCAACTTTTTATTCGCGCAAAAGAATATCAAAAGAAAATTGCCGATGCAAAAGGTGATGCATCTAAATTGCCGAAGAGAGATTTAGAAATGGAAACTCTCGTGCAAGTTCTCGAAGGAAAAAGAATTGTTCAACACCACACGCACAAAGCTGAGGATATTTTAACTGTGTTAAGAATTGCGGAAGAGTTCGGCTACAAAGTTGTGCTTCATCATGTAAGCGAAGGTTGGATGGTTGCCGATGAAATTGCAAAAGCAAAAGCACCTTGTTCAATTATTATGATTGATTCCCCCGGCGGAAAACTCGAAGCAAAAAATCTTTTACTTAAAAACGGAAGCGAACTTGAAAAAGCCGGCGTTGATGTTGCATATCATACAGATGATTACATAACCGATTCAAGATTATTTCTCCGTTCGGCCGCACTCGGAATTCGAGCCGGACTTTCGCGGCAGAAAGCGCTGGAGTCTATGACAATCGCGGGTGCGCGCATGCTCGGGCTGGAAAACCGTGTCGGCTCTCTTGAAATTGGTAAAGATGCAGACTTCATAATTCTTTCCGGCGATCCATTCTCGGTGTACACCCACGTTGAACAAACTTGGATTGACGGCAAAATTGTTTTCGATAGAAATAACGAAACGCATTTCAACTATGCTGTCGGCGGCTACAAAGCATACAAAGATTTTTTTGATAATCACATCGATGAAAATCATGAAGAGTGGGGAGGACGATAATGAAAAAATTATTTTTCTTTAGTTTGATTTTAACTTCACTCTCCTTTTCGCAAATAGCAATTAAGGGAGAAAAAATTTATACAATGAACGGCGATGCAATCATCAACGGAATTGTGTTAATTAAAAATGGAAAGATTGAAAAAGTCGGAAGCGCAAATGATATTTCTATTCCTTCCGATTACAAAATATATTCGGGAAAAATTGTTACACCCGGATTGATCGATGCTCATTCAACTGTTGGAATGACGGGCATTCTGAATTACGCGCAAGATCAAAATCAATTGGAGAAATCCGATCCGATGCAACCCGAACTTCGCGCATTCGATGCTTACAATCCGATTGATGAACTCGTTGATTGGGTGAGAGATTTTGGAACTACAACTTTACACACAGGGCACGGACCAGGCGCGCTTGCAAGCGGGCAAACGATGATTGTAAAAACTTTCGGAGAAACAATTGATGAAGTGTTAATTGATTCTTCAACGATGGTTGCATTCACAATCGGAAATTCTGTCTCTTATAATTTTACAAAACCGGGAACGAAAGCAAAGTCAATCGCAATGCTTCGTTCCGAATTTCTTAAAGCAAAAGAATATTTAAGCAAGCTCAGAGAAAAAGATGAAAGCAAAAAACCTTCACGCGATTTAAAACTTGAAACTCTTGCGAAAGTATTGAACAAAGAATTGAAAGCACTCTTCACCGCAAACAAGGCAAATGATATTATCAGCGCGATAAGACTACGCGATGAATTCGGATTCGATCTTATCCTTGATGGATGCGCCGATGCTTATCTCGTGCTTGATGAAATTAAAAAAGCAAACGTCCCTGTAATTCTTCATCCAACAATGATGAGAACCGGCGGTGAATCTCAAAATCTTTCATGGACAACGGCGAAAGTTCTAAAAGAAAATAATATTCTCTTCGCAATTCAAAGCGGTTACGAAGGATATGTTCCGAAAGTAAGGGTAGTTTTGTTTGAAGCGGCAATAGCGGCGGCGAACGGGTTGTCTTTTGAAGACGCGCTCGCTTCAATTACAATTGACGCGGCTAAAATCATTGGCAAAGAAAAAAGTATCGGCTCGATTCAAGCCGGTAAAGATGCGGACATTGTGATCTTCGCCGGCGATCCGTTCGAGTACACTACTCATGCTTGCGAAGTTTTTATTGACGGAATTTTGGTAAAATCAGATTGTAAGTAATAATGTTTTTAAAATTATTTTTGATCGGCGCGGGAGGTTTTATCGGCTCGGTACTCCGTTATTCACTCGGCGGATTTGTGCATAAATATTTTTTGGGTTTACTCCCTTATGGCACTTTAGCAGTTAATGTATTGGGATGTTTGATCATTGGATTTCTCGGCGAGTTAACGGAGAGCAGAAATTTATTCTCCCCCGAATTAAGAATATTTGTATTCATCGGGTTGCTCGGTGGATTCACGACATTCTCAACTTTTGGATATGAAACAATGAAGTTGATGCAATCGGGGGAAGCACTTTATTCTTTTTCAAATATTTTTTTTCAAGTTGTGTTGGGATTAGCGGCTGTGTGGCTCGGAATAATTTTAGCAAAATTAATTTGAGGTGAATATGAACTTACCTGCAGACGGACATCTGTTAAGAATTTTTATCGGCGAAAGCGATAAGCGTGAAGGGAAACCTTTATACGAATGGATTGTTATGAAAGCGAAAGAAGCCGGTTTAGCGGGCGCAACAGTACTGCGCGGACTTGAAGGTTTCGGTGCGCATAGCAGGATTCACACTGCAAAAGTTCTCCGCCTTTCAGATGATTTGCCCATTATCGTTGAGATAGTTGATACGCTTGATAAGATTGAATCATTCATGCCGCTGATTGATGAAGCTATTAAAGAAGGATTGGCAACGCTCGAGAAAGTTTCAATCAAATTTTATCGCAGCGGAAAATGAGTGTTGATTTTGGAGGACTAAAAAGTCGACTGATTTTTTCACTCTCAACTATGAGTTTATTAAACGTGAATTATACAAACATCAATCATGTACTTGATGTGATATGATTTTTAATAGTTGTATCTAAATTGAATGGAGATGATGGACATAAAAATTCCTTTTGCAAACAATATCTTTCAAGTAAAATCATAACAAGTTCATACAAAATATTTTTATCAGTCTCCGTGTACCCTTGTCAATTATGGCTGAAAAAACAATTTGTAAAATGTTCAACTTTTAGTTTTGGCTTAAGAAATTAAGTAAGATAAGAACAGTTAATCATGTCATCCCTATGGGATTAAGTATTATGTTCGTGATTTTTCTTACCAACATATTTTCCCTAACGGGAAAAATAATTTAATTATTTGCATCCCGAAAGCTTTCAGGATGAAATGTTGGTAATAAGTAATGTGCAAACAAAACTAAATCCCCGAAAGCGTTCGGGGATGAAATATTTTTTTTTGTATTGGAATGCTTCCCTCACCAAAGTAGGAACAACAACTTGGTAAATATTTAACTTCGGTTCTGGCTTGTACAGGTTATGATGACCTGAAGCCACAAAGTGAAAATTAATTTCAAGTATGAATGAGTTGATGCGCATTTTCAGGGAAGGAGATTTACTTCTTAAACACCATTGTTGAGCCAATAAAATTATTCTTTAAATTTTCATATTCCTCTTTTTGCTTTTGATAATAATCAATAAACAAATTCTTTTTTGATGGATATTTTTCAATCAATTCTTTACATCGTATAACAATAGTTTCATACTCATTATCATATTTACTGTTCAGTTCCTCATTTCCCAATAACATAAATTCATCTATGAGAAGAATCCCAAGTTTTTTGCCATAATTTATTATGTTACTTCTTCCCTCGAGTATTAAATTACTGCTTGTAGCAGCTTCATCATAATAGCCGTCATCAATAATTAGAATCCCATTTTCTTTTAAACATTTTGATAATTGAAATAATGTATCATGATAATTTCCGAATACCGGCCCGACTGAACCTAAAATAATTACATCAAATTTTTCTAGTGTAGCAATCCTATTACGAATATCATTAACCTCAAACTTACAGAGGTGATCAATCTTGGTTTGAATTGCTTTATTCTTTGCTTCGACAATAAACTCTTCCATCCCATCTATTCCCAAGCAACTACAATTTAGTTCTACAGAAATTTTTATTGAAACTGCGCCCTTCCGACATCCGAGGTCAAGAACTTTAAGTTGAGAATAATCTTCTTTATGTTTTTTTATTAATTGAATAATCGTTTCTGAGATAGTACCGATCTCTTCAAAGTCTTGTAAGATATAGGGTAGATAAGGCAAAATTTCTACATGCTTACAATCCATTGAGCTGGCAATACATTCATGTAGTGATTTCATAAGTTCCTGATTTGGTATACGTTGTTTCAACACGGGATTTGCTGGTTTTATAAATTACATCACACTAAATTAAATACAACTTTAGCCACAAAAAATATTTTTCCGTTGGGATGAGCTTTCTTCGCAAATGATGTTCTTCAAAATGAACTTTACATTTGTAAAAGCACAGCATTAATAAAGAATTCCTGTCTCTCGTGTTTAGGCGAGCTTGATATTGCCGGAACAATTGAACCGGATAAAAATGCAAACTTACTTTTGCTTGATGAAAATCCTCTCGAAAATATTTCGAGCATACAAAAGATTTTCGGTGTGATGACGCAAAGTCAATGGCTATCAAGAACGGAGATTGACAAGCGCTTAAAGAAATTAAGGAATCATACATGGTTCTCACCGCAAA
The DNA here is from genome assembly GCA_964393605.1 of uncultured Ignavibacteriaceae bacterium. Taxonomy (GTDB): domain Bacteria; phylum Bacteroidota; class Ignavibacteria; order Ignavibacteriales; family Ignavibacteriaceae; genus CAYMUL01. The sequence goes on along the minus strand of CAYMUL010000001.1, from coordinate 242,039 downwards.
GAAAACAAAGTAGTCTTGCAACAAAATTGAATCAGCGGGATCGCTAAATTCTAAAAATTTTTCCCATCCACCGTTCTTTTCCGCGTTTTTATTCACGGAATCGAACGGTATTTTTTTTCTATCCCCTCTTGACATTAAAAAAAATTTTCTTAATTTCTGTAACAAAAATTTCAACTATTATAATATCTGAAATAAATATTTCATTATGAGTAATTCAAGAGTCGTCCAAATCTTTTTAGAAGCCGTTAAAATCAATGCTCTCTCGCAGAATGAGAAGGCAGTAGCGGATTTTGTTAAATCATTTTTACACAACTATAAATACGAGATAGTTGAAGATGATTCCAAAAAATTTACCGGCAGCAATACAGGCAATATTATAATTAAAGTCGGTGGCGGTGGGGATTTCCTTCTTCTCTCGCACATGGATACAGCACGCGAAACAAAAGATTTAATTCCACAGATCAGAAACGGAAAAATTACCTCTTCGGGAAATACAATACTCGGCGCAGATAATCGCGCGGGAGTTTCTGTCATTCTCCACACTCTCGAAAAAATTTATAAAGAAAATATTCCCGTAAAAGATTTTACTGTTGCATTCACCACTTGCGAGGAGACAACTTTATTCGGATCAAAATATTTAGAAGTCAACGACAATATTAAAAAGGGATTTGTATTCGATTCACAAAATCGCCCGGGAAATTTTGTGAACTCATCTTGCGGCGCAATTGGTTTTGTTGTTACGATTAAGGGCAAAGCTGCACACAGCGGAATTGCGCCCGAAGATGGAATCAACGCTTTACGAGTTGCAGTCAATGTAATTTCAAAACTTCCTCTCGGAAGAATTGACGAAGAGGCAACGATGAACATCGGCAAATTGCAAAGCGGCTCTGCTGTTAACGTAGTTCCGGAAATCGCACATTTCGAAGGTGAAATTCGCTCGTTTGATTTGCAAAAAGCTGAAGAATATTTCAACTTCATGATCAAATTTTTGAATGAAGAATGTGAATTGTTCGACGCTACATACGAAATAAAGTACGATTGGGATTTCAAACCCTACACCGTTCCGGAAGGTCACGAAGTATTTAAAGAAATTTCAGAAGCGATTCGGAAAAGCGGATTGACTCCGAACTCAAAAATTTCACACGGCGGAAGCGATGCGAATTCTCTCAACGGCAAAGGAATTACATCCGTGAACATCGGCATCGGCGCACAGAATCCGCATGCGAACGATGAATTTATTTTTATTGAAGACCTGGAAAGAGCAGCGGAGATTGCTCTTAATCTTGTGAGAAAGGATTAGTAATGAAAAAATTATTCTTTCTGTTATTAGTTGCGTCAGCATTGGTTGCTCAAACGAAAAAAGGAACTCTATATATCATTGGCGGCGCCATGACTGATGAAATGACTAAAGTCATGAAAAAAGAATTTGTCGAGATTGCCGGCGGAAAAAATTCTTACATCATCATCATTCCCAATGCAAGCGGTTATCCGAAAGAAAACGGAGAAGCACAAAGTCTTGATTTCCAAAAGCACGGCGCGATTACCGAAGTACTCTACTTTAATCGCGAAACAGCCGACTCTGATTCAAATCTCGCCAAAATGGAAAAAGCTAAAGCAGTGTTTTTTATCGGCGGAGACCAAAGCAATCTTACACGTGATTTACTCGGAACAAAACTTCTGCAAAAAATAAAAGATGTTTATTATCGCGGCGGATTAGTTGGCGGTTCAAGTGCCGGCGCCGCTGTGATGAGCGAAGTGATGATTACCGGCAATGAGTTGATAAACAAAGATTCAACATCATACTTCTACACTATCCAAAAAGGAAATGTTGAAGTGAAGGAAGGTTTTGGATTTTTGAAAACCGCAATCATCGATCAACATTTCATCGTGCGGAAGAGAATCAATCGCCTCCTCTCGTTAATGTTTGAATATCCGAATTTGCTTGGCATTGGGATTGATGAAAGCACCGCCATCATTGTTCATCCCGATGATACATTTACTGTTCGCGGTGATACACAAGTTTTAATAGTTGATCCAACCGGTGCAGCATATTTACCTGAAGGGGAAGGAAAAATTCCTGCCGCAAAAGATTTTAAAATGCACATTTTGAATGATGGCTCACGCTTTGATCTTAAATCAAAAAAGGTAATTGAATGAAGCTTTCTTCCTTTAAAATAAAAACTCCGAATACATACATTCTGATATTTTCGTTGCTCGTAATAATTGCGGCGATGACGTGGATTATTCCCGGCGGAAAGTATGAGCGAGCTATTTTTAATGGAAGAGAAGTTGTCGTTCAAAATTCTTTTAAGTATATCGATAGCAATCCGCAAGGAATAATCGAATTATTTATTTCACCGTTAAAAGGATTTGTCGAAGCCGCATTAATAATCGGATTTGTTTTAATTGTCGGAGGCGCATTCAATGTGCTTGCAAAAACCGAAGCAATCGATTCGCTAATCATCAAACTTGCGAAGGCGCATAAAAATTCGAAACTGCTCCGTGCAATGTTCATTCCGGTTTTGCTCTTTATGTTTTCTCTCGGCGGCGCAACTTTTGGAATGAACGAAGAAATAATTCCGTTCGTGTTGATCATCGTTCCGATTTGTTTGGCACTTGGTTATGACTCGATAGTAGGAGTAGCAATTCCGTTAGTCGGTGCACACATTGGATTTGCAAGTGCGTTCTTGAATCCTTTTAATGTCGGCATTGCACAAGGCATTGCGGAGGTTCCTCTTTTTTCCGGAATCGGATATCGCGTAATTTGTTGGTTAATTTCCACGGCGTTTGCAATCGCATTTCTTCTTTTTTATGTAAAGAAAATAAAAGCTAATCCCGCGCTAAGCCCGACTTATGAAGATGACAACGAACGAAGAAAGAATGAGCATTTTGAAAATCTTTACACACAAGAAAAACCATTTTCATTAAAGCACAAGATTGTTCTAATTACTTTTGCGCTATCTCTAATCATGCTTGTTCTCGGGGTTATAAAATTTGATTGGTTCATCGAAGAGATTGCCGCAATGTTTTTTGTAATGGGAATCGTGGTAGGAATAATCGGCGGATTAAAAAGTGAAGCGATCGTAAAAGGTTTTATTGAAGGCGCAAAAGATTTAGTCGGAACTGCATTCATAATTGCACTTGCAAGAGCAACGCTGGTTATCTCTCGCGACGGACAAATTATTGATACGGTGCTTTACGCGCTAACGCCATTCATCGAATCATCTTCGCCAATTTTTGCATCTCAAAAAATGTTTATGGTGCAGGCGGTAATAAATTTCTTTGTTCATTCGGGAAGCGGACAAGCCGCATTAACAATGCCGATAATGGCTCCGCTATCCGATTTAGCCGGCGTGTCGCGTCAAACAGCAATTCTCGCTTTTCAATTCGGTGAGTACACAAACATTATAATTCCAACATCGGCAGTAACGATGGGCGCGCTTGCAATGGCTAAAGTTTCATGGGAAAAATGGGCGAAGTGGTCTTTGCCTTTGATGCTATTACTTTTTCTACTTGGGTTTATTTTATTAATTCCGCCAAACTTAATCGGATGGCAATAAATTCTTTCACTAATTAATTAGAGGTTAACATGAAAAAACTTTTCTTCTCTTCACTACTCGTTTTGAGTCTGTTAATTATGGATTCAAATTTTCTCTACGCGCAAGCGACAATAGAAACCGGCGCGATGGGAATTATCGTCAGCGCATACGGAAGATTCCGCGCTTACAAAGATTCCTCAACCGGAGTCGGAACAAAACAAATGGAGCGAATTACTCTACTTGTCGGTACAGGCGCAAATTCTGTTTTCGATTATCAGAATGATGCCGATACGGAAGACCCACCGGCACTTGTTTCAAATCCAACGTTCGGTGATTTTGAAATTTACGGTTCATTCAACAATGCGTATTCAGCCGCACCGCCAAACGTACTCGAAAAATTAAATGTGTATAGTTGGCAGAATGCAACTTACGCTATTTTAAAATTCACAATTAAGAATCGCGAAGCCGCGGCGATTACAGCAACAATTGGTTTGGATATTATTCCGAGCATTGAAGCCGCTTATGGTTACGATTCCGTAAGCTACAATCAAGCAACAGGCGTAATAAGATTTCATCGCGGTAATGTAACTAATAGTGGATTGAAATTACTTTCACACAATTTGCAATCGCTTTATTCTTTCGAGTGGTACTCCGGCTACACAGCAGATACAAGCTATTGGCAGTGGTTAAACAAAGGAAGCATTCAACCGCTTTATGTGGGCGGAGTTGAAGGACCCGTTTCAATCACTTCGCAAGCACCAGTAAATATAGCTCCGGGTGATTCGGTTGTTGTTTATTATGCGTACGCAATGGGCGCAGATGAAGCGGCGATGAATACCGCAATGACAACCGCAGTTACAAAATATCAATCACTCGTTGATGTTGACGATGAAGTAAATTTTGTAAATACATTTTCGTTGAATCAAAATTATCCTAACCCGTTCAATCCTTCTACAAGTATTTCGTATTCAATTCCGGAAAATGGATTTGTCAATTTGAAAATTTACGATGCGCTCGGAAACGAAGTAACATCATTGGTTAATGAAGTACAATCGCAAGGTGCGCATTCGGTAAAGTTTGATGCATCGAATCTTACAAGTGGAATTTATTTCTATGCTTTGAGATTCAACAATCAAACCATTACAAATAAAATGTTATTGATGAAATAAATTTGGAAACTCCGGAGAGAAAAAAATCTTCGGAGTTTTTTTTATGTCTGCTCGCTATAAAGAAATAAAAGAAAAGATTCAGCAGAAGTTTGATAAGCTTCCGAAGAATCATAGAGGAATTGCCGATTACATTGTTGAGAACTTTGATAGAATTCCATTTCTCAACGTACAGGATATTTCCGCACAAACCGGCGCAAGTGTTGCTTCTGTTGTTAGGTTTGCACAGCGAATCGGATTTTCCGGTTTTAGTGAATTGCGCGATTCCATTTCCGACTCACTTCAAAATCATCTTTCCAATAAAAAAGATTTTTTCCCGCTCGCATCTCACCCTGAAAAAAATAGTGACCTGCTAACTTCGGTTGCAAACATCGATATTAAAAACATTAACGATACTCTTTCCGAAATTGACAGAGAAGTTTTTGATAGAGCCGCAGAAGCAATCGTAAATTCACGGCGGGTTTTAACTGCCGGGCTTGGAATATCATATTTACTTGCGGAAATTCTTGCATATCAATTAACGCAGATCGGCATTGATTCATCGGTGTTAAAACATACTCACACAGTTTTTGAAGAGCAGATATTTTATTTAAATAAAGAAGATTTACTTTTCACCTTTTCGTTTCCACCATATTCGAAAGAGACAATCGATGCGGCGAAAGCGGCTCACAAAAAAGGTATAAAAGTAATTAGTGTTACGAACAAACCGACTTCGCCGATAACATTTTATTCTTCGAATGTTTTGATTGTGAAAAGTGAAAACATGTTGTTCACAAATTCTTTTGCGGCTATTTCGGTTGTTATAAACGCACTTGCAACTGCTTGCGCGGTGAAAAACAAAACGAAAGCAAAGAAGATTCTCGGCGAGAGCGAACAAATAATGAAAAACCAAAACCTGGTAATACAATAATCACGGAGTTAATATGAATTTGCGACAAATAGAATTTCTATTCGTAAAAAAAATATTTCTGATCTCATTAATAATTTCTTCTGTAGTCCTTGCGGGAACAACCGGCAAGTTGAGCGGAAAAATTAAAGATGCTTCCACCGGCGAAACGTTAATCGGTGCAAATGTTTTGATTGAAGGAACCAATCTCGGAACCGCTTCAGATGCCGATGGAAACTACGTCATCTTAAACATCCCTCCCGGAAAATACAACGTAAAGTTTTCCTATATCGGATATGAAATGACAAGCGTGAGCGGTGTTGTAATTGTCGCCGATCAAACTACAAGTTTGTCAATCGAACTGAAATCGCAAACCGTGCAAGTTGGCGAAGTAGTAGTTACCGCAAACAAACCGATGATTCAAAAAGATTTGACGAGTTCAATCTCTACAATAAGCAGAGAAGAAATTGAATCGCTTCCGGTTTCTACTTTTACCGAACTACTTTCGTTACAAGCTGGAGTTGTCGGCAGCGGCTCTAACTTACACGTTCGCGGCGGAAGAAGTAATGAAGTTGCTTATATGATTGACGGAATGCTTGTAACCGACCCACTACTCGGCGGGTTGGCAACAAACGTGAACAATGATGCAATTCAAGAGATGAATTTATTGAGCGGTACTTTTAATGCCGAGTATGGCAATGCTTTAAGCGGAATCGTGAATATTGTTACGCGAGACGGTGCAGATAATTTTTCCGGCAAACTTGAATACCGCACTTCGGAGTTTGGCGTTGATAAATATTCTAACTTGCACGAATCACGAATGAACGGAAGCATCAGCGGTCCTCTTTTCTTTAACGACTTAAAATTCTTTGCTTCCGCAGAACAGGATAGACGCGGCAGTTATCTTCCGTTCGGTTACAATAAAGAACTTTCTCTTTTTACTAAAATTACTTCAACTCAAATTCCGTTAATGAAGATATCGTTGTCGAATCGTGGTAACAGCGGTAAAAGACAAAGCTACAGCCACTCATATAAATTCATTCCCGAACAATATTTAAGAAGAAGAACAGACAGCTGGCACACAACGCTTTCACTCACACACACAGTCATGAATAATTTATTTTATGATTTAAAAATCTCATACTTCAATCAAAGTTATTATTCGGGAATCGATAAAGACACATCACAATATCTTTCAACTTCGCAGAGAGAATATTTCCCGATTGGAAACGGCTACGAATTTTTTTCTAAATCCGATCCTGTGCAACTTGACGACAGCCGCACCGTTACTGTCGATATCAAAGGAGATGCAGTTTGGCAAATCGACAATTACAACGAAGTTAAGTTCGGTGCCGCTTACAAAAAACATCGCTTAAAATATTTTTATGTTTATGATCCTAAAAGAAATTTTCCTTACATAAACGATTACACAACAGAGCCATTTGAACTTTCCGGTTATGCGCAGGATAAAATTGAGATGCCGTATCTTGTTATCAATCTCGGGTTACGTTACGATTACATGAATGCCAACCAGGAGTACCGCGCTAATCCTCTTGATCCGACAACTATTATAAAAGCAAAACCACGTTCACAATTTTCTCCGCGCGTCGGAATTGCACATCCAATTTCCGATAGAACAAAATTACATTTTAGTTACGGACATTTTTTTCAGAATCCAGAATTTCAATTTGTATTTGAAAACAGCCAATACGATTACAACGTTCGCGAACCGCTTTTCGGACAGGCAAATCTCGATGCACAAAGAACAATCTCTTACGAAGTCGGCATCGCGCATCAACTTAACGATAGAACTGCAATAAACTTAACTGCATATTATAAAGATATAACCGGACTAATCGGAACGCGCTACTATTTTCCTTTCATCGATGGAAGATTTGTCGGCTACACCGTGTATGTGAATGAAGATTACGCAAACGTTAAAGGTTTTGAACTTTCATTTGATGTTCGCCCCGACCAATATTTTTCGGGAGGATTGAGTTACACTTATTCAATCGCAAAAGGAAGCGCGTCGAGCGAAACAGAACAATATCCCGGAACGCAAGAATCAACACAACTTTATTATCTCGATTTTGACAGAACACATCTCTTGAATGCGAGCGCGGTTTATACTATTCCGAAGGGAGAAGGTCCGCGAGTTTTTGATAGCAACATTTTTGAACAAATGGATTTCAGTTTGATATTCAGATTGAATTCCGGTTCGCCATATACTCCCGGCGGAAGGGATGTCGGTTTTGTAGAAAGAAATTCTTTGCGTCAACCATCGACTTATACATTCGATTTGATGTTCGGCAAAGATTTTAATGTATATGAAAACATTCGCGTTCGTGTCTTCGCGGAAATATTAAATCTAACCGATAGAAAAAATATTTTATTTGTTTATAGAGATACAGGCGATCCCGAATTCACACTCGAAGGAAACAACTCGAATGAGTGGATGCAGGATCCGTCAAACTACGGACCGCCGCGCTCAATACGGCTGGGAACGACAATTAGATTTAAATGAGTTGCACTATTAATAAATTAATTAGCTCAACACTTTGTGATTCACAAAAAAGTATGAATGAAATTTTAAGGATGAAAAGTTTATGAAAATATTATCACTGCTAATTTTGATTTCCGTTTTTCTTTTTCCTCAAAGTAAAAAGGAAATTGAGGAGAAAGAGATTTTTTCAAACGAAAAAGTTTTAGGAATAAACGATAGAGCCGGCGGAACACACAACGCAAGCAACATCGGTTTGTTTTTCGAGAATCGCGGAAAACTTTATCCCCGCAGAATCACTCAAGGTCCTTCGGGAGAATTTCCGATTAACAGTACGAAACACTATATCTACCGCGTCAATCCGATGATTGGAATTGCAGGCAACGTTGTGCAGGCAAGATATACAACCAACGAAGAGTTTGAAGCAATCGGCGGAACGCACAATAATGAGTTAGCCCAAATTGCTTTATCCGATAACCCGCAAACGTGGCATCCTGTTAACGGCTGGCCCGTTAAAGATAAAGACGGAAATAATTTATTTATTTCCGATCAAGATAGTTATTGCGCGTACAGCGATAGTAACAATACTGTTTCAACTCTCGGTTTGCAAATCGCTCAAACCGGTTATGCATTCGGAGTGAACTTCGCAAAAAATATTCTCTTCTATAAATTTGAAATAACAAACAGCGGGCTAAACGATCTTTCCGGTTTATACTTTGCAATGTATAACGATATCGATGTTGGAAATGTTAGCGGCGGCGTTCCTGAATGGGGAGATGATAAACTCGATTTCGACAAAAGTAAAAATCTACTTTCCTTTTTTGATGACGGAATTTCTTCCGAGTGGCCCGGCGGTAAAACAGGTTACTTCGGAATGATGTTTCTGAAAACGCCTTCCGTCGGCGGAACGATGCTTGGCGTTACCGATATGCACTACAATCTTTATGATGACGATCTTGATATCGATTCTGTTCAATACGGAATTATGTCAAGCTCAGCATCATTGTACAATTCATCGCTCGGTTCAAAGTTCTTTCATTTAGGAAGTAATACTTCGCTAAACTTTGATGATCCTTCGACTCTTCCTGCATCGGGAATGGATCTGGTTGCAACGATGTCTTCGGGTCCTTACAATTTGAATCGCGGTGATACATTAACATTTATCTTTGCACTTGTTGCCGGAGAAAGTAAAGAAGAGATGTTGACCGCCGCGGCATCGGCGCAAAATATTGTTACTGCAAATTTCAATCTTCCAAAACCGCCAAGCAGACCTGAACTCTACGGCAGCGCGGCAAGCAACAAAGCTATTCTTTATTGGGATGATAAAGCTGAAAAAAGTTTAGACATCTCTTCCGGAGTGTATGATTTTGAAGGATATAAAATTTATCGCAGTATTGATAAAGGAAGAACGTGGAATAAGATTGCACAATTTGATGCGGTGAATGCAATCGGTGAAGATGTAGGTTTGCAATATAGCTTTATGGATACAACCGTTCTCAACGGATTTGAATATTGGTACTCAATCACCGCATATGATAAAGGTGATTTGCTCACTGCGAGTTTAGAAAGTCCTATCGGAAATACACTTGATGCAGAAAACACAATATCAATTATCCCCTTATCAGATGCGCTCGGGAGAGTTCCCGTTGCCGTTAATGAAATTTCGTACATTGGTAACGGCGTCTCAAATTATGAAATGAAAATTTCTCCCGTCGATAATGAACTCCTCGCTTCAAGCAGTTACGCAACCTCATTTGATTTCGTTCCGAAGAAAAACAGAGGAACGCTTGAAACTAAAATTATTGTTGCAATAACCGATTCAGCCGCAACACAGCCGATTAATTACGGACTAAATTTCAACTCCGCTACAAATTTTGACGTAGTTAATTTAACAACAGGAGCAATAATTCGTTCGGGTTATAATTATCCTTTCGGCGGAAGAGATATTACCGTTACCGGACACGGAATAAAAATTACTTTAAAAGATTCTACGATTGCTACAACCAATCAACGTCCAATGCAAGGTGATTTAATCACGGTTGACTTTGCTTTAAATGTTTTAAAGAATAATTCCGATACAGTTATTAACAAAAGACCATTTACATCTATGCAAACACAAAGCACTTCGGACGGAGTTATCTTTTCCATCAATCCGCCGGATATTATAAAAAGCGTTTCGCGCGTCGGTGGTACAGATAATATCGATATGACATTTTCCGTTACGGCAGATACTTTGATTGTACAAAATATTTATGTTGTTTCGGTTGATGCAAATGGAGTTTCGAGCGGAAAACCTTTCGTGGTTCTTTCGGTTACAAATTCTTCCGTTACCGCAGATACAGTTTTCAATTTGGAAACTTTCACTTTCAACGGCATTACAGGAAAAGTTACATTTCCGGGGAACACACCTCCTTCAGCGGGAAATAAATTTTCTGTCGAAGTAATCAAACCCGTTGAACTTGATTTGCGCGACAAGTATCAATTCTCGCTTAAAGGTTCGTCAATAAATTCTTCAATTGTTCAAAACGAAATAAATAAAATTAGAGTTGTGCCAAATCCTTATGTTGCATCATCATTGTATGAACCGGAATTCGGAGAACTTCGCAGAGAACCGTTGAGACAAATTCAATTTATCAATTTACCTCCCGAATGTACAATTTATATTTTCACGGTTGATGCAAATCTTGTAAAGACGATTGAACACAATTCGAGAAGCGGAACCGCGGTGTGGGATTTGCGCGCCGAAGGAGGAAGAGAAATTGCGCCCGGCATTTATATCTACATCGTTAAAACAAAAGATGCCGAACAGATGGAACGCTTTGCTGTCATTAAATAATGAAGAAGGAATTTAAAATGAAAAAAACAATTTTATTTTTTGTAGTAATTTTTGTTGCGAATGTTTTTTCGCAGAACCCGAACCTCGGAACAAGCGGCGCAAAATTTTTATCGATACCGCTCAGCCCCAAGTCTGAAGCACTCGGCGGTGCTGTTGTCGGTTTATCGAACGACGCCTCCTCCGTGTTTCATAACCCTGCCGGAATAGTTAAAGTGAAAAATGTTGAAGCGTTTTTTTCTTACACAAATTGGTTCGAGATGTTCGATCTGAATTCTGCCGCAATTGTGTACAATATGGAAAATGCCGGCTCACTCGCCGCAAGCATGATTGTATTTTCAACAGGCAAAATGGAAATCACAACCGAAGAAAATCCTAACGGTACAGGAAGATTTTTTGATGCAAGCGATTTATCCGTCGGCTTAACTTATGCAAAATTTCTAACCGATAGATTCAATATCGGAGTTACTGCGAAGTTTGTGCATCAACAAATTTGGAACGAAAGCGCAAGCGGCGTTGCATTCGATATCGGAACTCAATATCAAATTGATTTTCAAAATATGACTATTGCAATGAGCATGACCAACTTCGGCGGTGACTTAACTTTTGATGGACCCGATCTCGATGTTACTCATTTGAAAAATAATAATTATCCCCTGAGCAGATTAACCCCCGCGCGATTGCAAACAGATGAATATCCGTTGCCGCTACATTTTCAAGTCGGTATCGGTTTTGATGTTTATAAATATGATTTCGTAACTGTTCGCGGCGGAATAGATGCAACACATCCGAACGATAACAACGAACGAGTTCACGCGGGACTTGAGTTCGCTTTTTACGATCGCCTTTATTTACGCGGCGGATATAGATATAACTACGACGATCAGAAATTTAGTTTCGGCGCAGGAGCGAACGTTCCTTTCGCCGGTTCATTCATCGCATTTGATTATTCTTATTCAATCTATGATCTTCTGCCCAACGTGAACCGTGTTTCGTTAATAGTTTCTTTTTAATCGCTTGAAAAAATTACTACTAATATTTTTTGTTTTTAATTTATTAGTACATGCGCAAGGTTTCGTTTGCGCTATCGGCGGCGGTTCTGAAAATTATAGTGATTGGAGCGACGTTCCTTATTCCTGGATAGTTCAAAAAGCGCGGAATAAGAAAATCATTATTCTATCTTATTCTTCCGATGTTACAAGTTGGCTGCCAAATTATTTTTTATCGAAAGGCGCAACAACCGCTTACAACAAGGCAATTTCTTCGCGCAGCTCTGCGGACTTACAATCAACTTACGATGAATTGAAAACTGCCGACGGAATTTTTTTACGCGGCGGCGATCAATTTCAATACATCTCTCTTTGGAAAGGAACGAAAACCGAACAAGCCTTGAGAGAAATATTTTTGCGCGGCGGAGTTATTGCAGGTACAAGCGCGGGCGCAATGGTATTGGGTGAACTTAACTTCACCGCAAAAAACGGAAGCACTACTTCACACGAAGCACTGAATAGTCCTGTCAGTAGTTTAATTGATATTGATACTTCGTTTCTTCCGCTTGTTCCTTCCGTTTTGTTTGATACACATTTTATCGAAAGAGGAAGATTCGGGAGAACTGTTGCATCTCTTTATAAATCAAAACAAAATTTTAATAGGAACATAATTGCAGTCGGAATTGATGATAGAACCGCCCTATGCATCGACTCGCTCGGTTTCGGAACTGTGTACGGAAGTGGTGCCGTTGCATTTTTTATCGCGGATGAAATGACGCGCATGACTTTTCCCGGTCCGGCATACTCCATCGAAAATCTTCTTTGCCATCAACTTACTGCGAATTGGGTTTTCAATTTTAATGATAGAACTATTTCGTTCATTCCAATCACTGCAAAAAATTTTTTGCCTGCCGCACAATATCAATTTCCTAAAACAAATTTCGTTTTAACAGGAAGTAACAGTATCGCTTCGCAACTGAGCAACAATTTTCAAACATTTCTCTCCGAAACCGGAAACATCCCATTGCTCGTTATTACTCACGAAGGTTATCTACAAAATATTTCTTCTCTCACTTCGTATCTCGCGACAAATAATTATCAACATTCGGTAATGACAATCTCTTCGGCGCTATTGAACGAGCCATCCGCCGCACTGCAATTAGCAAATGCAGGCGCGATTATATTCTGTGGAGATTCGCTCATCTTACTTTCTTTGTTGAATAATAATGCGAATTTGCTCGGGCAAAAATTTTATGAGAAGATTGAAGTTCAACATATTCCTCTTTTCTTTTTTGGTAATGCGGGAAAAATTTCTTCGGAATATTTTATCGATAATGTTGATACGGATGAACTTGCATCGTACAGAGGCAAAATGAAATTCGAAAACGGTAATAATATTTTTAGTGAAATGATATTTCAGCCGCGAGTTTTTGAAGACAGTGATTTTTCTGAAAATCGCGTCTCCGCTTTATTGTATGGAATGATGCGCGGCAGAAAAAGATTGGGAATATATTTGAACGGATCGGATATGATTACGATTGATTATTCGCAAAAACAAATTAAGGGGAAGGGTTCACTTCCTTTCATGTTAATAGATGCGCGGAATACAACTAAAGTAGATTCATCGACATACAGAGCAAGCAGTAGTATCGGCGTGCGGCAGGTTGTTGCAATGAATAATCTTCGTTACAGCATTTCAAAAAATAATGCAGACATATTTTCTCTTGTTGACGGGAAATTTATTACAACTGTAAAATCAGAAGAGAATGAAATTCATCTCAATAATTTTATCTTGCACCAAAATTATCCAAACCCGTTTAATGCAGGAACGGTAATTAGTTTTCAGCTTTCAGCGTTCAGTAATGTTACATTAAAAATTTACGATATGCTTGGAAATGAAGTCGCAACATTGATGGATAACGAATGGAAAGAAGCCGGCTACTACAATTATTCATTATCCATTATCAATTATCAATTACCAAGTGGAATCTATTTTTATCGTTTGCAAGCAGGAGAGTTTATCGCAACAAAGAAGCTAACGGTTTTAAAGTAATTAATAATTAAGAGTTATTAGTTAATAGTGAACGTGAATGCAATAGAATATTTTTTTCCATTTGCATCGCGGAAGTGAAAAAAAATATTTCTTGTGCGGGAAGTATAGTCCTTTGAAGAAGAAGATTAGGAATAGGAAGATTACGGTAATAGCACACTGATGACACTGTTGCGACAGATTAACGCAGGTAGCAAAAGCCGGATGCGAAAGAAGCAAACAACTTGAATCGCTTGTTATATTGCGTTTATAAATTTGCGTTGTATCTATCAGAATAATGATATAATTTTGACATAAATAAATAAGGAAAACAAGATGCCAATTATAAAACCCATTTCTGATTTGAGAAATAAATCAAATGAAATATCTGAACTTGCCAATAATTCTAATGAGCCAATATTTATTACAAAAAACGGAGAAGGTGATTTAGTGGTAATGTCTATGGCCCATTATTCAAGATTACAACTAAAACTTGATTTACTTACCAAATTATCTGTTGCACAAAAACAAAAATCTGAAGGCGATAAAGGAAAAACTCTGAAAAAAGTAATGGCTAACATCAGAGAAACAATTAATGCCGGCAGATAAATATCAAATTCGACTTCTTAGTATTGCTGAAGAAGATTTTAGTGAAATTATTTCATACATTGCAGCAGATAATCCAAATGCAGCAGATACAATTGCAAACAAAATTGAAAAAAACTTAGAAATTTTATCTAACAATCCTAATCTCGGTAGAATACCAAGAGAAGAAGAAATAAGAAATCTTGGCTATAGATATTTGCTTGTACAAAACTATCTCATCTTTTATACTATAGAAGAAGGAACAATTTTCATTCACAGAATTTTGCACGGTACTCGAAACTATAAAACACTTCTCTAACCCACTACCAACTTTGTAAGCAATATACCGGTGTTGTGCTTAACCCGCCGCCCAGTTTATCAACCGAAGCGTAGCGAAGCTTGGAACAAGAATTTTGCTTATCCCGAATGGACTCCTTCGGATGGACACAAATGCCGAATGCGAAAAGGCGGTCGGGTCGATTGGCTGGTTAGCTATAAATTAATTACCATAATAACTATATTCCCAGCGTCCACCAATTGGTTCATAATTAGTAACACTTCGTGTTGTAACAATTTTTGTATAACCCGAATCACTTGAAACTTCTTGAGATTTAACTAGTGTGACTTCTTTATTCCATCCTTTTTTTAGATTCAGGTTATATTCAAAGGTATAATGAAATTTGCGATTGGTATAAGTATGGGTATAATCATATTCTATGATACCACTCAATCTTGCATCTTTATCAGCATAAATAAATTCGACAATAAAATCTCCAGCTTTCACAGAATCATCACTAAAATAGAACCAGTCATTAAAGTTTCTTCTGTAAATACGACCTTTGTTTGTTAATGATGTATCTTCTTCAAGTATAATAACTAAATGCCCCCAAACTTTTTTTGCTGAAGAATCACTACAGGTTAATGTATTACGAACAAATATAGCTTCATCAGAGAATCGAGGATAAACGGGATTCATAAACATTGCTTCAGTTGGACTATCCAAATTATTCAATCTGAAATTACCATTAGAATCTATTTTAGAAGTTGAATACACTTTATCGCTATTCCATATATCACCGGCACCAAGGAATATCACTTTTTTATTACTTCCTAAATTCCATTCATTTAATTTTCCATTAATTGAATATACTTCACTAGTATATCCAAAAGGGTCAACTGGATTGTTTTCATCACAAGAATTAATTAAAACACCGATAATTATTAATAAAAATAATTTGATGATTTTCATTTTATTTCTCCCTTGATTGTTTATAGCTAACGACGTTGCGATTAACCCGCAGCCCAGTTTATCAACCGAAGCGTAACGAAGGTTGGAACAACAATGCCGAACTTGTTAAATAAATTTATGATTATAAAAAACTTTCATAGCACTACTACCTTGAACAAGAAAACTGAAACAGCTCACTCCGACTTGTCGGGATCGGAATTACTCAGCAACCTTGCTTCTGATTGGGCGCTGAGTGATTGCGAAGCAATCGTATCGAAGCGCTCGTTCTCGTCGGTTGTTTCGATACGCCCCGATGAATCGGGGCGACTCAACAACCTTGTTACATTTTCTGGGCGCTGAGTAGCGAAGCGTATCGAAGCACCATTGTTTGCGTTTCTTTTGGCGCGTTTCGATGAATCGGGGCTACTCAACAACCTCGTTACATTTTCTGGGTGCTGAGTAGCGAAGCGTATCGAAGCGCCTTTCTTGCTAAAGATTTTTTTTGCAAGCTTTGGTAACAATTCAGGCTTTCCTTCTATCAACGCTTCTTTCTTTTTACGGCTCCAACCTTGCACTTGTTTTTCGCGGTAGAATGCTTCATCAATTCTTGAGTATTCCTCATGATAAACAAGTTTAACCGGCAATCTTTTCTTTGTATAATTTGCACCGAGCATATTTTGGTGTTCCCAGAGTCTTCGTTCTAAATCTTTTGTACTACCGGTATAATAGCTTCCGTCAGAGCATTCTAATATGTACATAAAACCTTTACTCATTGTTTTTCTTTTCGAATAACGGTCTCTTCGAGAACCTCAGAGACCGAGAGAGTCTCAGCAACCGAACTAATTCTATTTAATAAATCCAATGCCGTTTTATCCAACTTAGAAAAAGCGAACCATTTTTTACCCAAATCTTTTAAGGATGCGCCGAAGTGGTAAACGTCTTTGTCGTCAATAATCATAAATCTATCGTGTGCTTTGTTAAATTCTTTTATAAAAATTTTTGGATACTGCGAATTGAATTTTTTCTCATCCAGTTTTAAAGCTTTACCAATATTCGCAGTTAGTATTATTACAGCAACTTCTTTTTTCTTTTTCGCAAAAAGATCAAGTACGGTTTCATCAATGTAGTTATCAATCAATAGAATGGACTTTTCAGCTTTACGAACAATAGATGAAACAAATTTATGTGCGTCAAAAATTTGTCCGTCATAAAATATTCCTTGTTTGGGTTCAATTTCTTTACTTTGCATCGCGTCAAATATTTGGTTCACTTTTATATCGGTTTCAATTTGTTTTAATTCCAATTTATCAATCCGCTGGAAAACACCGGCATTTTCAACTAAAAATCTCCGCATAGCTACAAAAGCACTCATAATTTGGACGCTCATTTTAACTGCTGTTTCGCTTTTAAGAACAGCGGAGAGCATAGCAACGCCTTGTTCGGTGAAAACATAAGGCAAATATCGTCTTCCGCCTCTTTTGTTTTTTGAGGTCACAATTTGTGACCTCAAAGATTCATCTTTTGAGGTGCCAAATTGGCACCTCAAAAATTCCAGTTCATCTTCATTTAGCTGAAACATAAAATCTTTAGGAAATCTGACGACGTTTCTTTTAACAGCCCTATTAAGTTGTTTTGTTTCGACATCATAAAAGAATGCTAAATCGCTGTCAAGCATAACTTGTTCGTTACGGATAGTATAAATCTTTTTCTGAATTTCAGAAGATTTGTAAATTGTGATATTTGAATATGTCTTCGCCATAATTTTATGGTATCGCGTTTTGCGATATCAAGATGATATTTCAATCCTTTCTAAATTCTCGTTAATTAGTTTATTCAATCTTTCTTCTTCCTTTAGCTGTTCTTCAAACTCGGCTTTAAGTGTTGTAAAGCGTTCATTAAAATCAAAGTCATCTTCATCATCGGGCAAGCCAACATAGCGTCCGGGAGTCAGTGCATAATCAAGCTCCTTTACTCTTTCAACAGAAGCGGAATTGCAGAAACCTCTAACATCTTTGTAATTATTGGCTGCTGAGCTGGTACTCTGAGCTTGCCGAAGAGTTGTCGAAGCACGCCAATTGTGGTAAGTGCCGGCAATAGTTTTTATATCTTCTTCGGAAAGTTCGCGGGTTCTTCTGTTAATTAAAAAACCCATATTGCGTGCATCAATAAAAAGAATCTCCTTCCCTTTTCTTGGAAATAAGCCGGTGGCTGAGTTTATCGAAGCCCGGCTTAAAAACCATAAACTCGCCGGAATCTGAGTATTCAAAAATAGTTTTGCCGGTAGGTTCACAATGCAGTCAATAAGTCTTGCTTCAACAAGGGCTTTTCTAATATCACCTTCACCGGAAGTTTTGGAAGTAAGCGAACCTTTGGCTAGCACAAAACCCGCTTGTCCGCTCGGCGCTAAGTGATAAATAAAATGTTGTATCCACGCATAATTAGCGTTGCTTGCGGGCGGAACGCCGTATTGCCATCATCCGTCTTTGCGTAAAAGATCACCGCTCCAGTCGCTGTCGTTAAACGGCGGATTTGCAATTACAAAATCGGCTTTCAAATCTTTATGAGCGTTGTTAAGAAATGATCCTTCATTGTTCCACTTAACTTGCGAGCTGTCAATTCCACGAATTGCAAGATTCATTTTTGCCAATCGCCAAGTTGTTTGGTTGCTTTCTTGTCCATAAATGGAAATGTCGTTCAAATTTCCTTGATGATTTTCTACAAACTTTTCAGAGTGAACAAACATTCCGCCGGAACCGCAGCAAGGATCAAGCACACGTCCTTTGTACGGCTCTAACATTTCAACAAGTAACTCAACAACAGAACGGGGAGTATAGAACTGTCCGCCTTTCTTACCTTCGGCTAAGGCAAACTCACCAAGAAAATACTCGAATGTTTTACCGAGAAAATCACCTTTACCGCTTAGCGCTGAGCTGGCACTCTGAGCTTGTCGAAGAGTTGTCGAAGCGTTTCCTTGTGTCATTGAAACGTTACTGATTAAATCAATCAAGCCGCCAAGACTTGCCGGATCAAGATTTCCTCTTGCGAATACTTTTGGAAGCACATCTTTAAGAGAGGCGTTATCTCTTTCGATAGCATCCATAGCGGCAACAACATCTTTTCCAATTTCAGGCAGCTTTGCTCTTTTCTGTAAATATGACCAGCGTGCGGAAGGCGGAACAAAGAAAATGTTTTCAGCTTTGTATTCATCACGATCTTCGGGATCAGCACCGGAAAATTCACCTTCGCCTTTTTCAAGTTTCGCGTGATGATCTTCAAAAGCATCCGAAATATATTTTAGAAAAAATAGTCCTAAAACAATATGCTTATATTCAGCGGCATCAATATTTTTTCTAAGTTTATCCGCCGCTTTCCAGAGCTGTTTTTCGATTGTTTCTTCTTTGTTGTTGTTAGCCATATTATTCCAATTTCCTTAAAACTTTCAAATATTTTTATTCATAAAGATATTAAACTTGGTGGTATGTTACATTTTTAATTAAGCATATAACTACTAATTCTCCCGCCAAAAATCCATGTAGTATGCATGACGGTTGTGCATACAATCTTCAAAACACGAAATTAAATTTTGTAAATGTTTCATATTCTTTCTTCGGGGCGGCTACCCCAGTTTCAATTTCCATTATTTGTTGTGAGAAAAATAAGGATAAAGTTTTATCCTAACCAAATATATTTTCTGCCTGCCAATATTGTGCCAAGTCAGTGATTGATTGTTTATACATATGAGAAGTTGTGCGAGGTTCGAGTTGCATCTTCCCTGCCTGCAAGCTGCTCTGCTGTGAGGGAGACAAACAAAATAAGTTTAGAATTTTATATTATATCCCACTTGCCCGATGAATGGAATCATCGGCTGTGTTTTGAAGTCGTCGGTCAAATTCATTCCGGAGGGAAAGAGTAGTCTACATTTAATTTGATTGGAAATAATTCCGTTTTAATTTGATAGCTGTATAAAGCCACGCGCTTTTTCCATTAATGATTTTATGTTCCGATATGCTTGTATCAATTGATCGCTCGGTTAACTTTTTTCAAGTTTCTAAGTACAATTCAAATTTGATTAATAAAAATGCCAAGAGCTTTTGCTAATTCCGTACCAGCACCACCGAGTATTGTTTGCATTGTTATGCTTTTTAAAATTAATTTTGAATGATTTGAAAATTTTTTATTTATAAGTTTGCGCTAAGTAATTAAGCGAGCCGTCAATTAGAGTTTTAATCACTTCATCCTGGATTAAAGTTAGTCGCTTCCTAACTAAAAGAGAAGAAACTCCATGCACAAAAGACCAAAGGGAAAAAGCGACAACATCAACAGGGTAACCTTTAAACATTCCAATCTCTTTGCACTGCGCAATATTCAGCTTCAGTAGTTCATATGTTCGTGTGCCGAGTTCCCAGTTTGCAAACTGTTTTATTTTTTTTGCCGGACTGTTGGCGATGAACATAATGTCGTAGTATTCAGGATTTTCGCGCGCGAATTTTATATATTCGTAGGCATGTTCAATTAACCGTTCTTTAGGATCTGAAATAGTTTGTAGTTTCTGTTGACGTGTGTAGAATTCGGAAAAACCCATGTTGTGCAGTTCAAAAAAAATTTCGTCTTTGTCGTCAAAATAAAGATAAATTGTAGCGGCGCTGTATTCAATTTCAGCACCAATTTTTCTTAGGGAGACGTTGTCATATCCTTTTTGTACAAAAAGTTTGAGTGCGGCATTGAGAATCGCCTGCTTCATTTCCTTTCTGTCCCGTTCTTTTCTTTCTTTAATTCCCATTAAATTCTTTAATTTGTGAATAATTACGATGCAATATTACTAAACGGTGTTCAGTAAAGGAAATTATTTTTCTTGTTAAGATTTAAGTTCAGATTTTAAAGAAGTTGAAAGGAAATTGGATTTAAAATTTTCTATTACTCGTTGTTCGGCTCGGTTTTCGGTTTTGATTTGAACGGAAACGAAAAAGCCGCACCGAATAATGCACCGTAAAGTGTACTGATGTATGGATTGCTTTGAATAATGCACGTTCCGTTGTTGCACCCGATAAAATAATAATATGCATAACCGGCAATACCGCCGAAAATTATAGGCAAAAACTTTTTGTATTTCATAATCTTTTCCAATTTTAAGTTTGAGATGAATATTTTTTTTAAGAGATTCAAATATGAATGACGCTCCGAATTATTCCGCGTTTGAAACAGAAATTTCTATCCGCCCGGATGATATCGATCTGAACAACCACGTTCACAGTTCCAAATATTTAGATTACGTTCTCGCCGCAAGATTCGCACAGATGAAAGCGTTCTACAAAATGTCTATGACTGAATTTAATGAACGAGGTTTGAATTGGGTCGCATCGACTTATCACATCGATTTCAAACGTGCACTGACGTTGAACGATGTTGCAATTGTTCGCACACAAGTTTTAGAAGTTAACGGCGCACAGGCAAAAGTTGGATTCTGGATTATCAATAAAGAAACAAAAAAAATTGCAGCGGAAGGTTATTTTATCTACACAATGATTTCTCTTTCAACAAATAGACCGGTGCGAATTCCCGAAGACATTTTGAATAGGTATTCAATTTAGACCGCATCGATAAATGGAATCATTAAAATTGGGCTTGATTTTCACCTCATCCTTTTCAAATTTTCGCCCCACATTTTTAATAATGGAGAACTAAATGCAGAAGAAAATATTTTTGTTCCTTTCACTTACGTTTTTAATAAATATGAATTTAGAAGCGCAAGTTGTATTCGGAAAATACGCCGGAGAATTTCTCGCAATCGGTGTTGGCGGAAGACCGCTCGGAATGGGCGGCGCATATACGGCAATTGCAAATGATGTTACTGCCGCTTACTACAATCCCGCAGGTTTAGCGCACTTAAATTATCCGCAAATATCTCTCATGCATGATGAACGATTCGGCAATCTCGTAAATTACAATTATATCGCCGTTGGTCTCCCTTACGGAACTGATGCTTCCGTTTCACTCAGTATTATGAGACTTGGTGTAGATGGCATTCCCGATACAAGAAATGCTTTGGTAGATCGAATCACCGGAAAAGTTATTTATGATATTACGCTTCCTTCCGCACGAATTGATCCTTCAAAAGTAATTGAGTTTTCAAATCAAGATTGGGCGGGATATTTAACTTACGCAAAAAGATATAGCGATGATCTTTACCTTGGCGCAAATGTAAAATTAATTTATAGAAGTCTCGGTGATTTCAGTGCAACCGGAATCGGCTTTGATATTGGTGCAATCTATTTCCCGATGGAAAATTTAACTGTTGGTGCAAACGTTCAAGATGTTACAACGACTTTGCTTGCATGGAGTACAGGAAGAACAGAATTAATTACTCCCACATTAAAAACCGGTGCGGCTTACGGTCTTGATTTTCTCGGCGGAAGATTTTCCACCGGTTTAGATTTTGACATTCGTTTCGAGAATAGAAAATTTGCTTCATATTTCAATTTAGGTCCCATTAGTTTTGATTCCCATTTTGGAGCAGAATATAATTTCAAAAATCTTTTTGCAATCCGCGGCGGTTATAACGATGTGAAGCAATTTACAATTGGCGCAGGAGTTAAACTTCCGAAGTTGAATATTGATTATTCTTTTGCACGCTTCAATTTAGCGGAAGATGAGCGGCTTGACGATACTCATCGCATCTCGATAATCTTAACACTCGAAGAGACCCGATTTCTGCGGAAACAATAAATTCAAATTCACAAAAAGTAAATAAATTTTTCGTTAAAATTATTTTTGAAGTAACTCGCTTACGTAATCGATTATTACTTCATTTCGCAAAGGTTTGGTGAGAAAAGTATTTGCCCCGGCTTCCAGCACAAGTTGCCTATCCTTCCATTGAACAAAAGCGGTTACACATATTATCGGAGTGTTGGCGTATTCGGGCATTTTTCTGAATTCACGAATCAAATCCAACCCGTTCTTCTCTCCGGGCAGACCGATATCAATTATTATTATGTTAAAAAAATTTTCTTGTAAAGAAAGCAAAGCTTCGTTTGCTGTACTGCAAAAAGTTATTTGGAATGATCGAAAAAAAAGAAAACGATAAAGATTTTTGTTTTCAAAATCATCCTCAACAATCAGCATTTTTAAATTTGTAGAGAAGTTATCTCCCATAAATTGTCCTCCTAAAGATTAACCGGAATTTTTACAGTAAAAGTTGAACCCACTCCTTTAGTGGATGAAACTTCTATTGAACCATTATTTAAATATATTAATCGCTCGCAAAGTGCAAGCCCTAACCCGTTCCCTTCGTATGCGCGGCTATAACCCATCTCCTCCTGATAATACGGTCGGAAAAGATCATTTTTAAATTGATCGGACATTCCAATACCTGAATCTTCTACTTTGAGATATAATTCTTTATCGTCAAGTATGCGAACTTCAATGAATACATGCCCCTCTCTTGTATATTTTATCGCGTTATCAATCAGATTTGTTGCGATCATTTGAAATGTATAAACATCAACCGTGTAAGGAATTCGATGGGTTAAATCTCTGAACTCAAAAAATAAATTTTTCTCTTTTGCGTAAGCACGATACTCAAATATTATTGGTTGTAAAGTATCGGCAATTAACGCCTTCTGTTTTGTAATTTTGAAACCGCCGCTTAATATTGTGGACATATTCAAATTCAAATCTATTGTTCTATAAAGCCGCCTGCCCGATTTTTCAATCGAACTAAAAACCGAACCAAGTTCGGCTGGTACATTATCGCCGAGTTCATGTTTTAGCACGTCTGTGAAACCAAGAATTGCATTCAGCGGTGTTCTGATTTCATGCGACATCTGCGAAAGAAAATATGATTTAAGTTTTTCACTTTCCTCCGCTTTCTCCAACGCGGCAATTAAACGTGTTTCAGTGTTTTTCAATTCGGTGATATCGTTGCAGTAAATCTGCCCCATCTTGAATTTTGGAATTCCGGTAACAGTGAGTTTATAATATTTATCTCCCCGTTGAGATATGAATGTCTTTCGTTCTTCCTTATTAATTAAAGATTGAAGATCCATTTTTTGTAGCTCGGGAAAGAGAGTTGCAACATTTTTTCTTTTGTTAGAATCGTACTCTGAAAATTCGTTACCGCGCTGATTTATCAACTTGACAACACCATCATAATCGAAGCGAATCACGGGATCGGGATCGTACTCGGCAAACATTGCGAGCAATTGCGCCTGCTGAAGTTCCGAATCCCGTTGAAACTGCAAATGTCTTTTTTGCATCGGGATTACAACATATTTTATAATTAAAAGTACTACTGTTACAATCAGTACTATACTTATAAACGAAAAAACTATCGGGTTATTTAAGCTGAAAAACGATTCGACGGTTATCTGCTCGAAATAGGACGAAGAAGAGTCCGAGAGCAATTTCGAAGATTGTTGTAACAATAAAATATTCATTAGCGTTGATTAGTTTGGTTAAGATGTTAACAAATTTGAGAATTACCGTCAGTTCATATAGCGCAAGCCCAACGAAGAAAAAATTCACCCACTTCGATTCTGCAATATCAAGTACAAATAAATGTAGAATCCTTATCAAAACTGCAAAGTGCAAAAAGATTATTATGAAATATTGGATTTCCTGTTTAACTGCTATGAAGTGAAAAACTACAACTGCAACCGCAAACACAGCAAACAATATCCAATATTTCATTCTTATTTCTTTTCTCTGTAACGATGCGATAAGTAATACGGATGCAAGAGGATAAAGGAAAAACATCGGCATACTCAAAAGGTATAGCGATGATACACTAATTAAATCAACCAAAGCTAAAACAACAAAATACCAAAAGAATAAAGTATTTTTTTGTCTAAAAGGTGGAAGTAACCAAACCGTTGCAGAGATGAAAGAAATTATTAAAATCAATTATATCAATTCGGACAAAGTGGCGGACAAGGAAGTGAAAACTCCAATACCTGTCCATCACCTCGGTCTTCGCTGACCACAGCATCTTTTGCTAAGATAGTTAGCACACCATCATTTCTGGTTTCCACAGTAATTTTTTTACTTCCGGTTCCGAGCAGTTCATTAATTTTCGAAATACTGAAGACAAAAAATTCATCGTTCTGTCCGACTTTGTATCCGCGCGGGAAAATTGGCTTTCTGTGATTATCAAGAACCACAAGAGCGTTACCATTTTCCTTCAAGCCCACAAGTAAATATTCATGTGTGCTTGCCGCGAATGTTGCCAATTGTTTGCCGGTGATATGGAAAGATTTCTGAGCGTTGCCAAACAACTGATTTGCTTGTTCCTCGGAAATAATTTTTCCCACTACTCCAAGATTATTCTGTCCGAAACTTAATGTTCCGACGATGAAAAAAAGGACGAAAGAAAGTAAAGCGAACTTTTTCATAAGAACCTCTCACTATTAGTTTGTGATGATATAGTTTATTGTTACCGTGTCATTCCTCCGATTTCCGATATTCAATCATTCCGCCTGCAAGATTTACCGCATTAAAATCATGCTGAAGTAAAAACTTTGTCGCGCGTAAAGATCGATTTCCTGATCGGCAAATAACTACGATTTTTTTGTTTTTGAATTTTTCCAGTTCATTTATTCTGTTTTCTAATTCTTGTACAGGTATGTTTATTACACCTTCAATTTGTCCGAGTGGACCGGTTAGTTCTTCAGGTGTGCGAACATCCAATTTTACAATTGTTGAGTCATTTGCAATCAATTCTTTGAATTGATTTACATTGATGTTTTCTTTGGAGCTTTGTGCTATTCCGGAGATGTTAAAGAACGAGAACATAATAAGAGTTAAAGCAAAAAAAATTTTGTTCATGTGTGGAACTAATTTAAGCCACAAAACCCTGAACTGCAAGAGGGGGCGCTATCAAAATTACAATTTCCTCCTGCGCATGAATTTTGCGAAGTCGACATTCCGTTTGAAACCGTTGCCGTAAATGCTGAAAATAATTTTTTCTTTTTAGTTGATTTACAAACAGGGCAGCCAATATCATCGGTTAAATTAATGTTCTTTACGAGAGCTTCATATTTTTGGTTGCAGTGTTCGCACTTGTATTCGTAAATCGGCATGTTGTTTTCCTTATGTTAAATTATTGTTAATGATAACTATTGGTTCAAGATGCACTTTTGTTTTCATCGAGTTGGAGATTAAGCATCTCTCTTCCGATTTTTCAAGCAACCGGATTCCTCTTTCTTTTTGCGCTTCATCTTTAATTGTTAGTTTTGGTTTGATTACGATTTCCGAGATCATAAAATTATTTTCAACTTTTTCAAGTTTGCCGGTTGCCTCCGCTTCAAACGCGACAAAATCATATTTCGAATTTTCGGCAATTGCAAGAAATGTCGTCATCAAACAAATATTTGCCGAAGCGATAAAAAGATGTTCGGGTGACCAGAGCCCCTCAACTCCTTTCGGAAATTCTGGCGGAGTTGCTACTTGTATCGGTGTAAAATTCTTGCTGTTAATTTCTCCGATTCTTCCTTCTTTCCAATTTATAGTTGTAGTGTAATAATGTGCATTTTCCATTTAATTTTCCTTTAATGTTTAATTGATTTTATTCCCGCATAGATCGAGAAGAATTACTTCTCGTTGAGATTCAGCAACTCCATCAATTTTTCGTGAGATTCGCCCGGCATATGAACATTGTACTTGCGGTAGAAATCGATTGTCTTTTCAACCGAATCAAAATAATTTTGACAAGTTGTACACTTTGACAAATGCTCTCTAATTGCGCGGCATTTTGGTGAATTCAATTCTTCACTCAAACTTTCGCAGATGTGATTCCAGACTTCTTTGCAGTTAACTTTTAATTCATTCATAAATTCAAGGACTCCGATAGTTCGTTTCTTAAAAATGCTCTTGCTCTGTGCAGCCTTGATTTCACTGCCGGAACTGAAAGTCCGGCTATCTGCGCAGTTTCCTCGGTGGAAAGTTGTTCAACATCGCGAAGTGTAAATACAATTCGATATTCAGGCGCAAGTTTGCTAATTGCCGCATCGAGCAATTCTTTAAGTTCATTATTTAAAACAGTTTTTGAAGGAATAGTTCTGCCGTCGGCGGCAAATTTCTCTTCGAACAAATTTCCTTCTTCACCCTCAACGTCAATAAATTTTTTATTCTTCATTTTCCTTGCTTCCATCAGGCAATGATTTGCAACAATCCGGTAAAGCCAGGTAGAAAGTTTAGATTTTTTATCAAACTGATGAAGCGACTTAACCATGCTGAGAAAAGTTTCCTGCATAGTGTTTTCGGCTTTATCTTTATCACGGCAAATTTTAAACGCAAAGTTATAAACCGTCTGCTCATATTTTTTTACGAGTTCGGTTAATGCTTTTCTATCGCCCTGCTGAGCAAGTTCTATTAATTTTTCTTCGTCCATTGGTAAGATGTAAATTGGAAAAAATCGATTCTCGGTTTCAAAGTTAATTGTTTAATGCTGTGAATAAAAAGTGTGGTCAAATTTTTTCATTTATATTTCCAAACTGCGCCAAACGTACCAGCATGCAATGGTATTGAACGGCGTCCAATTATTTTTTGTAGAGATTAACGTAACTTTTCTTTCGTCGGGAAGATTTCGTAAGCCGTAAATTTTTTGAATTCCTTTTTTAATTCCGAGATCTTTTGTGGGAAGAACATTTGGGCGCACAAGCGTGAACATCAAATACATGTGTGCGGTCCATTCCCCTATTCCCTTCACCTGTGTAAGTTCCGAAATAATTTCTTCATCACTCATTGTGGCATGATTTTTCGGATGCACTTTCTTTTCCAAAATTTTTTCGGAAAGATCTTTTATGAATTTCGCCTTTGCATTTGATAAACCGAGTGCGCGAAGTTCCTCGTGTTGAGCGGCAAGAATTTTTTCGGGAGACGGCTTTCCATCAACAAATGTATTAAATCGTTTGTAAATGGAAGCCGCGGCAGTCATCGAAAGCTGTTGCCCGATTATTGCGCGGAGTAATGAAGGGAAAAAATCTTTTCGCGGTTTTAATTTAAAAGGTTCGCATGATTCAATTATTTTTTTCATTTTGGGGTCGTTAATTCTTAAATGTTTGATACCTTTTTCTATTTCTGAAGAAATCATTATTATTGCTTTCAATAAATTTA
This sequence comes from uncultured Ignavibacteriaceae bacterium, assembly GCA_964393605.1. GTDB lineage: Bacteria > Bacteroidota > Ignavibacteria > Ignavibacteriales > Ignavibacteriaceae > CAYMUL01. Next base: position 214,176 of record CAYMUL010000001.1, on the reverse strand, counting down.
TTAGAGAATATTTTTTAACTAATGGCTCCCCAAATTAAACCGATTCAGTTAATTAAAGCAAACAGACTTTTCGAGCATGTTTCCGAAAACGAACTGAAACTTACTGTCAACAAACCAGACCTTCTTAACATTAAGGAAGGAGAGATTATTTTCCGGATCGGCGAAGCGGCTGATCAAATCTATCTTATCCTTGAAGGGGAAGTGAAGGTCAAACAAACTATTCCCAACGACGTGCCGAGAATTTTCTTAAAAAATAAAAATGATTTCCTCGGCGAAAAAGAATTTCTTGAAAACAAATCACGAGCATCTTCCGCAGTTGCCGATAAAGATTGTATGCTATATGTTTTGCGAAGAAAAGAAGTCAATGATCTTGTTTCGCGCAATAGAAAAATATGGTCCAATTTACAAGGCGAATCCCCGATAGTTGAATTCGATAATGATTCGTCGGAAGCACAAGCCGATGTTGCTTATGAAGATTTCAAAAAAACCAGAGACGAGATTAGAGAAATTATGGGGCTTTCAGGAATGGAAGATCCTTCCGAAAACCCTGAAGATTTTTTAGTTAAAGCAAGAACTATAGAAATTGAGGAAGAGAAGAAACTTAAAAAAGATACGCTTCATTTCTTAAAACATACTACTTTAAAATTCTCTGATACTGAGGGAATTAACGGTAAATCAAAAACCGACGCAAAGTCGAAGAATGATAGTTTTGAGCAAGTGCTTCCATCATTGCCGGAACCGGAGGAAGATCGCGAGTTTGAGCAATCATCGTTCGAGAGCAGTGAAGAATCTACTACTGATGAATTTAAAATTACCGAAGAAGAAATTTCTCTCCCTCAAATCGAACCCGAAGTTGAATCTCCCAAATTAAATCTCGATTTTCTCGATGATTCATTAAAACAAACCGATGAAGAAACAAAATTTAATTTTGGTTCTTTCGGGCGCGATACGGCTGAGCGCACGCCGGTTTTGCCTGCCGATGAACCACGAACCACAACCGAAAAATTTAAGTGGGATTTCACTCCTTCTTCCGAAGAGGAAACTCCAACAGATGAAACAAAATCTGAATCCACAGGGGAGTTAGACAATGCTTGGAATTTTGCTCCTTCTTCCCAAAGTGAAGAAAAAGTTGATTCAAGTGAAGTTGAAAAGGAAGAGGTAGAATCTTCGGAAGAAGATATTTCGTGGAATTTCGTACCATCGTCCGAAGCGGTAAAAACAACTATTGAAGATAAAGTAAAATTTCCCGTTCACTTTGATGATGTTCCTCCCGAAGAGGAAAAACTTGGTTGGGATTTTAATAAGACAAAAGCAGAAGAGGAATTCCCTTCTATAAAAGAAAAATTCAGTGATGAAGCTGAAGAGGATTCCACTGAAGAAAAAAGTGTTTCGGAAGATGAAGGATTTTCATGGGATTTTTCCTCTCCGCAAAAATTGGAATCAACGGAAGAAAAAGCGGAACAGCCGAAAATAAATTTTCAGTTTGAAGATTTTTCAAGTTCAAATCTTAAAGAACCCCTCCCGAAAGCTGAAGCTTTTCATGAAGAAGATGATGAAATTCTGCAAGCGAAAGAGGAAGAAAAAGTAAAATTAAATCTTGATGTTCTCAAAAGTAAAGATGAAGAAATTCTTGGTGCCGGATTTGAAGGATTGAAAATCCCTGAAATTGCTGAAGAGAAAAAATTCACTTTTGATTCCGACACAGCATTCACTAAAGAAAAAAATCTCGACGAAAAGAAAGCAACTTTTGAAGAGATAATAAAACAACACAAAGATACAGACGCAACTCACAGATCATTGTCAGCCGAACAGTTAAATCTTCTGATTTCATGCACACAATCTGTGAACAGCACATTTAAGATTGATGAAGTACTTCGCAGTATAATTGATGCGGCGACAACTTTGGCTCGTGCAGATAGAGGAACTCTTTATATTATCGATCAGGAGAAGCATGAACTATGGTCGAAAATTGTGCGGGGCGATAACATCGAGGAAATTCGTTTGAATATTGGTGTCGGGTTAGCCGGCTGGGTTGCACTTGCAGGCGAAACGGTTAATATTGTTGATGTAACTAAAGATGAGCGATTTAACCCGGAGTACGATAAAATATCAGGATATAAAACAAGATCGATGATCTGCTTTCCGATAAAAAATAAAGTTGGAATGGTCGTCGGCGTTCTTCAATTAATAAATAGTTTGAACGGTCGCTTTACAGAAATAGATGAAGATTTTTTGGAAGCACTTTCTATTCATGCGGCTATAGCATTAGAGAAAGCCGAATTGTTTGAGCAAACTTTAAAGACAGACAGACTCACTTCGCTCGGTAAAGTTTCGACATTCATAATCGGTGATATTAAAAAACCGATACTCACAATCAAACATTTTGCCGAACATATAAAAAAGAAAAATATAACTCCCGATGTTCGTCAGGTTTTGGATATGATTATTCAACAAACGAACGGAATAATAAATCTTGTGCAAACAACTTTAAGTTATTCCGAAGGGAAAACGATTTTGAGAACTAAAGTTCAAAGTATGAATAAAGTAATGGATGAGATTCTCGATCAGGTTGCTGAATATGTTGAGTTGCGCGGAGTGAAACTCTTCAAAAAATTTGATAAAGATGTTTTCGTAAATGTTGATAGAAGAGAGTTGTATCAGGCAATTTATCAAGTTACAAAAAATGCATGCGATGCACTGCCGAACGGCGGAAATTTTTATCTCTCTACTTCAGTTACTGAAAATGAAGTGGAAATACTTTTGAAGGATGACGGACTCGGAATTCCGCCAAGTATTGTTGAACGCGTGTTCGAACCGTTTATGTCGCACGGTAAAAAGAATGGCGTCGGGCTCGGGCTTTGTATCGCCGAAAAAATTGTTAAAGAACATGAAGGAAAAATTACTCTTGAAAGCGAACTCGGCGAGGGAACCGAAGTTAAAATTATTCTTCCAATTGTAAAATAATTTATGCCCGGGCTTGCAACGAAATTAATTACAATTCTCGGACCAACCGCATGTGGCAAGACGCGAACCGCATCTCTCCTCGCCAATAAATTCAATGGTGAAATCATTTCTGCAGATTCCCGGCAAGTTTATAAATATATGAATATCGGTACGGGAAAAGATTATGATGACTACATCGTTGATGGAAATAAAATTCCATATCATATGATTGACATAGTTGAACCCTCCGAAGAATATAATCTCTTCCATTATCAAAAAGATTGTAAAAGTACCATCTCCGAAATAGTTGCACGCGATAAAATTCCGTTTCTTGTTGGCGGATCCGGTCTTTATCTTGCTTCAATTTTGCTAAACTACAATATGAACAAAATTATTGATCTTCGTTCACGCCAATTAGAATTGATGAAACTCCCTCAAGAAGAATTGGTAACGAGATTGAAATCATCAAATCCAAACTTGCACAACACAACTGATCTACGGGAAAAAGTGAGAACGGTTCAGGCATTAATGATAGCTACAAATAATCTGAAACGTAAATTGCCACATCCGGAGAATTTTAAGTTTACTGTTCTGGGTCTGAAAATTTCAAAAGAGGAAATGAAAGAAAGAATTAGAACCCGACTGGCAAAAAGATTTGAAGCCGGAATGATTGAAGAAGTGGAACACTTGCTTGAGATGAATATCTCTCACGATAAATTAAAATTATTGGGATTGGAGTATTTTTTCATTTCATTGTTTCTTCAAAAGGAATTGAGCTACAACGAAATGTTTCAAAAATTGGATAGCCGGATTAACACACTCGCAAAACATCAGTTAACATGGTTTAGAAAATTGGAAAAGCAAGGAATAAAAATAAATTGGATTGATCCTCCATATTTTGAAAATGCTGTTCCGGTGATAGAAATTTTTTTAAAGAACAATTGACCTCCCAAAAGATTTCCCGCTATTTAGCGAAGCATAAAAATTATCTCCGCACGATAGAGCAAAACACAATTCAAGCCAGCTTTGACGCGGTCATGGTCATTCCCGCAATTGCAGAATATGAAAACATAAAGCGGTTATTAATCAGTTTGAGCGAGAATTCAATTCACTCTTTGAAGAATACGTTGATACTTTTTGTAATCAATAATGTTGCAACAAGTAGCGAAGAAGTAAAGAGTGAAAATCTTCAAACGATAAAATATTTGCGATGGATAATGAAAGAGAATGTGTTCAATTTAAATCTTGCTTTAATAGATTGCGCAAGTGAGGGGAAAACGCTCGATAGCAAAACCGGCGGCGTCGGGCTTGCGCGAAAAATAGGAATGGACTCTGCGCTAAAGTTTCTTGCTTCAACAGGTTTGTTGATTTGCCTCGATGCCGATTGCGTTGTGAGCAAAGATTATCTTCAAAATATTTTTATTCATTTCGAAAAAAATAATCCAGCCGCCGCCGTTGTGAGATATGAGCACACTTTCGTGGATTTGAAAACCGAAGACGCAATCATTTGTTATGAAATATTTCTTCGTTATTATTTGCTCGGATTAAAATTTGCTCGCTCACCTTTTGCGCATCACACAATCGGTTCAACCATGATTTGCACAGCCGAAACATATGTTGCAATTGGCGGAATGAATAAACGTAAAGCGGCGGAAGACTTTTATTTTATAGAAAAACTCGCGAAGGATTTTAAAATAGCATACATCGATGACGCAATTGTTTATCCGTCATCGCGCGGCTCATGGCGCGTTCCTTTCGGCACCGGACAAAGAGTGAATCGATTTCTTTCGCACGAGCGAAACGAATATCTGCTCTACTCGCCAAAAAATTTTATCACTTTGAAAAACTGGTTAGAAATATTTTACGAATGGAATGGAAGAAATGCAGAATTGATAATCGAGAAAGCGGACGCGATCAGTAAAGAGTTAAAAAATTTTCTCGAACAAAATAATTTTATGCATACTTGGGAAAAAATTTCGGCAAGCACAAACAATCCCGAACAAATTAACAAGCAAAAAAATTATTGGTTCGATGGATTCAAAACTTTGAAATTGATACATCACTTGCGCGATACGGAAGATGCACCTTCGCCAATGTTCACGGCACTCAACGATCTATTTTCGCTTATGAAAGTAACATTCGATTTTAAGTGGGAAGAAGAGATAATTCCACCTCTTGAATTGCAGAAAAAATATCTTTTACTTTTAAGAAAACTTACATGAGCAATTACAAATTTAAAATTCTCTTGTGTCCCTCTGTGTTAACTCAGTGGAACTCAGTGTAACTAAGAAGCGGAATGAAGAGTTACACAGATGTACACTGAGGATTTTACGAAACGCTCGAAGTCTCAATAGCATACGGATTACAATGATGCAATCGATTTGCGCGGATAAATTTGCAGAGTCGATTCGGCAATGATCAAAGACAATAAAAATATTTTAGAGGTGCTTCACTCAATAACTACTTCCTCAATTAAGCCGCAGGGATTAACTCAAATATTCATCAGCAAAATTTTGGGATAACTGAACACTTATCCATTAATCCGAAAATTATTATTCTTGTATTGAAAAAATAAATTATTCCTTATGAAAAATATAGAACCGGTAAAACGAAATAAAAACTTGATTGTATTGTCTCACGAACATCATCACGGGTTACTTTTCGCCGTTCGTTTAAAATCCGCAAAGAAAACAAACGCAAAAATAATCCAAGTCTATGTAGATGATTTTTGGAAGAAACATCTTTCCGATCATTTTATCAACGAGGAAAATCTTTTGCAAAATCTTCTAAAGGATAAAAATATTTTAAATCAATTTCTTTCGGAACATGAGGAGATTAGAAATTTAGTTTCGCAAATTTCGGAAACTGAAAAAGACTATATCGTTAATTCAGCAAAACTCGGTAACGCAATTAATGACCACATAAGATTTGAAGAAAGAATTATGTTTCCGTATTTGGAAAATCACTTGAGTGATGAAGAACTTAAAACTATCGAAAAAAAACTTGACAAAGTAGAGGTTCATAAACATCAATTTAAACCGGAGTTTTGGTTGCGATGAAAATTAACGGCAGAACAAAAATTTCGGAAATAATTAAAGCCAATGAAAATGCGATTGAAGCGATTGCATCAATCAACCCTCATTTTAAGAAATTGAAAAACCCGGTATTGCGCAAAGTACTTGCACCTCGCGTAACCATATCCGATGCGGCTAAAGTCGGCAAGTGTGATGTTCAAGAAATTTTTAACAAACTAAAATCAATCGGATTTGAAATCGAAAATTCGGTTGGAAACGAAAAGGAAAAAGAGATGACTCAAAAAGAAGTTCACCCTAAAATTACAGAAGCAATCGCTGCTCAAAAAATAAAAACGCTCGACGTCCGTCCGATACTTGAATCCGGCATCGATCCATTCAAAGCAATTATGGAAACGGTTACAACTTTGCCCGAAGGTTTTGCAATCGAATTGATAAACACTTTCGAACCTGTACCTCTGATAAATATTTTGCACAAGCGGGGATTCGTCTATTCTGCCGAATGGCGCGGCGATATTATTCATGTCTTTTTTGCGAAAACAGAAGTTGCCAAAGAAACAAGCGCTGAAGTTCCTTACACAAAAGTTACTTTTGAAGAACTTCAAAAATTGAAAAAACACTTCGGACAAAACATAAAAGAAATTGACGTTCGCGATCTTGAAATGCCAGAACCGATGATAACCATTTTGAGTTCTCTCGAAAATTTATCCGACAATCACGCGCTCTTTGTTCACCATAAAAAAATACCGCAATATTTGTTGCCGGAATTGCAGAGTAGAAATTTCGAAACATGGATTGCAGAAATTTCAGAAGGCGACGTAAAAATGTTGGTGCATAAATAAGTATGCAGGGAGTTGCAAGTCAAAATGCGCCTGCGCCGAATGTGGTTATTCCTCATTTTGTTTTCGGCGGGATAATTCTCTTCACGGTTTTCGCATTAATTATTTTTTCACCCGAAGCTCTGCTTCAACATTATTTCAATCCGAAACTTTTGGCGATGACGCACCTGCTCGTACTCGGTTGGATTACGATGATAATTTTCGGCGCGTTGTATCAACTTATTCCTGTGATACTCGAAACAAAACTTTACGATGAAACAATAGCGAAAATTACTTTTTTGTTTTTGACTGTCGGAACGATATTACTCGCAATTTCATTTTGGAATTTTTCGCTTGACCAAAGCATGCACATTGCAGGAAGTGTTGTGTTAATCGCAGTTGCATTATTTTCAATCAATATTTTTTTAACCGCAAAAAAATCGGAGAAAAAAGAGATTGAACGAACGCTAATTCTCACTTCGGTTACGTGGCTCGGTTTCACCGCTACAGCCGGTTTGTTGTTGGCGATTAATTTAAGCAATCCGTTTCTTGCAGTAAATCATATCGAACTACTCAAATTACACGCGCATGCGGGAATTGCCGGTTGGTTCATGCAGTTGATAATCGGTGTCGGAAGCAGACTTCTCCCGATGTTTATGGTTTCACACATTGTTGAAAAAAAATATTTGCGCGCTTCGTATTATTTTTTGAATGTCGGTTTGATTATTGCATTAGTCTCTCTTTATCTTGAAGCGAAAGCATTTGTAATCATAGGTGCAGTTTTCGTTTCTGGTGGAATTTTTTCGTTTCTGATTTATTTAATGAACGCTTACAAACATCGTGTTAAAAAAAATCTAGATATTGGAATGAAGCAATCGGCAATCGCGTTTTTATTATTAATAGTTGCGCTGCTACTACTTGCAATAATTTTTTGGCAGCAAGTTCCTTCGCGAAGTTTTTCCGTTACATTCGCATCCGCTTACGGCAGTGCGATTATCGTTGGTTTTATTACTGCGCTGATCATGGGACAAACTTATAAAACTCTTCCCTTCATTGTTTGGTTAAAAGTTTATAAAGAATTAATCGGAAAAGGAAGCATTCCGATGCCGAAAGATTTATATTGGGAAGCAGGTGCAAAGATGCAATTGATTTTTTTTATTGCGGGATATTTTGTTTTGTTGTTCGCGACATTATTCGACACTGAAACCGGCATCACGATCTCAGCATTGATTTTATTGGTTTCTGCCGCTCTATATAATTTTAATTTACTCAAAATAGTTTTTCACAAACCCAAATTTGAAACGGTAAGAAAATGAATAACGAAGATAAATTGCACGATGTATTACGATCTGTCTTTGATCCCGAATTGATGGTGAACGTTGTTGACCTCGGTTTGATTTACAGATCTGAAATTGATGAAGATGCAAAAAAAATAAGCATTGATTTAACTTTAACTTCGCGCGGCTGTCCGCTGGGCGATATGATTATCGAAAATGCCAAACGAACAATTACAAATAATTTCCCCGGATACGAAGCGGAAGTTATACTTGTTTGGGAACCGGCATGGACACCGGAGAAGATGACCGAATCCGCCAGAAAATTTTTGGGTGGATAAAAGTATCAGTATTTATTTTTTATCGCATCTTGGATTTAAGAATATCAATGCTAATTAAACATTGAAGTTGTTTCATTTTATGGCGAGCTATTGCGGACTACTTTTTAATAATTCAAGTTACATAAAATAATGTTATTCGTAAGGCGATTCTCGAATCGTCCTCCTCTTTTCATACGATTCGCTTTTAATTAATCGAAACAGATTTTCGATTTACTACCCTGCGTGAGAGTTAATCTCAAGTTCCGCAAAACTACGATAGCACACTGATGAGTTCATGGAGTGCTATGAGTGAAATCTGTCTAAGTCAGCGTTATCAGTTTTCTATTTTATTAATGGTCACAAAAAACGAATCAAATGAACGGCTGCGAAATTTATGTTTCTAAAATGTTTTCTTATAATTTTGGAACCTTTCCGGTCAAAGCAAAATTATTTTCATTCACATGTTGGCAGCCAAAAATCCCATAAAATAATGTGAAGGATTTTTATATTGATGTAAAGATTTTTATAAGAATATTTTCGGTTATCCAAAATGATGCAACAATTTTTCAAATATCTCGACTTACGAAGCGAACTTGAATCCTTCGAACAAATCCATGCAACAATCGAGCAAGGAATAATTTTCAAAGGAACGAACCTTTGGATTTTAGTATTCGCAATCATCGTCGCTTCGGTCGGGTTAAACACAAACTCAACCGCAGTAATCATCGGCGCAATGTTAATCTCTCCTTTGATGGGACCGATAAACGGAATGGGTTACAGCATTGCAACATACGACTTCACGCTCTTCAGAAAATCTGTAAAGAATTTTACTTTTGCAGTGCTTGCAAGTCTCGTAGCTTCAACATTCTATTTTGGGATAAGTCCGGTTTCCACTGCTCATTCCGAATTGCTTGCTCGAACCAGTCCAACTATTTATGATGTGCTAATCGCCTTATTCGGCGGACTTGCGGGCATTGTTGCAATCAGCAGTAAGAATAAGGGAAATGTAATTCCGGGAGTTGCAATTGCAACAGCACTGATGCCTCCCCTTTGCACAGCCGGGTATGGAATCGCCACTGCAAAGTTCAATTTTTTCCTCGGTGCAATTTATCTTTTTACAATCAATACGGTTTTCATCGCAATATCTTCAATCATCATTTCACAAGTATTAAAGTTTCCGATTCGCTCTTTGGTTAATGATTCAAAGAAGAAAAAAGTTAATTCCTACATCACAGCAGTTATTCTAATTACAGTGCTTCCTAGTATTTATTTTGGATATGTTCTTGTACAAAATGAAAACTTCAATGAGAACGCTAAATCCTACGCGAACAATGTAACGGTGTATCAAGGAAGTTATTTGTTGCGGCATGAAATAAATCCGAATGAAAAAATTATACGATTAATCTACGGCGGAAATTCCTTAACCCGGGAAGATAAAGATGTAATAATTGAAAAGTCGAAAGATTTCTCTATTGAAGATGCAACAATAAATATTGAGCAGGGTTTTGCATTTGATGAATCGGCGCGTAACGAAACAGAAGTGCTAAAAAATCAAGTTAGCAGTTTGACAAATCGCATATCGCAAAAGGAAAATTTAATTGACAGCCTTGTAAATAAACCGTTACTCGGCAAACAAATTTTTAAGGAAGTTAAGCCACTCTTCCCTCAAATTGAATCTTGCGCTTACTCCGAAACTTTCTTCTTTTCCGATTCAACACAAACCGCTAAAATGATTTTATTGTTGTTCTCAACACATAAAAAATCTTTAACTAAAACAGATAAGGAAAATATTCTTCAATGGAGTAAAGCAAGATTGAAGACCGAACATGTGAAAGTATATTTTGAGTAAATTTCAAAAGGCATCAATAAAAATGGAAGATTTATTTTCAGACGAAAAATATTACGATAACGACGGGAATGAATTAGACCCGAGTTTAATTCCGGCTCCAGGTTTGTGTCTCCTCTGCAAATCTTATGCAGATCATGACCCGGAAGAAAATATTTTATGCAATCTAAACCGCATAGATCAAAGAGGAATCGCTGATTTTAAATGTGGTGAATTTATTCCAAAATTGTTTTATTAAGAAAGAGCATAAATGAATCCTAATTTAATTGTAACGAATGAAATCAAAATCTCCGCAAGTAAGGAAGATGTGTGGAAAACATTATTGGATCCGGAAAAAATCAAAATATATTTTTTTGGAACGAATGCCTCGAGCGATTGGAAAGAAGGCAGTAGCCTCACTTTTCAAGGGGAATATCAGGGGCAGATTTACGAAGACAAAGGTGTTATCCAAAAAATCATCATGCATAAATTTTTCCAATTCACGTACATCAGTAGTTTTTCAGGATTGAGCGATGAGCCACAAAATTATTCTCTGGTTTCTTATGAATTAGAGGAAGAAAGGGATCAGACAAACTTAAAAATTACGCAGAGAGGATTTGTTTCGGAAACTTCGTGCGAACACTCGAACACTGCCTGGAAAAATGTTCTTCAAAAAATTAAAGAACTCGCGGAACTTTAGTCATCGCTCTTCTTCAGCAATACGAAGAATTACATTGCCGATTTTTTGTTCTGATTCGACATACTTATACGCTTCAACTATTTCTTCCAATTTATATTCTCTGTCAATCAACGGTTTGAATTTTTTTTGAGTAACAAGATCTTTCAAAAATTCTACATCAGTTTTGTTGATTGTAGGAATAGGAAACAAAACTTTCTTTCCGCCAAGCCAAGGCGTAATTAAAGCGAGAAAAATATTTTCGCCTCGCTTTCCCAATTCGGTGGAGATGTAAATTCCTTTTTCTTTTAGATGCGGTTTACATTTTCCAAAAGAACTTTTTCCGACGGCATCAAAAATTAAATCGAAACGCTGCGCAGTGTTTGTGTAGTCCTCTGTTTGATAATCGATCACAACATCGGCGCCGAGTGATTTCACCAATGCGACATTTTTTGTGTTGCAAACAGCCGTAACATTTGCGCCGAAATATTTCAACAACTGCACTGCCGCCGAACCGATGGCGCCGGTTGCGCCGTAAACCATAACATCATCGCCGGCTTTTATTTTCGCCGCTCTAATGTCGCAAAGCGCATAATGCCCGCCTTCGGTAATCGCAGCGGCTTCAGAGAATTTTAATCCGGAGGGAATTGTGGCTACATTCGCATTTTCATTAATTGTGAGATACTCGGCATGTCCGCCGAAAGTTAGATCATTGTAACCGAAAACTTTGTCGCCGATTTTAAAGATTGAAACTTTGCTTCCGGTTGCTTCAACAATTCCCGCAAACTCGCAGCCGAGAATTTTATTTTTCGGTTTGAGCAATCCTGAAAATAATCGTGAGATAACATAGACCGCGCTTCTGAAACCCGCGTCAGTTCTGTTCACAGTGGATGCGATAATTTTTACGAGCGCTTCATTTTCTTGCGGAGAAGGTTTGTCAACTTCCGCAAGCCGCGCAACTTCCGGCGGTCCGTATTCGGTGTGGATTATGGCTTTCATGAGTTAAGTTGAATTACTAATTTCAAACACAATAGTTGTATTCCAAAACGACTCAAATTTTTAAAAGCATAATACTTTTATTTGCCACCACCAAAAGTTTCAAGTGCTTCCACTGGAATTGCTGGCAGTCCCTGTCTTTGTAAATAAAATGCATACTTTTGTTGAACTTTCGTTATAAAAGGAGGTAATATTCTTCCAATTCTTGTTTGATTAAATTTCCTTTTATTCTTATCCGTTGCTTTTGTACAAAGCTCTTGAGCCCAACTAAAGATTTTAATTTCATTGAACTTTATAGTAAAGATTTTACCATCAATAAAAGGGATGAAAGCAGTATTTACTTTTTCAATCAGATTTCCTTTTTGAAATAAAATCTGGTTATCCTTTCCTGAATTGATTTTAGATTCATCTAAAATTTCACATTCAAGGCAATATAGTTCAGGATTACTGTTTCGAATGATATCACATTCAGGACGAATATTTAAATAATACAATTCTTTGGCTGAAGTTGCATTTTCAGAAATTTCATATTTGTACAACATAAATAAATCGCCAGTAAATGGATTTTTAGGTAACGAATCATTATTGATAAATCTTTCAGCCTCAAGAATTTTTCGAATATCTTTTTTGTCTATTCCCTTATTATTTAATTCTAATATTTTCGTATCAAAATTAATTGGTTCAGTTCTAGCCAAAATATTTTTAGAAATAAAACTACCGAGTTCATAATTCACATCAGAGCCATCATCAATATATGATTTCTGCAATACTGAAGGCCAATAATGATTTATGTTGTAGAATGTCCAAAATAATTTATTCTTTGCTGTGTTTTGAGCTAGTTCCCATTCTTTTAAAACATACACCGAAGGCACTTTTATTAACCAATTTTCAATTTCAGAAAAGATTTTATTTTCATCATCATCTGATAATAGCTCATCTTTACTTTTTACAAAAATGTGGTTGTTGATCCCTTCATTGTATAACCCTTTTTCTGATAATATTCTAATAATATCACCAGGAGGAAGACGACTAAAAATAAAGAGTGGTGTAAATGTTATACTTTGAATGTTTCGTATAAAATTTATATTTGCCTCAATAAATGGTTCTTCATCAATTAAAATGCCTGGTTCTGGTTTTTGAAAAAGTTCCCAATCGAGTAAAACAAAACTTATATTTATAAAATTTTGAATAATATCCGCACCAGGAATATCTTCATATTCAATGAATGGAATATTCTCGTTTTTTAATTTTTGTTTAATCTGTATTATTTTGTCTCCACCATCTTTGTCATTTATTTTATCATCAATGATTACAGCAACACCTGACAGCAATTTTTTTACATCCATAATTATTCCTCACTCTTAACAAAACTTACTACGAAATTAGCACCCGGTAATATTTTTTCAGATTTCACTTCAGCAAGCCAAATTGCATAATCAATTCTTTCCAGCAATTGTCTGGCAATATATAATCCTAATCCCCGCCCCTCTTCCTTTGCAGAATAAAACGGCTCAAATATGTAAGGCTCATCCTCTTTTTTTATACCTGGTCCATTATCTGCAAAAATCAGCATACCTTGAGAACCATTTTGTTTTATTACTATTTTTCTATCTTTGATACTTATATCAGTAAGCCAGTAAATAGCATTGTCAAAAAGATTAATAAACAATTGAAGTAAAACGGCATCCGTGCAATTGGCAATCAATGGAGAGCCTGCTTTATCAACTTCTAACTTTATTTTAGAACGCCTCAAAATATTCTGATAAATATTTATTACTTTTTGCAGGATTTCATCGACTCGAATATTTCTTCTTCTTTGTTTTGTTGACCTAAACATTACCTGAATTTCCTTCATCTGTGTTTCAACAAATGAAAATATTCCTCGCAATTTTTGAAGTTCTTCTGTAGATTCTTCAAAGGAAACACTTTTATTCATACAGTCTTTCATCAATTCATCTATTCCTTGAATTCCTTTGGAAAGCATTAACATCATATCATGCGAGGCAGTTTCTACAGAAAGACCAACACTTGCTAAATCTTCCGTCGCTTCAACTCTTCTGACTAGATAATCCCGTTCTAATTTATAGGTGTTCGCTAATTGGTTTACCGCAGTTAATATCTTTTTATTGTCGCTAAAATCATTTTTGATTTCATCTATTTGACGAAATATTTCTTCTGATTTAAAAGCATCTTGTGCTTTTTTACTTTTTTGATAATCATACAAATATTGTTTGAATGGATGAAGTTTATAAAATGAAAGGAAAGATTGAATTAGCGTAATGAAATCCTGTGTGGCATTTCCCTCATCAATCAACCCTTCTCTATTAGTTTTATCCCTCAACTCAGGATTTTCTTTTTTAGAGATTCCTATCCATCCAACAACTTGGTCGTTACTGAAGAAAAAACCAGCTCTTTCTATTCCCCTTAATTTGTCAATTTGCAACCAGTCATCCTCTGGGTTGCCATATGGAAAAACCCTTATTCCATCCCTATATAAATATATTCGATGTTCCTTTATAAGATTTTTATCATTTTTATCAAGTTCATATTTAGCAGGAGGGTTTTTATTAAAGTCAAAAATATAAAAATTAAACGTAAATCTTCCGCATTCTGGAATTCTAAATTTTTCCGTGCGAACATCTTTTCCTTTTTCATTATCATATTCTTTTATACAGAAATAATTTTGAAATATTTTGTTTTTTTTGAAGGTAGGAGAAAATATTTCTAATGATTTTGGTTTTCCATTTTCCTCAAAAGTAAATATGTGTTTATCTGAATTATAAAGTCCATTTGTTATTTTGAAAACAGCTTTGGTATCAATTAAATCATACAACTTATCAAGATATTCATCGCTCACAGCCAACCTCTCGCCATTAATAAGAAAGTCAACAAGAAAATCACTTCTTTCTTCAGCGGGTTCGATTAGTTTGTCAAAGATTGATTCGAATTTTGAAATATCTTTATAAATTAATTCTATTTTCTTTCTTTCCCAGTTACCCTTCAAATCAGCTATCTCAATAATTGTTCCCTTGTTACATCTGTTAAAAATTTTATGTTTTACTTTTATTTTTTTATCAATAATTTTTCGAGGTACAAATGTTGATACTTCGATATTTAAATCGTCAATGAACAATTCTTTCTTTTGATTATTTTCAGAAAGAAAGTTTTCATCATAAGCGGATAAATTGTAATTAATCTCATATTCTTTCCTACTATTCTGTGGCCGTGTGGTAATTAATATTTTTTTGCCAAGTTTTAAAATCGCAAATCGACCAATCCCTTTTTCACCCTGTATGATTCTGCCTTTTTTAGTTTTTTTTTCTTTCCCCCTATCAATAAATTTATTAGGCGTGGCAGGATTCATCCAGCTTTTTTCAATTGTATCAAGATCCATTCCCTCACCATTATCCTCAATGATAATCTTCGAATCCTTATGTACTTCGAAATTATCGCCAAAATTATCAAAACTAACTTTAACCCAGTCTGCATCGGCATCATACGAGTTCTTTATTAATTCGGTTAGTGCTATCTGTTCATTTTTTATAAGTTGATCACCGAGCATCGTTAATAACCTGGCGTAAGGTCGTATCTTAAATACTTTTTTATCCATTCTGTTTTGCACCTATTATGATAAATTCATCAGCATAAACTTTTCTACTATTATTATCGGTTGTAAACTTACCTTTTGCATCTCTATAAGGAGTTAGAATTTTACCAGAGATTTTCCTTCTTGTAATGTGAATTTCACCAAATCCGGCACTGTTCATACTTTCCACAAGATGTTTAGCATTGTTTATTTTTACATTTTTATATTCAGTGTTCCCTATTACAAATAACGCCATGCCATTATCATTTAGCATTTCATATGCTTTCTTGACACTTATTTGAATATCCACAAAATATTTGGCGGCTGAATGTGCTTTTCTTTTGTCCTGGTTAAATAATTTAAGGACGATATCTGCACCAGTTTTATTTAGTTTTTTAATATCCTCGTTCAAATTTGTGTTATGATATAAACTCCCGATTGTTCCATCTCTTAAATCTCTATAATCATAGGCAAATCCCAGCCATAGAGTTGATAATTGATGCAGATCTGCATACTCATAAGAAGTAACGTAAGGTGGACTTGTAACAATTAAATCTACAAAAGGTGAGTGTATCTTCTTTTTTAGAAAATTTATATTTTCAATATCGACCTTCGTAGATACCCTTATATCATTTTCATTATTTGCCTCTTTCATAAAGAAAAATTGGTTATTAAAAGATTCAATAACATCAGCAGGTTTCTTATTTGGATCAACTTGCGGTTTTATAGATTTTGTGAGCCAGATAGAAGTCGGTTTTAAAATATTTGAAAATGCGGTGAAGAAAAAATTTTGATATTTACTATCTGCAGGAATAATCTTTAAAATGGCTTTTTTAAGTCTTAGCAGATCTCCAATCTGTTTTACATTAAACCAATATTTTATTCTGCTGTTAACTGTTTCTAATTCTTTTTGTTTGACATTTAAAGTATCAAATGCCGTTAATATTTTATCAAAATTATTCTGTAATTTTTTTTCTAAATAGGTTTGACTTTTTGTTTTTGCAATCAATGTTGCCACAGGATTTATATCACAGCCCCAAAAATTCTTTCCACTTCTTGTTGCTTCAAAAGCTGTCGTTCCGCACCCACAAAATATATCGGAAACACAATTAACCTTAACGCTCCTTTCTTCAGCATATTTAATTGCTTTACTGGTAATGAAAGCTGGAAATTTAGCAGGATATGCATGTATTTTGTGCATCTTATTCTCTTTATGATCACCTAAATTCCAGAATTCTTCAATCGGAACATCCTCATAGTCAAAATCTATACATTTTGTAAGATTCATTCTTACGCTATGCCCGTTTTCACAATGTGGTTGTCAAAATAAGTTTGATAAAATATTTTTTCTTTCAACATAATTATAATAATAATTTAATCTCACTTAAAATACAAATGCCCCAAAATTTTATTATAGCGCTCGTAGTTGCGAAATAAATTCAGAATGTTGTTATGTTATGGATGCTGTTTACAATTTGCTCCGTTGCTTCAGCCGAACCACCCGGACTATGGATAATTAAATCAAGTGTTTCCCCTTTTAGTTCATGAATTGAGGACATAAATCCTTGAATGTCCTCTGATGTAATTGAAAGCAACGTTCCAGGTAATTGCTGGACAACTGCAGTCTTTGAAGTGAAAGCGGTTGCATAAATAATTGTGTTTCTGTTTGTATAATCTGATAGAGCCTTAATATATCGTCTTCGAACAGAATCCTGTCGACTTGTTATCTCGATTTGAATGTCGTTTCGACTAGGCATTTTTATATTAATGTTCCTGAATTAGAAATCTCAACTTGGATTTGAGTAGTTTGATTCATATTCATCTTTTGAACAAGTTCAATTGCTTGTAAGATTTCGGGATTGATATTTTTTAACGCTTCAGAAAGTACTTCCTTAAGCTCCTTATCATAATCCCTCTTCATTGATTGAGTTCTCTCTCTTTTAGTTTTATCCATTTTTATTCACCTGCGAAATAATTAATATTTTAATACTTACCCATTAAATGAAACTTTTATCCAATCTAAATTTTGTTCTAATCTTTTTGATTAATTATAAGAAAGATAACACATACTCCTTTCAAAAAAAATCATCTCCCTCAAAGTTCTTCCCATATTTCAACTTCAATTGTGTCGACACTGTCGACACAATTTCTCTTCCATATTCTGCACGATTGTTTTTAAGAATGTGTTCATTAACTCGTTTACCGAGCTGCCAAAAAAGTAGCGTTAACGTACTATTTGCAGCGAATGATACCTTTTGCCGACACTGCTCGATTAGTCTTGATAACTCATCAAACAGTGCATCGGCTGGCAGGCTAACAATTATTGATTTTCTTTTAGTCATAAATGTAAATTTAAGCAATTTCAATAATGTAAAACTTCATATTAAATACGTCAATTGAATCGAGTACTTCTTTTTCTCAACACCCGCCGATTACGCGCTTCTGCGTTTTCTTCACCGGTCCGGAATATTTATTCGCTTGAATTAATTCAGGAATTAATCTACTCGCGTGTTCTCTGAATTTATTTTGATTTTCTTCATCGAGTGTTTTGGGATTTTTAATCGGAGTGAATTCCAAAATTTCCTTTTTGAATTTTTCCAAACCTCCTTCTAAAACTTTTATGCGCGAATAACCCAACTCTTCGGCAATGATTGCATACTTCTTTGCCGCAATTTCATCTTCAGCGACGAATACATTTATCTTTGTACGAAGCGATAATATTTTGTTCGGCTCTTTTTCAAAAAGATTATCCAGTGTGAACAAAGTTGATTTGGGAAGGTTGAATTTTTTAAACTCATCCTCTTTTCTGAAATCAATTATCTGCAATTTTTTTTCATCTTTATTAATTAATAAAAAAGCAAGTTCGTCAACGCTCATCATCTCTATGTTATATGCTTTAAATATTTCGTCATCTTCTACATAATTAAGAAGTGATTCCTTTCTTTCCGGAAAAAGAAATGCAGAGAATGCAATAATGATTGCAATCGATGAGAGTGCTATAAAATAAGGCTCAAAGCGGAGTACTCGTTTTTTAATTCCATTCACTTTGTTTTCAATTATTGTAGTTAAATAAAATGCAAGTAGTGCAAACGCCGCCATGATAAATCCAAATACGCTTTGCGACATTCCGAGCAATTCAAACATCTGCGGGCTTCCCAAGTTTGTGGATTTGTAGATTCCTTCCAGCAATGGATACGCTTCATTAAAAATAAATACGCCTATAAAAGCCCCGACAATAAAAATCATTGCGTCAATTTTGCCGATAGCCGCCGCGCAAAAACTTGTGCCGGGGCAAAATCCGCCGATCACAAATCCCAAACCCATTATCAATCCTCCAACAATTGCAGATGTTACAAAGAAGGGATTGACATAAACCAAACTCATATCAATTAATCCGTAATGTTCGAAAGCCATAATCCCGATCATCGCAACAATACCTGCGGTGAAAAAAACTCGAAGCACGGTAAAATCATATCCATAAAACAAGCCGACTAATTTTTTCGAAGTTGAAAAACCTGCTTGCTCTAAAATTGCGCCGAAGAAAATTCCTATTACGAGCGCGACAACAAAATTCAAATCATTACTAATAATATCAGGAACTAAAGGTCCCATAAAATCTTCTCCTTAAATCCAAAACTTTCTAAAAAAATATGCGAATGCATAAGCGCCTGCAAAAATTGCAAACATAGTAATTATTCCACCGGCAGACATCACCGCCAAGCCGCTGAGAGCCGCGCCGCTTGTGCATCCCCTTCCGAGTTGCGAACCGATTCCCCACAACACTCCGCCAATAACCGCGCCGTAAATTCTCATTCTACTCGTTGTTCGCGGACCGAATTCCACCTTCAAACTCAAACGATTACTGATTAATCCCGAAAGAAAAGCACCGATGACTACGCCTATTATTTCAAACACGAGCCAATTTTTCAAGGGGTTATCCGAATGTTCTTCCGAATATTCTTGATAAAATTTTGCAGACTGCGCATGCTCGGGCGCAACAGATTGCACTGTTGCAACTGCGAAACTTTTTACCGCGCCGCTTGCACCAAGTCCGCGCCCGGTAATGTAAAGTGTAGCCAATAATAACAAGCCGAGAAGCACTCCGGCTAAATAAGGATTCATGTATTTTGTTTCATTCATAGTTTTCTCTTTTAATTTTTATTTTCGTGTGAATGTTTTTCCGTTGTAATAACTTCATCTTCTTCAAGTTCTTCATAACCGGTTATCATCGCTTTCAAATTTGAGGTTGGAGTTTTTCCGGTTGTGAGGAGATAGAAATGGAGTATCAAAAATCCAACAAGTAAAAATGCGGCAAGAGTATGTATTACTGCAATTAATTCTAACGATTGAATATTCAGCGATTCAATTCCGTGTCGCTGCGGATAGCGATACAACAGATAAAGCAAGCCTGTTGTTACGCTGACGGGGATTACTAAAATCTTTAATCCTAAGTAAGTTAATTTTTGTAGAGGATTTAATTTGCTCAATACTGTTTTTTTTGTCGGATGAGGAGCGTTCTTAAAAATTCCGAAGATATAATAATTCAACTGGGCTTTTATATTTTGGAATGAAGGGATATATTGTTTCCACTCGCCCGTTGTAAAATGCCAGAAGATAGCAAACACGATCAACACAATTAAAACGTATGCGGCAATTGAATGATACTTAACTGCTTCGCGAAATCCGAAGAACGAGTATGAACCGTGAATTTCAAATCCCGTGAAAGCCAGAAACATAATTAAAATAGATTGCAGCCAATGCCAAAATCTTTCGAATGAACGATAGACATAAACTTTTTTAGACGGCATTTTTTCCTCCCGATTTATTTTTTCTCGCACTTACAATTCTGAATGAACCATGAACAACAATCGCTATAAGAGATAAAATCAATAACCATTTTCCGAAAGTATCAACAAGAATGGAACGATCTCTTCCCGGCAAGTAAAAATCTGTAAGCTCGGCAAGACGGCTATTTTCGCGGGTGTGACACTCATTGCATTCAACCACATTATCCTTTGATGAAACCATGTGATTGATGGGCCAATACATTTTTGTTTCGATAAAATCAACTTTGCCGCTGAAAGGTAAATTAGCTTCATCCATTCCTACACGTGCAGCAGATTCCCAATTGAAATCAGTCCAGAATGCACCGAGTCCTTTTTCTTCAGCGAATAATTTCGGCTTTATCAAAATTCTATTCACAGGATCAAACGGTTGTTTCGCAACATGAATTTTAACAGGAATAATTTTCGATTCAGCGTCTTGATACGAACCGTGCAATTGATTTATCACGAGTTGTGAAGTTGTGTCATGAATTTTATCTCCTTTAAGATAATGGGAAGCCGTGCCGTTGAACCAGATGTAATCAGGTTTTACATTTCTTTCCCACTTAAAACTCCCTTTGATGGAAAGATACGTATGATTGCCCAAACTATCTTCTTCGTGAAATGGTTCACCATTTTTTAATTTACCGGCAGTTGACCAATCCCAATACATCTTTGTTGAATTTGCTTTTGCGTAAATAGGGATATGACAACTTTGACAAGCAACTTTTAAATTATGTTCGTTGAGAATATCATCTGCGTGTGGATAATCTCCATGGCATTGTTCACATGTGGAGCGATTTAAATTCATCGATGATAAAGAATAAATTTTTCCGAGCATGTTGTGATTCTCGGCTAAATGACAATCGACGCACTGAAGATTCGCACCATCGCTCGCCATATGGATATCGATATCTTTCGTCGGGTCAAACATTACCATATCGAGATCGCCATGTTTTACATTGTTCCCGCCGCCGCCGAAGAAATGACAAACGCCGCAGTTAGTGCGCTTTGGTTTGCCAACGCTTTGCGCAACGATATTTAAATTTAATTTTGGATCCGGCGCACCGCCTAATTCTGCACCCTTCACATAAGTTTCGGAGCCATCATGACAAACGAGGCAATCAACATTAGTTGAGTCGGTAAAAATTTTTCCTTTCGAATCCATTCCATAACCAATATGACATTTGGCACAGCTCTGTTCGTTTCCTTCAGTGCCGATACAAAAATTGTTGATTGCATTTTTCTTGCCGAGATAAACAATGCCTCTACCTTCAATGTATTCTTCTCGTTGCCAATTCCAATGGCTCGACTGCATCACTTCAATGTGTCGCTTGTTATGACAATTTATACATGCGGTAGTTACTTCTTTTGCGGTAGAAAATTTTTGTGAGAGAATCGGAAATTTTGAGTGGTCAACTGAGGTGATATTTTTTGTGGAATACTTTTCTTGAAGTTTCATCAATTCGGTGGGCAAAGCATCTTTCTGAAGTAGAGTGCCGTAAGCAATTAAGATTATCAATCCTAAAATCGAAAGTGCGAGTACAATTTTTTTCATTTTTATCTCTTTTGGTTTCTTCCAAAAATAAAATTTGTTAGTTCAAAATTAATGCCGGGAAGCGAATAAATAAATTCAGTTCTCACCGTGCATTGTGAAAAATCTTTAATCTTGTTAAGATTTATCTTTAAAGATATGATTCATTCAAGAAGAGATAAGATTCAATCATAATAAAAAATTTATGAGAATTTTTTTTAGGGATGAAATGAGGAGAGAAAAAAATATTAACGTCTCAAAACCTTAAACGCAATATTTCTTCCCTGCTTTTGCATAATTGCCAAATTGATCCATCCGAACGCAAATTGTTCGAGTAGTTCAACTTTGTCATCACCACCGAAGTCGTAGCATTCGGCAAAGCCACAATCACGCGCCAATTGTTTGGCAATATCTTTCGCTTTCACGCTTGACGCAGCGACGAACATATCTATGCCCATTCCATTGTATTTTGGATTTTCCATATTCTCAAATCCGGTTGAGTTGAAACACTTTGCAACATCATCGCATTTTGTTTCTTTCTTTATTCCTTCGAAAGCAGTTTTGTAAGGTTCTGGTTTTTTGAAAATAGAATTTGTTGCGTCAATAATAACTTTATTTTTTAGAGATGGATTTTGTTTTGCAATTGATACTGCCGCATCCGGCGGAGTTGCAAAGAGTACAACTTCAGCATTATTTATCGCTTCTCCAATTGTGTGAGATGAAATATTTGCAGAATATTTTTCCATTTCTTTTCCATCATCTGAATTTAAATCTCTTAACCCAAGCAAAATTGAGTATCCGGCATTCGCCCAATTTTTTGCTAACGTTCCGCCGACATTTCCCGCGCCGATAATTGCTATTTTCATCATCTTCCTTTCTCATTTTTTTTGTGTGAAAAACTTCTGTTACAAAAGTAAAATATTGAAAATTATTTTTACAATCCACACAACTATACGGTTAAAAGTAATTTCGTTTTTATGTTTTCCTGAAACAGAAATTTTTAGACAATCGGATTTGGGTTGATATATTTTCCGTCGTTATGTAGATTCAGTCTAAATAATAATAAATTTATGTAACTACTAAATAGGTCAACCCGTGAAAAATAAACTAACCCAAGTACTCCTTTTTTTGCTAATCGCTGTTCAAACAGTTTCTGCAGACGATCCGAAGCGCGCGCTTCAAAATAATGGAATGAATGAAGCCAAAGATGATTCATTACTTAAATACGAGCATCCTCAAATTTATGTGCTCGGAAATAAAGTTGATGCATTAAGATTGATTCCCGGTTCGGCAGAACTGATTAACCAAAAAGATTTGAGTGAGATGATTCCCGTTACAGGCAATGAGATGATTAAGAAAATTTCAGGCGTACATATTTCGGAAGAAGAAGGAATGGGACTTCGAATAAATCTTGGCATTCGCGGATTGGACCCTGACCGCGCAAGAACTATACACGTGCTCGAAGACGGCGTGCCGGTTTCTCTTGCACCGTATGGGGAACCGGAGATGTATTATACTCCCTCAATCGAAAGGATTAGCAATATCGAATTACTTAAAGGAAGCGGCTCAATTCTTTTTGGTCCGCAAACTATCGGAGGAGTATTGAATTACATCACATCCGATCCGCCGCAGAGTGAAGAAACTAAGATTGCTTTACGCGCTGGCAAAAATGGATTTCTAATCGGCAATGCTTCGTTCGGAAATACATTTGATAATTTAGGATTTAGAATCGGAGTACTTCATAAAGAAGCGGATAAAATCGGTACAACCGAATTTCGCATTAACGACATAACTTCAAAAGTGAATTTGAATTTTCAAGATGGTTCGAAACTCGGAATAAAATTTTCTGCTTATGATGAATCTTCAAATTCAACTTACATCGGAATTACACAAACCATGTACGATCGGGGTGAGTATTTCACCGTAGTTGCACCGAACGATCGCTTGAGCGTGAGACGATATTCTGTTAGTCTTTCACATCATACCACAATCGGAAATAGTTTCATACTTAAAACAACTGCATTCGGTTATACAACCACACGCAATTGGTTGAGGCAGGATTTCAGCAGATCAAAAACTTCAAACTTAACCGGAGTAATCTGGGGAGATACCTCTATTGCCGGAGGCGCAATTTATATGAAGAACAGCACCAATCAACGAAACAGACAATTTGAAGTCGCCGGAATTGAACCGCGATTCTTCACAACGTATAAAATTTCGAACATTGAAAGTCAACTTGAAGGAGGAATAAGATTTTTATTTGAACGAGCATTCGAACAAAGCGTAAAGGGTAAAAAATTTGACGCACTCTCGGGTGATTTAACGAACGATGAAATTAGAACAGGCTACGCGGGAAGTTTCTTTCTCCAAAACAAAATTTTGTTTTCGGATTTATTCAGTTTAACGCCGGGCATCAGGTTGGAGCAATTCACTTTTGAAAGAACGATTAACCGCGCTTCGAGCAAAGATACTTCTATTTTCGGCACGGATAAATTATTCGAAATAATTCCCGGCATTGGATTGAATTACAACATCGGAAATACTGCAACTATTTTTGCAGGCGTTCATAAGGGTTACGCGCCACCGAGAATTAAAGACGCTATCGATAATTCAGGTAACTCGCTGAAATTAGAAGCCGAGCGAAGTTGGAATTATGAATTAGGCATCCGCACAAAAATTTTTGACGCGATTAAATTTGAAGCCACAGTTTATCGCCTCGATTTTTCAAATCAAGTTATCCCCGTTTCTGTTTCGTCCGGCGGTAGCGGCACAGGTTTAACTAACGGCGGAAAAACTTTGCATCAAGGATTCGAATCTTCCATCGGTGTTGATTTCACTTCTATCTTCAATTTAAATTTTGGTTTGAACTATACCGGCAACGTTACCATCAGCAGTTCAAAATATAATTCAGATCGATTTGTCTCGAGCGTAAATGTAAATGGAAATAAACTTCCTTATGCGCCGGAATTTCTATTTAACAATTCACTACACTTACAATTTTTGCAATCCCTTTCCGCAACGCTTGGAATTAACAAAGTCGGCGAACATTTCGGCGATGAATTAAATACAGAAGAGTCATCACCAAACGGAGAAATCGGAAAAATCCCTTCTTACACAATCTTCGATTTGACACTCAAATATTCACTCGATTATTACAATAGTCAAATCTTCATTGCAGTAAAAAATCTTACCGACGAAAGATATATTGCAAGCAGACGTCCGCAAGGAATTAAAGTTGGACTGCCAAGATTTATTTCTGCAGGCTTCGAGCTCACTTTGTAAATTTATTTTTACAATAATAAGTCGACTATAATAAAGTAGGAAACGGTTGAAACCGTTAAACTATTCTCTAAGTATTTCCTTTAACCAACGGCTTAAGCCGTTGGTTAATAACAAATTAAAGAAGTGCGAACCGTTTCACCTGTCCCTTTGGGAACGGTTTATAGTTCTTTTCCAATTTTAGATTAATAAACTTTTTAGTGCGAACACAATAATGAAATTAAAACCAATTCATAACTGCTTTTCTTTTTGTTGAGATGAAAAAATTTAAAATAAAAAACCCCGACAGGCGTCGGGGTTTAACGAGATAAAGAAAGGGTAAAGACCCGTGGGGAGATTTAGAAAGTTACACCGGCTCTAAATCCGAAGTAATCAACAACGTCGCCGCTGTTAATGTATAACCCGCCTTGGAACATTCCCCAACGAGCATTTGCTCCAATGCTAAAATAACCAGGAGACGAGTTCATATTCTTGTGCTTTAACACATTTACGTTAAATGTGACATCCGCCCCAAGATTAAAGCCGGATAATTGATGCAAATATCTTACACCAATCGGTATGTTCAAGTAGTATTGGAATTTATCTTCACTAGCCAAGCCGGGAACATCCAAACCGTATGCAGTAATTTCATATGCCGTGCGGAGATGGAAATTCATTGATGTTAACCAATACAATGACCAATCATAAGTAGAACCAAACTGTCCCATAAATGAGTATGCGTCAGGTCCGCTAAAGAAATAATTGAAATAGTAATCGCCGAATTCATCGTCTGTAAAAGTTAAACCGGCACCGAGGAATCCATCGCTTGCCCCATTGAAACCATAGTTCAACAAGTGCGCGCTGAATCCGCCATGAATGTAGTCATCCAACGAATAGATTTCGCCGTACTCACGGTCTTCGCCATCATCTGTATTTGGAACCCATGGAACATCTTTGAAGAAATAATTATCATCCGAACAAGGAGAACCTTTTGGCAATCCGCCGATTTCTGCCGCATATTTTAACATCGCAAGCATATCGAATTTAGCTTCTTCTTTCTTTTTAACTTCAGGTTCTTGAGTAACAACTTCGCCGCCGCCTTTTTCTTCAACGACTTGTGTTACTTTAACTTCAACGCGGCGATTTCTTTGTTTCCCTTCATCGGTATCGTTTGATGCAATCGGGAATTCCTCGCCGTATCCGACTGCGGTAATTCTCTCTTTATCAATTCCTTTTTGAATTAAGTATTCACGAACACTATTGACACGGTCTTGAGAAAGTTTTTTATTATTCTCTTCGGAACCGTCGCTATCGGTGTGTCCGCCGAGTTCGATTGTAATCGGATATTTTGCAAGAAGATCAACAAGTTTATCTATCTCGACTTTGCTTTCTTCTCTTAAAGTAGCTTTACCTGAATCGAAATAAATATTTTTCAATTCAAATTTCAAACCAACTTTAACTCTTTGAAGAGTATAGTCTCTGCGGGTACCTTCTTCTTTTTTCGGGCGAAGATCAATGTAATCCGATGTGTATAAAAATCCTTTCATATCAATTGAGATCACATATTCTCTGCCGTAGGGTAAAGTTGTTGAATACATTCCGTCTTTACTATTGGAGACAGCTTTTGCCAATTCTTCGCCGGTAGCTTTATCAAAGTAGTGAATGATTGCCGCAACAGGTGCGCCATCTTCATCTGTAACTTTTCCGTAAATAGAAAATACTTTTTCAGGTCTGAATTCATCCGGAATTACAAACGTATAAATATCGGCATCACCAAATCCACCGGCTTGGTTGTATTTAACGATGAATCCAATATCGCCTGATGCAGGGATTGTTAAGTCTTGATCGTTTTCAGCGGTGTTGATGTATTTGCCAAGGTTGACGGGCTTGCTCCAATTAGTCCATGAATCATCTAATCTTTTACTGTAAAAGAGATCTTGTTTTCCGAGTCCGGGATGAGTATCGCTCGAAAAGTAAAGAGTTTTTCCATCTGCAGAAAGGAAGGGATATTTTTCGCTTCCGGCAGTATTAATAACCGAGCCGAGATTCAAAGGTGTAGTCCAACCGTTTTCAGTTAAAGTTGCAACATAAATATCTTCATCTCCTTTTCCGCCGGAACGGTCGGATGTGAAGAGAAGAGATTTTCCGTCGGGTGCAAGGTTAGCCATGCTTTCCCAAGAACGGCTGTTGATAGTACCGCCGAGGTTACAAGGCAATGTCCATCTATCGCCTCTTCTAACAATATAAAAAAGATCTCCGCTACCGAAAGAACCGCCGTAGTTTCCAAATACAATTGCGAATTGATCATCGCTCGATATTGCGAGAATTCCTTCGTGAGTTGTAGTGTTTAAGGATTTACCAAAGTTAACCGACGGTCCCCAATTTCCGGAACCATCTTTTTTAGAATACCAGGAATCATCTCCGCCAAAACCGCCGACTTTTTTAGAAATAAAGTAAAGCGTTTTTCCGTCTGATGAAATTCTCGGAAAGATATCTGAAGAAGCAGAGTTGATGTTTCCGCCGATATTTTTTATTTCAACAGGTGCATCATCTCTTAAAAGAATATCGATTACCTGGCTGTAATATTCTGCATCTGCATCGGGTGTGTGAAGAACATAATCTCTGTATGCTTGAGCGGCGTCTTCAAAACGTTGTTGTGCAATGAGTGTGTTTGCGAGTTGTAAAAATTGAGCAGAAATGTTTTGCCCTTTATTTGAATTTTTCTGCTTTGATTCATTACCGCCGCTGCCACTTGAGGCAAATGCAGTTGTAAATGCAAAGAGAAGAATTATTGAGAAGTATTTCATTTTTTCTCCGTTAGTGATTAGTGTAATAAGTTATTTATAATTTCGTTTCTTTCTGATTTGTAGATAAATCAGATTTTTTTAGTATGTAATCGAAGTGAACTTTTTCCGAAAGTTGCTTTCCGGTTTCAAGGTCTGTGGCGGTAATTATGCCATAACCTGACTTCGATAGAATCTCCCTGAGTTTTTTAAGTTCAATAGTTTCATCATCAATTACGAGAATTTGTTTCTTCAATCTTTATCTTTCAAAATATTTAATACCTTTACAAACAAAAGGCGTACCATTTCAAAACAACTATTTTCGAATAGTTTCAGAAGATATATCAAGGATTTGTCGGATGAAAGCAACAAAGATGTTTTTGCCGTCGCAACCATGCGACTGAAAATTAATTGGGATTAATTACAATTTTATTTTTATTCCTTTGAATTGAATTTAAATCGGTTTTAATCCTCACCGCCTCCCCCTTCATCCATTTCTCTACCATATTTTTATAATTATCGCTAAAAATATTTCCGCTCTGCCCTGTTGTTAAAACTAACTGAAATTCGTTGGGCAAAGATAAATCATAAACAAATCGCATTGAAGGACCGAGTGAATTTTCATAATAATTTGATTTATCTACTTCATCTGTTTTAAACAATTTATGGAAAGAAAATTCGGTGTTAAAAATTGTCGTTCCGTCGCCGCCGATTGGATAAGGACCAATGTTCACAATATTATCGATCATGCTGTTCTGTCCGCTGAAAAAATGTTTGAAGCGAAACTGATGCAAATTTTGCCACTGCCAATTTTCAACTTTCTCGCCGAAGTTTGTTTCGAGAAACGAAAGCGCATCGCTTAAACTATTTCTAATAATAACATCTTTTGTTTCGATGTCTTCTGTGCGGCGATCATCATAAAATTTTGAATCAGAGTTATTCAAAATCTTAACCAAACTTCTATAAGGAACATTTGCAACGAATAAAAACTCTCCGAATAATTCTTCACCCAATTCATCTTCAAGAATATTTTGTAAAAGATATTTGAGAAAAACATTGAAGATTGCCGGAGTCTGGCTTTCGCTTTTCATCGAATAATCCCACTTACGAAACAAGTCTAAAACTATTTTGAGATTTTCATCTTTCAAATTCACATTCTGAAAAGCGGATAAAATATGCGGCGTAATTTTTTTTGCAAAAGGAGAAGTGATATCGTTTTGATAAGAGATAAAATTTTCAGCAGAGTGCGTTTGCTTTGCCGTCAGCAGTTCTTCTATTCTTTCAATTCTTGAAGACGGTTCCCACAAATTACCGATGTAATGGCTAAACGTTCTGCTCGTCAAATTGTTCGCGGTTGCAATAAAATTTTTCTGCGGATTAAATAACTTCGGCATTTCATCATACTTCACGAAACCCTTCCAATCATTTTCGGAACTTGTGCCATCGCTGAAGAGCATCGGATTTAAATTTGTGCGAATTGGAATCTTGCCGCCGCAAATATAACCGATATTTCCCAAAGTATCGGCGTAAATAAAATTTTGCCCGGGCACATAAAAAGTTTCGAGTGCGGTGGAGAACTCATCCCAATTTTGTGCGAGATTGATTTTATAAAAAGCCTGATATTCATTCGAAGATTCTCTTCCCACCCAACGCATACTCAACTGTAAATTTTTTTGATGCTCGTTCGGAAAAAGAATTTCTAAAGGATGCAATGTTGAAATGATTGGACCGCGATGAGTCTCTTTCCATTCATGTATTATGAAAGAAGAATCTTTCACAAAAATTGTATCTGCAAAAGTTTTGAGCGGAAGTAATTTCCCATCTACAAAATAATTGTTTCCCGATGAATCAATTTTTTCCAGATAAAAATCTGCTTCGTCAGCCATTACATTTGTCAACGCCCAGGAGATCGAATTATTTTTTCCGATGACGATTCCGGGAATTCCGGGAAGAGTAACGCCGGCGGCATTCCACGCACCACCATTTATTACAGCCGCGTACCATCTGCCCGGCGCTTGATACGCAAGATGAGGATCGTTTGCAATTATTGGTTTTCCGCTCGAACTTTTTGCGCCGTTCACAACCCAGTTATTCGAACCGATATTCGTTCCTGTAAAATTCATAAACTCGCGATAACCTCGATCAATCGAAACTAAACTTTTTGCATTGGAAAGAAGCGCGGTTGGAATTTGATCCATAATAGCGGGAGAGTTTTCAGGGTAATCGGGCAGAAGTTCTTTCGTCAATTCTTCGCCGAGTTTTTGATAAATATGTGTGAAGGCAACATCTTCCCACCAGGCAATGTTAAGTTCCCACGCCATCATTCGAACGATAATTAATGAATGTTGCGGCTTCCAATTTGAAGGTTCATAATTCAAAATGTTAAACTCGATCGGAAGTTTTTTTTCTTTATCGCCCAAATAAAAATTAACGCCGTCTGCGTACGCTTGCAAAATTATTTTTGTCTGCTCGTCACACGCGGCGAACATTGAATCTGCAATCCGTTTCATTCCGACTGTAAGAAATAATTTATCGAACGGAATTGTTGCGCTTCCAAAAATTTCGGAAAGTTTTCCTTCGCCTGCTCTTCTTGCAAGGTCCATTTGAAACAATCTTTCGCGCGCATGAAGAAAACCGAGAGCGAATGCGGCATCGGATTCTGTTGAAGTTTGAATATAAGGAATTTCCAGCGAGTCGAAATAAATTGTAATATTATCGGAAATTGAAACAGAAGAAAATTCTCCGTTCTCCTCCGGCACAGAAGAGATGAGAGACCTATAACCAATGATTCCCGCAATCAACAGGAAGACGAGAATTAATGAGGAGATTCCGATAAAATTTCTTAACCACGAAGGCATGTTTTGTTTCCGAAATTAGATGAATATTTAAGCGGGAAATAATTTAAAGATAAAAAGGGTTGTAAAAAAAATTTTCTTTACAACCCGTAAAAATTAAGGTAAGATTAGAAATTTGCTTTAAGCATCGAATACATCCACAATGATGTATCGTCGCCGGCAATTTGTTTGAAGATATCTCCGGGCATGAAGAGTGAAACTCCAATAGTTGCGGAGACTTCTTCAGTGTAATGATACATGAAGGTTAAATCAACTTCATTTCCGTAAGCTTTCGTTGTTCCGCCTGTAGAAAGAGAAAAATCTTCAGTAGAGTTAAACATGTGAAATTTTAATCCTGCACCGAGATCGTCAATTAATTTTAAACCAACTTTTGCATGAATGTCCATCAAACCGTAAGCATTTGATAATCCGGATGGGAAGAAATCCATATAACCATAAAATTTATGATTGGTTGCATAGAGTGTGTTGAATGATTTAAGTTTATCATCAGCCGGATCGTTATCGCCGCTGAGGTAATCAACTCCCGCACTCAATGTTGGTGAAAGATTTGAGCCGGAAAATTTATATCCTGCATTAACTGCAAACATCATTGCTGCAATATCTTTTTCGGTTCCGGAACTCTTATCTTTTCCGAGTTGGTAAGCGAATTCTGTTTCGTGCCATAGTTTATCGAAATTTCCGTTTGAGTAAAGCCCGATTGTCGTACGGTTAAAATAATCGGAAGGATTGTACATTTGGAAAATTAAAAATGGCTCGAACTTATAATTCTTGAACAGTTTTAAGTCTGCATGAACACCCGATACACTAAAATCGGCTGAATCCCCCTTCAAGTATTTTTCAACTTCGTAAAAATTGAAAAACTTAAGAGCAAATTTTTCACTTCGCCAGGTAACAATTTCACCGTCGAAACTTCGACCGACATTACTCCAATCAACTGCGCCCATTAATCTTTCATTAGCAATTTTGAATTCTTGTCTTCCGATCTGAACATCAACCGGCGCGCCGAAAAAGTTATCAATTTTAAGATAACCTTGATGCATATCTAAATTTTTCTGGTCGGCAAGAGTGCTTGCTTCAGTTCCCCATGTACGGGAATCTTGAAATTGAATATATCCCGTAACATTTTGTGAAGGGGAAAGCCAAACCCCGAGACGGGTTCTTCCGTATTGATAGGAATAGCCTTTAGTGTCGCTATTAAAATCTCTGTTGTCAAATTCCGATTTGAATCTTAATTGTCCGTCAACTTTGAGGACATTCGATTGTGCATAGGAAATCGTGCATAGAAATAGCATCGAAAAGAAAAAGGAAAAAAGTTTTTGCATTTTATCTCCGTTTGTTAAAAATTTAATTAGTTGCGCGACTAAATTAACACAACTTAAAATCATTTGTAAAATTATTTTTCGTAAGTATTCAAATTGCCCTGACGCTCTTTAGCTTTTCTATCCCACACCGGAAATGTATTTGTGATGAGATCTTTTTTATCTGCGTGAAGTGCGTTCATCTCAAGCCCGATGAAAGCTTGTGCTTTTTCTTTTGTAGAGATGTCGGGTAACTGTACCGGGTATTTTCCTTTTTGTGTGAGAAGAAGAGCAAGTTCTTTCCGCGCATCTTTTGCTTTTTGTATCGAGAGGGAAATAACGCGCAACCCTTCCACAGGTGCATGGAAAGCCATTGAGTTCGCGGCGGCAATCCAATCCCAACGCCATTGTGCTTGTCGTATCAGTTTAAGAATCGATTTCATTTCTCCATCTGTCGCGCCATTATCCCACGCAACTTTTGCTTCGATATGTGCGGCAGCAATTTCCTTCTCTGCAATTATTCTCAACTCTTCATATTTATCCTGACGTTCGTACACATCGGTAATTAAGTCATCGGTTTTTTCGCGATGACAAACGAAGCAGGAATTTTCAATATTCGAAAGCGGACTGACGATGTGATGATTTGTAAATTTGACACCACCTTCTCTTTTATACGGCATGTGGCAATCGGCGCAAGTTACACCACGTTTGTAATGAACACCCATCGTGAAGATTTCATAATCGGGATGCTGCGCTTTTAACATCGGTGCTTTGCTGAGTTTGTGTGTCCAATCGGAAAACTCAACTTCATCATAATATTTTTCCATACTTTCAACATCAAAACCTTTATCCCACGGAAATGTTAAATATTTTCCTTCACCTTTAAAGTAATATTCAACATGGCACTGCGCGCAGACAAGATTTCTCATTTCGTTGTGTGACGCTTTATTAATATCAATTCCTTTACGCTGAAAAGCTTCCACAAGTGCGGGGCGGCTGATTCTTAAATCCATCGTCTTCGGATTGTGGCAATCCTGGCAACCGATAGGATTAACAACTTGCTCACCGAGGTCTTTCCATTTTTTCTTATAAAATTCCGAAGAGCCCATTTCGTTCATTAAGCGAGGAACATCGGTGCTTTTGCATGTCCAACACGTAGCAGGCATGGGGCTTTCTTTTTCTCCGCCGGTTCTTAATGTTTGCCGAATATCTTTAACGGCGTAAGCATGTCCGCGTCCTTGATTATAATCTTTAGAGAAAGCATAACCTGCCCAAAGAATAACAAGTTCGGGATATTTATCAAGATAGTCGATCATCTTTGAACCGCCATGTTTGCTTACAAAATTTGTATCAAGAGTATTTAAATAAGATTCGTATTGACGCGGAAAATTTTCTCCCCAAACTTCATTGCGCGGCTCCCAATCGGCAATTGGTTTAACCTGGCTCAATAAAAAATTTGCTTCACTTCTTCGTTCAGTAATTGAAGCGGCGAGTAGCCCGACAAGAAACACGACCACAATAGTCGCGCCGAAGAATGTCCATGCAAGCCACGGTTTTTCTGTAATTATGTCTTGAATTTTTCTCATGATTACTTCCTTAAATTATTTTTTAATCTCATTGTTAATCCACTCCGGCAAAACAGGTGAAAGGCGCGGAGTTCTTGCATCCGGTGCCGATGACAAACTGTGAACTCTTCCGTGTGGAACTTCTCTGTGGCACTGCCAACAAAATTTTCCGTTATCTTTTTTTATGTGATCAAAACTTGATTCGATCAGCGATGATTCATCTATTAGTTTTGAATGACAGCGGATGCAATTTTCTTGCACGACTGAAAGTCCCGCATCTTTTATTGTTATAACTTGCGGATCCCAGCGCATTGTGAATATTGTTGAATGCCTCAATCCATCCATCGACTTGAAATATAGTTTTCGCAATAGATTATCTTGCGGAACGTGGCAATCGTTGCATGTTGCAACTTTAACATGACTGCTTTTCTGCCATGTTGCAAATTCGGAAGACATGACGTGGCAGTTGACGCATGTTGCAGGTTCATCGGAAAAGTAAGAGGGGGCGTTAGAAATTTTTATTATGAAAAGTCCCATTCCGCCAATAACTCCGAGTAAAAAAATTACCGGCAGTCGCCACACAGGCGGAGGGATGAGGGTTTTAATTATTCTCTTAAGGTTCATAAACTTCTGTTGTTAATTCAATCTTGGTTTCAAAATTAAAGGTTATGCAGCAAAGTAAAAATTAATTTTTTTTAACAGATGAAAATATCCGATTAAAAATTCTTCGGGCGATTTCTACTTGATGAAAAAAATGACTGTGAAAAGAATTGAATATCCGAGTAGCGTGAAGCCAATCGGTTTGAAACTTTTGATTTTCAATTTGCTGAACGAACCGAGAACCGAATGAATTATAGGCGGAATGAATGCAACAAGAATTGATAGGTCTATCATCTTTTCTGAAAAAAGAAAAAGTAATATCAAGATCAAAAGTAGATGATAAATCAGATTTGCAACAACCGGCGCAGGAAATATGGACGCAGATTGTTTCATTGTTTTCATTTTCATGTGTACAAAAAATGCGCCAGAAGCAAAGAAGATAAAATTCAATAACCACAAAAGGATTGAAGATTTATTTATTGCACCATAAACGGAATAGTGAATAATTACTACTGAAGAAGTAATCCAAAAAATACCGGTTAAATCTTTAGTCAAACTCTTTCCGAGTTTTACTAAAAGAAAAATTGAAAGCGAAAGTCCGATAGCTCCGAACAATCCGAAATACAAAAGATAGAATCGTTGATAACTTAAAAGCAGTATTAATGCGGGTATCAGTGCGATCGACAAATAAATTATTCCCCAATTTTTTGCCGCCCTAAATTTGATTGCATCACGAGCAATTTTTCTTCTTTCCAAAAAAATAATTTCTGCGGGGCGAAAAGCTAAAAATGTAAAGCAGACTGAAGTTGCAATCAAAAAGAACTGTAAAGAATTATTTCCAAACTCTGCGTAAGAAGTAAAAATCGGAACCAATAAAATTGCCCATGCGCCATGCTCTCCGGTTACGATGGGTTTGGCGATCATTGAAAACTATTTTTCGTGAACTCGATTTTTTTAATCACCAAATCTTTGTATTGATCAATCGTTTCGTTGGAAAGAATTTGATGAGTTTCGTTGATTAATTTACTCCATCTTTCATGCACGGGGCAGGGGGCTTCGCTTGTGCAGTTTGGAAATCCCAAAACACATTGATGAAAAATTCCGTCGCCATCAATTGCATAAACAAGTTCAATCAATTTTATTTGCTGCGGCGGTTTTGCAAGTGCGAATCCGCCCCCCTTCCCTTTTTTCGATTCGATTATGCCGGAAAAAGTTAACTCCTGTAATATTTTGGAAATAAATTCTTTCGGAATTTTTAGTTCGTCGGAAATATCCTGCGCGTTGACAACTTTATCCTCGTTGAGACTTGATAAATAAAGGACGGCTTGGATAGCGTATTCACATTTTTTAGAAAAGATAATAGACATAGATTTTTCAGATATTTTTATCTGATTCAAAATTAATCATTTTCAAAAAAGATTACAAAGATTTTGATAACTATTCTTGAATAATTATTTTGTTTTGGAAAATGAAGAGAAAAAGATGAGAAGTAAAAAAATCGCAATAGTTTTATTCGTAATTCTTGCAACGCAAATCCTTCCACAAAACGCGGATGTATCTGATTATCAAGTTCCGGTAAGTACGGCGCGTGCGCTAAGATTTGACGGCTCGTGGAATTGGTCGCAAAACGGAAACACTGTAACTGCAAACAACATGAACGGCACGCTACTTTACAGAACTTTTTTTACTTCGCTTCCGCTTGCATGGTTTATAAATATTGATGGCACCGGCGGTAGAAGTTTGGGCAGCGAAAAACCAAATTACAACGTTGCAGTCGATCTTAGTTTTAGAAAATATATTATCAACGAAGAAGATTATTTTGCGTACACACGAATTCTTGCAAAGCGTCAGGATTTTTACAAACAAGTTTCTTCCGATCTCACACTCGGTTTTGGTTACGGGCGATACATCAATGCAACCGCACTCGCAAAAGCTGTAAGAATTGAAGAACATTTATTGAGAGATAATGCTATTATGGATTATCTCCCCAAAAGAGCTTTAATAGCAATTGCGAACATCATCGAAAGAGAAAATGAATACAAAGATCTCTACGGCGTTACTTATGAAACTTTTTGGTTCGATGATATTGAATCGGAAATTGCGGAAGCGGAGATGGACGTTCTCGGCGGCATCGGATCAATCGGTATTTTAAGAATGCGTCAGGTTCTCTTCGGTATTAACGAGCGAGTGAACGAACGTTATTATGGTTGGGATGTTTCCGCAGGAATTTTATTTCCATTAACAACGCCTGATAAATCGCCGGTTGGAAATCCAAATCTTACAATTAACGGAAGATATTCATATCCTATTTCGTGGCGAATGCAAATCAACAATACGGCAGAAGTTTTTACTCCGATCGATTCACTACTATTCAAAAAAGTTACTGCGAGAATGGGATTTGATTTCATTTATGAATTGAGTAACAGGATAAATTTTGTTGCAGGTTATAGACTTGGTGTATCGAAATCCTCCGGTTCAGAAGCAATTGCAGATCATACTCTCAACACTTCTTTTTGGTATTACATCGAGAATAATATTTATCTGACTATCAATGGCAATTTGATAAAGCAACCAAACATTCCTCAGAAACTAAGCAGTTCAATCGGATTGCAGTATAATTTGTTCTAATCGTTTTGTGCCATTTGGTTAAAAAGTAAATCTCGTTTGAAATTGTACACAGATAAAATAGATGCAAGTTATGTTAGATAGATTTCAATCAGTGATAATCAATCTTCTCGTATATTTTTTCACCGCAAAGACGCCAGGACGCAGAGTGAAATTCATTTTTAATTTGTAATTTTTAATTAATCAAAATCATCCGTGTGCTATTAAATCTTAGTGCAAACTTAGTGGTCTTAGTGTCTCAGTGGTAAAGAAGGAAGTTAAACCACGTAGACACAAATGGCACTGAGAAACACTAAGCCATTTTTTTTTCACCGCAAAGACGCCAGGACGCAGAGTGAAATTCATTTTTAATTTGTAATTTTTAATTAATCAAAATCATCCGTGTGCTATTAAATCTTAGTGCAAACTTAGTGGTCTTAGTGTCTCAGTGGTAAAGAAGGAAGTTAAACCACGTAGACACAAAGGGCACTGAGAAACACTAAGCCATTTCTTTTCTCACCGCAAAGACGCCAGGACGCAGAGTGAAATTCATTTTTAATTTGTAATTTTTAATTGTACGATGTTCCCTCCTACGTCGTCAATTATCAACTGTCAATTTTCAATTGTCAATCATAACTTTTGTCTACTATTTTTTTTAATCTTAAAAACAGTTAAGTTTGCGTAAATCATTGAAGGAAGTCATGAAAAATTTCTTACTATTATTCGTATTACTTTTTCCTTTGAGCAATCACGCGCAAAATTTTTCCGTGCAAGCTTATAAGAGATTCCTACAAGAACATCAAAGTCTCTCCTCACAACAACTGATGGGCATGTATCCGACGGCGAATTTCTCCGCCAATTTAAATATAAATCTATCCGATATTCTTTTTCTTGATAGCGTTGAAGCAAAATTTAATTTAACCGCGTATGAAAAAAACCTACTTCGAACAAACGGGTTTATGGTATCGGAAAGATTGTACAGAACGGCTTTCGGCGCATCCTTCCTCGAAATTTATAATAAAGATCTCCCGGTCTATGTTACTGCCGATGCTTTGCTTCATGCGTTTCATATTTCTTACGACAGAATATTAAAAGACATTGAGTATTTTCTTCTGTTCGATAAACTGAAGTTGATGCTCTCAAAAATGCATGGCGCAATGCCGCAACTACATGCGCGCTATCAAAATACTCCGTCGATGCTGACTATGCTGAAAGATGCGGATGTCTATCTCACCGTTGCTAGAAAATTGGCGGGTGTAACCACTCAACCATATTATAGCGACAACACAAATTTTGTGAACACTTTAATCGGTTACGTTGATGCTTACCAGGCTAAGAATGTTGCACTTTTTTCTTCTCAACCACGAAGAATTGATTTCAGTCAATTTAAACCTCGAGGACATTATATCGCCGATCCACAATATTATCCCGAAATAGATAAATATTTCAAAGCGATCATGTGGCTTGGAAGAATTGAGTTGTATCTCATCGGTCCGAAAAATGTTATTCCACCGGTCAGTTTTGCAACCGATCAACGACAGATTATCATCTCGTATTTAATTAAAGAATCATTCGAACTTGGAAATGCCTCCGCCGATTATGAAACTATGGAAGATATGGTGAAATTTTTCGTCGGCGATCAAGATAATGTTACGCTTCCGCAGCTTGACACAATGAAAAACGAAACACAAATAAATTTTGCAAGTGATTTTCTTGACAGTTTAAAAGTTGTGCAGTTTCAAAATATTTTAAAGACAAAAGAATTTGCATATCAACTTATACTTTCACAAATCTTAACAAGAAACCCGATGAGCCCCGATTCCATACTTCCCGCCGCGGCGTTTATGTTGTTCGGGCAAAGATTTGTAATTGATTCATACGTTACCGGAAGCGTAGTGTTCGATAGAATTCCGGGACAGATTTGCAGACTTTATCCCTCGGTATTAGACCCGATGTTTGCGCTTGGGAATAGTGCCGTTGCGCAGTTTCTTCAACCGGAGTTAAATCAATATCACTACTCCCTTAACCTTGCCGGGTTAAGATATTTAATTGATTCATACGGTCAAGAGTTTTGGGATGGTACAATGTACAACAATTGGCTTGCGGGAATTCGCGCGCTAAATCCACCAATCGGTAGAAACGATTATCCGCAATTCATGCACACTGCCGCATATTGGCAACGGTTACTCAACACGCAATTAACTTCATGGACACAACTTAGGCACGATAATCTTTTATACGCAAAACAATCATACACAGGAGGGAGTATCTGTTCCTATCCTTATGCTTACGTTGAACCATTTCCCGAACTTTATTTACGATTGAAGAAGATTGGAGAAATCGGCAAAGTGAAATTTGCGGCTTACACTTCGATGAAGTATTTCTTTGCTAACCTTGATACTACGTGCGGAAAACTTGCGACAATTGCACAGAAAGAACTTGACGGCACACCTCTTTCTCCCGACGAATTATTTTGGTTGAAGAGAATTATTTATATGCAGGATCCCGGAAGCGGAGGTTCTCCTTACAACGGTTGGTATGCTAATCTTTATTACAGAGATCAATTTATTGATGAGAACAAAGGGCTTCTTCAAAATGATTTTTTGGTAGCGGATATTCATACCGTGCCAACTTATTGCGGAGGCGGATATCTCGGCGCAGTAATGCATGTCGGAACGGGACCGGTTAATCTCGGAATTTTCGTTGTTGAATCACAAGGGCAGAAAGTCGCTTACGTAGGACCGAATTATAGTTTCTATCAATACACAACTTTGAATTTTCTAAGATTGACAGATCAGGAATGGCAGAATACATATCTCTGGCTTTCGGCGCGCCCGGCTTGGGTGAATATTTATCTTGCCGATAGCAGCGGCAATTCACGCGGCGATGGACCGAGCTTCATTACTAATGCAGGTGATGAACAAAAAAATATTTTCGCGCCAGATGAAATATCTATTTCAAATTATCCGAATCCTTTTAATTCATCGACGTTGATAAAATTCAATGTGCCTTTTGGTTCGCCCTCATCTTTCACGGAATTAACAATCTATAACATTCAGGGCGAAGTAGTAAGAAGATTATTTTCAGATGAACTCAGTCCCGGCAATTATTTAATTCGTTGGGAAGGAGAAAATGAGAACGGGCGACAAGTTTCCAGCGGAACGTATGTCTATAGTCTGCAAATCGGAAAAAAAATATTTTCGAATAAGTTGATGTTGGTAAAATAAAAATCTTGAAGAGAATTTATTTAAGAAGTCCCGGTATTCATCGGGGCTTTTTTTTTGCTATGATATTTTATCTGTTCTAATCTGTAAAATCAGTGTCATCAGTGTGCTATCAATTTCTTTTCTCACCGCAAAGACGCCAGGACGCAGAGTGAAATTCATTTTTAATTTGTAATTTTTAATTAATCAAAATCATCCGTGTGCTATTAAATCTTAGTGCAAACTTAGTGGTCTTAGTGTCTCAGTGGTAAAGAAGGAAGTTAAACCACGTAGACACAAAGGGCACTGAGAAACACTAAGCCATTTCTTTTCTCACCGCAAAGACGCCAGGACGCAGAGTGAAATTCATTTTTAATTTGTAATTTTTAATTAATCAAAATCATCCGTGTGCTATTAAATCTTAGTGCAAACTTAGTGATCTTAGTGTCTCAGTGGTAAAGAAGGAAGTTAAACCACGTACGCAAAGCATTTAGTAACACGAAGCTCTAACTCAATTTTCAATTCACCATTCACAATTCACAATTCAAAACCATTCATTTTTAATTTTTAATTTGTAATTTTTAATTGTACGTTGTTCCCGCCTTCATTCTCCATTGTCAATTATCAATTCTCTGCAAAGCTCCGAAGGAGTTCCTTTGGGAGAATCCATCGGATATTCATTATTTCCGCATCAAAACTCATTTACAATTCCGAAATGAATTTTACCTTCAGAGAATGAATTTCCTTCGCCGAGTGCGTAGCTGATATTCATCAACCCGATGCCTGTCTCAAAAGTTAAACCGCCGCCAAAGCTATATTTGAAGCCCTCGGAACGAAGCACATTCCGATCTTTATCTTCGGGACGATAATAATAACCAGTATCAAAAAAAAGAAAAGCAAAACTTCGTTGCGAAAGTAGAAAACGATATTCAAGATTTGTCCATCCGATGCTTGCGCCTTGAAATTGGTTTTCTCTGTAACCGCGTAAAGAATTTGTTCCGCCAAGAAAGAAGAGATCGCTCAACTCAAAAAAACTGCCGGTTAAAAGTTTTGCGTTTGCCGAGAATGCAATTACCTGTCGCTCGAATAATTTGTAAAAGATTTTTCCGTCAAATACTATTTTTTGAAAAGTGATTTTCTTGTTCAACGATGGTGTAAAATACTCGACGGGACCGTTGATATTTTTTTTTCGCAAACCGTAAGAGTTGAAAAATAAAAAACCTTGTTGAGGAACAATCGGATCATCTCTCGAATCATATTTGAATTGCAGACTTGAAGTCAGTACACTTGAATTATAAACCGTGAAAGTTTTGATACTTTTTTCAATCGGAATGATGCGGTCATATTCAAAACTAACGCCGAAAGAAATCTCATCCGAAGCGCGATAATCAAGGGCGGCGTCAAACTTACTGCCGATAAATGTTGAATCTTGTTTTCGCTGAATCATTCCCAAAGCAATATCGAAAGGAAAAGATAAAAACCAGGGTTCAAAATATTTAAGTTGAAGTTCTTGCGATGCACGATCGATTCTCTGCCATTTAATCAACGCGGCTCTTCCTGTTCCAAAAATATTTCGCAAATTTATATTCACAAGTCCTGTAATGTAACCGGTGTTTTCATTTTTTGCGGGAGGGATATAACCGACAACTCCGTCAAAGCTACTTGTAGATTTTTCTTTCACGGTTATTTCCAAAATTCCGTTGCGCTTCGAATCGATTAAATAGTTTGGCAGAGTTACCGGTTCAAAAAATCGAAGACGGTTTAACTTTGCGGGAATTTTATTTATCGCTTCACTTGAAAATAGATTGCCGACTTTTGTTGGTAACTCACGGAGAATTACATAATCTTCCGTTTTATCGTTCCCTTTAATTACTATGTTGTCGATGAATTTTTTTTCATCATAATTTAGCGACAGAAAAATATCGACGAAGTTATTTTCAGTTTCAAAATGAAATGACTCCAATTCAACATGAGCGAAAGGATAGCCGCTATTATCAAGCCGGGAAAGAGCATCGGTAATTGCCGACTCTAATTCAATTGAATTAAAAATATTATCTTTTAATAAATTAAAACGATTTTGAATTGCCGACAGAAGCGTAGTAGTTGAATCGGTAATCGTAAAAAATATATTGCGAACTATTGATGGTTTGCCTTCATTTAAAATAAAAATAAAAACCAGATTCATAGAATCGACTTCTTCAATTTTCTCTTCGATACTCGAATTGAAATATCCATTCGCGCGGAGATTGAGTAACAAATTGCTTTTAATGCTGTCAATTATTTCTGAGGAATATTTTATCGGCGGATAAATATTAGTGAAGCTGTTTAAATCTTGCGATGAAAAAATCTTGTTCCCTTCAAAACGAATTTCTTTGATGTTCTGTGAGAAGAGAAAAGTTGAAAGAAAAAAAGTGAAGCTAAATAGTCGGAGTAACATCAATCGTTTTCATTTTTTTGCCGACTGAATCAATGCTTATATTTTCACGGAACATTTGAAGCGCGTCGTTTGAAACATTGCAAACATCAATCATAGCCGCATTCAGCGCACCTAATTTCACTGCGTTTAATAAGTATTCTTCGAAAGTTAAATCATGATATAAACCATGAACGATACCCGCCGTGAACGCATCTCCCGAACCGGTTGAGTCAATTGTGTTAATTTTCGGCGGAACAATTTTATAGTGATAATCAAAATTAGAAGCATAAAAATTGTTTGCACCGTCGGTTATAAAAATTTGTTTGATGCCTTTCTCATAAAGTGAAAGCAAATACTCTCGAATATCATTCTCATCTTTTAAAGAGATGGAAATTGAATTTTCAATTTCATTTTTTGTGCAGTGCAAAATTTTCGGAGAAGCGTTAATGCAATCGCTATAATGTTTTCCGTAAGTATCGAGAATAGAAATTTTGTCGTGCTTATTTGCTAGTTCGATTGCAAAAGGGAAAACATCGTCCGTAGCTTGTGAAGAAGAACTTCCTGCAAGAATTATCATTTCGCAATTCGGAATCATCTTTTCCAATTTCAGTTTCATCTGTTCGGCATCTTTTTTTTCGATTGCAGAATTCAATCCGAAAAATGATTCAGCATTTTTTTCATTTTCAATTGCAACGAAACCGATTCTCGTTCCCGCTTCGGTGCGAACAAAAATTGAATTAAATTTTTCTTTTGCGAGTGCTTGTGAAAATTGTTTCCCGTTTAATCCGCCGATAAAAGTAACGGCAGTGTTATCAATTCCCAAATTTTTTAACTGCCTGCTAACATTGATTCCCTTACCTCCTGCGGCAATATCTTGTTGCACGCATCGATGCCGGCGAACATCATCGGAAAAATTATTTTCTCCCGAAAAAAATAATCTATACTCAAGAAGCGGATTGAGTGTAACGGTAATTATCATCGCAAATAATTTTATCTGAAACGATAAGAATCGCCGTAAAGAGGAGTAGCCAAGCGGTAATCGCCGAATCCGGTTGCATCGACAAAAACAAATGACTTATTCAATTCATAATAGTACCAAATTTCATACGGCTTTGTATTGTACTCGAAAGGATGGCGATCAACATTGTTGGGCGCGCCGAGGATGATGTACACCATTCCCATATCGGTGCGCCAACCTTCCATGTAGTGAGAAAAATTTTTGTTTGTATAAGCGATCCGGCGGTAGTATTCATCGAATAACTCATTCTCTTCAGTGTTCGGCGTGGGGTCGCGTTCATCCCAAAAGCCGATAAATTCTTTCATCCGATCTGCATAAGATTTTACACTTTTTATTCGGTCAATATCGCTTGTCTCTGCAATATAAATCAGTTGTTCGACGGCTTTATCGAGATCGCTGATTGTTGAAGGAATTCCGATCAACCTTGAAACAAAAGGTTTGTTTGTTGTGAAGAGAATATTGAAATCGGAATCTTGAATATTAATTGAAAGAGAGTAGTCGCCGAGATCTGCTTGTAAGCTGTCAATTTTATATTCGATGGGATTGACGCCGGCGGAAAGTTTTCGTACGGAATATTTACTGTAGATAACCGCCTTCTTCTCATTGATTACATTGTATTGAATATTTATTTCTGCCGTATCCAAAGAATAAATTTCATAATAAAAAGTGAAACCTTCTTTCGGCGATGAAATATTTCGTGTGATGTTCGGAATGATTTTCTTTACTCCGGCAACTTCCGTTTGCGATGAGATTAAAATTATATCGCTCGGAGAATAATTCGTATTTAAATCTCGAACGACAAAATCTGTTTCGGCATTGATTGTTCT
The DNA here is from genome assembly GCA_964393605.1 of uncultured Ignavibacteriaceae bacterium. Lineage (GTDB taxonomy): Bacteria > Bacteroidota > Ignavibacteria > Ignavibacteriales > Ignavibacteriaceae > CAYMUL01. The sequence continues at coordinate 169,922 of CAYMUL010000001.1, read as the reverse complement.
GCGCGTGTCTTTGTCTTCCAAACTCAGTTTGAAAAAATACTTCGCGGGCTTGAGATTGAAAGTTCGCAAACTGATATTAAAATTTTGACTGCTAATAGTTTGGCTGAACTGCGCGGTTTCTACTTTCTCGCTCCACGTTTTTTCGGTAATAAGATTTTTTTTATTCTCATCATAAACAGAAACCGTTAGATAATATTCGGCTTTAAAAATTTCTTTATCCGTTTTGATAAATTGAATTTTACTGAACGGCACCTGAATTTGCACTTCAATCCGCGTCGTAGTAGTATCGCCGGATTTGAAATTCAATATATCATAAAAAAATCCCGGCGAAGGATTGATGTAATTAACTCTACTCGAATTTTCTACTTGAGCGAAAGAGTTAAAAAAAAGAAGGCAGAAAAGTGATAATAATATTTTCATGAGGGTTTAATTTCCAATTCTAATTCGGCAAAGAGATCGTACTCATTGCAATCATTTACAACTACAAAATAAAAATTGCCTGCAACTAATTCACTATTATTTTTAGGGATTAATATTTCTCCGTCAACTTCCGGGGCGTCTCTTTCCGAGCGGGCGATGTAGTATTCGTCTTCGATTCCTTCGATTAATACTTTCATACTCTTCCCGATCTGCTCTTCATTTTTTTGTAAAGAAATTTTTTGTTGTGCTTCCATCAACTTTTTCTTTCTTCTTTCTTTTTCTTTATTCGAAATTGGATCGCCCAAAATAAAACTCGGCGTGCTTTCTTCAACCGAAAAAGTAAAAACTCCTAATCGATCAAATTGAAAATTTTCTACGAACTCCAATAGTTCATTGAAATCTTCTTCCGTTTCATTGGGATAGCCGACGATGATTGTCGTTCTCAAAGTTAAGCCGGGAATTCTGTCGCGAAGCTTTTCGAGCAGTTCAGTTGTTCTCCGCTTTGTAATTCCGCGTCGCATCGATTTCAAAACATTATCGGAAATATGCTGCAACGGAATGTCAAGATATTTCAACAGCTTCGGATTGTTATTGAATTCATCAATCAAATCATCGGGAAAGTGTGAAGGGTAAGCATACATCAACCGAACCCATTCAATTCCTTCAACTTCGCTTAAACGGGAAATCAGTTCGGCAATTTTTCTTTCGCCGTAAATATCAATTCCGTAGTCAGTCGTATCCTGAGCAATAATGACAAGCTCTTTCGTGCTGTTGGCGGCAAGAAATTCTGTTTCTTTTACAAGGTCTTCAATAGATTTTGATTTATGCAAACCGCGCATCAACGGAATTGAGCAGAAGGAACAGGGGTTATCACATCCTTCCGATATTTTTAAATATGCTGTATGGCTTGGAGTAGTTAAGACGCGCTCACCGAGAAGTTCATACTTCAAACTGCCGCCGAGGGAATGTAATATCTGCTCATAATTTTCCGTTCCGAAGAATGAATCAACTTCGGGAATTTCTTTCTTTAGCTCTTTCGAATATCTTTCCGATAAACATCCGGCGACAAAAACTTTTTTAACTTTACCTGAATTTTTTAGCTGCACGGCTTCAAGAATTGTATTCACCGATTCTTCGCGCGCCGCTTCGATGAATCCGCAAGTATTTATTATCACCGTGTCGGCGTCGTTCGGGTCTTCGGCAAGTTCAAATTGATTTAAACTTAACTGCTTCATCAATCTTTCCGAATCAACTGTATTTTTCGCACAGCCCAAAGTAATTACAGAAATTTTTTCTCGCGCCATTTCTTATCTCGATGCAAAAAAGAAAAGATAAAGATAGACGACCGGCGCAACGGCAATGAGAGAATCGAAGCGATCAAACACGCCGCCATGCCCGGGAATTAAAGAGGAAGAATCTTTCACTTCCGCATCGCGCTTCAAAAGGGATTCAATCAAATCTCCTATTTGCCCGATTGTTCCGACAATCACTCCGATAACGATTGCGTCGGTGTAGGAAAGGAAATCTGCAAAAATATATTTCGAAGTGAAGAGTGCGATAATCGCAAAGATGAATCCACTGACTGCACCCTCCCAACTTTTTTTCGGACTGACGCGCTCGAACAATCTATGTTTGCCAATAGAAATGCCGATGAAGAAAGCCGCCGAATCGCAAATCCAAATTGCCGCAAGTAAAGTAACAATTAACTTTCCGCCGTTTGTATAATCGGTATAAAATTCTCTAATCTCCACCAAAGAAGAAGTAAAGAATGCAATGTACATCATCCCGAGCATCGTCAGCCCCAGATTTAACAATGCAGAACCCTTGTTTCTAAAAAGTTCGAAGATTAGCAAATACAAAATTGAAATGAGAAAGATTTCTTCAACCGGTAAGAATTTATGAAACGCATTAATAATTATTACCGACGAGAAGATCATTCCGTTTGCAACTTGAGGCACCGCGCCTTTTTTAGTTGCGAGTCGTGTGAATTCATGAAACGCAAGCGTACCGATTATTACCGCGAATGATAAAAAATAGTAGCCGCCCTGAATGCAGAGAAAAAGTATCAGGGGAATTGCGATTACAGAGACGACGATTCTTGTTACTGTGTTGTTTTTGGACAAAAGAATTTTTCCGTTTTATGCGAAGTTATGAAATTTCTGTTTCAAGTGAGTAAAGAATTCAGAATGTGTTGAACAGAATAAATATTTTTTTACTAATTTTGCTTTGTAAATACTTGAAGAGAGTATTCAATCCACAATATTTAAGGAATTTGTTATGAAGAAACACTTACTCACTGTTTTATTTATCTTCTCATTTATTGAAGTTCTTGCGTATCCGCGTTTATCAATAGTTGAAAGATTCACCAACTCGCAATGCGGACCGTGCGCATCAATTAATTCTGCATGGTACAATTCAACTATCGCAGGATTATTGTCAACACAATCAATCGCGCATATTGTACACAATGTGAACTGGCCCAGCGCAGTTGATCCGATGTACCTGTTGAATGCAGTCGATAATGCTTCGCGCTGGACTTATTACGGTGTGAATGCAGTTCCGTGGATTGTTGTGAATGGCGCGACTATCGGTACAGATCAGTCAAGTGTAGTCTCAAGTGTGAACTCCGGGAATGCAACTTCTTCTCCTTTTAAAATTGTTATCACTCCCGAAAAATTTTCAAACAATATCATTACTGTTAAAGTAAAGATTTATAGAGATTCAGCCGATGCAACGACTTTTACAAAAACAATTTTACGGTTGGGACTTGTAGAGAGGCACGTCGTTGTTACGCCTGCGCTTGAACCTGTCTACTATGACATAACAAGAAAAATGTTGCCCGACGGAAAGGGAACTCAAATTACCGTGCCTGCCGCAGGAGATTCCGCCGAATATGAATTTCTTTACATCCCAAGCTCTCAATTTACCGCTTCGGTCAACCTTGATAGTTTACAAGCTCTCGCTTATATCCAAAATGAAGACACAAAATATATTTATCAAGCGGCAGTTGAAAAATTTGTTTCTGCAACCAGAATTAATGCGGCTTTCGGTGTAGATGAAACTTTCGGAGCTAATCCATTCACGGTTCAGTTCACCGATTATTCCACTTCTACTCCTTCAACTTCAGTTACTTCATGGGAATGGGATTTTAATAACGACGGTGTCGTTGACGCTACAACTCAAAATCCTCAATGGACTTTTACAGGTGAACAAACTTACAATGTAAAATTAACCGTAAGTAATGGAACAGTTTCTCATACACGATTGATAACTAATTTTATTACCGTCATCGGCTCATCTTCCGATATTCTTGTTGTGAACGGAATAGATTATAAAACTGCCGCATACATTACAGAGATGACGAACTTCTATAATAACTCTGCTTGCTTCGGCAATCATCAAGTTGATGTATGGGATTTATTTGGGGATCAGGGATTTAATTACTCCACAAATCCAAACATTGTAAAAAAACATTTGTACAACAGAACGATTCCTCTTTCTGTTTTGAAGATGTATGACAAGGTAGTATGGATTGGGAACAATTATAGCGGCGATCTTGCATTTTATAGTCCGGCGCAAATTTTACAATATGTTCAAGAAGGGGGAAATTTACTTTTGGCTACGAGAACTGCCAGCGCGTTTTTTGACGCGGCTCTCAGAAATTATTGCGGTATAGTTTCTTTTACCGGAGATATGACTATAACTTCTATCCTCGCAAGCGACGATAGTCTTGTTGACATGACTGCATTTTCGGGACATTCGCTTGTTCATTTTCCTACACTCGATACAAGCTCGCAAGCTATTGCAATTTTTGATGACAACACATCTACTCCATACATCGCCGGTTTCAGATTGCACAAAGAGAATGAAGGAAATTTTGTTTTCATTGCCGGAAGACCATATCGTTATGACAACACTGCTTCGAACACAAATTATAATTTCGTCTTAGATAATTGGATGAATTCACCGTTTGTTGATGCAAGAGAAAATTCAATTTTGCCCGAGAAGTTTGAATTGTATCAAAACTATCCGAATCCGTTCAATCCCTCTACAGTAATCAGTTACCAGCTTTCAGCACCCGGCAATGTTGTATTAAAAATATTTGATGTACTTGGAAATGAAGTTGCAACATTGATAGATAATGAATGGAAAGAAGCAGGCTTCCACAATTATCAATTATCAATTATTAATTATCAATTGCCAACCGGAATATATTTTTACAAACTTCAAGCAGGTGAATTCACGTCCACCAAAAAATTTGTTTTACTGAAGTAATATTTTTATCAACGATTAATATTCAAGCCCCGGTATTCATCGGGGTTTTTTTATTTTTGAAACCAAAGGAATGCCACAGAGTTACGAAGGCAGAAAGGAATTTATAATTTATTATTTTCAATTGTCTATTGTCATTGTCAATTCTCTTCTTACACTTATTTATCTCCCGAAGGGAGACACTTACCCTTACCCTTACACTTACACTTACACTTTTTCTGCAATGCCACCTCCTTTTTAACAACAAAGTTCGATAAGGAACGCAAAGGAATTTATAATTCATTTTTTTCTATTGTCCATTATCAATTCTCCATTCTCTCCCGATGAATCGGGACTCATTCACAATTCCCAAAGACTTTCCAAAGTTCCTACTCTTTTCACTTATATCGTAACGCGGTTATTAATAAATTTGCAGTGAATTTAATTGTGATTTATTTAAGGAATTAATGTCTCGGTTCGCTGTTATACTTTTTAATCTGGGGGGACCGGATTCGCTCAAGGCTGTACAGCCGTTTCTGGAAAATTTGTTTAACGATCCCGATATCTTCAAACTGCCGTTTCAAAAACAATTTGCAAAGTATCTATCAAAAAAGAGAGCTCCGAAAATTGAAAAAGAGTATAATCTAATCGGTGGAAAATCTCCAATCGGCTATTGGACTGAACTACAACGACAGATGCTTGAAAAAAATCTTTGCAAAAAAAATGATGTTCAAGTTTTTACTGCAATGCGATATTGGAATCCGTTAACTGAAGAAACTTCAAAAATTGTTTCAACTAAAAAATTTAATAAAATATTGTTGCTTCCGCTTTATCCACATTATTCTATCTCAACGACAGGCTCTTCTTTTAATGAATGGAAACGTCATTACAAAAATTCAACGGAAGAAATATTCGTCGATGAATATTGCGAACATCCTATTTATCTTCAAGCGGTGAATAAAAGAATTAATGAAGCACTGGAAAAATTTCCAATCGAAAAAAAAGAGAGAGTTGAGCTTGTTTTCAGTGCGCACGGAACGCCGATCAGCTATGTAAAAAAAGGTGATCCTTACAGTTCACATATAAAGAAAACTGTTGAAGGAATTATGAAGTTGCGAAATCATTCACAAAAATATTCATTGTGTTATCAAAGCAAAGTCGGACCGATGAAATGGCTTGGACCTGCAACGGATGAGATGATAAAATCTCTCTCCGAAAGAGGTACAAAAAATTTATTAATCATTCCGATCAGCTTTGTGTCAGATCATATTGAAACATTGTTTGAACTTGATATTGAATATAGGCACGTTGCGGATGAATGCGGAATTGAGAATTACATCGTGATGAAAGGGTTGAACGATTCGCCAATATTCATCGATGCACTCACAGATATTGCAATCAAAAAATTAGATTTACAAAATTGAAGAAAGAAAAATATTGAGCAAAAAAGTTATAGTAATCGGAGCCGGAATTTCCGGTTTAACAACTGCATTCTGGTTAAAGGAAGCCGGATGCGATGTTACAATTTTGGAAAAAGGGAAAGAAGTCGGAGGCGCAATGGAAACAGTTTTTGCAAACGACTTTTTATTTGATCGGGGACCAAATAGCGGGTTGGAAATTACTCCGCTCATTTCGGAAATTGTTGAGAAAGTCGGCTTAAAGGATGAAATGATTTACGCAAGCGCATCGAGCAATAAAAGATATATTTTAAAGAACGATGAACTTCACCCGCTACCAATGAGCCCGATATTATTTTTCAAATCAAAACTTTTTTCTGCAAAAGCAAAATTAAGAATTTGTTTTGAGCCCTTCATCGGAAGATCGAAAGACGGTTATTACCAAAGTATCGCTCAGTTTGTAGCTCGAAGATTGGGAAAAGAATTTCTCGATAATGCAATTGACCCTTTCGTCTCCGGCGTGTATGCGGGCGATCCCGAACGGCTCAGTGTAAAATCTTCCTTTCCAAAACTTTATGAACTTGAAGAAAAGTATGGCGGATTAATTATTGGAACGATAAAAGGGATGAGGGAAAGAAAAAAAAGAAAAGAAGTTTCAAAGCAAAGCGCGAAAATGTTTTCGTTCATAAACGGCATGCAATCTTTTCCGAAAGCGATTGCGAATTATTTCGGAGAAAAAGTTTTAACGCTCTCCGAAGTTGAAAAGGTTGAAAGAAGAGATGATAAATATTTTGTTTCCTACATCAACGCGGCACAGAATTTCACCATGGAAGTTGACGCGGTTGTAAGCGCGGTTCCCGCTTATGTCGCAGGAAATATTTTTTCTTCATTCGGAAGTGAAGCCGCAAAATATTTTCACTCCATTGAATATCCGCCGGTGCTTGTAATGTATGTAGGATTTAATAAAGCGGATATCGGTCAATCACTCGACGGATTCGGATTTTTAATTCCATCGCGAGCAAAGAAAAAATTTCTCGGCGGAATTTGGAGTTCGGTAATTTTTCCAAATAGAAGTAATGAAGAAAATGCTTCGTTCACAATTTTTGTCGGCGGTGCGCGGCATCCGGAAATTATGAAGATCGATAAAGAAATTTTAATGCGCGACGTGTTAAACGAATTCAAAGAGATAATGAAAATAAATACAGAACCAATTTATCAATCATACCGTTTTTGGGCGAAAGCGATACCTCAATACAACCTGGGCTATAATTTATACGAAGAATATTTCGACGAACTCGAAAATAAAAATCCGGGACTTGTAATTGCAGGCAACTACCGACGAGGCATCTCCGTAGGCGATTGCGTAAAGAACTCCAAAATAAATGCGGGGAAAATAATTAAGAGTTACTAGTTAATAATTGGAGGTAAAAATGGAAAATGTAATTTATGAAAAGAGTTTTCAGTTTGGATTAAGAATCGTAAGACTATTTAAATTTTTAGTAAAAAAAGATAAGCAATTGGTGCCGGTTTATAATCAACTTCTTCGAAGCGGAACTTCAGTAGGGGCAAATGTCGCAGAGGCAAAATATGCATCGTCAAAAAAAGATTTCATTAATAAGTTATCAATTGCACTTAAAGAAAATCATGAAGCAGAATATTGGTTAAAACTATTTTATGGTGTAAAAATTTTGGAAGAAACTGAATTTAACAGTATTTATAACGATAATATTGAAATTACCAAAATCTTAACCTCAATTATTAAAACGACAAAATCAAAACTTTAACTATTAACTATTAATTACTAATTATTAATTTTTTCGGAGAAAAGAAATGTACTTCAAACGTCATAGAAGATTGCGATTTAACTCTCTAATCAGAGATATGGTTCGCGAAACTGTATTAACAAAAAATGATTTTATTTATCCGCTATTTGTTGTTCCGGGAGAAAACGTGCGCAAGCCCGTCAAATCAATGCCCGGAGTGTTTCAGTTATCAGTTGATAAACTGATTGATGAATGCAAAGAAGTAGCTTCACTCGGAATTCCCGCAGTAATTCTTTTCGGAATTCCAGACCACAAAGATGAAAATGGTTCCGGCGCGTATGATTCACACGGAATAATTCAAAGCGCTGTGCGGGCAATTAAAGCGAATGTAAAAAATTTAGTTGTCATCACCGATGTGTGTTTGTGTGAATATACTTCGCACGGACACTGCGGAGTTTTAAACGGTGAAGAAATTTTAAATGATGAAACAATTGCTCTACTCGCAAAAGAAGCTGTTTCTCACGCTGATGCAGGCGCCGATATTATCGCTCCTTCAGATATGATGGACGGGCGTGTACTCGCAATTAGAAAAGCACTCGATTATAAAGGATATAAAAATATTCCGATAATGAGTTACGCCGCAAAGTATGCATCTGGATTTTACGGACCATTCCGCGATGCCGCAGAATCTGCACCTGCATTTGGAGATAGACGCTCGCATCAAATGGATATTGCAAACGGCAAAGAAGCTTTACTCGAAGTGCAAACCGATATTGAAGAAGGCGCGGATATCGTGATGGTTAAACCCGCAGGTGCATATCTCGATATTATTTGGCGTGTAAAAGAAAAATTCGGATTGCCGACTGCTGCATATCAAGTCAGCGGCGAATATTCTATGATTAAAGCCGCCGGTAACAACGGTTGGATTGACGAAGAAAGAGTTATGATGGAATCACTCACCGCAATCAAACGCGCAGGTGCAGATATGATACTCACCTACTTTGCAAAAGATGCGGCGAGAATGTTGGATAAAAAAAATTGATAGATAAAGTTTAGTTTGCAATTGTTATTCAAATAAGAATACTGCGACACTTTTGTTTGCTCAATCATTTTTCAATTTCAACGTGGATAAGATTCTCTTCCCCCTTATAGAAAATTGAAACGAGAACATAACCTGTTACCGAAACTAAAATTGATAAGAGATAACTGATCTCAAAATTTAAAATGTAATGCCCGATAATCCATGTTATAGCACCTGATGCAAGCGCTGTTAATGCCGCTTCCCCATTACCGAATTTTGTGAACATACCAAACATCACCGCAACAAAAATTCCCGCGCTACCAAACGCCGATGCATCTTTTACTAAATTGTACACTCCCTCAGCGTGAACGGCGAGCACGTACGCAAGCAAACCCATCCCAACTACAGCACCGCGCTCAATCAATACTTTCTTTTTTTCATTTATATTTTTTTGATGCGGAATAACGATGTTGTGAGAGAATAAAGCCGAACAAGCAAGCAATGAACTATCAACGGTCGAAAGAATTGCAGAGACAAGCGCACCCGCGAAAAAAACATACAACATAGGCGATAAATATTTTTGCGCCATCATCGGAAGTACTTGCTCTTCGTTTTGCAATGCGGGAAGAATCGAAAAACCAATCAATCCAATTGTTAGCGGAATCATTCCCATAAAAATATAAATCCCTCCGGCAAAGAGAGACGATCTTTTGGCAACGTTGATTGAACGCGATGCAAGAACTCTTGAAACAACTTCTTGAGCAACAATAGAGCCGCAAATCGGAATTGCCCACGATTCTACAAATGAAAGAAAATTAAAATGGGAACTCGCATCACTTTCCCCGATAAAATTTAATTTGTTCATATCAATTATTGAAAGTGTACTCGCAACTCCACCGTTGTTCATAAAAATTATCGGGAGAAGAATTAATAATCCAATAATTAAAACAGAACCTTGAATTACATCAGTCCATGCATCCGCAAGTAATCCACCGGAAACAGTATAGATGATAACAATGAGAGCAGAAATTGCGATCGTTGTTGAAATGTTTAATTCTGAAGATGCGGAAAGTACAAGTCCGAACGCTCTTATTTGCGCCGCCGCCCAGAAAAGAGAAGTTGGAATCATCAACATCGCAGTAAGTTTTTCAACTTTACCTGAGAAACGAATTTTAAAAAAATCTGCAATGGTTGTTAATCTTAATTTGTAAAGAGGAACAGCAAAGACAAGTCCCATCAAAATCAAACAGATGCCGTACCCGAAAGGGTCTGCCCGAACACCGGAGAGACCGCTTGAATATGCCGCGCCCGCAGTTCCGATGCAAGATTCCGCGCCGAACCATGTTGCAAAAATTGAAAATGTTGCAAGCACATATCCAAGACTTCTGCCAGCCAAAAGGTAATCGTCCTCAGTTTTTATTTTTCGGCTAACCCAAAAACCAATTAACAATTGCAGTAATACGTAAGCAAGTATTCCGAGTAGTATATGATTCATCTATGCGGTAATGTTTCTGCTGATTTTTTTTATGATGTATTAACTCCGTTTTATTTTAACTTTGTACTCAAATTGATAAACTAATTTAAGACGTAATGAAAATATTTGAAACAGTCAGTTCGAAAAAAATAAAAATAATTTTAATCCCGCTCACATTCATTTTTATAAATTGGGGAGGAACCGGACATAAAATTATTAATGAAAAAGCTGTGCTATCTTTTCCTGTAGCGATGAGTTACTACAATACGTGGCAAAGCGGTCTCGGCTCGCACGCTTCGGATGCAGATTCTCGCAAAAGTTCCGATCCGAATGAAGCACCGAAACATTATATCGATATCGATAACTATCCTTCTTTTGTTTCGAGCGGATACATAAATCAAAATTTTGATTCACTCGTTGCGATTCATGGTTATAGTTTTGTATTGGATCAAGGAATTCTGCCGTGGGCGATTTTAACTACGATGGATTCTCTCACTCAACAATTTGCGCGGGGAGATATGAGCAAAGCCTTGTTAACAGCCGCTGATCTCGGGCATTACGTCGGTGATGGACATATGCCTTTGCACATAACAAGAAATTATAACGGGCAGTATTCCGGACAATCCGGCATTCATTCCCGATACGAATCAAATATGATTAACAGATATTCTTCGCAAATAAATTATTCGGGACGAACTTTGAATTATGTTAATGAGCGCAGCAATTACGTTTTTCAAATGCTGTATGAAAATTATAATTATGTCGATACTTTGCTTGCGGCGGACTTAACGGCAAAATCAACTGCAGGAAATACGAGTAGTGATCTTTACTACTCAACTTTATGGAACTTAACAAAAAATTTTACGATACATTTATTTTCCAACGCTTCGAGCAGATTGGCTGAATTAATTTATACATGCTGGATTGATGGCGGCTCTCCGAATGTTACCGGTGTTAAAGAATTCGATTTTCTACCGCAATTTGAATTGTATCAAAACTATCCCAATCCGTTTAATCCCTCCACAGTAATCAGTTATCAGCTTTCAGCGTCCGGCTATGTTGAGTTAAAAATATTTGATGTACTTGGAAATGAAGTTGCAATGTTGATTGATAACGAATGGAGAGAAACCGGCTACCATAATTATCAACTATTAATTATCAATTATCAATTACCAAGTGGGATATATTTTTACAGTCTCACTGCCGGCGAATTTACTGCTACGAAAAAATTTGTGTTTTTGAAGTAAAGATTTTATTCGATGAATTAATTCAGCCCTGTTATTCATCGGGGCTTTTTTATTTTTGACAGCAAGGGAATGCCACAAAGTCACGAAGGCACAAAGAAGCACAAACTGTTTTAATTTTTCACCGCCGAGGCACCGAGACGCAAATGAAATTCATTTTTAATTTGTAATTTTTAATTCTATCCGCTTGCTATTAATCGCTGTAATTGAAAAAAAGAGAATGCCACAAAGTCACGAAGGCACAAAGAAATTTATTATTTTCCATTGTCAATTGTCCATTATCAATTCTATTGCGATATATCGGGACACAATTCACCATTCCTGCCTCATTAATAATTTATATTAAAATCGTAATTTTGGGTTGAAAAAATATTCCCTCAATAACTTTAACGGATAATGAAAATATTTACCGCATCTCTTGTCGCATTTATCGCAATGATTCATTCTTTTGCATTCGCACAAATTTATCCCGACGCACTTTATGAACTGCGAATAGATTCTCTTTACGCAAACATCGAAACAAGCGTTGGCGTTCGCCTCAGCACCGACGGCAAATCTATCGTACTTCAAGAGAACGCATCAAACGGATATTTTATTTTATCTCAACAAACTTCGCAGCATCCATTTGATTACGGACTTCCTTCATGGAACGGCTCTGTGCAGCATAATTCCGCGGGCTTTAAAGTGGAGATGCGTTTTCAATATAATAGCGGCTGGTCTCCGTGGATGACTGTCGGATTTTGGAAGAATAATATTTGGTCATCGTACGGTTCAACAAGTTTCGCCGGCGGTTTTATTGATTACGATTATGTGAAGTTAAATTATCTCACAAGCAAATGGCAATATAAAGTTACGCTAACCCGTCCGAGCATTTCAATTCCATCTCCTTCAATTCATAAAATGAATTTTTTTGTCAGTGATTCGAGAACGACTGCAAACATCACTCAAATCGTTGCGGATAATCCCGCGCAAATTTTTATCCCGACAAATTTTATTTATCAATATTCTGTTGATCCAGTAATTGGCGGAAGCATTTGTTCCCCCACAACTGTTGCAATGATTCTTTCGAGTTACAGCATTCAAGTTGATCCGTATCAATTTGCATTAACGACGAAAGATCCTTACTACGGAATATTTGGAATCTGGCCAAGAGCAGTACAACATGCGGCTGAGTATGGATTGGACGGCGCAGTAACTCGCTACCGAACATGGAGCGAAGCACGCGAAGTGCTTGCAAATGGCGGGCGCGTGGCAATGTCACTCGGCTCTCCACTTTATCCGAACGGACATCTGGCAATGCTCGCGGGATTCACAAGCAACGGCGGAGTGATTACTCACGACCCTGCAAAATCGAACGGATATTCTTACGTTCACAATAAAACGAGTTTGTCTCAATCATGGTTTAATAAAGGAGGTGTGGCATATACTTTTTACAACAACAGCACAGTTTCTGTAAAAGATTATGAAGCAGAAATAATTCCCGACGGTTTTCATCTTTACCAAAATTATCCTAACCCATTTAACCCGGGCACAATAATTTCTTTTACACTTCCGCAAGCGAGTAACGTAAGTTTGAAAGTATTCAATTCACTCGGCGAAGAAATCGCAACGTTGATTGATAATGAATTCAAAGAAGCCGGCTTTCACACTTCTCATTTTTCAGTTTCTAATTCATCAATACCGGCAGGTTTTTACATTTACAAACTAACTGCGGGAAGTTTCATTCAAACTAAAAAAATGATTTTGCTACGATAATTTTTTTCATCACAAACAAAACAACAAACATAATTATGAAACAATTTTTACTCCCGATTATTTTGATTTGCGCAAACAGTTTTATCTTTTCTCAAATTTCTACTCTATGGACAAAAACTTTTGGCGGAAGCAATATTGATGTCGGGTATTACGTTTCTCAAACTTCAGATGGTGGATACATTATTACAGGTTACACCCGTTCGTACGGCACAATGAGTGGAAGAAATGTTTGGCTGATTAAAACTGACGCAAACGGAAATGAAATTTGGAATAACGCTTACGGCGGAAACGCTGACGACGAAGCCTACTCGGTTCAACAAACTGCTGACGGCGGTTACATCATAATCGGATACACAAAATCTTTCGGGGCTGGAGCGATGGATGTTTATCTTTTAAGAACTGATTCTGCGGGAACTCTTTTATGGAGTAAATTCTTCGGCGGCTCGAACGATGAAGAAGGTTATTCGGTACTTCAAACAAATGACGGCGGATTTCTTGTTGCCGGTGCAACTTCTTCTTCGGGTGCCGGAGGCAGAGATGTTTATTTAGTTAGAACTGACGCCAGCGGCAACACACTATGGACAAAAACTCTCGGCGGGTTAAGCTCCGATGGCGCGAGGGAAATTGTTAAATCTTTTGACGGCAATTATATTTTAACAGGGTGGACTTTCTCTTCCGGTCCCGGCTCGCTCGGCAATTGTTTATTGATGAAAGTTGATGCATCGGGAAATCAAATCTGGAGTAAAGCTTTCGGAGGAACGGATGTCGATAGAGGACATTCAGTAAAACCAACAGCAGACGGCGGATTTATCATCACGGGTTATACCGATTCTTTCGGCGCAGGTCTTTATGATTTGCTGTTAATAAAAACCGATAGTCTCGGCAACGAAACCTGGAAAAAATTTTTCGGTGGAACAGGACGGGATTACGGACACTCAATTGATATTACTACCGACGGCGGATATGCAATTACCGGTTACACACTTTCATACGGCGCAGGCGGCGATGATGTTTGGCTCATTAAAACAAATTCCGAAGGAGTGGAAGAATGGAAAACAACATTCGGCGGCACCGCTTCCGATGTCGGTTATTGGCTTGATGTTACAGCCGAAGGTGATTTTGTAATTGTTGGTCACACACTTTCTTCCGGTGCGGGAGTGCATGATGTTTGGTTGATTAAAGTTGCCGGTTTTGTTCCTGTCGAGTTAGTTTCATTCAACGCAGTTGTTAATAACAGGCAAGTTATTTTGAATTGGCAAACTGCATCAGAAAAAAATAATCATGGCTTTAATGTTGAACGCACCGAAGATAAAAGCAATTGGAATACAATAGCGTTTGTAAAAGGAAACGGTACCACAACAGAAACAAATAATTATTCATTCTCAGATAAAGCAATTGATGGAAGCGGAACAATTTATTATCGTTTGAAACAAGTTGATCTTGACGGCAGTTATTCATATTCAAAAGTTATTTCGGCAAAGAATGATATCACGCCAACAGAATTTGTTTTGTATCAAAATTATCCCAATCCGTTCAATCCGTCCACAGTAATCAGTTATCAGCTTTCAGCGTCCAGCTATGTTGAGTTAAAAATATTTGATGTACTTGGAAATGAAGTTGCAATGTTGATTGATAACGAATGGAGAGAAACCGGCTACCATAATTATCAACTATTAATTATCAATTATCAATTACCAAGTGGGATATATTTTTACAGTCTCACTGCCGGCGAATTTACTGCTACGAAAAAATTTGTGTTTTTGAAGTAAAGATTTTATTCGATGAATTAATTCAGCCCTGTTATTCATCGGGGCTTTTTTATTTTTGACAGCAAGGGAATGCCACAAAGTCACGAAGGCACAAAGAAGCACAAACTGTTTTAATTTTTCACCGCGGAGGCGTCGAGACGAAAAGGGAAATTCACTTTTAATTGTTCCCGATGGAAAAGTCTTTCTCTTTATCTTAATCTTAATCTTCTTCTTATTCATCTCAGTGGTAAAGAAGGAAGTTAAACCACTCAGACACGCAGGGCACTAAGCCAATTTTTTTAACCGCTAAGACGCCGAGACGCAAATGAAATTCATTTTTAATTTGTAATTTTTAATTCTATCCGCTTGCCATTAATCGCTGTAATTGAAAAAAAGAGAACGCCACAAAGTCACGAAGGCACAAAGAAGCACAAACTATTTTAATTTTTCACCGCAGAGGCGTCGAGACGCGAAGGCGCAGAGTAATATTCATTTGTAATTTTTAATTCTTCAAAGGAATGCCACAACGGCACAACGGCACTAAGGATATCATTCTTCTCCATTATCAATTCTCTTCTTACACTTACACTTAATCTTACACTTAATCTTTATCGTTATCTCCTTCGCCCTTGCAACCAATATTCTTTTTTAATCGCAAAGTTCGCAAACGAGCACTAAGGAATTTTTACTTCTTCTTTTTACAACTCTTTCTTCCCACATTCAATCATATCAAAAAAAAACGCTTGCCGAAAATAAATCCGACAAGCGTTCAAAAAGCATAATAACTATTTTATTCGCTGAACATATCCATTCGTTGCGCGCGTCTTGTAGCTTTAATTTTTTCCATACGTTTATGTACAGAAGGTTTAACATAAAACGTTCTCTTCTTGAATTCTTTAAGAATTCCGGAGCGTTCATATTTTTTCTTAAAGCGCTTTAACGCCTTATCAATATTTTCACTCTCTTGCAGAGTAATTCCGATCAAATCAATTCACCTCTTTCGATGTCGGTTTTTTTGTTTCTAATAATTTTTTCTGTCCGTTTTTTTGAAATTCAACAAGTATGGAATTTTTACCGTCGGAAAGGATTTCCTTTGCCCGAACAACTCCATAATCGTCCCACGCTTCATGATAAAGCGATTCGCCTACATCAAAAGAAGCAGCGGGAGAATATTTTTTTACATCCTGTTTTGCAATAGCTTCAAAATCGGGTTTCTTTTCTTTCACCAAAGTGCTCAAATCGATACGCGAAGTTTGCTTGCATTTTTTGCACTTAGCCCATCGTTTCGATTCTTCTGAAGAGAGAAGATGTTCGCCGGTCAGTTCCATTTTGGTAACGGCGCCGCAAAAATCACAATATGCGTCAACATTCTTCACTCGAGCCATAATTTTTCCTAATTTATAATAATTTAGTTGGCAAAGATAACCAAAAGGGCTTCGTTATTCAAAAAAAATTACTCGTTACCCTTTGGAGTTATAACCAAAACCGGGCATTGGGCGTAGCGAATGACTTTTTCCGCAACGCTTCCAATTAGTGTATGCAGGATTCCTGTTCTTCCGTGAGTTGCAATTACTATTAAATCGATGCCGGCTTCTTTGGAATAGTCAACAATTTCCTGATAATCGATACCTTTTTTCAGTATGGTTACAACTTCTTTTGAAGTTTTGTTTTTGAAATCATTCGCAATTTTACTGAGTGAAAAATTTGCTTCCTCTTCCATTGAACTGACAATCTTTTCCTGAGAAAGATCGAGAGTTCTGATTGCAAGTATTGGCGGAATTTTTTCGAGCACGTGAAGTAAATGAAGTTTTGCGTTATACTGCTCGGCGATGTCGATTGCGTAGTTTGCGGCGGAAAGGGAATAGTCGCTGAAGTCTGTTGCGAACAAAACATTTTTAAGCTGAATCATTTTTATTCCTTTTTTTAATAAATGAAAATTAGTTGTGTGAAGATAATTACTAAAAATTTATCGCGTTAATAATCCGAACTTTATTTCGCCAATTTTATTCTTTACATCGAAAAGAAAACCGTTGACAAGAACGTAGCTAATTTCCTCATCCTTTCTTAAAATAAAATTAGCGGGATTACCAATACCAACATGGTTGAACTCACTTTTTCTGTTCTCATTCCAAACTATGAAATGAAATGGATACTTGTGAAGATTCGGCGGTAGTTTTTCAAAATTAATTTTTATTGAAGTATAGCCGGAGTCATATAATTTATGCGCATTCAATTTTTTCAGTTGCTCGAGAGATGAAATTACATTTGGATAAATTTTACCAGGCTCAATTTTATAGCCGGTGAAATTGTAATCTTTGTAGCTATAAAATATTGAGAGATCGCCAAAATCTTCAACCACACTTTTGAGGATGAACGATTTTGCGCTGTCGTTGTTCGATTCATTTAAATTAATTCCGACATCAACTTTCAATTCTTCATTCCCGTTTTGAAACGATACGTTACGAATCAGTAAATCAAATAAATATTTATCGTTGAAAGGAATGTTATCATAAACCGTGAGAGGAATTTCTTTATAGGATTCATTTGCAATTGAGTTGAAAGCAGAAAGCAAAGCGATAAAGTTTATCTTCCGCAAAAATTGTTTTTCAGGATCATCTTCCCAGCCGCCCGATTCGATAAGTATTGTGCTCGTTCCCTTCATTTGAAAATTATCTCCGAAGGCACGCGGCTCAAAGGAATCATCATACTTTGCAATGTGCCCGGGAATAAAATTTTGAAGCACGTTGTTCATTGCGCCGATAAGTCTTGTTGCATTTCCGCGAGTTTCGTTAATCGACTTTTCGTAATTATATGCGGGTGCGAGAAATGAAATTGCCGCGCTTAAACTGCTATTCCCCGCAGTGTATCGCGTTGATTGATCATGCAGGTTGAAACCGAAATCTGCTTTTAAACTATCGAAGGTCTTCATAAGAATATTAGCTTCTGGTGTTTCCAGCCGCACTGCGTCGCGGTTGATATCAATTTCAAAAACGTTTCTGCGTTGATATCTTTCCGCGCCGTCAGGGTTCACCATCGGCATGAAATAAAGAGTTGTGTTATCCAAAATATTTTTTTTGAATTCGGTAAAGTCAGATTTATTTGTAAAGAAATTGAAGATGTCAAACAGAGCCATAGTTGCGGTTGGTTCGTCGCCGTGCATCTGCGACCAGAGGAAGACTTTCTTTTTTCCCGATCCAATCTTCAACAAAAATATTTCGCGTTGTTCAACGGATTTTCCGGCAACAGAAACCGAAAAATTTTTTTCTTTTTTCAATTTCTGAATTAACGGAACAATCTCCGCATGTTTAAATCTTCTATGAGTTAAAGTTTGTTCTTTGAACTTTTCATAGTTTTCAAAAATAGAGTTGAGTGTATTAAAATCTTGAGCCATAACTACAAGTTGAAATAAAATTATTAATGTTATAAATTTCTTCATGATAAAATGTGTTTAAATTTCTTTTACAAAAGTAAGAATTAAAAAGGGAATCAAAATGTTTCAAACGTTTCTTACTTTATTATAATAGACTCATTGGTTAAAAAAATACTTTTGCAACATCGATCAACAATGAAGGTTTGTTAAAAAGCGCGGTTCTGAAAAGCGTTCCCAAAGTTCTTTTATCCGGCGGAATTTTTGAAAACGCGCGAGCAATTGAATTAAATTTTTCATCATCAAAATTGTAAATGCCTTCTTTGATGCGGTTATAAATTTCATGCTTTGCGCCCTGTCTATCTTTCCAAAGTTTATCATAATTAAAGATGAGCGAAAGATCATTTTTCTTGATTGCATTTGCGGCAAGTTCTCCGGCAATTTCACCGCCAATCATTCCGCTTGTAATTCCACCGCCGCTTAAAGGATTTACCTGCCGGGCGGCATCACCTACGAGCATTATTCCATCGGCGGAAATTTTTTTTAGAGTAACCGAACATGGAACACCACCTGCGATTTGAGTCAATATTGGTGCGGTCGGATAGTGCTTCTCCATAAAATCATTTAAATAAGATAATGCAGATTTTTTCTTTCCGACAATTCCGCTTACACCCAAACCGATATTTGCTTTGTTGTTGCCTTTGGGAAAAATCCAGAAGTAGCCGTTCGGCGCAACATCTCTTCCAAAATAAAAATAGAGTGTATCGTTCTGTATCGGAATATTTGCCGCAGTGATTTGAACCGCGCTTTCCATATCTCTAAAATCGATGTGTGTTTCAATTCCTGCCCAACGCCCGATGCGCGATTCAACGCCATCGGCTGCGATAACAATTTTGCATCGCACTTCTTTTTTTTCTCCATGAAATTCATATTTCACGCCGCAGACTTTTCCGTTTTCATCTTTTATTAAATCAAAAACATATGCGCGGGTGAGTATTGAAACGCCGGCATCAGCCGCAGTGCGTGCGAGTTCGTAATCAAATATTTTTCTTTCGAGCACGTAACCGGATTCGCCAAAGTCAATTGTAACTTCCGTCTCATCGGGAGCGATGAAATTAAATTTTGAAATCGTTGCGGCAATCCATTTTGGATCGGGGCGAATAAATTTTTCTAAACCAATTTTACTGACCGCTTCACCGCAACGCACGGGATAACCGATGTCGCGATCTTTTTCAAGCAGTAAAACCGAAACTCCGTTTTGCGCCGCAGTTCTTGCGGCTATTGAACCAGCCGGTCCTCCACCGACAACGATTATATCGTAATTAGTTTTCAAAGCATGGCTCATAATTCAGTTGTTTCCTTTTGATCCGAATGCGAATATCTTGCCTCTTTGGGAGAAGATTTTGATAATTCAAAAATCATCTTCGCCAGCCCATATGGTTTTTTATAAACCATTAAAGATTTGAAAGAATGAGCTAATTCAACTTTACTCATTACATATTTTCCTTACCAACAGCAAACTGAAAACTCATCGCTTATTGCCAACTGGTTCACTCATCCACAATTGCCGCTTCAGCGCAATTCCTTCTTTTCGAAACTTGATCACTTCAATCGGGCAACTCCACACGCACTTCGAACAGTTTGTGCATTTCTCATCGATAATAAAAATTTCAGCTTCTTTTAATTCTATTGCATCTTCGGGGCAAACGCCGACACAACACCCGCAGAAGTCGCATTTATCGGGAAGAATCTCAATCATTAATATTCCTGTTTTCGCTTGTCGAAGTTCTTTCATGAAATTAAAAACTTTCTTTTTGAAGAAGTTGTTTTCTTTCTTCGGTAAGGATTTTTATTTCTTTCAGGATTTGCATTTTGGTTACTTCATCATCGATTGAAGAGAGTAATCTACTTTTGATTTCAATTTCTGATTTGAGACGGAGTACTCTTATTTTTTTTATCGCATCTGATGCGTAAGCCATTAAATCAACGCTTCCTGTTGAAGAAAAATGGTACTTGCTCCAACGGTCGCTGACTTCATATTTCTCAATTATTATTTCCATCAAGTAGGATTGAAGTTGTGTATCTTCAATTTTATCAACTAATTCATTCGCTTTAAGATTTTCCTCAGCACCTTCAAGTGCAATCTCGGCAAGCTTTTTATGATTGTCGTTTGAAAAAACATCAACAGGAAAATTATCAAAAATAAAATTATTTGCCGCTCGATCTCCTTCGAACAAAATTTTCAAAAGTTCTTGCTCGATTTTTAGAATAGCCGGATCATCTGAAGTAACAATTCCCGGATGCTCTTGCGGCTCTTCGTTGTTCTGCGCCTGCGATGCAACTGAACTTCTATTTTCCGCCCTCTTTTCTTTCAGCAAAATTTTATCAAGTTCCTTCTCAATTAATTTTTCCCGGAGATTGAATTTTTTTGCAACGTTTTGAATTTGCAAAGTGCGTTTAAGTTCATCGGGAATTAACGCCGCTTGATTAACGATGATGCGTATCGCCTCAGTCATTTTTGCGGCATCGTCAAATCTACCTTCATTTTTATAAACTTCGGATTGGAATTCCAAAAAGTCGCGGCCGTTTTTCACTGCGGTTAAAAATTCCTCTGCGCCGAATTTGTTCACGAAGCTATCAGGGTCTTCTCCTTGCGGCAACGAAATTATTTTCACATTCATATCTTGTTTTAAAAGAAATTCGATACTTCGCATCGATGCACGGATGCCCGCAGAATCAGCGTCGAATATGAGATTAACATTTTTTGTGTATCGCGAGATTAGTTGAATTTGTTCTTCGGTTAGTGCCGTTCCCGAAACAGCAACAACATTCTTTATTCCTTTTTGATGAAGTGAAATCGCATCCATGTAGCCCTCAACAACAATCACCGATTCGCTTCTTCTAATTTCGTCTTTCGCAAAAGAAAGCGCGTAAAGTATTTTGCTTTTAAAATATATTTTTGATTCGGGAGAATTAACATACTTGCCGGTGTTTTCGTTCGGAACTAAAATTCTTCCTGCGAATGCAACAACTCTTCCGTTAGGCGAAAAAATTGGAAAAATAATTCTGCCTGCAAAACGATCGTAATATTCACCGGTATTTCCTTTGCCGAGAACGCCGAGATGTAATGCAATTTCAATATCCAATTTCTTTTCTGCAATAAAATTGTAGAGCGAATTTTTTTGCGGGAGAGAATAGCCGAGCCCGAACGCGCGTAAAGATGCCGGTTTGATTTTTCTTTCCGAAAAATAATTTCTCGCAACTTCTCCTTCTGGTGTGTTCATCAAATTATTCGAATAATATTTTGCAATCTCAACGTTAAAATCATAATAAATTTCCAGCTCATCTTTCTGCTCTGAAAATTTTGTTTCTTCGTATTGAATTACGATGCCCAATTCATTTGCCTGTTCTTGCACGGCTTCAATGAAGGAAATTTTTTTGTACTCCATTAAGAACCGAAAAGCATTTCCACCAACATGACATCCGAAGCAATTAAATATTTGCTTTGCGGGACTGACAACCATCGACGGCGTTTTTTCTGAATGGAAAGGGCAGATACCTTTAAAGTTCTTTCCTGCTTTTTTGAGATGAACATATTTTCCGACAACATCGACTATATCCGACGCCGCAAGTATTTCATCTATTTTTTGTTCGGGAATTCTCATAACCAAATATAAATAATCCGCTAAAAATGATAGGTAGAGAAAATATAATGTTGCGTCGGTTTCTTTTTCTTATTCCAAGTTTTATGATTGTGTGAAAGATTTCCTGCAATTTCAGCACCTTGCAAATTAAAAGTGTGATTTTGGATTTATACGGTAGGATGATCATAAAAAAAAATATTTATTGAAGTTACGAAGCTGTTCTTTTTATCCGATTTTCGTAACTCTCAATAGGTAATAGCACACTGATAGCCCAGATTTTGACAGATTTTCGTAGATAGAAATCTGTGAAAATCAGTAGTATCTGTGTCATCAGTGTGCAATTAGTCGTGTCTCTAAAATTCAGAAAGTTTGAATGCTACGTCATTGATTTTCTCGATACTTTATAATCATCGCTTAATTTTTAGCTTCTTTCAAATCCTTATATTGTGATAAAAAAATAAACTAATTTGAATACCAATCCGATTAACAAAAGTGTGCTAATCATATTAGCCGCCAACGCATTTAACGAAGAAGAATACAGAGTTATCACTTCACTGCTGAAAAAATTCGGCTATAAATATTTCATCGCCTCCGATGCGGCAAACTATTGCACAGGCGCATACGGATTGAAAGTAAAAAACGATATCTCCCTTTTCAATGCGCGCGAAAATAATTTCTCCGGTTTGATTTTAATCGGCGGCGAAGGTATGACAAAATATTTCGACAATAAACTTGTTTTGAAATTAGTCCGAGCTTTCAACGAAAAAAATAAAACGATCGGAGCAATTTGTTGTGCGCCGATAATCATCGGTAAAGCGGGATTGCTTCGCGGAAAATCTGCAACATGTCACCCGAATTATGTTAACGACTTTCAACAATGCGGCGGAAATTTTGTAGCTCAAGATGTAGTTGCCGACCGAAATATTTTAACATCAAACTTGCCCGGCGCGGCGGCAAAATTTACTTCCTCTTTTACCGAACTTTTGAAGAATAATTAAAATGATAATTGAACAAATAGATCAAACAAAAAAATATTGCAACAGTTTAACGCACTACAGTAGATATAAAACGCGCGAAGTTTTTATCGGCGATATTCCTCTCGGCGGAAAAAATCCTATTCGTATTCAATCGATGACTACAACCGATACGATGAATACGATGGCAACGGTTGAACAGAGTATTCGAATGTATAACGCAGGTTGCGAATATATTCGCATTACGGCACCGAGCATGAATGAAGCTAATAACTTGCGCGAAATAAAAAATGAACTAAAGAAGAGGGGTTACAATATTCCTCTCATCGCAGATATTCACTTCACACCAAACGCTGCAGAGCTTGCCGCACGAATTGTAGAAAAAGTTCGCATCAATCCCGGCAACTATGTCGATAAAAAAAAATTTGAAGTAATTGAATACACAGACCATCAGTACAAAGCAGAACTCGAAAGGATTAGAGATAGATTTACTCCGCTCGTATTAATTTGTAAAGAATATGGAACGGCAATGCGTGTCGGCACAAATCATGGTTCGCTTTCGGATAGAATAATGAGCCGCTACGGCGATACACCTTTGGGAATGGTTGAATCGGCGATGGAGTTTTTAAGAATTTGTGAAGACAATAGTTACTTTAATATTGTGCTATCGATGAAGGCGAGCAATCCGCAAGTGATGGTGCAGGCTTATCGTTTGCTCATTAATAAAATGGAATCGGAAGGAATGAATTATCCGCTTCATCTCGGAGTAACCGAAGCAGGAGATGGAGAAGACGGAAGAGTTAAATCTGCTGTTGGTATCGGTGCGTTGCTCGAAGATGGAATCGGCGATACGATTCGTGTTTCACTAACGGAAGAACCTGAATTTGAAGCACCTGTTGCAATCACTCTTGCAAAAAGATATGAAGGAAGAGAAACTCACGCACCAATTAAAGCGATTGCAACTTCTCCAATTAATCCCTTTAACTACAACAGGAGAGAAACATTTGATTTGCAGGGAATCGGCGGAAGCAATGTGCCGGTTGTGATTGCAGATTATTCTAACTTCGATAAAATCGGATATTTTTATATGCCTTCGACTGATAAATATGCGATGAATGATACTGCCGCAGACTTTATTTATGCGGGTAATCGCGAGTTGGAAGTTGAGCCGCCACGCGGATTGAAAGTAATTTATGATTTTAGTTTATGGAAGAATCTTTCCGATAAAACTAAATCTTATCCAATTTTTTCTTTTAAAGAATTTGAAACAGATTCAACTCCGAAAGATTTTGTGAAGTTTGTTCGAATATCTTTGCACGAATTGAATAAAATCAATTTGAAATTGATAAAAGATGACATGAAATTGATTTTAGTTTTAGAAACAGACAACTTACACGGAATGGCGGAACAGCGCCGCGCTTTTTTTGAATTGATGAATAATGAAATTAAAAATCCGGTTGTCATTCGTCGTACATTTGAAAATTTGGATTTAGAAAAATTCAGACTTTATTCCGCAACAGATTTCGGTACTTTATTTATCGATGGTTTCGGCGATGGCGTTTGGTGCAGCGCAATAGATTGTTCCGTTACTCCATCCGAAGTGAATAGAATTATGTTTGGAATATTGCAGGCGGCGCGCGTAAGAATTTCTAAAACCGAATACATCGCTTGCCCTTCCTGCGGAAGAACTCTTTTTGATTTGGTTGAGACGACAGATAAAATCAGAAAGAGAACCGCGCACTTGAAAGGAGTGAAAATTGCAATCATGGGCTGCATCGTCAACGGTCCCGGAGAAATGGCGGATGCAGATTATGGTTACGTTGGCTCGGGTCCGAATAAGATTACTCTCTACCGCGGAAAAGAAATTGTGAGAAGAAGCATTACTGCTGATAATGCGGTTGATGAATTAATCGAATTAATTCGTGAAGACGGCAATTGGGTTGAGCCCAAGGAGATTTCCTAATTCCAAAAACTTATACGATGGCATCGTATATTTATTGTGAAAATTATACGATGGCATCGTATATTTGGTCATGATTGAACAAATTTTTTACAGATACAATCCTTGGTGGGAACATTATGAATTCCCGTCCAATATTAATCCGCGAGTTAGACTGATTCAAAGGCTTAAATCGCTTATCGGAACAAAAGATATTGTAATCCTTTCCGGTCTCAGAAGAATTGGTAAGACTACGGTTATGAAAATATTAATTAAGGATTTGATTGTCGAGCATGATGTAAATCCCAAAAAAATATTTTATATCAGTTTGGATGACTATCTACTTTCATCGCAATCGATTTTGGAAATAGTTGACGAATACAGAAAATGTCAGCGAATAAAATTTGAAGAAAAAATTTATCTCTTCCTTGACGAGATAGCGTATAAAAAAGATTTTGAAGTTCAGTTAAAAAATCTTTATGATAATCAAAATGTAAAAGTGTTTGCGTCTTCTTCTCAGTCTTCATTAATTAAAAGTAAAAAAAATCTCATAACGGGCAGAGCAAGAATATTTGAAATATTACCGTTAGATTTTAATGAATATTGCGAATTCAAAAGAATAACTCCCGAAAAAAAAAATTTACATCTCACCGAAAAATATTTTGAAGATTTCCTTCTCACCGGAGGGATTCCTGAATATGTTATCAGAGGCGAAATAGAATATTTGAGAGAACTTGTCGATGACATTATTCTTAAAGATATTGCATCCCAATATAAAATTAAAGATACGGCACTATTAAAAGATCTCTTTTTGTTATTGATGGAGCGATGCGGAAAAATTTTTAGCATTAATAAACTTGCAAAAATTCTAAACTCATCTCCCGATACAATTAAAAGATACCTTGAATATTTTCACAGCACTTACCTTATTAACTTACTGCCGAGGTTTGGTACAACGAACGAAAGACTTTTATCCGCCAAGAAAATTTATGTGGCTGATATTGGTATAAGAAACATATTCACCGGCTTTCGAGATAAAGGAAGTTTATTTGAAAATTATGTTTATCTCAAAATTCGACATCGAAATCCTTCGTATGTTTTTAAACAGGGAATCGAAATTGATTTTCTCACAGAGGATAAAATTCTTATTGAAGTAAAATATGGGAGCGATCTTACTGAGAAACAGATACAATTATTTGAGAGTTTCAAAGCAAAACATAAAATTGTAATAAATAACTTTTCCGCATTGCAAAAGATTGAAGAATTGTAAGTTGTCTATCTTTTTAATTCATACACGCATCTTAACCGCAAATTAGTATTTCATTAATTCATTCTGCATCGAATTAAATTTGTACCTCTGCTTTAGTTGATCTACTCAAAACCAAAATATTTTGTAATTTTGAAATGAATAACTTCAAAGAAATGAAATGAATCAAAATAAATTTTCTCAATATAAATTTTTCATATTATCGCTGACGGCAGCCGCAATAATCTATACATTTTTTAGTTCGCGAAATTTCACACAAAGAACTGATTCCCCCTCAGGCGCATTTGATGCACTGCAATTTTTTTCAGCACAAAGAAGTTTCCCCGACAGTGAAATTCCTGACGCCGCATACACAAAAGAATTTTTGAAAATGAAAAATAATTTTCCTCAAGCAATGCGCGAGCAAACTTGGGAAAATATTGGTCCGAGAAATTGCGGCGGAAGAACTTTGGCGATTGCCGTCAATCCTTCCGATACATCTATTATTTGGGCGGGCTCTGCATCCGGCGGTTTGTGGAAATCTGTTACAGGCGGACTCGGCTCTAATGCGTGGCAATATGTTGATATTGGTTTTCCGATTCTCTCCGTCAGTTCAATCGCAATTGATCCATTTGATAACAATATAATTCTCATCGGGACGGGAGAAGTTTATAATTATCAGAATACTCACATGGGAGTTAGTCTTAGAAGTACGCGCGGATTTTATGGAATGGGCGCGTTCAAATCTACTGACGGCGGCGCCACGTGGAGTAAATCTATCGATTGGAGCTATCAACAAAATCGCGGAGTTTGGGATTTCGCTTTCGATCCGATAAATCAAAATATTGTGTACGCCGCAACTACGGAAGGAATTTTGAAATCAACAAACAAAGGAGATACCTGGAGCTACGTTTCTACGATGAAAATGGTTATGGATTTAGCAATCGATTATAACGAACCGAATATAATATTTGCCGGTGTAGGCAATTTGGGAAGTGCAAATCCCGGTATTTATAGAAGCACCGATTCGGGTGTTTCGTGGCATAGATTAACATCCGGTTTGCCTTCAACTAATTCGGGGCGAACTACAATAACGTGTTATAAAAAAAATCCTAAAATTGTTATGGCATCAATCGGAAATGATTTTTCTACTCTCGGACTTTTTCGTTCGACTGATTCGGGAAATAGTTGGACTGAAATGTCAGGCACATCATTGGATTATCTTTCCTATCAAGGATTTTATGCCGAAGGTGTTTTAATGAAATCGGATGATTCATCACAAGTTGTTATTTCGGGAGTGAATTTTTACAAATCTACTTCCGGTGGAAGTAACTTAACGCAGAAAGATGTCGGCGGTTCTTCGGGTTCGTTGCATGTTGATCACCACGAAATAATTTTCAATCCGTTGAATCCTAACAAAATTTATATCGGAACCGATGGCGGTGTTTATCGCTCCAATAATTTTGGCGAATCGTTTTATAGTTGCAATAGCGGTTATGTAACAACACAATTCTACGCTGGATTTTCAAACTCAACTTCCGATTCCCTTTTGGCGCAAGGAGGATTGCAAGACAACGGAAGCTGGCAATTCAGAGGCAATTCCTCATGGACTAAAACGACAGGAGGAGATGGAATCTTTACCGCGATCAATCCTTTCAGCGACAATTATCAGTACACTTCCTCACAATACTTGCAGATATATCGTTCGACAAACAGAGGAAGTAGTTTCACTTCCGTACTTGGAAGTTTTAGCAGTTCGCTTGTGAATTTCGTTTCGCCTTTTGTTATCGCACCGAACTCCCCCAATATTCTTTATGCGGGAAAGAAAAATTTAATGAAGTCAACAGACTATGGAGCAACATGGGCGGATGTCGGCGGTAATCCCGACGGAAATAAAATTTTGGCAATCGCCGTTTCGAATGCTTCTCCGGAGGTTATTTACATTTCAACTGTTCCAACTTCGGTTAGAGCAGGAATTTTCAAAAGCACAAACGGCGGACTTACGTGGACAAACATCACGAGGAATTTGCCGAATAAATATCCAACAGATATTTTTTTGAATCCGACAAATCAGAATCAAGTGTATGTTACATTTTCCGGTTTTGGCACTTCACATATTTTCAGAAGTGATGACGGTGGCGCAACATGGATTGACTTACAAAGCAATCTTCCCGATGTGCCGTTCCAATCTGTTGCGGTTGATCCTTTAAACACAAACATTGTTTATGCAGGGTGTGATTTCGGAATTTTCGCTTCGACGGATAAAGGGAATTCCTGGTTTAGATTTAATACCAGAATGAATGATGCGGTTATTGTTACAGATATAACATTTTCATCAAAAAATAAAAAAGTTAGGGCTTCAACTCACGGCAACGGAGTTTATCAAACTGATATGCTCGGCAAAACTATTTCGCAAACAGATGAAAAAAATATTGCTGAAGATTTTATTCTTTATCAAAACTATCCGAATCCGTTTAATCCATCCACTGTAATTAGCTACCGTCTTTCAGCGCCCGGCAATGTTTCGCTAAAAATCTTTGATGCACTTGGGAATGAAGTTGCAACATTGATAGATAACGAATGGAAAGAAGCAGGCTACTACAATTATCAATTAAGAATTAACAATTATCAATTAACAACAGGGGTGTATTTCTATCGTTTGCAAGCCGGTGCGTTTGTGCAGATGAGGAAAATGATTTTAATCAGATAATTTTAATTGAGAACATTATGCAAAAACTTTTACTTATTCTATATCTTATACTAAACTATACTTCCACGTTTGCACAATTAAATTCGGGTACGTCGAAGCTAATGTTTCCTCAAATTACCGTTAAATCTTCCGATAGTTTATTCATTTACTTGAAGAACAATGATAGCAATCCGGTTACTGTTTCAATTGCAAAGTATGCAAATAATTTTGTTATCGACGATTCGGTTTTTTCTATAAACTCTGAGGATAGTGCTCAGGTTTGGATTAAATATTCTCCAACACAAAATGTGGTTGATAGAGGATTGATAGTATTTGAAACCAGCGACAGCACATCTGCATTCGTACTTGAGGTTGAAGGTTCGGGAAAGTTTGGAGATTTTTATGATGCATCAACATTTGATAAATATGACAATGATTTGAAATCTGCTCTCAACTTATTAATTAGCGGGCATACTTCTCTGGGTTACAACACTGCGCGCGATAGAATGTTTGATACAATAGATAAACAACCCGGCGACACAATTGAATGTGTTTATACCGGAATAAAAATAAAAGCGGCAAACAGAACTCAAGCTCAGAATCTTGGTTTTGATACCGAACATACTTGGCCTCAGGGCACGTTCAGTCAGAATGAACCGATGCGTTCCGATATCTTTCATCTTTATCCGACAAATTCAAATGCGAATAACACACGAAGCAATTATCCATTTGGAAAAGTTGTGAGTAACATTACCTGGCAGCAAGGAGGCAGCAGACTTGGGACTAATAGTCAAGGTGCAATTGTATTTGAGCCGAGAGATTCACACAAAGGTGATGTTGCAAGAGCTATATTTTATTTTATAATTCGTTACACCACGAACTATGCTAATTATTTAGGAGCTGAACAGGAACAAGCTTTGCGAGATTGGAATAATTTCGATACGGTTTCTACGCGAGAAAAAAACAGAAACAGTGCTATTGCAAATTATCAGGTCAAGCGAAATCCATTCATCGACCATTTCGAGTTTGTGAATAGGATTTTCAGTTTCAATTCTTCAAATACAAGACCAACAACTCCAAAGCTTGCAGCATATCCTCATTATCTAAATTTTGATTCTACTTCTGTGGGGGATTCTTCAAAATTAATTTTATCAATTGTTAATTATGGCGATAAAGTTCTGACGATTTACAATGTCGTTTCTTCTTTGCAGGAATTTTCAATAGGGAATTTCCCTTCACAAATACAAAAGTTTGAAAAGACAGAAGTGGTAGTATCGTTTAAACCCTCAAACAATATGAATTATTCGGGACAGCTAACAATTCAGAGTGATGCAGGTAATTATTCTATCAGTCTGAATGGAAATGGTAAAAATCCCGTTGGCGAGATAGAATCTGGCGATATGATAACCACATTTAAACTTGAGCAGAATTATCCGAATCCATTTAACCCATCTACCGTAATCAGTTACCAGCTTTCAGCGTCCGGCAATGTTGTATTAAAAATTTATGATGTGTTGGGAAATGAAGTTGCAACATTGATTGATAACGAATGGAAAGAAGCAGGCTTCCACAATTATCAATTAAGAATTAACAATTATCAATTACCAAGTGGAATTTATTTCTATCGTTTGCAAGCCGGAGAGTTTGTTCAAATGAGGAAGATGCTACTTTTACGATAGAATTGCTGACGGGATTTTCTATTCATAGTGTTTGAAATGTTGTTCAGTTATTTGTGAAATTTTACTACGTTGAATTAGTACCTTTCAATTAAATTCACTACTAATTCTGGCAAAATATTTTTCTCAGTTTCTGCATACCCTTGTCAATTATGACTAAAACAACTATTTGTAAAATGTTCAACTTTTAGTTTCGCAGTACTTTGTAGGGGATGTTTTGAACAGTAAAAATTATGTTATATCATCCCTACGGGATTTTGTGTTTCGTTCGTGTTCTCTTGTTACCAATATATTTTCCCTAACGGGAAAAATCATTTTAGTATTAACATCCCATAGCGATGAGATATTGGTAAAAGAAATAACGCAACCGAAACTAAATCCCCGAAAGCTTTAGGGGATGAAATATTTTTTTCTGCATTGGAACACTCTCATCACCAAAGTGAGATAACAAATTGGTGAACATTTAACTTTGGTTCTGACTTGTCCATATTAGAATTATCAATATTAAAAATTTTGCGCATCACAAGAATTCATAATATATCGTAAATTTAGGATGTGAAATTAATCAGGCATTAAATTTTTGAATGATAATAAAAACAAGTTGACAAGTTTAATTGTTGACGATGAACTTCACGGGCGTGAAAATCTTAAAAAAATTCTTATTGATTACTGTCCCGAAGTTGAAGTACTTGAAGTCGCTGAATCGGTTCTCAAAGCGATCGAATTGGTAAAAATTCATAAACCGGATGTTGTATTTCTTGATATTAATATGCCGGTACTCGATGGCTTTGACTTTCTCGCAGAATTTGAAGAGCGCAATTTTATGGCTGTGTTTGTAAGCGCCTATGAAGAATTTGGAATTAAGGCAGTTAAAGCCGGCGCAGTAGATTATTTACTGAAACCAATCAACATTAAAGAACTAAAACAAACTATCAAAAAACTGTCAGCACTAAAAAATAAAAAGATAAGCGTTGAGTTATCAGCCGAATCAGATAAACTGATGCTGCCGGCTTCTAATGGATTTGAAGTAGTGCTAACTGATAAAATTATACGGCTTGAAGCTGAAGGTTGTTATACTAAAATAATTTTAATAGAAGGGAAAAATAAAATCATCTCCCGCACATTGAAAGAGTTTGAAAATACACTTTCGGATAAATATTTTTTTAGAACTCATAAATCACACATAATCAACTTGAAGCATATTAAAGATTATTCAAAAGTAAGCGGCGGTTATGCAACTATGATTGACGGCAGCAAAGTGGAAATATCACGCCGAAGAGCGCCGGAGTTTTTGAAAAAAATTAAAACAATATTGAAGCCGCTTTGAAAGTAATCATTTCTATTAATCGAAATTATTTTATGATTAGATTAAACGAAATATTGTTTTTCATCCGCCATTTTTTCTTAGTGTTTCTTTGTGGACTTAGTGACTTAGTGGTAAATTTTTTTAAGAACAAACCACGGAGACCACTAAGATTCACTAAGTTGTGCGTTACCATTCCAAACCATCTTTTAATTGCACTTGCCGTAATTTTTTTCTTCAATACAACTATTTACACACAAACTCCATCCTATTACCATTACACATCGGCAGACGGACTTGCATCTGCAACGGTATTTCAAACTATTCAAGATAAAGAAGGATTCATCTGGTTCGCTACACAAAACGGGGCAAGCCGCTTTGACGGAAAACGTTTTACAACTTATACAATTGAAGACGGACTTAATTCAAACATGATCACTTCCGTTGCAATAGGAACTAATGATGAAATTTTCTTCGGCAATTATGAAAGAGGAATTAATGTTCTAAAAAATGGAAAGATTGAAAATTACTTTGATGATACAAATGGAAAACTGGGACGAATTACTTTTCTCATTAACATCCCAACATTAAAGAATAATAAACTCTTTACTAATACAAGAGGTGATTATGTATTCGTCTTTAATGAAAATAACTCCGGCAAACCATCATTCGATGTAATTTATCTTGAACAGTTCACACTAAATAAAATTGATACCTTATCAAACCGTAGAATAATTGCGCTCACAAAAAAAGGATTATTTGAAATAAAGAATGATGCTGTAAAAAAAATATACATTGAAGAAAATCCTAATATTGAGGCGTATTGTATAGCTGATGCCGGCGACGGAAGTTTTTATATCGGCTCGAAAGGAAATATTTATCACATCAAAAACAACAAGGTGATTGATACTCACAAAATAAATGTCGGCGGTAATAATGAAGTATCAAATTTGTTGAGAGATAAGAAAGGAAATCTTTGGTTCTCAGTTATGAATAAAGGTCTCTTTAAAATTCCTTACAATTCAAAAGAGATTATTAATATTGGCAGCAAAATGAATCTTCAAACTACAAACGTAAATCATCTATTTGAGGATAAAGAAAGAAACATTTGGGTTGCAACTTATGGCAAGGGTGTTTATTGCCTTACGAATTTCTTTTTATCAAGCTATACTGAAGAAGACGGCTTAAGTAGTAACAGTGTCCATTCAATTACAAAGGATAATAACGGCAGAATTTTTATAGGCACATACAACGGAGTAAATTTATTTTATAAAAATAAATTCGAGTATATAAAGAAAGATCCAAAAAGCCCGTTGACTGAATACATATTCAACGTCAAAGTGTTAGACGATGGTGTTTATATTGTCGGCGGTTTTCCTAACTCTGATGGAGAGCGGGTTATTTATAAAGGAGAAAATTTTTATTTCAATAACCGCCCTTCTTTTATTCGAACAAAAAATGGTTTGAATATATTTGGAACTACCGGAAACCATTTACGACTTCATAGAAATTTTCACGCCGCCAAATCTACTTATCAACTTTTTTATATTTTTGGCGACAGCACTTTATCAAACCGATTCAACGATTTATATGAAGATACACAAGGCAGCATTTGGGTAGGTTCAACGCTTGGCTTGTGCAAATTATCTAATTTTACTGAAACAGCGGGGATAGCAAAATGGGATAAAACTTTTTTCACCTCTTTCCCGGTATTGAATTCAAGAATAAAAGCAATCTATCAAGACAAAAAAAATAAAGTGTGGTTCGCCGGTGATTTAGGAATTGCAAATTATGATTTAAAGAATGGCTCTGTTTCAGAATACAAAAACATAAACGGTTACGACTTTTCTTTCTCTACTTCAATTGTATCAGATAAGAAAGGAAGAATCTGGATTGGAACTATGCGTGGATTGTATTTATTCGATGGCAACGAAATAATTTTTTTGAATAGCAAATCGGGTTTGACAACCGATGAAGTGCTTTCACTTTTTTATGATGAAGAAAAAAATATTTTGTATGTCGCAACGAGCAGCGGATTCTCTTTGCTTGATGTA
Organism: uncultured Ignavibacteriaceae bacterium; assembly: GCA_964393605.1. GTDB lineage: Bacteria > Bacteroidota > Ignavibacteria > Ignavibacteriales > Ignavibacteriaceae > CAYMUL01. The sequence continues at coordinate 135,957 of CAYMUL010000001.1, read as the reverse complement.
AAACTGTTCGATGAGTTTCATCCAAATCCTCCCGAGATGAAACTAATAAGCATCCAAGCCGGTGATTCGATTTATTCAAATAATCAAGAATTGGTATTCGAACCCGAAGCGAATAATGTCAACATCGAATTTGCCGGATTGAATTTTTCTTCGCCTGGGGCAATGAAGTACAAATACAAATTGAATAACGAGTGGATAGAAACTGATCAAAACTTCCTAAACTTCACATCATTAAAACATGGTGAATACAATGTGGATATTTCTGCTAAAGCACAAAATACAGATTGGAGTGAACCGATTACAGTTTCATTCACAGTTCTTCCGCGTTTTGTTGAAACTATCTGGTTTATTCTTCTAATTTTTGGAGTAATTCTTTTAACTATTCTGGCAATTGTTTTGTGGAGGATTAAACTACTCTCAAAACGAAACCGCGATAAATTGGAACTCACAGAACGGATAAATGACCTCAAACATCAAGCATTATCTGCAATGATGAATCCCCATTTTATTTTCAACTCACTCAACTCGGTGCAGTATCTTATCAATCATCAAAAAAATGAAGAGGCAAATAATTACATCGCAATGATGGCGAAGCTTATCAGAAAAAATCTTGATACTGCCGGCAGCGGATTTATTCTTTTATCGGAAGAAATAAAACGGCTGCGACTTTATCTCGATCTTGAAAAACTCCGCTTCCAGGAAAAATTTAAGTACGAGATAATTGTTGATGATGAAATTACGAATGACAATATTATGATACCTAACATGATAATCCAACCCTTCGTTGAAAACTCGCTATGGCACGGGATAATTAATTCAGGTAAAAATGGTTTGCTTTCAATTTCATTCTCTTTTGAAAATGTTGAGATTGATTTGGTAACTGTCCGGTCTTTGATAATAAAAATAACCGATAACGGAATTGGAATTAAAGAAGCGCAAAAGCAGAGGAAGGAGGATCATATTTCGAAGGGAATACAAATAATTGAAGAACGCTTGAAACTTTTGAGCGCCAAAATGGAACTGCCGAAGCCAATCATACTTGAAGATTTGAGTGAGAGAAACAACAGCTCGCACGGAACTGAGGTAATCATTTCACTTTCACCGCCGATGTATAAATTCATCTCGCCAAATTAAATCTCTGTCGTTCAGCGTCTTGGTGGATTTTTTTTCACCACTAAGACACTCAAGACACTAAGAAACACTAAGCCGATTCTCCATTTCAACTCTCACTCTGCGAGAAACCACCTCGCAAAAAATAATTTGGTTGCAAAAGTCTTTTCTGTTTAACTTTGCCGTGAATAATAAAATGGAAATTGGAAATGGGGTAGCTGCCCCCGAGAAAGTTTATGAAACAACTACAAAAATTAAATTCGTGTTTTGAAGTTAGTATGCACAACCGCTATGAATACTATGTGGATTTTTGGCGGGAGAATTAATAGTTATACAGTTATAAGTATATGGAATTAATATTTGATAAAATATTTGAAAGATATTTAAATGAAGGTTCAAATGCTATTATTGAATATAAGCACGAGTATTTTACATATGATGATACTGAATTTATATCTTTTAAAATTTTATCAGTAAATAGCAATAAATCTGAAGAAGAGTATAAAAACTATCTAATGTCAATTTCAAAAAAATGTATACATGATCTTCATAAACATATTCAAAATGTTTCTATTGGAAAAGGCGTTGAAATTCTGGAAGATATTCTGAATAAGTTTAAAAATATTCGCATTGTGGTCAATGAAGATAAATATGTCGAGGAAGAAAGCGAATATGATCCACGCCAAGAAGATTTTTATAATACATTTACAAATGCACAATTTATCGGGACAAAGGATACTTCAATTGATCTGTATAAGGAGTCGATTTTACGAAAAGCACAATATTATGCTGAAGAATGGATAAATGTTTACGATATAACAAAAAACAAAATTGAGTTTTTAATAAATCAACTCTCTATTTCGTTAATGAATACCGAACAAAATAAAGAATTTGTTTCTGTTGAAAGAATTGAAAATCTTAAACAAATATCTTCAATTACATTTGACCTTTCAAAACTAATTAGATTTTGTGAGGAGATAAATATTTCATATAATTTTTCTAATTACTATTCCTGTATTCTGATAATCAGAGCAATTATTGATCACATACCTCCTATTTTCAATAAACCAAACTTTCAAGAAGTTGCAAACAATTATGGGACTAAAAGTTTTAAAGATTCAATGTTACATTTAGATAACTCATCAAGGAAAATTGCTGATTCTGTATTACATACACAGATTAGAAAAAAAGAAATTTTAGTTAATAAAATTCAAATCAATTTTTCTAACGATTTGGATCTATTATTAAGTGAGATTATTAGAGTATTAAAATAACTGTATAACAAGCCAATCAAGGGGGACGCCGTTTTCGCATTTGGCATTTTTGTAATTATTGGCTTTCTTGTTCCGTTTTAAGTTTCTTGTTCAAGTTTATTACACTATGAAAAATTTTTTATAATTATTTAATTAGTCGTTATTACTTAGCCGTCTGCTTTGGGTGGCCGCTTAGTTGCAACGCCGTTATACGCATATTATCAACAAAACTTATCAATTGATACTTGTTAGCTTTTATGCTAACTTCGCGATATGCGAGAAGTAAATTTTTATCAAACAGAATCCGGAAAATATCCGGCAAAAGAATTCCTTGATTCTCTTACCGGAAAACAAACTAAAAAAATTACCTGGGTTTTGGAACTATTTGAAGATACTTCCATTGTTCCTAAACAATATTTCAAAAAATTAATTGGCACTGATGGTATCTGGGAAATTAGAATAATTTATTCCGGAGATATTTTTAGATTATTAGGTTTTTTTGAACCAAACGGTAATTTTATGATAACAAATGGATTTACAAAGAAAACTCAAAAGACCCCATTGAATGAAATTAAAATTGCAGAAGAAAGAAAAAGAAACTATTACGAAAGGAAAAATATAAATGAGTGATTTGAAAAAATATGTTGCACAGAGAAAAAAAGAAGATGCTGAGTTTGCAGAGAATTATGACATTGGTTATCAAAATTTGAAGATAGGTGTTTTGTTAAAAGAGTTACGAGAAAAGTCTGGATTAACACAAGAAGAATTAGCAAGTAAGCTGAAGACAAAAAAATCAGTTATATCAAGAATAGAAAATCATTCTGAAGATATTAAGCTATCAACACTTGGTCGTTATGCAAGAACATTAGGAAGAAGAATAAGAATAGAAGTAGTTTAACAAAGTAAAAATACTTATAACCAGTGCTACAACCCGCACGCCTTTTCGCATTTGGTTTTTGATATCTGTGTGCTATCAATTTCTTTTTTAACCGCAAAGACGCCAAGACGCAATGGGAAATTCATTTTTATCGTTCCGATGGAAAAGTCTTTCTCTTTATCTTATTCTTAATCTTCTTCTTATTCATCCCAGTGGTGAAGAAGGAAGTTATACCACTAAGACACTCAGGGCACTAAGAAACACTAAGCTCTAAATAAATTTTCAATTCTCCATTTTCAATTCACAATTCAAAACTATTCATTTTTAATTTGTAATTTTTAATTGCACTCGTCTTTCTCTTAATCTTTATCTTTATCTTTAAACCCCCCGCCCCTCCGGCAGAAATATTTCCGAAGAAACATCTCCCCTAACTCCGAAGGAACGGCGGAAAAATTTATTTGTAAGAGTGAAGCACTTTCATGTAATTCGCACGCTCAAACTTTGCAGGGTCGGAGTAATTCATATAACTCATACTTCCGCGCATCGAGTCGAGCGAATCGTACTCATTGACTTCCATCCAGTATTTCATTTTCGTAATTACATCACCAATGTGTCCGATACCGAACTTTAATAAACAAGAAAGCATTTGAGTAACTTTTGCACCTGCCATTATCATTTTCAAAACATCTTTTTCGGTTGTTACGCCGCTAGTTGCTGCAAGGTCGGCGTTGATTCTGTTGTAAAGAATTGCAATCCACCTCAACGGAAGCCGCATTGCCATTGGCGTTGATAGGAGTGCATTCGGAACCACTTCCAATGATTCAAGATCAATATCGGGTTGATAAAATCTGTTGAACAAAACCAATCCGTTTGCGCCGGCAGATGTTAGTTGCTCTGCCATCCACGAAAGTGAACTGAAGAATGGACCCAATTTTACTGCAATGGGGATTTGAATATTTTTTTTTACTTCGCGAACAATATCGACATAAATCTTATCGATCTCTGAACCAGTTTTTGTCAAGTCGGTTGCCATCAAATAAATATTTAATTCAAGTGCATCCGCGCCGGCTTCCTGAATTTTTTTTGCATAATCAATCCACCCGCCCAAAGATTTTCCGTTTAAACTTGCGATGACGGGAATTTTAACTTCTTCTTTTGCTCTGCGGATGTGTTCGAGATATTCATCGGGACCGAGTTTGAAACTGCTTGTCTCCGGGAAATATGTTGTTGCTTCTGCATAACTATCGGCATAAAAAGTTGTGTGATGATGAAGTTCGAGTGCTTCATGTTCAATTTGTTCTTCGAATAAAGAATGTATCACAACTGCACCGGCGCCGGCTTCTTCCATTTTTTTTATGTTGTCAACGTGTTGCGTTAATGGACCTGCTGAAGGAACGATAGGGCTGTTTAATTCAAGTCCGAGATAATTTACTCTAATATCCATATTTGTATTCCTTATTTTTCAACTTCAATGGTGGAAGCGATTTCTGTTTTTTTCTTTTCTGGCGCGGGCATGCTGTTCAGATATTCATAATACTTCCATCTTCGCGTAACATCTTCTTGCGCTTGCTTCATTAATTCCTTCGCGCTTTCGGGATGAGATTTCGTCAACATTTTGTAGCGTGTTTCCATGTACGCATAATCTTGTAATGGAATTTTCAATCCTTTAGAATCCAGCTTGAAAGGATTTTCACCCGCTTCAATCAAATCAGGATTGTAGCGATACAATTGCCAGTAACCGGAATCGGCAGCGGCTTTTTGATTTTTCATTGCCGTACCGATATTTATTCCGTGTGCGATGCAATGGCTGTATGCAATGATTAACGAAGGACCTTCATACGCTTCGGCTTCGAGAAATACTTTTAAAGTATGCGCATCATTCGCACCCATTGCAATTTTTGCAACATACACATTTCCGTAAGTCATCGCCATTAAACCGAGATCTTTCTTTGCGGCGGATTTTCCTGCGGCGGCAAATTTTGCAACAGCTCCGCGCGGAGTTGATTTGGAAGCCTGCCCGCCTGTGTTAGAATAAACTTCTGTATCGAGCACAAGTATATTCACATTCGCACCGGAAGCGAGAACGTGATCTAATCCTCCGTAACCAATATCGTAAGCCCAGCCGTCGCCTCCCATTATCCAAACTGATTTTTTTACGAGATAATCTGCAAGACTTAAAAGATGAATTGCGCTCGAATTGTTTTTGAATTTTTCTTCATTCAATTTTTGTTTAAGAATTTCAACGCGCTCACGCTGCTCATAAATTCCCGCTTCATCTTTTTGATCTGCGTTTAGAAGATCATCGACAAGCGATTGACCAATTTGTTCGGCAAGTTTCTTTAAAAGATTTTTTGCTTGTGAGTTATGTTTATCAACCGCGAGACGCATACCGAAACCAAACTCGGCGTTATCTTCAAATAAAGAATTTGCCCAAGAAGGACCTCTTCCATCTTTATTAATTGCCCATGGAGTTGTTGGTAAATTTCCACCGTAAATTGAAGAGCAACCTGTCGCGTTAGCAACCAACATACGATCGCCGAACAACTGCGTAGCCAATTTTACATAAGGCGTTTCGCCGCAACCCGAACACGCACCGGAAAATTCAAACAACGGTTCGAGAAATTGAGAATCTTTTACCAAATTACTTCGAACAATTTTTCTGTCAACGTCAGGAAGAGTTAAGAAGTAACTCCAATTTTCTCTTTCCATTTCGCGCAACGGCATTTGTTCTTCCATGTTAATTGCTTTGAAGCGAGTTTCTTTTTTGTTCTTTGCGGGACAAACATCAACGCAGATGCCGCAACCGGTGCAGTCTTCAACGGCAACTTGCAATGCGTAAAGCAAATTTTCGCCATACTCTTTCGATTTGAACGGCATAGTTTTAAATGTTGAAGGAACGTTTTTTAATTCCTTCTCATCAAAAATTTTAGAACGAATTGTTGCATGCGGACAAACGATAACACACTTGTTGCATTGAATACACCACTCGGTATCCCAAACAGGAACATCGAGAGCTATATTTCTTTTTTCATACTTTGCTGTTGCAAGTGGATATGTTCCGTCAATCGGCATTTTGCTGACAGGGAGATTATCGCCATCGCCTGAAATAATTCTTGCAGTAACTTCTTTAACGAAATCGGGCGCATCGCCAACAATTGGAGGTTGTAACGCTAAGTTGCTTGTAATTTTTTCGGGAATTTTTACTTCATGCAGAAATTCAATTGTACGATCAACGGCATCCCAATTCATCTGTACAATCTTATCACCTTTAGCACCGTAAGTTTTTTTGATTGCATTTTTAATTAGTTGAATAGCTTCTTCTTTTGCAAAGATTTTTGAAATCGCAAAGAAACAAGTTTGCATGATAGAATTAATTCTACCGCCAAGCCCGACTTGTTCGGCTACTTTATAAGCATCAATTACAAAGAATTTCATTTTGCGTTCGATTAAATATTTTTGCGTTACTTCGGGAAGCGTATCCCATGCTTCATCTGCCGTAGCTTTTGTGTTTAGAAGGAATGTCGCTCCTTCTTCCGCATCTTTTAACATATCCATCTTTTCAAGAAAGACTTGCTGATGACAAGCTATGAAGTTTGTTTTTGAAATAAGATATGTTGATTTGATTTCCTTCGGCCCGAAACGTAAATGGGAAACAGTTGTTGAACCGGATTTTTTTGAATCATAAACAAAATATCCTTGAGCGAAATAATCAGTTCCTTCGCCAATAATTTTAATTGAGTTTTTATTTGCGCCGACAGTACCATCAGCACCGAGACCATAAAACTTTCCTCTGAATGTTTCGGGCAGTTCTATTGAAAAGTTTGGATCGAAATCTAAACTTGTGTTTGTAACATCGTCAAGAATTCCAAGAGTGAAATGATTTTTCGGTTTTGCTTTTTTCAATTCGTTAAAAAGAGAAATGACCATCGCAGGTGTAAATTCTTTACTTGATAAACCATATCTACCTCCAATAATTTTCGGATAGTTGAAGGGAAGTTCTCCATCAACAAATTTTTCGGAAAGAGCATTTACAACATCGAGATAAAGCGGTTCGCCCGGAGAGCCCGGTTCTTTCGTTCTATCAAGCACAGCAATTGCTTTTGTTGTCTTCGGAAGTGCTTCAATTAAATGATCAATCGAAAATGGTCTGTACAATCTTACTTTTACAATTCCGACTTTCTCTTCTTTACTAAATAAATAGTTGACGGTTTCTTCGGCGGCTTCTGCACCAGAACCCATCAAGATTATTATTCGTTCTGCATCTTTCGCACCGACGTAATCAAAAAGTTTGTATTGTCTTCCCGTCAGTTTTGCAAACTCATCCATCTGGTTTTGAACAATTGAAGGACACTTAATATAAAATGGATTTACTGTTTCTCTTCCCTGAAAATAAACATCGGGATTTTGTGCAGTGCCGCGCAAAACAGGATTATCGGGAGTGAGCCCGCGCTTTCTGTGTTCGAGAATAAGATTGTCATTCATCATTTTGCGCATATCATCTTGAGTTAGCTGTTCAATTTTTACAACCTCGTGCGAAGTTCTAAAGCCATCGAAGAAGTGAATAAACGGAACGCGCGCTTCAAGTGTGGCGGCTTGCGATATAAGTGCAAAGTCTTGAACTTCTTGCACAGAGTTTGAACAAAGTAACGCGAACCCTGTTGAGCGTGTTGCCATAACATCGCTATGGTCGCCGAAGATTGATAATGCTTGCGCCGCAATTGATCTTGCCGATACATGAAAAACAGTCGAAGTTAATTCTCCGGCAATCTTGAACATGTTGGGAATCATTAATAACAAACCTTGCGAAGCAGTGAAAGTTGTAGTGAGTGCACCCGCTTGTAATGCGCCATGCACACTGCCGGAAGCACCGCCTTCACTTTGTAATTCGCTTACGATCGGGACATCTCCCCATAAGTTTAATTTGTTTTCTGCCGCCCAGGCATCGCACCATTCTCCCATCGGCGATGAGGGGGTGATTGGATAAATTGCTATTACTTCATTAGTATGAAACGCAACGTACGCCGCAGCTTCATTTCCATCAATAGTTACTTTTTCTCTGTTCATGATACTTCCGTTAAATTTAAAAATATTCTCCCCTGAATTAGTTAATGAAGCCAAAAATTGTACCAAATCAAAAAATTATTTTTTTAACTCAAATTTCTATTTTAAGCTCTGTTCAATTATAAAGATGAAGAATGGATTATGCAAGGTTCTTGTTTTTAAGAATGAAAAATTTTATATGGATTAAAAAAATTTAATAATTCACGTTACGCAGTTTAGTAAGTCGAAACTCTGTTTCGACTATTGGGGATTCAAGGAATCGCTTTACGAGTTATCATCATTTTGCGTAAGGTGAACTAATTATTTAATTTCTCCTCATCGTACTTTTGAATGCAATCGACGTCTGCGTGGAAAAATTCACAAAAAAAACAAGCTCGTTTGCTTGCATAAAAACAATAATTGATACAATTTGCACTTCAGACAAATGACAATAAAAAATTAAAGAAAAAAATCTGAACAAATGAAAAGCGCATTGCTATTACTACTATTTTGCGCACAGACAATTGCGCAACCGTTCAAGTTTGCCGCTATGTCCGATAGCCGCGGCTCCGATAATGGTGTGAATACACCAATTTTATCAGCACTAATTAATCATCTTATCTCATCTCACCCCGACGCAAAGTTTCTCCTCTTTGCGGGTGATCTTGTGAACGGAAATCGATATGATCCGCTTAAAACGAAAAGCGAATTGATTCATTGGAAAAGTGTGATGAAACCAATCTTTGATAACCCGAATATGATCTGGCCGAAACTTTGGCTCACCGTCGGGAATCATGAAGTTCAACATCGTGATGATGAAAAAAATTTTAAAGAACTTTTTCCGAATGTTTTTATGAATGGTCCCGATGATGAAAAAGGATTGACATATTCATTCGATTACAACTCCGCCCACTTTGTTTTTTTTACGAGTGACAGATGGTATTACGGAAATCCCGATGATACAACTGATGACAGGAGAGATTGGCATTATGTAAAGCATCTGGATTGGCTTGAGAGTGATTTGAAATCTGCGCGAAGCAGAGGCATCAAATGGATTTTTTTAACGAGCCACGAACCTGCTTTTCCTGTGGGTGGACATTTGCGCGATGCCCTTCCAAACCTCGGGCGCGATTTGAAATTTCCGCTTGATTCTACGCGGCTCTGGTATCTTAATCAACGCAATGAGTTTTGGAGAATCTTAAAAGAAAATAATGTTACTGCATATATTTGCGGGCACGAACATCTTTACGCAAGACAATCTGTGGAAGGCATTCATCAAGTAATTGTGGGAAGTAGTGGCGCACCGCTTTATCTTTTTAATCCTGTTTATGGCGAAAAACGTGATTCAACAATGCCGGGATTCGAAACGACTTTCGAACAATCCGTTCCCTATTATCAAGCATTAAATTATCCGCATGGATCGGGCGACAACGCACAGGCATCGAAAGATTTTTTTGGGCTTCGCGCCTTCGAGTATCTGATTTTTGATGTTCGGGAAGATGAGGTTGTTGTGCAAACATTCGGCGGGTTTCCGCTCGAAGGAAAAACAAATGTGATGAAAGATGAAATTAATTTGATAGATGAGTTTGTTATCAAAAAATAATTTTCAATTTTTGCCCATTCATGATTCACAAATTTTGAAACGAAAGATTAATTAATGATAAATAGATTTTTTAGAAACAAGATTATAACTCTGCTACTCGTGATTTGCGGTTTTGCAAATGCTCAAGAAAAAGAAAAACTAATCGGAACATGGGATGGCACTTTGAACATCGAAGGTTTTTCTTTGAAGATTGTAATTCACATTTCCGAAGAGGATACAGTATTGAAAGGAAAACTTGATAGCCCGGATCAGGGCGCATTTGGATTGCCTGCGGATTTAGTTTCGCTTACCGGTGATAAATTTAGATTTGAATTAAAAAATCTCGGCGCAGTGTACAACGGAAAATTCTTTGCGGATAGTTTAAAAATCGTCGGTTCGTTTGAACAGGGAGGAATGACAATTCCGTTGGTTCTTCGAAAATCAAAATCGGAATCGAAAGGTCCCAACAGACCGCAAGAGCCGAAAGAACCTTTTCCTTACAATGTTGAAGAAGTAACATTCAATAACGAAGAAGAAAATTTTTCATTGAGCGGTTCACTCTTCATTCCAAAAGAAGGAAAGAAATTTCCCGCAGTCGTTGTCATCTCCGGTTCGGGTGCGCAGGAAAGAGATGGCTTGGTATTCGCACACAAAACACTTTTAGTCCAAGGAGATTATTTAGCACGTCAAGGATTTGTTGTTCTTCGTTATGATGAAAGAGGGGTTGGGAAATCGGGCGGAAAATTTAGCGGAACTACGACAGATGGATTTACAAAAGATTGTATTGCGGCAGTAAAATATCTTTCATCGCGTAAAGATGTCGATGCGAATAAAATTGGTATAATGGGACACAGCGAAGGAGGGATCATCGGTCCGCTTGCCGCCTCGCAAATGAAGGAAGTAGCTTTCGTTGTATCAATTGCGGGACCAACGATTGCCGGCAAAGAGTTGCTGCCGATTCAGATTGCCGCACTCGATAGCGTTATGAATTATGATAAAGAGAAACAAGAAATTTTACTTCAGTTCAACAAAATTATTTTCGAACTTGCCGCAACAATTGAAGATACAATTCTCCTGCGCGATCAATTAATGGAAACTTATAATAATTTTTTATCTCAACTTCCGGCGGAAAAGAAAAAATTTCTTGAGATGGATTCTGTTGATTTAGAACGTAGCATGAAAATGTTATTCTCTCCCTGGATGAAAAGATTTTTAGAACTCAATCCCTTAACCGCATTAAACAAGGTTGAAGTGCCTGTGTTAATGTTATTCGGCGAAAAAGATTTGCAAGTCCCGGCAATCCCTAACTTAAGAGCATTAAATGAATTTCTTAAAAAGACAAATAAGAAAAATATTACATCAATAGAATTAAAAAGTTTAAATCACTTAATGCAAAAGTGTGAAACCGGTTCTACTATGGAATATGCTAAGATTGAAGAAACGATTTCTCCCGATGCACTTGAAGCAATCGGTAATTGGTTAAATAAAAATGTGAAGAAATAAATTGAAAACATTAAACACAAAAAGATTGAAAATAATTTCAGGTAATATTCATCTGCTTGAAGCGGCTGTTGACGGCAATAGTTATTTGGAAAAAATTTTAAAAGTAACCGTCCCGCCGATTTGGAGTGAATTTGGAATTGATGAAATGAAATTTTCTCTTACAAAAATTTTATCGGATAGTGCAGAAAAAAATTGGTGGGCGTATTTCGTCATTCTTAAAGAAGAAAATAAGTTGATCGGTACGTGTGGTTATAAAGGAAAACCTGGTCCTCAGGGTATAGTGGAAATCGGTTATGAAATAATTAAAGAATATAGAAACAGAGGGCTTGCAACCGAAACAGCGCAAGCACTGATTGATAATGCCTTCACCGATCCACGTGTAAAAACCGTAATGGCGCACACTTTGCCTGAAGCAAATGCCTCAACTAAAGTGCTATCTAAAATTGGTTTTGTAAAAATAGATGAAATCTATTTTCCTGAAGACGGCTTTATTTGGGAATGGAAGTATGATGGTATAGCGAATCAATCCGCAAAAACTGCTTAATAAATTACTCGTTAATCGCCTTTTTACCGTTACCGATTCTCTCCCAAATTAAAACTACAACAGTAGTTGAAATCAAAATCGCAAAAAAATAGAAGATGAGTTCATCGAAATTATTGCTTTGAATTTTCAATGCCGCTAAATTGCCGACAAACAACCACTGAACAACGTAAACGGCAGTTACATTTTTGCCGAGCCATCTCAAATAATCGATAAAAATATTCTTGGCTTCCGGAAGAAAATTCATTAGCCAAATTATTCCCGCAAGAAAAAAAGATGCCCAAAGAAAAAATAAAATTCCGTGATGATAGTACAAACCGAGAGTTGAACTTATATCAAACGCAAAAGAGAAAGTAACTGCAATAATCAATATCCATGCGGTTAGAAACAAAATCTTTGGTTTCATATTAAGAAAATATTTTTCAATTTCCGTTCTACCCAAATAGAAAGCCGCGCCTGTCAGCGGATACGCAATCCAAGGAATAACCGGAAAGAATGATGTTGCGTAATTTCCAAAAATGAATGCTAAAAGATATTGTTCAATTCCTGTGGAAAGATTCGGTGTAACTAATATCTCGCCGAGGAATGCCGCAAATAATGCCGTCAGAAAATAGAGATACCAATCGTCAGCAAAATATTTTTTTAGGAGTACCATTATCATCAAACTTAATCCGGCAAGCGGAAAAATATCGACGGCTAAAATTCTCGGTAGCATCATGGTTGAAAAATCTTCTGAAGAAAAATCGACAAATAAGTATGCACTTCGAGCAATATTTAAAACAAACCCGCCCAGTAATAAATAGAGACCACGAATAAAATTTTGTTTGTTGCTTTTACGGGAAGCGGCAAAAAAATATCCCATCACAATCATAAATAATGGAGCCGCCGGAACACCGCCGAAGAATAAAGAAATTTTCCCCGCCGGTGAATTAAAAAATTCTTGTCCGGCAAAATTTTCGGTTATATGAACTTGAATCATCAGCACGACAGCAATACCTTTGAGCAGATCGGGCAAATATTTTCTATTTTGATGTGTTGAGAAAAATTTCATACTCAAAAATAACACAGGTGAAAGTTTTTTATAAATGGAGGCAATAGTTATTTTTGCACCGCATCCTTAGCTCAGTTGGTAGAGCATCTGACTCTTAATCAGCAGGTCGCGGGTTCGAGTCCCGCAGGATGCACCAATTCTCCAGCGAATAATTTCAAATTACATTCAGGAAAATACTTAGCCGAATGTTAGAAATTAATATTCATACTATACTTTAGTCAGCAATTGATTAGAGAATAAATCATTTTGCGGAAAAAATATTTCATTTAAAGGATAATTAGAAATAAGCAATTCTTGTTCACGTTGAATTGATTTCTTGTTCACATTTCGCATTCCATATGTTAAGTCCCAAGTTTGAATATTTGCAAAGGAAAAAAGTTCTTTTATGTATTCGCTATCATCATAAGTTATTAACCATTTATGATTTGAATTCTGCATGACGCTCGCAAATCTTTCGTGATCAAATGTTTTGTGCAGATTTCCATTTTTACCGTACAGAGCCGATTTTGTAGCTGAATAATATGGCGGGTCAAGAAAGATAAAAACATCATCGCCTTCGGCATTCACAACTTTTTCATAATCATAGTTTGTGATTATTGTATCAGCTAATATTTTCGAAAGGGCTTCAACCCGTTCGATACTTGAATCGGTAAATCTTTTATGAAAAGCGGCATTTGAAAAACCACCGCTTTCAGTTGTGCAAGAAAATGTAATTCTATTAAAAACAAAAAACGCAGCAGCTTTTTTAAACTCTTCAAAAGATTCGATGTTATTTATTAAATATCTATGCAACTCCTTGCCGTCTTGAAAGTTAAATCTGAAATCTTCAATGGTTTTGATTAGCTTATTAGGATACTCCTTGCATCCTTTCCAAAAAAGAAATAGATTCTCATAAATATCATTTATCCAAAATTTTTTAGTGGGATATCTTTGTTTTAAATAAACAAAAACAGAGCCGCCCCCAACAAAGGGCTCACGAAATTCTTCGAAGAATGGAATAAATTTTCCAATTGATTCAACTGCTTTACTTTTGCCACCGGGATATCTTAGGGGACTTTTAATCATAATTTTACACCTTCAATTATAACTTCAAAGTTGTTTAGTTTGCTCAATTTACAATTTCCGAAAATCAACTTATGATTTGTCTTCATATAATTTTTCAAATTTTGTTATTAATCTAATAAATCGCGGAATTAAAGTATAAAAGAGCACTGCTCGACATGAATTTATGTGAAACATCTCTATTAGAAATATTATCTGAAGTGTGAATACACCAATTCTCCAGCAAATAATTTCAAATTACATTCAGGAAAATTTTTGTAAAATGGAATCGGATTTTTACAGAATTGGCTATTGAAAAAAAATATTGAATTTATTTGTAATAACGAATTAGTTTCTGCCGAGATTAATCCTGCTTTAACTGCATTAGATTTTATACGCGGTGAGAAAAAACTTACCGGCACGAAAGAAGGATGCCGCGAAGGAGATTGTGGCGCATGCACTGTGTTAATCGGAACGCTGAAGGGTAATTCAGTTAATTACATTTCAACTAATTCTTGTTTATTTCCGATGGAACGATTGCGTGGGAAACATCTTGTTACAATTGAGGGCTTAAATAAAGAACTTCCAACACTAATTCAATCCGAGATGATTAAAGAAGGAGGAACGCAGTGCGGTTTTTGTACTTCGGGATTCATCGTGTCCATTGCAAATTATTTTTTAAGTAGAAGCGAATACACTTTTGAAGATGCAGTTTCGTTTCTTGACGGAAATATTTGTCGATGCACCGGTTACGAAGGAATTAAGCGCGCTATAAAAAATGTAATTGCTCAAATTAGTTCGAACTCTTCGGAAGAAAAAAATAAAATCAAGAGTCTTGTTGATTCTGATTTACTTCCCGAATATTTTTTGACGATTCCCAAACATCTAAAAAATATAAATCACGACACCTCGTCGATGCGGAAGAAAAAGAAGACCGTGGGATTTATTATTTCCGGCGGTACAGATCTTTATGTGCAAAAATGGGAGGAAGTTTATTCGGGTGAAAATGATTTCATTCCGAACGAAAAAATATTTAACGAAATACGATTTGATAAAAATAAATTAATAATCGGCGGCGGAGTTACAATCGAAGAATTTAGAATTTCGAAGCATATCGAAAAATTTTTTCCGCAACTTAAAGAATATTTAAAAATGTTCGGTTCGCTGCCGATTCGCAACAGAGCAACGATTGCGGGCAATATTATCAATGCATCCCCTATTGCCGATATGTCTAACATCTTTCTTGCGCTTGGAGCTTCTATTGAATTATCGAACGGTAAGAAAACCGAAACTTTACCTTTGAAAGATTTTTTTCTTGGTTATAAAATCTTAAACAAACAACCGAATGATCTTTTAACTGCTGTAACCATTTCAATTCCAAAAGGAAATTATTTCTTCAGCTACGAGAAAGTATCGCGCAGAAAATATCTTGATATCGCAAGCGTCAATACTTCGATTTTAATTGAGGAAGAATACAATAAAATTATAAGCACGAAAATTTCCGCCGGAGGAGTTGCACCTATTCCACTTTTTTTAGAAAACACATCTAATTTTTTGAAGAATAAAAATATTGAGAGCGAAGTCGTTAAATCCGCTTCCGAAATTTTATTAAAAGAAATTTCTCCGATAAGCGATGCTCGTGGATCACGTGAATACAAATCAACATTATTAAAACATTTGTTCTTTTCACACTTTATAAATTTATTCCCGGATAAAATTTTTGTGGAAGAATTGATATGACAAACTACGATTCAACAAAACACGTTCGCGGAGAATCTAAATTTGTCGATGATTTGCATGCGCCGGAAGGATTGCTTCACTGCTCTGTTTTTTATTCGTCGGTTGCGCATGGAAAAATATTAAACATTGATTACGCCGATGCACTCCGCCTTGATGGTGTTGTCGATATCATAACATACAAAGATATTCCGGGAGAAAATCAGATTGGCGGAATTATTCAAGATGAACCTTTGTTTGCTGTTGAAGAAGTTCATTTCGTCGGACAGCCGATAGCATTGATTGTTGCGCAAAATAAATTAGTCGCCCGAAAGGCAACGAGATTAATAAAAATAAAATATAAAGAACTCCCTGCAATCTTCGACGCACGGAAAGCGTATCAAGAAAACAGTTTGATAATTCCGCCGAGAATCTTCTCTTCGGGAAATGTTGAAGATGCTTTCAAAAGGTGCAAGTACGTTATCGAAGGATTGGCTGAAACCGGCGCACAAGAACATCTTTATTTTGAAACACAGAGTGCCGTCGCTTTTCCGACCGAAGGAGGTGTAAAAATAATTTCATCAACTCAATCGCCAACGCAAGTGCAAAGAATTACTTCAAAAGTTTTGAAGTTGCCGATGAATAAAATAGAAGTTGATGTTCCCCGCCTCGGCGGCGGCTTTGGAGGTAAAGAAGATCAAGCTACGCCGTGGGCGGTTATGACTGCACTCGCGGCAACGAAATTGAACTGTCCCGCAAAATTAATTCTACCGCGTCAAGAAGATATGCGGATAACCGGAAAGCGTCATCCTTACTCATCCGATTATAAAATCGGTTTTGACCTTCATGGAAAGATTCTTGCGTATGAAGTTACATTTTATCAAAATGCAGGTGCGGCGGCTGATTTATCCCCTGCCGTTCTCGATCGAACATTATTTCATTGCACGAACAGTTATTACATTCCGAATGTTAAAGCAACCGGCATAAGTTGTAAAACAAATTTACCACCGAACACAGCATTCAGAGGTTTTGGTGGACCGCAAGGTATGTTCGTCATAGAAGCCGCATTAAATAAGGCGGCTGAAGAGATCGGGATAGAAATAACAGAGCTCCAAAGAATTAATTTGTTAAAAGAAAATGATCTCTTCCATTTCGGACAGAAAGCTGAAAGATGTACCGCCACAAAATGTTTTTCGCAATGTGAAGAGATATTTTCACTTCAAGAAAATATTAATGCAATAAAAATATTCAACCAAAATAATTATGCTGTGAAAAAAGGTATTTACATCATGCCGATTTGTTTTGGAATATCATTCACAACAACTTTTTTGAATCAAGCAAGCGCGCTCGTTCATATCTACGCAGACGGAAGCATTGGCGTAAGTACTGCCGCAGTCGAGATGGGGCAGGGCGTAAATGAAAAAATCAGAACAATTGTTTCTAATATTTTTTCGGTAGAGAAATCAAGAATTAAAATCGAATCGACAAACACGAGCAGAAATGCGAACACATCTGCAACCGCCGCGAGCAAAGGAGCCGATCTCAATGGCTTCGCAACAAAGTCTGCTTGCGAAACTATTCTTTCACGTTTAAAAGAATTTCTTTCAAATGAACTAAATGTATCGTTGAATCAAATCGAAATTAAAAACGAAATGGTTTATTGCGAAAATAAAAAATCGTCTGTCACGTGGAATGAATTAATTCAAAAAGCATACTTCGCACGAGTTAATCTTTCCGCACATGCTCATCATGCAACGAAGGATATTTTTTTCGATAAAGAAAACGCAAAAGGAAAACCATTTGCGTATCACGTTTATGGCTCAGCAATAACCGAAGTAACGTTAGATTGCTTGCGCGGAACTTATCAAATCGATTCGTTTAAAGTAGTGCATGATTTTGGTAAAAGTCTGCATCCCCTTGTGGATAAAGGACAAACCGAAGGTGCAATCGTTCAAGGTATTGGCTGGATGACATTGGAAGAAATTCTTTACGATGATAAAGGAAAGTTAGTTACCGATGCTTTATCAACTTATAAAATTCCCGATATTCATTTTGCGCCAAATGAAATGAAAATTATTTTTCTTGAAGATGAACCGAATCCTTTCGGACCGTTTCAATCAAAAGCAATCGGTGAGCCGCCGTTAATGTATGGCATCGGTGCATTCTTTGCCATCAGAAATGCGATGAAAGAATTCGAACCGGAAAAGAGATTTGATATGATTGCCCCGCTTACAAACGAGAGAGTTTTAATGTCGCTTCATTCCGAGTCAAAAATTAATTCATGAAATTGGTTTACAGAAAAGAAGATATAATTCGTGGCGCGATAATTTATACGAGTGGCGATACGATTGCTTCTTTGATGCTGGACGAATTTTCTTTTTTTAGAGTATTGGGAATTGCATTCATCGGTGCAACACTTTACGCAATTGAAATACCAAACTATTTTTTGTGGATCGATAAGAAACTCGAATCGCACAAATCCAAAATGAAAAGTATGTATCGTGGTTTGCTTGCGTTTGCGTTTTTCAATCCACTATGGATTGCACGGCATATTCTTTTCATAAATCTTTTACTCGGCAGATTTGAAAACATCAATTGGAATTTGTTGATGATCGGTTTGTATTCCTTCACCGCAAAAATTCCGATTTCACTCGGAGCGAATTACATTATCCAAAATAAAATATCTTTTAAGTGGAGATTCGCCGCAAGCGCGTTATTCACGGCTCTTCTCGCGATTTATTATGCGGTGAGTGAAACTTTGTTTAAATAAAAAAACCCGTTCATAGCGAACGGGTTTTGCTTTTACCACTTTTATTTTTGCTTTACTAACTATATCATCATCACATAAAAGTTACTAACTGAACTTTTCTTCAACGAATAAAACAATTCAATTATTTTTTTTCGTTATCGTGAATAATTTGGATTAACGCGAAACTAACAAAACGCGTTATCCTTTTTTCCCTAATTGCTGATGCAAATTTCGACAACATATGTTTGTGAACGTTTAGCATTATTTTTATAAAAAGGGTGGTATTATTTATTAGAAGGTTGTCGTACAAAATGCGACAACAAACGGCGTGCCTCTACAATCCCGTAAATATTTCTTCTTCAAAAATGTTTCCAATGCCGAGAATCAAATTCGGATCAAATATTTTTTTGATGCGTGCCATTTCAATAATTGTTGCTTCGCCGTACATCATCTTCAAATAATTTCTTTTGACTTTACCGATTCCATGCTCGGCAGAGACTGTTCCGTCCAGTTCGACGGAAATGCGACATATTTCCGAATAAAGTTTTTTCGCAAGTTCAAATTCTTTTTGATTTGTGGGGAGTAAATTTATGTGCAAATGTGAATTCCCCGCATGCCCGTACACGATATAATTCAAATTAGTATTTTCAATTAACGAAACAGAATCGAAATAGAACTTTGTAAAATTCTCATCCGGCACGGCGGTATCGGTTCCGAGTTTTCTCAAACCATGTTTAGTAACAAATTCATTTGCCTTCGCAGAGATTGCGTGACGGAATTCATGAATCTCTTCAAAATCTTTTTTATCTGCCGCAAACCAGATATCCTCTTCGTTGCCGTTGTATTTGATAATCAAATCCAGCCAATATCCAAGCGCCTCATCTGCATCATCGTTATACTCATTTTCAAACCAAACTGCCGCGCGAAAATTGCTTTTAATCTTTGCAAAATCATTTTTCAGGAAGCGTAACGAATATCTATCAAAGAATTCAAGAGCCCGCGCATCGATAAATTGATTCCCATGGATTTTAGAAATCGCACGGACGTCGGCAATAAAACCGAGTGCATCATTTTCATCTTCAAAAAATGCAACGCATGAAAGAATATTTTTTGGAATGGGCAGAATTTTTAATTTCGCTTTTGTGATCACACCGAGAGTACCTTCGCTTCCAACTAAAAGATCGATTAAATCCATATTTTCTTTTAAGTAGTAGCCGGTTGTATTTTTCGTAGCCGGCATTTTTATTAATGGAAAAGAAAAATTATATCTTTTTCCTTCGGGAGTTAAAAAATCAAAATAGTTTTTCTTCGCTAGTATTTTTCCTCGTTCAATAAAGAATATTTCTCCGTCAGCGAAAACCATTTCAATTGCTTCAACATAAATTCTTGTTGAACCATACTTAAACGATCGTGCGCCCGATGCATTTGTTGAAATACTACCGCCGATAAAACAATTTTTCTCTGTCGGATCGGGAGGATAAAAATAACTCATCTCGGATAAATAATCTTGTAAGGAGTCCAGTGTAACTCCGGCTTCAACCATTGCAAAACCTTCATCCATATTGACTGAAATGAGTTTGTTTAATTTTGAAGTGGAGATTATTCTTCCGCCGAGTGGAACGGCTGAGCCGGTTAAACCTGTCCTGTTGCCGGCAATGGTTAATCTCGTATTGGTTTTATTTGCTTCCGAAACAATTTCAGAAATCTCTTCGGCGTTCTCCGGAAAATATACGCCTTCGCAATCACCTTTGAAGTTTGATGCATCGCTTAAGTAATCTTGAAATTCTTCCGGTTTGTTTTTATAAATAATCATTAGAGTTGTTTGAGTTATATTTCAAATTATTTTTATGAAATTAATTTAAGTGAATTAGTAAAATTATCCGCGCCAATATTTTTTATAGAACAAAAGTTAAACTGACTTCCTCGCATTTTTAAAATGAATCTATTCGTTCCATCAATACTCGTTAAGTTATTCGGATCTTTGCTCTCTAAAGAGAATAAAGGAAAATATGAACTTCGTTATTGGAAATTCATAAAATTCTTTGAACGAAATTTAAAGAATGATCATTACGAACGAGTGTTCACAGGATTTTTTAATTTAACACGCGAAGATTATTCATCCAAAAATGTTTTGGATATAGGTTGCGGACCGCGCGGAAGCCTTGAATGGTGCGGCAATGCTAACGAGCTCATCGGGCTTGATCCGCTCGCCGATTTATATCTTTCTTTAAATAAAAATCTCCGAAACATGAAAATGATTAAAGGAAATTCCGAAAATATTCCCTTCCCCGATTCTCACTTCAACATTGTAACTTCGTTCAATTCCCTCGATCATGTCGATGATCTTAACAAAACAATTTCCGAAATAAAACGAGTAACAAAAAGGGATGGATTGTTTCTGCTCATTACCGATTGCGGGCACATTCCAACTCCTACCGAGCCACAAACATTCGGATGGGATGTTGTACAAAAATATTTGCCGGAGTTTGAATTAGTCTTTGAAAAAAAATTGGAGAAAGCCGAAAGAAGAACTTTCAAAAGTGTAGAAAAAAATATTTCATATAATTTTTCCGACCCGACTGAACGTTATGGATTACTTGTGGCAAAATTCAAGCGAATATAAATTATTTTCCGAAGAAAAATTTGAGTGGGCGGTCTAATCTTTTCGCCCAATCAATTTCTGTGTGCTGCGCTCCTGCATCATAAAAATAGTCGATATCCTCGCCAATCTTGAATCCACGATAAGTGAGTTCGAAAAACATTTTCTGCGCATCGTACTTGCCATCTTCGCCGCTATCGATGTAAATTTTAACGCTTCTTTTTACACTTTTGATATTTTGAATCGAACGAAATATTTTATCGTGATGATAATAGAACGAGCTTGAAAGACAAGCGGCTTTAGAAAAAATTTGTGAGTAGTGAAGAACCATCAGCATAGAACAAAGCCCCCCCATTGACGAACCCATAATCGCATTGCCTTCACGCGAAGTTATTGTTCTGTAATTTTCATCGATGAACGGTTTCAATTCGCTTACGATAAACCTGCGGTACTTCTCCCCTTTTTCCGAATCGCTATATTCCTCAAGTCTATCGGCAGTATTATAAATTCCTACGACAATTATTTCTTGAATTACATTTTGTTTTATGAGGCGAGAAACATTTTCATCGACACGCCAATCATAACCGACATAAGCGGTTTTGGGGTCCATCAAATTTTGTCCGTCGTGCATATACAAAACAGGATAATTGTTTTCCGATTTGTTGTAAGATGGAGGAAGCCAAATAATTATGTCGCGATCTTTTTCAACATAGTTGGATTTAAATTGACGATGATATTTAACCTGCCCGATAATTTTATCCTTACCGAAAGATTTTTGTTTTTTAGATTTTTTTTCTTCCGTATCGGGTTTGAGAATCGGCAGATTTTTAGTGATTAATTCTAATGCCATTTAATAGTAAAAATTAGTGGGGGCAAAGTTAAGCAAATGTCAAAACCAAATGAAAATAATTCTTAGTTTGCGTGCGCTATGAAAAATATTTCTAAAAATAAATCGGATAAAAAACAAACGGCGATACTCTGGATTTCCGCGATAATTTTAACTTATGTCTTCGGTTATGTTCACAGCGTGATCGACCCCAATTTTCCGATTAGCGGAACGATTGGTATTCGCGGTGAAAAAGTTACTTATAAGTTTGATAAAATTGCTACGAACACTGGTGATTATGAAATTTTTATTCGTACTGATTTAAGCGGGCTGACCGGCTTCGTCGAATATCGAGATGATTTAAAGAAAAGGGAATGGAAAAAGAGTGAGTTCATCGCATTAGTGAGCGGATACAAAGCCAAACTTGAGGCACTTCCGTTTAATCAATCGTATCAGTACAAAGTTTTTTTGTATGATGGAGAAAATGAAATTCAAATTCCCGCTAACTCTTTGTTAAAAATAAAATTTATCGGTGAAGTTCCCATTACAATTTCAATCTTCTTTTATATTTTACTTTTCGGTGGAATGATTTTTACAGTTCGTGTCGGAATAGAATATTTTTCAGGAAGGAATAATCATAAAAAATTATTGCTGTCGAGCGTAATATTTTATTTTTTGTTTACTTTTGTTGCGGCACCACTAACGCGCTTATTTGAAGCGGGGGTTTATGGAAGTTCGTCCGCAAGTCTTTCCGAAATATTTTTATTTAAAGATTTGTTTTACTTTGTCTTCACTTGTGTCGGGTTTTTGGCAATTTTCAATTCGAGAAAATCAAAGTTAGTCGGTTTGATTTATTCTCTTTGTATGATCGGCTTCTATATTATTTTCTACCATTAAGAATATCAATTACAAGTGGATGTAACTCTTTTGAAGCGGCGACAGTACTGTTACTCTTCAAAACATCGTTCCCTTCATAATCGGTTATGATGCCGCCTGCCCCCTTGATTATTGGTATCAACGCCATTGTATCCCAAACACTCATAATCGGATCGATCATAATATCTGCAAACCCGGATGCCGCGAGCAAATAACCGTAGCAATCACCCCATTGACGATATAATTTTACTTTTCGAATCAACTCCTCAAACCCGTTTCTGTTTTTGTATTTTTCAATGTTGAGATGATCAGTCGTACACAAAACCGCATCGGAAAGTTTTGCAACTTTGCGAAAAGAAACTTTTTCTCCGTTGAGAAGCGAAACCGAATTATCTCCTATCAAAAATTCTTTCAAGATTGGTTGATTGATTACGCCGATAACCGGAAAATGATTTTTCATCAATCCAATCAAAGTTCCAAATGTGATGCTACCACAAATAAAACTTTTCGTTCCGTCAATTGGATCAAGCACCCAAACATATTCTGCTTCGGGTTGGTGCTTCCCGAACTCTTCGCCGATTATTCCATGAGCCGGAAATTCTTTCATAATTAATTCTCTCATCTTCTCTTCGGCTTTTTTATCCGCAATTGTTACCGGCGAGTTATCCGCTTTTGAGTCAACTGCAATTTTTGTTTTAAAATATGGAGTGATGATTTTCGCGCTTTCATCGGCGAGGAATTTTGCAAATGTTTTTAGTTCGTTCATGATTAATTCGATGCGAGATAAAGTTATAAATTCTTTTGGGGAAGATAATTAATAAAGCACTTTTAAAAACAATCCGCAGATAGCTGTTGATTATTCCTTTTGTTGTGTGGAGAATTTTATCGTTCAAAAAAAATTATATGATAGAAAAAGTAGAGATTAATTGCGTGATTGAAGAATTAAAAATTACAAATTAAAAATGAATGGTTTTGAATTGTGAATTGTGAATGGAGAATTGACAATTGATAATTGTCCGAAGGACTCCTTTGGAGAGAATGAACAATAGTCAATAGTCAATCGTAAATACTAAATCCCTTTGCGTCTCGGCGCCTTTGCGGTTAAAAAATTAATAGCATACTGATGACACTGATGTTACAGATTAGAACTGATAAAATATTTTAGCACAAATAAAAAAGCCCCGATGAAAACCGGGGCTTCTTTAAGAAAGATATTTCTTGAAATTACTTTAAAAGAATCATCTTCTTTGTAATTGTAGAATTACCGAATTGAAGTGTGTAGAAATAAACACCGTTGTTCAAATTCTTAGCAGAAAATTCTACATCATATCCGCCTGCTAATTGATATTGGTTGACAAGTGTTCCAACCAATTGACCGATTGCATTGTAGACCTTCATAGTTACCAATCCGTTTTCAGGAATTGTGTAGCTAATCTTGGTTGACGGGTTAAATGGATTAGGATAGTTCTGCAACAATGAGAAGTTATCAGGATTCAAAGAAGGATTTTCTTTTACGCTGGTAAGGAAATTACCGAAATCATTTTTCAATGTTATTGGTCCCGGCTCGCGGAGAACGAAAATGTGGTTCTGTCCGAATCCGCCTTCATTATCCAAAGGAGTAGAGCCTGCATTCACCGTGTCAGCACCCGGATACCATGCGGCAAATTTAAATTCAATTGCGCCGGCACCTGTGCCAATCGGGAATACAACATCTAAAGAAAATACTTTATCGCCTGCGGCTAAATCACCGTTGATTCCAGCGTCATTCATGACAAGCAAAGTAGGAGTAGCACCTGCAGTGTCGCCTGTTGTCCACGTTCCACCCCAGTTTCCAATTGGTGGCGAACCGCCTTTTAATCCAACCCAAGCAATGTTCGCAGGATTGATTGGCAATCCATTCTTTGCATTAACCGGATTGTTGTTCACATTGCATTGGAATTTAACTGTAACCGGTGCAACAAGATTTCCGATAACCGGGAAAATTCTTGGAACGATAGGATCAAGTGTAACAGTTGTGTTGTTGGCAACATACGAGAACCATCTGTCTGTTCCGGTTTCCCAGCCTGTGTTAGTAAAACGAGTATCCGGATAAGCTTTGAATTTCCATTTTGTAGAATCGCCAAGCGGACCTCTGATAGTCATTGATGTTGTGAAGATTCCCGGTGAAAGTGGGTCTTCAACCATTCTTCTATTTCCTGAAAGAACTGTTCCGAGTCCGTCCCAATCTAAACCCATTACCTGAATAGAATCTGAGTTGGGATCGAAGTAGCCAACGCCGGTTCCATAAATACTTGTTAGATCAGCAGTGAAGTTGATAGTGTTATCAACATTAACAACTGTTGAATAACTGCTATCATTGCTGAACCAATAAGTAGGTAAAGTCATGGCAGAGCTTGCGAGTGTGAAAGTTCTGTTATCACCTGCTTCCCAACCATCGGGTGCTTTTACATATTTAAAATTGTAAGTAGTTCCGACTTTGTTAGTAGGAAGATTAATAGTGATTGTATAAATAGTATCGGCGTTACCGTCAGTAAGTTTGAAATAAGTACCAGACCAGTTTGCCGCGCCGGGATCTCCCGCATCAACCTGGAAATCACCGCGAATGACAACGGTATCAGTTGCCATGCTGAAATTGCCTTTGAAAACCTGCACACCCATATCGACACTAATGGTAACAGGAATCTGAGCAAATGCTACACTGCCAGCGAAAAGCATGGCGAAAAGAAGCATCATTTTTTTCATATAGTTCCTCTATATTATTTATTTATGTATTAGTTAATTATGTTATCTGAGTCTTAAAATCCTATCGAAAGAGAGACCTTCGATAACTGTTTGAAAATTCCAAAATCGTTATAGCTATAATCAATCTTTGATGAGAACGCACCAAAGTCATAGAATAATCCAACTCCGGCAGAAAGTCCTTCTTCAGCGGCTTCCTTAAATAAAGCGTTATAGCCCGCTCTCACCGAAATTAAATTATTCCAAACAAATTCACTTCCCAAATTTAAGAAAGAAGTTTGATTATTCGGATATATTGCATCGGTACCAAATGTTAGTGCATACTCTTCTGTTTGAATTGCATCGTACGAAAGCCCGACTGTAAAGTTCAGAGGCAGAGTCCATGAATCGGTATTCAATGTAGAAGTGATCTTATCATTGTTCCCAGTATTCGAAGGATCAATGTCAACGGGTTGAAGTAGATCTTTTCCGTCAAGTTTCATTTCACCGCCGAAGTTCGCGATGTTCATTCCGAGTTTTAAACCGGGAACTTGTGTATAGAATAACAAACCGACATCGAGCGCAATTGCAGATGCGGATTCGTTCCAAATTTGTTGACGAATATATTTTACCGTACCGCCGATTGAGAAACGATCCGTCAAGTTGCGCGCGTAAGTTAAACCTACTGCAACATCAACGGCAGACCATTTTTGTCCTGTGCCGTTCGGCTGTTGTGCAGTTGTTATTTCTTCTTGCCCGTAATTTAATTGATTGATGCTCAATCCGAATGCATCTTCATCGGACATTTTGAAAACTAATCCTGTCCAATTAAAAGATGTTCCAACCAACCATTCCGAATAGGAAACGTTAAATTCATTTCTTGCAAAACGGGAGATGCCGGAAGGATTCCAGTAAAGTGCGGTTGCATCATTTGCGAGCGCAACAAACGCGCCGCCCATTCCGCTTGCTCGTGAACCAATCGGGATGTTCAAAAAGTTTGCGGCAGTTGTTCCAACTTTTGATTGAGCAAATGAACCGTTAATTAAAATTATTGCGAATAAAAGTGTTAATATTTTTTTCATTGTAAACTCTCTCCTTTCTTATTTAATAACCGCGAGTTTACCAAATTTCTTTTCACTCACGCCGTCAACTTCAACAACGTAGAAATAAACTCCGTAAGCAATATCGAGCCCCTCCTTTGTTCTTAAGTCCCACGAAACCGAGCCGTCGAAAATATCGCCGTCATGTTCCAGTGTACGAATATGATTTCCGCTTGAAGTGTAAATATGAATTTTTGCTTTTGCCGGAACATTGATGAAGTTGATGATTCTTTCTCCTCTTCCTCTCACTTGTGTCGGGAGCGGAGACTCGAACACGTTTGTAACAACGTATGGATTCGGAACGGCTTTAATGTTTTTCATTTGATCGCCAACACTGCCGGAACTATAAGTTGCAACATCTGTCGAGAAAATAAATTTATCCTGCGCAGTGAAAGGTTTGTAAAAAGATAAGAACAAAGTATCACCGCTCTTTGGTCGATATGCAATGCTATCGCCGCCAAGTACTACTCGCCAGGAAAGATAAGTCGAATCTCTATCCGACAATACTAACAAATCATTTTTGGAGAGAGTATCTTTCTGCCAGGTTGAAGGTTCAACAAATGCAAAGCTAACCGGGAGAGGGTTGCTCTTATCCGTTACATCCCAAATTTTCCAATTAACTTTTTTTATTGGCAGTGGGCTTGTCCGCAAAAGTAAATGATTCAAGTTGTTCGAATAAGTCGCGGCGGTATCTGTAAAAACTATTGCATAATCTTTCGGATCGCGCGTGCCATAAATTCCATTTGTAATATCTTCATAACGGGAAATGATATAAGTTAATGTTCTCAAACTATCGATTGGATTATTCACTTTCCACGCGGTTAAAGTTGTGTTCAACTTTATGCTATCAATAACTTGATATGAAGTATCAAACGAAAGTTTAAGTCCGTTGAAGACAATTCCGTTATCGGGGAGAAGTTTATTGGTACCGCTAATAATCACCGTTCCGTTCAATGAATCTTTAACATTATAACTGTAAGCAAATTTAATTTTGTTCACCGTTGAATCTTGAAACGAAACGATATAAGTTGTAGTCGCAATCTTTTGCGGATCGATAACTTCGAAATATGGTTTTGCGGAGGAGAAGCCGTCAACCCTTGTCAATTGCGCTCCTGATGAAGGAGGCATATATCCGAGAACAGGAGCATTTGGAATAACAACCGCAGTATTTTTATCGGTTTGAATTTTTCCTGCGGCATCTTTAGAAATAAAGATTGTATTTTCGGAGGGGAAGATATCGGCATCGGCTTTGCCTCTATCGTATGCAACAACAGCGTAGTAATAAGTTTTTCCATTGAGCACATCTGTATCGATGTATGAATTTTGAATGCCTGTTTCCGAACCGAGCAAAAATGGTGCACCGGTAGTTAAATCATACAATGAAGGAGATGAAAGGAAATAACCTGATATGTTATTCTTCAAATCGAATTGTGCTAAAGGTTCGTAAAAAACTTTTTGTCCGGTTCCATCAGAAATTTGTAAAGCGTCTGTGAAATCGGGATCAGTTCCTTTATAAATTTTATAACCTTCGAAATCAAATTCTTTCAAAGTTGGATCAAGAGAAGTTTCGGCTTTCTTATCCCAATAAAGAGTAACCTTTCCATCGCCTGGCACAACAGATAAAGTTGGTTTATCCGGTGGGCGGGGGAAATTATAGTTTGCGTTATAAATAAGTTGTGCAACTCTTTTGGTTTTAAACACAGCCAAAAAGTTATCGCCAAAAGCAAGAGCCAAAGAAAATCTTTCCGTTTTGCCTGCAAGCAAAGGAAAGAAACCGGAGCCGTAAATAAAATCTCCGTCTTCTCCTTTAATTGCAACGTTGTTCACAATAGAACTTGGAACATCGAAACGTCCGGGACTTAATCTATCCCACATTTCGTTTTCATCGCCAAGAGTAATATTGTTTGCAGGAACGAAATACTGGAACGAAGTTAAACCGATTTGATCGGACTCGTCAACATCTGTTGCATCGAAGTTTGGTTCACCTGGGGTAGGAACTCCGTTTCCTTCGCCGGGATCACCGGTGCCGGCTTTACCATCTTCGCCAACATCATCGAAAAGCGCGTTCCAATCTTTATCATTATCGATAAGATCATCTCTCTTCTCGTCAATCATCGGATCGTTCAAACCTGTGTTAGCGGCGTAGTCAAAATATTGAACCGGATTTAAAGTATCGATGAGTACAACCCCCGAAGGAGATTTTTTAAATTGTCTGTAATGAATGATATAGTTCTCATCTATCAATCCATCGAGGTCGTTATCAATTCCATCGAAAGCATTCTTATTCAAATTTGTTTGAACATCGACGTTCCCTTCAAGTAATTGAGTAACATTCGGAGATAAAAAGAATTTAACACCCATCGAAGTAACCGTAACTGTATCGTTCGGCATCGTGAAGATTGTTCTGGCAAAAGTTGATTTATCAATCAGCACTAACTTATCGCCGGCTTTAACTGTTCTCGTATTAAAATCTGATTCTGTAAAATATTTTGCGGAAGCGGGATTCAATTTTCTATTATCGGCATCGTTATCAATTCCATCAAAGCCGTTGCCGGGAGATTCCAAAAATGCATAAGCGATGTATCCGACTTTAGAAGGATTGGGTTGCCATTTCGGATTTGCGGAAGGACGAACATACTGATCGAAATCCCACGAGTATGTTATCGATTCTCTCACATCAAAAAATGAAACATCGTCGTTCCATTCATCACCGTCAATTCCTACATAAGTTCCGATGAGAATTCCGAAGCTTGCGCGGTCGTAAGTTGAAGTTCCATCATTCTTAATATTATAAAGCCAGAATACAACATCTTTAGCAAGGAAGTTTGACCACTGCAAACCTCTCACTGAAACTTGCAATGCTTGCCCTCTTCTAAGTAAGTCTGTTGTGTCGGGTAAAAATCCATAAAGGGAAAACATTTTTTCATCTTCGTTATCATCCATCCAGAAATAACTTTCCTGATCTGAATTTGCTTGCGCCCTACCGAAGTAGCCGTTCCAATCAACTTTAGGAGTAACATCAACGCCGTTGACAATAATCGGCTCTCCGGAGTAAGTCCACAACGGATAATCGGGCCAAAATGCCGGCCATGTTTCGGGTTGATGACTCATTGCAATTCCTTTTCCCAATTCGCTTAGTTCAGGATTTGAAAATCCGCCAATCGGTTCGAACGTCCAGTATTTTCCGCCTGGGGATTGATCGTGCCTTTTTGTCGGGCGGGAAACAGGAGTAGGAATTACTGAGAAGATACTATCTTCAGAAACTTCGATTGTATCATTGCCATTATAATCTCTTGTAGGAATTTTCACACCGATGACAGGAGAGACATCGCCGACATAACCGTTGGCATCAAATTTCCATGAGGCGCGTGGACCTTGTTCGCCAGGCTGGGCAATCACTCCCCAATTTGAAAAAACAGTTCGCACCTGATTACCACGATGCACTCCGGCTTTACGATTGACGCTGTTGCCGCGCTCTGTAATTCTTTGTTGCGCGAAGTTTTCTACGCAGAAGAAAAATGAAATTAATATTGTAAAGATTGATATGTATTTTATTCTCATAATAAATTTTCCGTTGCACTAAAAATTAAATGTTGCGCCGATTTCAATTCTTCTCGGTTCGGAATAGAAGGTCGGGTTTCTGTAATATTCATCGAGTGTGTTGACAAGCTCGGGCAGGTTTTGCTGTCGTCTCAAAAATTCTTCAAGTGTAAAATCGGCAGTGCCGCTATCGCTATAAACATTCAACTGATTTTTAATGTCGAAGAGATTGTAAATTCTCATGAACAAATTGAACGAGTAATCATCAATCTTTAAATCATAATAAGCTCTGAAATCAACATTGAAAAATGTTGGTTTAATTTCGCTGTTCGTGAGTAAAGAACTGATGTCCAGAGATTGCGATGGCGTATATGGAAATCCACTTCCATACTGAGCGATAAAACTTAATCCCCATTTATCGGGTGAAGAATAACTGAATGTTGTGTTAAAAGTATGCGTTTGATCCTGATCGAGTCGAATCAATTGTATTTCAGGTCTTTGCCCGCCAACAAGTTGATTGCGTGTTGCGAATGGATCGGAAGCATTTCCTTTTGCCGATTGTAAAGTATAATCGATCGTCGCCGCCCAGTTGTTAGAAAATCTTTTTGTTAAAGTGAAAACAATTCCACGCACAAAACCGAAATCGCTATTCGCAAATTGTGAATATTTTCCTGAACCGAACATCAAAATTTCGTCCGCTCTTGTTCCTGCAAGATTTCTAATGTCTCTGAAATATCCTGTTAAGTCAATCGATATTTCATCAGTCAATGCTTGCTGCACTCCAACTTCACCGCTGATGGTTGATTGTGGTTTTAAATCGGGATTTCCGGCAGTTCCAACGTTGCTCGTTCCCTGTCCGAATTTGTATTCAGGATTTGTATAAAGCAAACTGAAATTCGGAATTTGGAAAAAGTGTCCGTATGAAAAGTGAATAACACCGCGGTCGGTAATAGGGAATGCAACTCCAAGTCTCGGACTGAATTGCACTTTTGAACTTGCATCAGTGTACCAATAAACTTTTCTATCTTCCAAAGTTTGCAACGCATCTCCCGGTCCTAACTGCCCGTTGTTATCGGTATCTGCAACATAAATATGTTTGGGATTTCTCGGGCGATAAATATCGGGATCTGTCGGATCTGTTAAAAGTTTTCCGTCAGGGGAGAAATAATCGAAGCGAATTCCGAGATTCAAAATTATTTCATTCAATTCAACTTTATCCTGAACGTATGCAGAAAATTCAATCGGCTTTCTTTCGTAAAGATCTATGGATAAATTATCATCCGGGTCAAGCGGATCGGGAACTCTCATAGTAGCGAACGGATTGCGCGTAACTGCCGGGTCGCTCAAATTAGTTTGAATCAAACTTATATTATCAAAAGTTAAATTGTGTCTGTTGAATTCTGCTCCCGCTTTCACTTGATGCACTTGTGTAATCTGCGAAGTGATGTCATATTTTACTCCCATTGTAGCGGTAGTTCTTTTGAAATGATTGTTGTTTGTTCCGCCGGTTAATGCGCTTGGAACTTCTGCGGGAGATTGAGAAAATAACAACCCGTTTGTGTATCGGGCATCGTTATAATCTTCATAAACATAGGAACGATATGATTTGAAGAAGTAAGAAAGATTCAAAGTATAAAAAGTATTTGAGCCGAGAGTGTGTGTCATTCCCAAAATATTAGTGTTGCCGCGTCTGAATTGTTTTGGTCTTCCGTCTGGATTTAATGCGAAAGCGTGTTCATAATCTTGATAATCAACGCGATCGTAAATGTAGTTGTAAGTAAGTTTAATTTCAGGAATAATTCTATAAGTTAATTTTCCCTGTCCATAAATTTTTTCATTCCAATTCATATCAACGATGTTGCCATCACCCAAACCGCTATCGGGAACCAAACTTAAAGTGTATCTTTCTTCAAGCGGTTTATCGGGTCCATTGTTCACGGTGATGTTCCAAGGATTATAAACATTTTTTCCTCGCAGCCACCCGCCAAAATAAATGTATCGAGCATTTGCGTAAAAATAAATCGAGTTCTGAATAATCGGTCCGCTCAACGTTCCTTCAAAATTTCTAATGTTTGTAATTGAAGTTTGATCAATATGCCGAAAGATATTATCGTGAGTACTATAATAATCACCGACATAAGTTGTAAGTGAACCTGAAAAATTATTGTTGCCGTCTTTGGTCGCAATATTCACATAACCGGAAAGTGCTCTTCCATACTCAGCGTTAAAAGCACCGGAGACAAATTGCAATTCTTGAATTGAGTTTGCGTTAACATCGACAACAGTTCCGCCGTCATAGACATCAGTAACGGGAACTCCGTCGATTGCATAAACAACTTCTCCCTGTCTGCCGCCACGCACAGAACCACCGACAATGCCCGCCTTCAATTGCAGCACTTCTTGAAATTCTGTAACCGGTAGCGCAGAAATTTCATCTGCTCCAACAATTGCAGTAGAGGAAGTTAAATCTTTTGTTACAAGCGGCTTCTCTGCAATTACAACAACTTCACCGCCAAGCTCAACGGATGTTTCCGATAATTCAAAATCTACTTTTGAAGTGAGATCGATTGATACTCTAATGTTCGTAAATGTAACGGAGTTATAACCGATTGCAGATGCTTTAACGGCATATATACCGGGCGCGACATTTAAGATTGAATAGTATCCATCAATATCGGTAGCCGCGCCGAGTGCAGTACCGTCAATCATAACATTGACGAACGGAATCGGTTCATTGGAAATTTTATCGATTATTCTTCCGGCAATTTTCCCGGATTGGGCGAGTGAGAAATTTGTAAATAAAAATAAGAGGAGGAGTTTAATTGGTAAAGAAAATTTCATTTATTTGCTCCGCGAAAAAATATCATCAGTGTATAAAAATAGTTTGTGTATTTGTGAATAGATAACAAGTGTTGTCATCAAAAATAAATCCATTTATAAAATCGGTTTCAAAATACATCGAAAGTAAATTAATTTCAAAATGATTTTCGGCTCTATTTATCAAGCCCGCAACCGCGTACTTTCCATTTTTTTGAACTAACAAAAAGGGAGAATTGTCTTTTGCAATTGCGTGAGAAAAAATTTTCCCGAGCGAAGAAAAATCTTGAATGATCGAAACTTCTTTTTCCATTCGATAAATTTTTCCGTCTGAGCCGAAATAATTTGTTTCATCACAAACGGAATGAACTTGAAAATTCAATTCATCGATCGATGAAAGTTCCAAATTCATAACCAAAGTTTTTTCTTGTGCAGTTGAATTTTGAAATTTCACACCCGAAATAAAAATCTTTTCATTGCTTAAATTTAGCGAAGTTACAACCGAGAGGTTTGTCATATATTTATTGAAATTCTTCGACGAGAGATCGATTTTATAAAGAGCAGTGTTCGGTTCATTATTTTCCAGAAGAACCGGCTGAAGTGTTGTTGCAATAAATAAATCTTTGTTCGTGAATCGCAAAAATGCCGCGCGTTCCATTTCATAATTTATTTTTTCTTCGAGAGAGATTTCCGTTTCTATTGTTCCTTCGTACAAATTCAATTTCATTTCCGCAGGATTATATGCGGCAATAACACCGTTATCATTTACGGCGAAGATTTGATGCGGCATATCATAAAACGCTTCTAATTTTTTTTCAGAGACTAATTTGTAATCTTTATCGAAGAGGAAAAAAGTGATGTGATAATTTTCTTTTGTTTTCGGGAAATTGAAATTGCAAATCAATAAATACTTCTTTTCGGGGGAGAAATAAAAAGTTTTCTTTCCATCAATTAATTTGCTGAAGACATCAACCGCACCCGCTTTAATACTGATTGATTCATTGGTCAGATGAAACAAAACATTTTTCTGCGTGAAAAAAATTCCATCCACTTTTTGAGTTTGGCTTAAAGTTTTGTGAGGAGTGAAAAAAATAACAAGGCAGGAAAAAACTGCGGTGAGAATTATATGTTGTTTAAAATCATTCAAAACTTTCAAGTTCCTTTTTTAATTTATTAATTGTCAACGGTGCGCTTCCTTCAAAATGATTATTTATGTTCACGAAAACGTCAACGGTTTTTGCTTTTAAAGATAAAATCATTTCGGCTACTTTTTTCAGCTCGTTATCTTTTGGCAGAACAATACTGTTCCAAATACCATTTGTCAATTCTTCAATTCCGCTCCTATCGGGTCCGTGCAAGCGTATTACAGAAAAATTTTTGGCAAACATAGAGAATTTTGAATAAATATCAAACGCACTCGGCATATAATATCCGTGCAGAAATACATGCGCCAAATTATTCTTTTCGAGAAATTCGAAATAGTTTTTGTTTAGATAATTCGGATTGCGGATTTCGATTGCGAGCGGAAATGACTTTTCAATTTTCTCTAAAAAATTTTCAAACCTTTCCTGAAATTCGATTTGCGAACTAATTTTTTCTTTATTGAGATACTCGAATTGAAACATCAGTGCGCCGATTTTGTTTTTCATCGGCTCGAGAAGTTCTAAAAAATCTTCCATCAATTTGTGTGAAAGAAAATGTGGATTCGCAACAAGCGGATCGCTTTTTTTCTTTTTGTAAAAATGAGTGAGTGTAATCGAATTGGGTAATTTTATTGTGAACTTAAACTTATCAGGAACAGAATTCGCATAATTAATTACATCATCTTTCTTCGGCATCCCGATTTTCTTTTCGTCAAACAAAGACCAAAACCATTGATCAATCTCTACGCTATCAAAGTATTTCGAATATTCTTCGAGATAGTTAAATTTTTTTTCGTCGGGATAAATAATTCCTTTCCACGAATCATATTTCCAACTACACGTTGCAAAATAAATTTTACTCTCGATTTTTTTCATTTCAGGTAGATCATTCCTTTCGATTTTGCTGAAACACTTGTTTGCAATCGATAGTAATAAATTCCGCTCGCAAGGTTAGGAAGCAGTTGAGCATCGATTTGGTATTTGTGCATGCCCGCAGAAAGTTGTTCATCGGCGAGCGTTAAAATTAATTCTCCGAGCGAATTGAAAATTTGAAGTTTAATCTTTTCACTTTGATTTAAAATGAATTGAATTGTTGTTGAAGAGTTAAAGGGGTTCGGATAATTTTGGAACAACTCAAAATTGTTCACGGAAGAAATATCATTCAAATTGCTTTGTTCACCGCGATAAATTATTCTGAGCGCATCTGCGATAATTCTTCCGTCGGCGGAATCACTTACGACAATATTAATTTTACCGCTGTCTGAAAATCCGATGTTTGCGAGAAAATTCCACTCACCTCCGTTATTTTTTTGATTGCGAAAGATGGTTGTTGAATTATTTGGAGATTGGATTGTGAATTTTGCATTCGTTGCATTGATGGAACTATCCTGCCACCATGCAAACACATCATAGTTTCCGCGCTTCAGTGTTGGAGATGCAAATTCAACAGTGCCGGAAGGTGATGATGAAGTTTTGTATAAATAATTTTCACCGAAAAAATTAATTCCTGTTTGCGAAGAATTCCAAAATGAAACTACATTTTTGTTATCAAGTATAATTCTTTCTTCATGCGAGATTTGTAAAAACTCAGCGATGGCATATAGCATATGCTCGCCAAGGAATGCAAGATTTTCATTCGTTACTAAAATAGAAGAGGAATAAAAATCATAAGGTGTTTCATACGTGAGAGCCATAACCGTATCGCCCCAATTTGCCCAAAGCCATCCCTCGGGAAATTTTGAAAGCAGATTCGAAAAACGATAATCAGATTTTTCGAAGAATGAATTTTCCGAAGTGTTTAAATTTGCGAATTCCGTTTCGCGCTTGTAAAATAAGGGGGAAGTCGATGATGCAGTGTGTATCCAAAATGTACAATACGGAGACGCTTGTGAGTGTAAATTTTGGAAAACACGCAATGGTTTTATGTTATTAATTTGGTTCATTCTTGATTTCAAAATTAAAACCTCTTTGCAAGTCAGGCTGTCGGGTTGATTCCAATTTGCTTCAACATCGATACCGTCGTAGTTTGTCCGTGAACGTCCGTAATAAACTCCGTCGGGATTTGTAAATGGTATGCAGTGAAAAACAAATTTTTTTAAATAATGTTTTACAACAGGATTATTCTTTATTAGTTCATCAATAAATCCATCGAAGTGCCATGAACTCGGGGTTTCGCCGGGATGCGTTCGCGCGTGAATCCACACATCAATCTTTTCTAAATTCGGGATTGAAGGATCTGTAATTGTTAATTCTTGAATCGGAAAATTGCGTAGAGTGAAACCAAGCGTATCAAGTTTTACAAAACTATTTTGCAACCACGTTGTAATTCTTTCCTGTAAAAATGAGTAATTGTATGGAATATAATAAGCAACATAAACTGTGTCATGTGCATAAGTTTTTTGAAATACATTTGTAGAAGGACTTTCGGAAGAAGAGAAACGTTCCCAATCTTTATCGTTGTAAGAATAGACCGCCCGCTTTACATCCGAAGAAGAAACATTAACACTAAGATATTTATTTTTTACGTTTTTAATTCTGAAGTAAAACCACCTGCCACCAATATCGGTATTAGTAGTAATCGTGTAGTTAATGCTATCTGTCGTCGTAACGGTTTTAAGATTGCCACTTTCAAAATTTGCATCGAACGATATTTGAGCAGGTGCATGCGTTAATAATAATAAACAGAGTGATAAAAATATTTTTGGTTGTGTCATCAAGGGCTTAATTGATTTGTAATTTCGTTTGCAAAATAATTAAAGCAACAATAAGATTGAGATTAATTTTATTTTAGAATTTAGACAGAAAACGGAAGTTACGTAATTGTTTTTTGTTTCAGATTTTATAAGAAAATCAATCAAATATTTGAACAATGCGAACATTGTTTTGAACATTTATAAATCAGTAGTATCTGTGTCATCCGTGTGCTATTAGTGCTTTTGCGTAACTTCAGTTACTTGATCAAAGACAGAGAATAAGGTTGACTGGTGAGGAGGATTTAAGTTACTAAGGTTGAGAAATGAATTAAGGTATATCTTTGCCAATTTTTGTTTGATCATGAAATTGCAATCAGATTCGAAATGATTTTTTTATTCAAATAATTTTTTCTGTTTATACATTGCTACAGCTTTTGCACATTAGTACCTTCCAATTAGATTCACTACCAAATCTGGCAAAATATTTTTCACCGTTTCAGAATACTCTTGTCAGATAGGGTAAAACAACAATTTGAAAAATGTTCATCTTTTTCGCAGAATCGTTCCGATGGTTTTTGTTCAAGAAGTAAAGGAAGATGAGAAGAGTAAATTGTGTCATCCCTACGGGATTTTTTTTATCACATGGCATTTTGTTACCAACATATTTTCCCTAACGGGAAAAATATTTTTATTATTGAAATCCCGAAAGCGTTTGGGATGAGATATTGGTAAAAAGCAACGACGCAAACAAAATCAAATCCCGAAAGCGTTCGGGGATGAAATATTTTTTGCTGTTTTGCAATGCTCTCATTACGAAAGTAAGAACAATAACTTGTTAGATATTTAACTTTGGTTCTGGTTGTCCATGTTAGGAACTTCTTAACCTTATTTTCAATGAACCTTAGTAACTGAAAAATAAAACAATAAAAATCTTATTACATTATTCACAGCAGTTACGCAATCGTTTGTGTTATCTGATTTTCGTGATTGCCACAATTAAAAACAGAACACTGATTATAACTGATCTTTGCTGATAGAAATCTGTGAAA
The DNA here is from genome assembly GCA_964393605.1 of uncultured Ignavibacteriaceae bacterium. Lineage (GTDB taxonomy): Bacteria > Bacteroidota > Ignavibacteria > Ignavibacteriales > Ignavibacteriaceae > CAYMUL01. The sequence continues at coordinate 98,134 of CAYMUL010000001.1, read as the reverse complement.
ATCTGTAGTATCTGTGTCATCCGTTGCTATTAGTGCTTTTGCGTAACTTCAGTTACTAGTTTATAAATATTTCATCTACATCAATGTTGAGATACACCTATGATTTGTACCAACAATAATAAGTAACAGACTTGTAACTAACAGTTCTGTTAGTTACATTTGTGTTAGTTTTTTTGAAGGACATTTATGAAGAATCCATTTATATTCGGTAAAATCGTTTCAGGTGATCATTTTATAGATCGTGAAAATGATCTCGCCCGATTGAAAAATAATTTATCGGGCGATATTAATACAATTTTGATTTCTCCCAGAAGATGGGGGAAATCCTCGCTGGTTATGAAAACCGCTTCTTCAATTGAACGACACAACAGCCAAATTAAATTTTGTTTTATAGATTTGTTCAACATTCGAACCGAAGAAGAATTCTATACAAACTTTGCGATGGAATTGTTAAAGATTGCTTATACGAAATGGGAGGAAAGACTTAACAGCGCGAAGAAATTCTTTCGCCAAATTACTCCCGTATTTCAAATAGGAATTGATCCAAATTCGGATTTTTCTCTCAGTTTCAATTGGAACGAAGTAAAAAAAACACCCGACGAGATTTTGAATCTTCCCGAACAAATAAGCAAAGAGAAGAAAATAAAAATCGTAGTTTGCATCGACGAATTTCAGAACGTGGAATTTTTTGAACACCCTGTTGCATTTCAGAAAAAATTGAGATCGCATTGGCAGAAACATACGCGCGCCGGATATTGTTTATACGGCAGCAAGCGTCATTTGATGATTCAACTCTTCGAGAACAAATCGATGCCATTTTATAAATTTGGAGACATTATTTTCTTAAATAAGATTGATGAAAATTATTGGAAAAATTACATCATTTCAAATTTCAAAAAATCAAAAAAAGAAATACACGAAAAAATTGCTTTGCAGATTGCGCGTGAAATGGAAAATCATCCTTACTTCGTTCAGCAACTTGCATACATGGTTTGGGCAAATACAACGAAACAATGTTCAATAAAGGAATACAACTCTGCAATTAATATGTTAATGATGCAACAAACAATATTGTATCAAAAAGAAATTGAGTCGCTTACGAATATGCAAATCAATTTTTTACAAGCTGTCTGCGATAACGTTCTCAAACTTAGTGCTACGGAAACTATTAAAACTTACGAACTCGGAACATCCGCAAATGTTAATCGAATAAAAAATTCTTTAGTGAATAAAGAAATTATCGATGTAACTGATAGCGGTATCGAGTTTCTGGACCCGGTTTTCAAGTTGTGGTTCTCTTCCGTCTATCTAAAAAGAACCTCTCATAAATTATTTGATTGAGATATTCTATCGTAAGGTACGCCATCCCAAAAACTAACACGCTTGTTAGTTACATCGTTGTTAGTTATTTCGGAAGTAGCTTGCCGCGTTTTAAATTTATTTTCTTAATTCAATTACAAAACTTATTTATCAAAAAATATATTGAAAACAATTAATAGAAGAGAAGCGATTAAAAAAATCGGAACCGTGGCTTTTGCGGTTTCCTTTCCGATAAATATTTTACGAGCTAAACAGATAACAGAATTTGACATTGTCATTCAAAACGGAAGTGTTTTAACATCCGATGGAATGAAAAATGTATTTTTAGGAATAAAGAACAGAATCTTAACTCTCTCGGATACTTTTATCCTTGGCAAAAGAACAATTGATGCGACCGGCAAAATTGTTTCGCCCGGATTCATTGATATTCTTGCAGACAATAAAGTCAATCCTTACGGCACTTACAAAATATTTGAAAAATATAAAGTAACTGACGGATGTACATCAGTATTGCAACTTCACGGAGGGCATGAAAATCCCAAACAATTTTACAGCTACTTTTCAAACAAACAACACTACGTAAATTATGGTGTTGCAGTTTTTTCAATGCGGTTGTTAAACTCGTTCGGGTCAAAATCGTTGATGAAAAAAGTGGAAGAAGGTCTTGATGCCGGCGCAATTGGAGTTAGTTATAGCATCGAATATAACCCTGTCCCAAATACACTGTTGCTTCAACTTGCGCGCACAGCCAAAAAATATGATCGACCATTTTTTCTTCATCTTCGAGATTCGAGTAAAGAAAAAGAAATTGATGGCGTTGTTGAAGCAATCGAAATTGCAAAAGCATCTGGAGTAAAACTTCATATCGATCACTTAAATTCTACAGGCGGAACATTTGACATGCCAAAAGCTCTGGAGTTGATTCGCGCCGCGAACGATTCCGGCACTCGAATTACTTGTTGCGTTTATCCTTACAGTTATTGGGCAACAAATCTTGCTTCGGAAAGGTTCGGCGGTAATTGGCAGAAACGATACAACATTACTTACGAAGATTTACGAATCGTCGGACAAAATAAAACTATCACAAAAGAAAATTTTAATCATTATAGAAATACATTGGTTATAGTCGCAGTTCCCGAAGGAACAATGCCGCTCGAATCAACTTTTGATACTGCGATAAAAGAGAATTTTTGTTTTGTTGCAAGCGATGGAGGAATTGAGAAAGAACCTTTTGCAAATAATCATCCGCGAGGTGCCGGTTGTTTTGCCACAGCAATTCGACGAATGCTCGATATTGGAATATCTATTGATGACGCAATTAAAAAAGTTACTTTACACCAGAAAGAATTGCTATCTCCCCTTTTAATTAATCGCGGAGAAATAAAAAATGGAGCGAATGCCGACATTACAATCTTCGATCATCGTGCAATTAATGGAAGAGCCGACATCGCAAATCCTAATCAGTTTTCAGAAGGGATTGATACAGTAATTGTGAACGGTGAAATTGTTTATGAAAAAAAATTATTACAAAAAACTCCTGGAATCGGAATTAAGTTTTAGTTTTCATCAATAATTTTGGAGTTGATATATTTGTCATGAACATTAGAAAGAAAATATTAGATGAATGAAGAACGGATAACAAACGACAGCGGCGTAAAATTTTTTATCGGAATTTTAGGATTGACCGCATTGAGCTTTCTCATGAAAGAACTCGCTTTCATCATTCTCCCCTTTGTGATCGCATACTTTCTCTTCTTTTTATTTTCTCCGTTGAATTCATTTTTGTGGAATAAGAGAGTTCCGACAATTGTAATTATTCTTCTCAACATTCTACTCATCATCATAATCGGGAGCGGGGCAGTAAAACTTTTATTCGATTCACTGATGCAATTCAGCGGTTACACTGAAATATATTTTTCCAAATTTAATTCTATCATCCGCGAAACAAGTGCTTCAATCGGATTGCATGATGTCTATTTCACAAATTTTTCTATCGAAGAAATTCTTGCCAACCTTAATGCAAAAACTCTTGTTAGTGATTTGCTGACCGGTTTTTTTGATATCGGCGGTTACATTTTTTTCATTTTATTATTCTTCGCTTTCATCGTCAGCGGACATAAATCAGTTTATGATTCAATAAAGAAAAGGTATATCGCCGGAAGAAGTGTCCCAACTTTCACCGAAATAGAAAGAAAATATCATACTCAGGAATTTATTTCGGATGATGAATCGGAAATTGAAAAAAGAATTGATCAAGAAAAAACTCACGCCGAAAATGAACTTGCCGCTACTTTCAAAGCAATCAACATCCAGATACAAAGATATATTATAAGCAAGATCGCATTGAATTTATTGGCGGGAATCGTTATCGGCTTTGCGCTGTTTCTGTTCGGAGTTGACTTTCCGATTCTTTGGGGAACGCTCGCTTTTCTTCTAAATTTTATTCCTACTATCGGGGCAATCATTACTCTTGCTTTTCCAACGGTTATTGCATTACTACAATACGAATCGTTCGGTTATGCATTAATTATTGCCGCAACAATAATGGCAGTTCAAACAGTGATATTCAATATGCTTGAACCGATTTTTTTAGGAAACCGCCTCGGCTTAAATCCCATTGCCATTCTTCTTTCAATATTGTTGTGGGGATATGTGTGGGGAATTGTCGGTATGTTACTCGCTGTTCCACTGACTGCAATTTTGAAAATTATTCTCTCCACTTCAGAAAGTAAAAACGTAAAGTTCTTTGTTGACCTTATCGGGAAAGAATAAATTATTCTTTCAATTTTTTCAGGATTGATTCAAAATCATTTGTCGGAAGTGAACAGCTGAAATTTTTGCAGAGATAAAAAGTCAGTTTGTCATTTATAACTTTCAATTCTTTTGTGAAAGGAGAGATTTCCGAAAGTTTTTCCCCGTTATTTTTATCTTTCACAATTACTGTTAATGAAGGAAAATAATTTTCGCGAAGCGCGTTCAAGATTGATTTATCAATGCTCTCCGCGCTATCTTCGACAATTACAAGTTCAGACGATTCCGAAATATGCAAGTCAATGCCGCTTAAAAATTGTGTATAAGAAGTCGGTACGCTCGAAATATTATTATAAAATGCTCTCGCAAGATCCACTGCTTTATTAAAATAATTCTGTTCACCGGTTAATTTATATAAGCGTGATAAATTTGATAATGAAATACTATTCGCTGAAGGAATCGCGCCGTCATAAATTTCCTTTTGGCGGACAAGCAATTCTTCGGAATCGCTTGCGGTGAAATAGAATCCGCCGTAATCTTCATCCCAAAATTTTGAGAAAAAAATATTTTGAAGCATCACCGCACCATTCAAATATTCAATTTTAAAAGTTGAATAATAAAGTTCAAGCCCGGCAAAAATGAGATAAGCATAATCATCGGCAATCGCATCAAAAGCGGCTTCCCCTTCTCTAAAGCGATGCAATAGTTTTCCGTTTTTGTCTTTCATCTTTTCAATTATAAAAGAAAAAGATTTTTCTGCCGCGTTTATAAAATCAATGTTATCGAATGCCGCGCCGGCTTTTGCAAATGCGGCAATCATCAATCCATTCCAATCGGTTAATATTTTATCATCTTTGAAAGGAGGAATTCTTTTTCTTCTTTCTTCTTTTAATTTTGAAAGTGAAGTTAAAATTCTGAGATTGAAATCCTCAACGGTAATATCAAAACTTGTCGCAACTTTTGAAGGAGATGAAGTTATATGCAAAATATTTTGTTTCGTAAAACCACCGAGTGCTGGATCGAAAAAATTTCCTTCTTCTTTAACATTGAAATATGAAGAGAAAATAGCTGCATCTGTTCGAAGAATATTTTTAATCTCTTCGAGACTCCATAAATAATATTTTCCTTCTTCACCTTCACTATCGGCATCTAACGCCGAAAAGAAACCGCCTTCTTCCGAAAAAAATTCTTCGAGTACAAAATCTAAAGTTTCGACTGCGGCTGTTTTGTAGAGAACATTTTTCGTCAGTTGAAAAGTTTCAACCAGCGCAAGTACAAAGAGTGCTTGATCGTAAAGCATCTTTTCAAAATGGGGTAGAAGCCAATATTTATCGGTTGAGTATCGATGTATTCCTCCGCCGAGATGATCATAAATTCCACCATTGCGAATCGCTTGCAAAGTTGTTTCAACAATGTTTTGCGCATCAGAGTTCGGGTTTTTATTTGCATATCTCAACAAAAAAATTAACATATGCGGAGAAGGAAATTTCGGACTACCGCCGAATCCACCGTTCGCCACATCGAATCGCTCTGCTAATTGCTTGTAAGCTTTTTTCAAAATATTTTCGTCGAAGTCATCTCCAAGAAATGATTGCGAGGTTTGTTTCAATGCTTCAAGTATCTGCGCCGAAGAATGAAGTAATTCATCTCGTTTATTCATCCACAAATCTGCGATACGCGGAACTAATTCAGTCATTCCCATCCGTCCGTAGTTTCCGTTTTTGGGAAAATATGTTCCGGCAAAAAATGGCTTTTTGTCGGGAGTCATGATGATAGTCATGGGCCAACCGCCGCTTCCGGTAAGCATTTGACACACGGTCATGTAGACGCTATCGATGTCGGGTCTCTCTTCGCGATCAACTTTTATGTTAATGAAAGTATTGTTCATCAAGTCTGCAACTGAAGAATCTTCGAAAGATTCTTTCTCCATAACATGACACCAATGACAGGTAGAGTAGCCAATGGAGAGGAAGATAGGTTTATCTTCCTCATTGGCTTTTAGGAATGCTTCGTCGCACCAGGGATACCAATTAACCGGATTTCCCGCGTGCTGTAAAAGGTAGGGATTTTTTTCTTTGTGAAGTTTGTTGTGAGGATTTAAAGTCAGATTAAAATTCTCAATCCTTTAAATCGTAAATCACCGCGCCGATACCTTTAAGCTGGTAAAGAACGAGTTGACCTTTATGGCTTTCGCGGTCGAATTCTTTACCTTGCTCTTCAGCAACGTGCTCAAGATAGTCGCGAGCCATTTCTTCATCCATTTCTATTTTATAAAGTTCTCCTTCAACTGTAGCTTTTAAACCTTTTGCTTCAGTCGGGAAAACGATTTCACCATCTTTAACTTTTACTTTTATTTTTTCATTTTCATCTTTGCCTTGAAGCATTAACCAGCAGCCAGCCATTTCACAAACGTCAACTACTGTGCCTTCAACGACAATTCTTTTTCCGAGGAATTCCTCTTTCGAGGCGAGAAGCGAAGAAATTTCTGTGGTTTCTTTCACGGTTAATTCGTTACCGAATTGCTTTCCATTCTGTGCAAATTGAATGGAAGAGAAGATTATGATCGCGATAAATACGCGGATAAATGATTTCATTTTTCTCCTGTTTATTTTTTATTTTTTTTACGCGGCAAAGATAATGCTAAATTTTTAATGAAGCTATTTGAGAAAATGAAAGTACTCAAATTTTCGGTTGCTATATTCTTCCCTAATCTCTGAAGTAGAATTGAGAATGAACGATGGTTAATACAATTAAAAATTACAAATTAAAAATGAAGATTCGCTTGCATCTTCGTAGTGTGCTTCTTTTTCTTACCGATAGTTTGGAAAAACCTACCGTTAGTTTAATCATCAATACCGCAAACTGATTCTCTATTCCGCCAACAATGATATGTGTTTATGTTTGGTTAAGAATTTTAAAAGATGATGAAAATAACAACCAAACTACTTGAGTTTTTTAAGAGAAACAAACCAAGATCAGCGCCGCTACTTATAATCACAAAGGAATCGGACGATGCGAGATACAGTGAATATCGAACAATAGAAAAGATTATTACTGAAATAGAGAACAACTCAACTGTTCCCAAAGAAAAAATAGAAACACTGAAATCATTAATAAAAAATCTGAAAAACAAAACATTGTTACAAATAAAAGACGGCGAAATCGTTAAATGAAAAAAGCACTAACAACCCGTGCGGAAATTCTCCGTTTGAACATCATTCCAAAGGATGAAAAATTTTTCCCCAAAAAAATATTTTTACTAACTAATTTGAAAGGATTCGAATTGTGAAAACACTACTCTCTCTTATTTTTCTTGTGAGTTTTACTGTACAGATTAACAGTCAAAACATACATCAGCAAATCGGCACCGGCGGTAAATTTTTTGTAGAAGATATTAATAATGTCTCTAACATATTTTTAACAGTCGACCAAGCAACCGGCAGAGTGAACATTGTTAGCGGAGAAATATTTAAGGGAAATGATAGATATTTCCACAGCTACAAAGCTCCCGGAACTATCGGCAACAATACATTTGTCGGCATCAACTCCGGTAACTTCACAATGTCATTCAATTCAAACACAACGGATGCAAGCAGCAATACGGGCTTAGGGCAGAACTCTCTTTCGGGGTTAACTTATGGAAATTTTAACACTGCAGTCGGCTTTAATTCTTTAAATGCAAATACAGCAGGGAGTTGGAATACCGGACTTGGAGCGTACGCATTAAAATCTAATACTTCCGGGCAAGAAAATACAGCAGTGGGTTATTATTCTTTATCTGCAAACACTACCGGAATTCAGAATACAGGAATTGGTGCTTTTACTTTTTACTACAACACAACCGGAAGTGCGAACACCGGAACAGGCTACTACGCATTAAATAATAATTCAACCGGAAGTTACAATACCGCCAACGGTCACTCATCTTTATTTTCCAACACAACCGGAAGATATAATACTGCAACAGGTTTCTATTCTTTGTATGCAAATGTTAGCGGAGATTATAATACCGCAATGGGAGATTATTCTTTGTTCACAAATACAACAGGCACAAAGAATACTGCTATCGGATATTATTCTTTAGCTCTTAATACAATTGGTTTGAACAACACTGCAATAGGATACAATTCCCTTTCTTCAAACACAACCGGAAATTATAATACAGCGTTCGGATCGGAAACTCTTAAAAGCAATACCACGAGTAGTGATAATGCCGCTTTTGGTTATGGAGCTTTACGAGATAACCTCGGCGATCAAAATTCTGCCTTTGGAACCGGAGCTTTATTTTTTAATACTACAGGGGTTTGGAATTCTGCATTTGGTTATGGTGCGCTATCAAGTAATACAGTTGCAGGGGGTAATTCAGCTTTTGGTGTTGGAGCACTTCAAAATAGCCAGAGCGGTAGTAATTCTGCATTTGGAACATTTGCACTTCAAAACAATTCCGGTGGTTTAAATTCAGGATTTGGAATGAATTCGCTTATGAATTCAACAGGAGATTATAATTCAGCTTTCGGATATGATGCAGGGACAGGAATCACTTCAGGAAGCAATAACATTGCTATTGGTTATAATGCGCAAGTGCCGTCGGGTTCTACTAGTAACCAGATTAGAATGGGAAATGCGAATATTACCTATGCCGGTATTCAAGTAGCGTGGACGATTACAAGCGACAGAAAATGGAAAGAAAATATTAAAGAATCAAATCTCGGGCTCGAGTTTATCTCAAAATTAAATCCGGTTTCTTATGTAAGAAAAAATGATGAATCAGAAAAAAATGAATATGGTTTTATCGCGCAAGAGGTTGAGGAAACTTTAAATTCTTTAGGAATTTCAAACGCCGGACTTATTAATGTAACCGATGCAGGCGATTATGAATTGAGATACGATGATTTATTTGCGCCGATAGTTCAAGCCATTCAAGAGTTGAAAAAAGAAAATGACGAGCTAAAAACCGCAAACCAAAATTTTCAATCAGTTAATGATAAACTACAAATTGATGCAAAGGAATTAAAAGAAGAATTAGATGATATTAAAGAACTACAAAATTTATTGTTAACCGAAATTCAAAAATTGAAATCCCAAAACCAAAATATCTCCCAGACTATATCGGATAAAAAATGAAAACGATTTTCTTCATCTCCATAGTTAATATCTTAACATTATGCCAGAGCATGATGATATTTGACTCCGGGACACAGTTGATACTTGAGTTCGGAACAAATGTTAATGTTGATTCTGTTGTAATGAATGGAACTCTAACGGGCAACGGAACTATTAATGGTACACCCATTCCGGTTGAATTGGTTTCATTCTCTACCAAAATAAATGGAAATAGTATTACACTTATCTGGGAAACGGCAACCGAAACAAATAATGCAGGATTTGAAATTGAACGGGCAAACTTTAAAACTATTCCGCATGAATGGGTTAACATCGGTTTTGTTGAAGGTAGCGGAACTACATCCGAACCGCAATCCTATTCCCTCGAAGATAGGAATGTTTCCTACGGAAAATATTTGTACAGATTAAAGCAAATAGATCATGATGGAAGTTTTACTTATTCAAACCAGCTTGAAGTTGAGATAGAATTACCAACAGAATTTGCATTGTTGCAAAACTATCCTAATCCATTTAACCCGATTACGGTAATTAATTATCAAGTACCGATTAACTGTTTTGTTATGTTAAAGATTTATGATGCCTTAGGAAACGAGATTGTTACTCTCGTTCACGAAGAAAAAACAGCGGGAAGTTTCAACGTCGCGTTTGACGGAAGCAAATATACTTCCGGCGTTTATTACTATCGATTCACCGCAGGCAATTTCTTCGAAACGAAAAAATTTATTCTGCTCAAATAGAATTTGGATTAGGTTATAATTTAATCTGACTTTGCTTGTAGTTCGAACTTTATAAAGCATTTATTTAACAATACAAGGAATACGCTATGCGCAATTTTATTTTTTCAATTATTTTTCTCCTGCCGAGCGTTACCGGCAATGCTCAAGATATTACTAACACGCTTGGTTCTTCCGGCACGTTTTCAATAAAGGATAATTCAAATACTTTTTTAAGTCTTAGCCAATCTACAGGATACCTCAGCTTGAATAAAAGTTTTACATTGCCTGTTACAACCGGATCAACGGTTGGAGTAATTTATAAGAGCAGTGATAGATTTATTCATGACTTTCAAACTGCGTCGGGACGAAATACGTTTATGGGAATTAACTCCGGCAATTTTACTATGACTTCCGGTTACAATACCGCAGTCGGGTATTACACATTGAATGCACTTACTTCCGGCGAATCAAATTCCGCTTTCGGTGTTGATGTACTAAAACTCAATACAACCGGAGAGCGCAACTCTGCAATGGGTTATTATTCATTACCGGTGAATACGACCGGAAGTAATAATTCAACTTTAGGAGTTCAATCTCTTCCCGCAAATACCGAGGGGAGTTATAATTCTGCGTTCGGTGTTCAATCGATGTACTCAAACACAACCGGCAATCATAATTCAGCATTCGGCTACCAATCAATGATTGGTAATACAACCGGAAATAAAAATTCAGCTTTCGGATATTATACTCTTCAGGGAAATCAATCGGGCGAAAAGAATTCAGCTTTTGGATACAATTCTCTTTTCTATTGTACAGGAAGCAATAACTCGGCTTTTGGTGTTGATGCAGGCACGGGTATTAGTTCAGGAAGTAATAACATTGCCATCGGTAATAATGCTCAGGTACCCGTTGGCACATCAAGCAATCAGGTTCGTATTGGCAATACTGACATAACTTATGCGGGCGTACAAGTTGCGTGGACTATTACTTCCGACAGAAGATGGAAAGATAATATTCAAACTTCTTCACTCGGACTCGATTTCATTTCTAAACTTAATCCCGTTTCTTACACAAGAAATAATGATGAAAAACAGAGAACAGAATTTGGATTAATTGCACAAGATATTGAAGCTGCTTTGAAAGAATTCAACATTGAAAACGTTGGAATGTTGACAATTGATGATAACGGCTATTATCAACTACGCTACAACGATTTACTTTCTCCAATGATAAAAGCTATTCAAGAACTGCGCATTAAAAATGAAGAATTAAAAATTGAAAATGAAAAACAGATAACAGATTTGAAAAATGAGAATGGTGAACTGAAAGAAAAATTAGCAAAGCTCGAGCAGATTCAGGAAATACTTGTTCGTGAACTTGCTATTCTTAAATTGAACAACAATAAAAATCAGAATGTAACTTTAAGTGAAGTGAAATGAAAACAAGATTGCTAATTTTAAACGCAATATTTACAATTACACTTTGCAGCCAAAGTAGCAGTATTGTTTTTGAAAGCGGTACAACAATAGCAGTTACCGGTTCGGCTGATATTTGTGCAAATACAATTACGATAAACGGGAGTTATTCGGGCGACGGGACGCAGTGCAATTCACCTCTTCCGGTTGAGCTCATCTCTTTCACTTCGAGGGCTGATGGCAATTCGGTAACTCTTACATGGCAAACAGCCACTGAAGTAAATAACTATGGATTTGATATACAGCGAACGGTAATCAGCGGTCAGCATTCAAACGAATGGGAGATTATAGGTTTTGTTGAAGGGCACGGTAATTCTAATTCATTAAAAGAATATTCATTTAAAGATGTTAAACCGATACGCGGAAAAAATCTCTACCGATTAAAGCAAATTGATACCGACGGAAGATTTGAATACAGCAATGAAATAGAAGTTGAAATAACTGCACCGACAGAATTTCTATTGAGTCAAAACTATCCTAATCCATTTAACCCATCCACAGTAATCAGTTATCAACTTTCAGTGCCGAGCAATGTTGTACTAAAAATATTTGATGTACTTGGAAATGAAATTGCAACATTGATTGATAACGAATTCAAAGAAGCAGGCTACTACATTTATCAATTAAGAATTAATAATTATCAATTAACAACAGGAGTATATTTTTATCGTTTGCAAGCCGGAGAGTTTGTACAAATGAGGAAGATGCTACTTTTAAGATAAATAATATTTTCAATTTCGAAACATGAAATGAATTGGAAGGGATTTTTAACAAAAATTTTTTTGTCAACATAAACAAACAACTTATAGTGCTGACCGCTTACCGAATTTAGAATCGATTTTTTATTCAACTACTTTTTGTAATTTTACGTGAAACGAAAATTGATATAATTGAAATTCTAAATCATGAAAAAACTTCTGCTGTTAATATATTTTATTTTTTCGGGGAACGTAATTGCGCAAAATTTGCCGCTACCGCCCCGTCCATCAACCGCGCTATCAGGTTCTGCTTTTGCAACTTTAATTTGGAGTATGCCGCGAGACCAACGCGAAGAGGAGATTTATAACCAGGTTATAAGCGGAAACATTCCCGATTTTTTGCGGCAGTTAAAAAGTGTTACAACAATAACAAGTATCGGCGGTAGTAACCATACTGCAACATATTTTGTAATTCCTGAATATCTTGCTATCGGTTCAGACTCCAATTATTTCCTGATGCCGATGTCTCCCTTGCTTGCGCAGAGAATTTGCAACGCGCTTCATTGCACTCTGCCGACAAAAAAAATGGTGGATCAAATTTACTCCACCGCACCTTGTAAATTGAGACCGCAACCGATTCCGCCATCGGGACAAATGATTACCGTTCCCGTTTTTGCACAACACAATGATTCGGTAAAAACATTACGCTTCCCTTTGTTAAATCAATATCCACTTGGAACGATTGTTGGCGGAACTAAAAAAGATGTAATCATCTCAAATCGAATTTATCAAAACTTAAATCCAAACGTTCCGAAGCCTGTTGTTATTTACGGTTGGCATCAATTGAACGGACAACCGATTCAACCGGTTTATAACGGACACGAAGAAACTTATGCCGATTACAGCCACGGCATACGGTTTGTGCTCGATTCTGTTATCGTTGACGGAGTTTCCAAATCATTCGCACAACTTTTAGCCGATCCCATACTCTCGGTTTTAACAAGCGATGAAGGAACTATATTAAAACCGTATTACACTTTATCAGGCACGGTTACGCCTACGCCTACAAACTATTCTGTTGTTTGGAACAGCTCAACAAGTTTGAAGATCATTGCGAAGCCGACAACAGGTACGACATTCAAAGCATTCTACGATAGAGACGGAATTTTTTTTACTGACTCAACTTCTGAATTTGCGGATACTTTAACATTAAATGGTTTAGCAACCGACTCAATCTTTTTTTTTAAACTTCGCGCATTAAGTTCCTCGGGATACTCTGTGCTATCTGAAGTGTTGGGGGGAATTCCCTCTGCAACCGCGCCGCAAGTTTTAATTGTGAACGGATTCGACCGCGCTTCTACCGGCAACACTCTTAATTTTATTCGACAACACGGTAATGCATTTAAGCAAAACGGATATTCATTTTCTTCAGCGACAAATGATGCGGTCATTCAAAATCTTGTCTCGCTACAAAATTTTTCAATGGTAGATTACATACTTGGAGAAGAAAGCACCGTCGATGAAACCTTCAGTTCGGTTGAGCAGGGATTGATAAAAACATTTTTACAAAATGGCGGCAAACTTTTTGTTTCGGGTGCGGAGATTGCTTGGGACCTTGATTATAAAGGGGGAACTTCAGATAAAGATTTTATTCATAACTATTTGAAATCACAATACACGAACGATGCGCCGAACGGACAAGCCGGCATCTACTACCAAGCCGAAGCAATTACCGGAAATATTTTTGACGGAATCGGGAACGTAAATTTTGATAATGGAACTCAAGGCACGATTAACATCCGCTACCCCGATGTTATTAACGGAATCAACGGCGGAACGAATTGTTTGAAATATTCTAATCTAACAAATCAATTTGCCGGAGTTTATTACGAAGGAAATTTCCCCGGCGGAAGTAGTGCGGGAAAAATAGTGTGTGTCGGTTTTCCGTTTGAAACTATTTATCCCGAATCAAAAAGGAATTCTTTTCTTGAAAAAGTGATTTCGTTTTTCAATCGCCCTGTAGAAGTGAGAGAAGGTGAATCACAAATTAACTCGTTTCAACTTCATCAGAATTATCCAAATCCGTTTAATCCATCCACAGTCATCAGCTATCAGCTGTCAGCGTCCAGCAATGTTGTGTTAAAAATATTTGATGTACTAGGAAATGAAATTGCAACATTGATAGATAACGAATTCAAAGAAGCAGGCTACCATAATTATCAATTATTTCCCGATGCATCGGGATTCAATTATCAATTACCAAGTGGAATTTATTTTTATCAATTGCGTGCCGGAGATTTTGTTCAAACAAAGAAGATGATTTTGTTGCGGTAACAAACGATTGTAAAAATGGTTAATGCTGGGGGGAATTGAGAATTGACAATGGACAATGGACAATGGAGAATGGACAATGGAGAATGGTGAATTGGGAATGGAGAATGAACATTTGAAAATAATAAATCAACATCAAAAATTTCTCTCCGTTATTAGACGAACTTTACGGTTAAAAATAAAACTTGTTTGTAACGCTTGGTATCTTCGAGGCATTCCTATCATTCTATCACAAAGAATTACAAACCCACCAATGCAATTGATTAACGCGGATAAAATTTGGTTGTCCTAAATAAATAATCACAATGAACAACACTACGTTGCGAAATTTTAATCAAAAGAATATTTCAATTAAATTTTTGATCATTCGGTATTATTTCATTAAAATAAATTTATTAGTTGAACTAAAATGACCTGCACATAGTTTGTAAAAGTAGATTCCCGAAGAGTAGCCTATCGCATTCCAATTAACTTCATAACTTCCGGGAGATTTATACTCATTAACCAATGATGCAACTTCATTTCCGAGTATGTCATATACTTTTAATGTTACAATGCCGGATATAGGAATCTGATATTTTATTGTAGTTGCTGGATTGAAAGGGTTAGGATAGTTTTGGAATAATAAAAAATTTTCTGCATTCGAATCTACATCAGGTAATCTCTCTAAAAATGAGATTCCACCATTATCCGTGTAAAGAATGGAAGTACCAGTAGATGTCCATGCGCGCACTGCATTAAGAAAAACAAATGAAGTATAGAAGGAACCGGATTGAGAATGGGCACTTTCACGCCATGTTGCGCCGCCATCAATTGATTTGTAAAGAAATGAGCCAGATATCACCCAGCCATTCAGCCCATCAGGGAAATTGAAATCATTTATGTAAGTACCATCTTTATTGAAAATTATATTCCAACTCAATCCCCCATCGACACTTTTATAGATTTTTTGCGAAGCTGAAAAGAAGATTGTATTTTCATCCAGACAAAAAACTTTGCTAATCTCCTGGCTTAATGAATCTTCATAAATGACATTCCACAAGAGCCCGCTATTATAAGTTTTTAGGATTACATTTTTTCCCCAATGTGATCCGTAGGTTCCTCGTCCCCCGGTATAACCGACTAATCTATTCGCGAATGAAATGCTTCTTAAGTGAGCAGTAGTCGGAGTTGATTGCAAACCCCATGTCTGACCTCCATCAAGAGTTTGTATGACTGTGCCATTTGTTCCAGCCGCCCAACCGAATGATGTATCCACAAAGAAAATTGAATTAAAATTTTGTACCGCGTTATTATTTTGAAGTGCCCAAGTATTTCCCCCGTCTGTAGTTCTAATCATATTATTAGTAAAGTTATTGCCGCCGACAATCCAGCCATTATTCTCATCTTTAAAAAAAATATCTTTCATATTAGAGATTAAATTATTTTCAACAAATCTCCATCTCAGTCCATTAGGTGAATAAAGTATCCCTTTCCATTGAAACCCCCAAATTCTTAAAGGGTCTTTCAACAAAAAGAGTTTTTGAATTTCCCGGTTTGCTGTTTTCTTTACCCAACTCGCACCACCATCAGTAGTTTTTCCAATTCCAGGATCTTCTCCCTGAGAAGAACTATACCATCCTTTTGATGATGATGAAAAGAAAACACGATCAGTTCCCCAAGGTAGACTATCATTTTGGATTGACCAGTTATCTCCATTGTCGCTGCTCTTATAAAGTTTGCCGCCACCTACGGCAAAACAAATTCCGGATTCTAAGTATGCAACAGAGTATAAAGATGAACTCGTGATATTTTTTGCTGTCCAATTTATACCACCGTTTGTTGTTACTAATACTTTAGCAATTCCAACAATAATTCCACTTACATCATTTTTAAATGCTACATCGTATAAAAGGTTTGAAGTGCCGCTTGACTGATTACTCCAATTATTTCCACCATCTGTTGTTACAAAAATTAAACCTCCATTTCCGACAATCCAACCCTTTTGAGATGAAGTAAATGTAACTGAGAGAAGTGAATTTCCAAAAATTTGAGAAGTCCAGTCCATGCCTCCGTTAGTTGTTTTTAAAATCACTCCTTGAACATTTCCTCCGGAAGTACTACCTGAGTAACCGACAACCCACCCATTATTGCTATCCGTAAAATAAAGATTTTTAAAATGAACATATTGGTTTGGTAGTAGACTTAAGCCGGAATTAAGTTTAGTCCATGAAGATCCGCCATTTCCGGTTTTTAGTATCAAGTTTTGTTGCCCGACATACCAACCGGTCTGATTATTTATAAAGAATATTGATCCCCCGGCAAGGTTCGAATTTTCATTGTAGTCTATGTTTGTATTTAATCCTTCCCAGGTATCACCACCATCTTGAGTTTTATAAATTGCATGTCCATGCCCTGCCGCATAACCTATGAATTCATTTACAAAAAAGATATCTGAGATACCACTGCTACTTTGATAGTACCAGCCGGGTTGTGCATTATTCGTTTTTACGATTACAAAAAATATGATTGGAAGGATTAATGCAAAAATATTTTTTTGTAGTTTCTTGTTTTTCATTTTGTATCTCTACTTTCTTTTAAGATAAGAATTAATAAAATTCTGCAATTGGTTTTCAAGTAACCTTCGTTATTTAGTGTGTTAATTATCATCGACGCAAATGCGATGAAAAGCAACATTTTATAAGGTAAATTCTAAAAAATTATTTTATCTAACCGTTTAGTTAGATTTTTTTAATTAGCAGAATCAATAGTAAAAAACAATTTCTGTTCCTATTCGATTTCATCATTTAACTGATTGTAATAGGTGATTTAAAAAATATCTATTCTAACTTGTAAGAAAGAATTCTCCTTGTTGCGAATCATTAACAATTAATAATGTCATAAATAATTGCTGTAAAAAATTGTTGTTAATACACATAGAAATATTTCGATTGATAAATTATTGTAGCCAAACGCATGAGTGATTCTATAAATATATCTTTCTTGCTTTTTGCCGTATCCATATATTTAATAGAATCGGAAGTCGTTCATTCTAAAGCTGACTCATTAGCTAACAGCGTTGCAAAAGCAAAAACCTGCTACTTTCAAATTGTCTTCTGGGTTTTCAATTTTTAGTTGGCTTCATGTGGGAATTTACTACCTCGCGGATGTTCTCTTCTCATGGATGTGAATTTCTTTATGTTTTAGTAACTTCAAGTCATTCCTTTCCAACACTAAGATTTAATAGCATTCGAAGACAATAAAAATCAAAAAATTTAAACTGAAATTTTTCTTCCATCTCGACAGAGATGAGAATTAATTTTTCTGCAGATTCATTAACCGTTCCCCGCTCCGTCAGATTACCTAACGTTAGGTGAACTAAAGCTGCCGGCAATCTCGATAAGTTCCCATTTAATTAACCAGCAAATACTAAATTTTATTTCCGTTGGATTTATCCAACGGATATACAATTAACCAAATTATTTGGCTTCAACCGCATCTAACTTAGAAATTCACCTTGAAAAGTGAGATTGTAAATTTGCGAACTTTATATTTCGGACTGCACTGAAAAAAATATGGTAAATCAGTTATTAAGAAATCATACTTTCCGACAATTTTTTTTATTATTTTCAATCCCGACAAAGAAAGATTTCTGAGGATCGAAATTCATGAAGAAACAATTACAAATATTCCTATTATTAGTACTTCTCTCCATCTCCTGTAACCAGGAAGAGGGTGTTGTAAATACGGGCGGTGGCTCCGGAACTACCGGCTTCACTATGCTTGTTACTTCACCCGTTGGCGGTGAGACATTTAATGTTGGTGATATTAAAACTATTAAGTGGACAAGCAACACAACCAACCGTGTAAAAATTGAATTCACAACCGATGCCGGCGCGAATTGGACAATCTTAGCTTCTAACGTTCCTAACTCAGGTACTTACAATTGGACTCCTATTCCGAATTCTCCTTCAGTAAAATGTTTAGTGCGCGTCAGCGATATGAATGATGCAACCGTTACCGATATCTCCGATAATTTCTTTTCAATACAACTCGTTCTTCAAAAAAGTATTTCCCTAACAAAACCGAACCTCAGTTCCGATACACTCTTTGTCGGCAAAACTTATAAAATACAATGGACGAGTAGTAACGTTCCGTTTGTAAAAATAGATTACACAACTAACAACGGCACAAACTGGAATAACATCACAACAACTGCAATCGGAGATAGCGGTTACTATAATTGGGTGAACGTTCCGAATACTCCTTCATCTCAATGCAAAATAAAAATAAGCGATGCTTCGGCAGATACAATCACAGATCAGAGCGAACAAAATTTTCCGATAATATTTACACAACAAATTACAATCCTTAGTCCCAACGGCGGTGAAACTTTGAGCAAAGGGGGCGCGCATAATATTCTATGGAGTAGTACGGATATTTCAAACGTAAAAATAGAATACACTCCAAACAACGGAAGCACGTGGGTTACAATTGCGAACAGCACAAACGCGGCAATCGGAAGTTACACATGGAATCCGATTCCCGACATTGTTTCAAATAACTGTAAAGTAAGAATAAGCGATGCGAGCGATGGAATTCCTTCGACCGAATCTGCTTCAACATTTTCAATTGCAAGTCAACCTTCTATCACAGTGATGCAGCCAAACGGCGGCGATACGCTTGAAGTCGGCGGCTCATTTATTATTCAATGGGTTTCAACCGCTCCGAACAAACCAAAATTCATAAATGAAGAAGTTCGCTCGGTCGGAAATTCACAAACGGCAATTGAGAGAGTTCGCATCGATTATTCAACGAACAACGGTAGCTCATGGATTATGATTGCAACGAATGTTTCTAATAGCGGAAGTTACACATGGAACAATATTCCAAACACGGCTACAACTCAAGGAAGAATTAAAGTCAGCGATGCAGACGATGGTTCGCCATCCGATAGTTCTGACGGAACATTTATTATTCAAACACCTCCGCCTAAATCATTAACACTTACTTCGCCAATCGGCGGAGAAATTTGGGAAGCAACTTCCAATCATGCAATTACATGGACTTCGACAAATATCTCTTTTCTAAAAATTGAATTCAGCTCGAACAACGGACAATCATATTCAACAATTGCGCAGAGCGTGCCCGCCTCAAACGGAAGTTATGATTGGACTGTTCCTTCCACAATCTCTAACAAATGTTTAATTAGAATTAGCGATTTGAGCAACTCGAATTTCAAATCGCAAAGCAATACCGTATTTACAATTCTTCCTTCTCCTTCAATAATAATAATACAACCAAACGGTGGAGAAGAATTACGCGCAAACGGTTCTTACAACATTATCTGGACAAGCGAAAATGTTGTGAACGTATTGATTGAGTACACAACCAACAACGGCGTGAATTGGAGTACGATTGTTGCATCTACCGAGAGTGATGGTTTTTATACCTGGACTCCGATACCGAATCTGCTTTCGACAAATTGTAAAATCAGAATTAGCGATGCGGCTGACGGTTTCCCCGTTGATCTGAGCGATAACGTTTTCAAAATTTTGGTTGAACCTCAACTCAAAATTACTTCGCCAAACGGCGGCGAACGATTACTCGCAGGTTCTAATAGTTTAATTCAATGGTCAACTTTAATCCCCGGCAAACCTTTAAAGAACAATGAAAGAATTTCTAAAGGAAAAGGATTTCAAACCGATGATGAAACTTCTATAGCAAATGTAAAACTTGAATACACTACTAACGGCGGCGCAGATTGGACAACAATTGTTTCAACAACTCCAAACAGCGGAACTTATGTTTGGTCGCCGATTCCAAATGCGAATTCTTCACTCTGCAAAGTAAGGGTGAGCGATGCTTCCGACGGTTACCCTGTTGATCTTTCCGATAGTACTTTTGTAATTTATAATCAACTTGAACAATCATTGCAAGTAACCGCGCCGAATGGCGGAGAAGTTTTATCTGCCGGAACGAATTTCGGAATTACATGGCTAAGCAGTGGAATAGCGAGTGTAAATATCGAGTACACGACGAACAACGGTGTGAACTGGAATGTAATTGTCAATGGCACCGAAAGCGACGGATTCTATCTTTGGAATCCCGTTCCGAATATTTCTTCGACAAATTGTAAAGTAAGAATAAGCGATGCGACGGACAGCATCCCTTCCGACATGAGCGACAATACATTTACAATTTTGCCGCAACCTTCGGTTACTGTAATCTCACCAAACGGCGGTGAAGATTATTTGAGCGGCTCTACTCAATTAATTAAATGGAGTTCCCAAAATCTTGAGAAAGTTAAAATTGAATACACAACCAACAACGGCGCAACCTGGTCAACGGTAACAGATAGCACAGTCAGCATCGGTTCATATTCGTGGACTGTTCCTTCCGCAAATTCTTCTTTGTGCAAAATTAAAATCAGCGATCCTTCGGATGGAATTCCCGTTGACATCTCCGACAGCACATTTACTATTTCAAATCAGCCTGTACAAAGTTTAAGATTATCATCTCCGAACGGCGGCGAGCAATGGATAATCGGAACAAGCAGAACTATCACATGGTCAAGCGTTGGAATTGATTCTGTTAAAATTGAATTCACAACAAATAACGGACAGAATTGGAGTACTATTTCTTCCGGAACTCCGAGCAACGGTTTATATGTTTGGAATCCGATTCCGAATGTACAATCGAATAATTGCAAAGTGAGAGTTAGCGATGTTACCGATGGCTTCCCTGTTGATCTCAGCGATAGTTTATTCAGCATCATGCAAGAGCCGGTAATTCAAGTAACCGCACCAAACGGCGGTGAAAGATTACTCGCCGGAACTTCATATTCAATTACATGGAATACAACTTTATTCGAAAAAAAATCCCGTTCAAAAAATAATTTTGGTAAAGAAGCCATCTCGCAAGTGAAGATTGAACTTTCTACAGATGAGGGCTTGAACTGGTCATCCGTTGCCGACAATATTTTAAATGTCGGTGCGTATTTATGGAATCCGATTCCTTCAATCAATTCTTCTCTTTGTAGGATAAAAATAAGCGACCGCGAAGATGGAATTCCGTTTGATATTTCGGACAGCAATTTTGTAATCTATACACAAGCATCGCAAAACATTGTTGTCGTCAGTCCGAACGGCGGAGAAAATCTCAACGCCGGCGGAAGTCATAATATTACATGGACAAGTTCGGGAGTGAGTTCAGTTAATATCGAATACACAACTAACAACGGAGTTAGTTGGGCTACTGTTGTCAATGGAACCGAGAGCGATGGTTTCTATATCTGGAATCCAATTCCAAATGTTGCCTCGACAAATTGTAAAATAAAAATCAGCGATGCAACGGATAGCATTCCTTCTTCAACAAGCGCGAACACATTTACAATTGTACCCGCGCCTTCAATCTCTGTCATTTCCCCGAACGGAGGCGAATCTTTCACATCCGGAAATTCTACTCTAATCCGATGGACGAGTGCAAACATCGCCAACGTGAAAATCGAGTTAACGAGCAACAACGGCGCATCATGGAGTTCAATTTCAGACAGCACTTTGAGCAGTGGTTCTTATAGCTGGACTATTCCTTCCGTGAATTCTTCTTTGTGCAAAATTAGAATTACAAATCTTTTAAACGGATTGCCTGTTGATGAATCCGATTCGGCTTTTGCTATTACCACTGCAATCTCGCAATCATTGACCGTAACTTCTCCGAATGGAAATCAGATTTGGGCGGCAGGTACAAGTCAAACTATTACCTGGAACAGCAGTGGAATCGATTCGGTGAAGATCGAATTTACTTCGAACAACGGACAAACATGGAACACGATTGCGGCAAAAACAGAAAGCGATGGTTTCTATACATGGAATCCCGTTCCAAATATTTCTTCGACAAATTGTAAAGTAAGAATCAGCGATGCGAGCGATGGTTTCCCCGTGGATCTTAGCGATAACACATTCACAATTTCTCCTGAACCGGAAATTTCGGTTCTCTCTCCTAACGGGAATGAATCATGGTCTTTCGGCTCTAACCAGAATATAAGATGGACTTCTACGAACATCGAGAAAGTTAAAATTGAATTCACTACAAACAATGGATTTAGCTGGACAACGATAACCGATTCAACCGAAAGCATCGGCAATTATATCTGGACGGTTCCAAATGTGAACTCTTCTCTTTGCAAAGTAAAGATTAGCGATTCACGCGATGGCGTTCCGTTTGATCTTTCCGATAGCAATTTCACAATCACGAACCAAATTTCTCAAAGCATTTCAGTTGCTGTTCCGAACGGCGGTGAAACTTGGGAATCGGGAACTACGCAAAATATTACCTGGAGCGGTTCGGGAATTCAAGATGTGAAGATTGAATTTACTACTGATAATGGTTTAACCTGGACTTCAATTGTTGATTCAACTGTTAGCGATGGTTTTTATGAATGGAATAATATTCCGAGTTTATCTTCTACACTTTGTAAAATAAAAATCTCCGATGAAGCCGATGGTTTCCCTTCGGATGAAAGTGATGCAACATTCAGTATTGTTCCTTCCGCTTCGATTACCGTTACTTATCCAAATGGTGGTGAATCATTGATTGCCGGAAATCCTTATACAATTACATGGACTTCGGTCGGTATTTCGAATGTATTAATTCAATCATCGAGCAACAACGGAAGTTCGTGGGATACTCTTGTTATCAGCACGCCGAGTGATGGTTCATATCAAACAAGTTTCAGCGTTGCCGGTACTGCATACAAAATTAAAATCAGCGATGCCGTTGACGGGAATCCTGTTGATGAAAGCGATGGAACATTCATCGTTCTGCCCGAACCTTCCGTTACTGTAATTTCTCCGAACGGAGGCGAATCTCTTGCAAGCGGTAGCATCTCCGATATCCGATGGAGTTCAACCAATTTAGTTGCAGTTAAAATTGAATTGACTACAAACAACGGCGCAAGCTGGACAAGCATTATTGACAGCACCGCGAGCGATGGTTCATATTTATGGACTGTATCTTCGCTTAATTCATCCGCTTGCAAAATAAGAGTGAGCGATTACTCCGACGGCGCGCCGCAAGACCAGTCGGATGCTTCATTCACAATTTACACTCAAGTACCCGAAGCCATTACCGTAACATCTCCGAACGGAAACGAAACTTTTATCGCCGGTTCTTCGCAAGCAATTACATGGCAAAGCACAGGTATCGATTCTGTTAAGATTGAATACACAACAAACAACGGGCAAACTTGGAGTACAATTATTGCTTCAACTATGAGCGATGGATTTTATGTCTGGAATCCCGTTCCGGCAGTTGCATCAACAAATTGCAAAGTGAAAATCAGTGATGCATCGGATGGTTATCCTTCAGATCAAAGTGATGCAACATTTACAATTTCTCCTGAACCCGGAATTACAATTATCGCACCGAACGGCGGAGATACTCTCATTGCCGGTTCAAGTTTTAATGTAAGGTGGAGTTCCGCTTATATTACTGCGGTTAAGATTGAATATACTTCCAACAACGGCGCAAGCTGGACAAGTATTACCGACAGCACTACAAGCGATGGAATTTATGCATGGACTGTTCCTTCAATCACTTCTCAACTTTGTAAAATAAGAATTAGCGATGAAGATGACGGTTTGCCTTCCGATTTATCCGACACAACTTTCATGATTAGTGTACTTGAAATGGAATCAATCACCGTTATAGCTCCGAACGGAAGTGAAACTTGGGCGGCAGGGACAAGCCAAACTATTACATGGAGTAGCAGTGGAATCGATTCTGTAAAGATTGAGTACACTTCGAACAACGGACAAACTTGGAATACAATTGTTGCTCAAACCGAGAGCGATGGTTTCTACACATGGAATCCGGTGCCGTCTGTAACTTCAACAAACTGCAAAATAAAAATCAGCGATGCATCCGACGGCGATCCGTATGATCAAAGCGATGCAACGTTCACTTTATCTCCCGAACCGGGAATTACAATTATTGCACCGAACGGCGGTGATACTCTCGTTGCCGCATCGAGTTACAATATTCGTTGGAGCTCAACTTATCTTACCGCAGTGAAGATCGAATATACTTCGAACAACGGCGCAAGTTGGAATTCTATTTCCGATAGCACGGAGAGTGACGGAATTTATTTATGGACAGTTCCTTCAATCACTTCTCAACTTTGTAAAATTAGAATCAGCGATGAAGCTGACGGTTTGCCTTCAGATTTATCCGACACAACTTTTGCAATTAGTGTTATCACTCCGCAATCGCTTACGGTAACTTCTCCCGACGGAGGAGAAAATATTCCTGCCGGTTCTTCATTTGCAATAACCTGGACAAGCACATCGATTGCGAATGTGAAAATTGAATATTCAACTTCGGGCGGTAATACATGGGCTACGATTACCGATAGCACTTTGAGCGATGGTTATTATTTGTGGGATCCGTTGCCGAATGTTACTTCAAATAATTGTTTGATTAGAATTAGCGATGAAGAGGACGGTACTCCAAGCGATGTAAGTAATTCATACTTCAATATTATTCCGGGAACTTCTATAAAAGTATTAAAGCCCAACGGAGGCGAATCTATCTCCTACGGAACTTATTATAATGTAACCTGGACATCGCAAAATCTTGCCGCTGTGAAGATTGAATTCACTACTAATAATGGTGCATCGTGGACTTCAATTACAGATAGCGCGGCAAGTATCGGTTCATATTTATGGTCTGTGCCGAATTTGAATTCCAATCTTTGCAGAGTTCGCATTAGCGATTATTTCGACGGTGCGCCTTCGGATATTTCTGACACAAACTTTACGATAACAAATCAAGTTATTCAAGAATTAACTTTAACTTCGCCGAACGGGGGCGAGCAATGGGAAGCTACTTCTTCTCAACAAATTACATGGCTTAGCACCGGAATTGAAAAAGTTAAAATTGAATTCACTACGAATAACGGTTTAGCGTGGACAACAATTACCGATTCCACCGAAAGCGACGGACTTTATGAATGGAGTATTCCGAACACTGCCGCCACGCTTTGTAAAATAAGAGTGAGCGATCATACTGACGGAACGCCGCTTGATGAGAGCGATAGCGTCTTTAGCATTACACTCGCTTCTTCAATCGTTATCACTTACCCGAACGGCGGTGAAAATTTAATTGCGGGACAACTCTATTCATTAACGTGGAATTCAGTCGGCGTTACTAATGTGAAGATTGAAACATCTTCCGATAACGGTATTCAGTGGGTTGAAATTATTTCGAGCACACCGAGCGATGGTTCGTTCGATTGGAGTTTCTCAATTCCTTCTGCATTCACACGTATCAAAATCAGTGATGCGCAGGATGCAATTCCATCCGATGTTTCTGATGGTTCGTTCACCGTTTCTCCCGAACCTTCAATCACGGTACTAACCCCGAATGGCGGGCAGGTACTCGCCGCCGGTTCTCTTTATGATATTACATGGTCTTCGATTAATCTTAGCGATGTGAAAATTGAGTTGACATCCAACAACGGAAGTACATGGAGTTCAATCATCGATTCGACCGAAAGCGATGGAATTTATACGTGGACGATTCCTTCTTTAAATTCTTCTCAATGCAAAATTAGAATTAGCGATGAAGCCGATGGACTACCTTCGGATGTTTCTGATGCAACATTCAGAATTTATTCTGCGATACCCGAAACAATTACCGTTGTTGCACCTAACGGCGGTGATACACTTTCATCCGGTAATCCATATTCAATTTTATGGACAAGCACAGGAATTGACAGCGTGAAGATCGAATACTCCGTGAACAACGGCGTTTCGTTCACAACAATTGTTTCATCGACACCGAGCGACGGGCAATATACATGGTTCCCGGTTCCCTCAACTTTCTCCAACAACTGCATCATAAAAATCAGCGATGCCGAAGACGGTTTCCCGATTGATATGAGTAATTCTGTTTTCGCAATTCTTGGCGAACCGATAATTACTGTAACACAACCAAACGGCGGTGAAGCATGGATTGCAGGCGTGCCGAGAAATATTCGATGGACTTCACAAAACGTTGCGGCGGTAAAGATTGAATATTCGACCAACAACGGCGCGACATGGACTTCGATTGTTGATTCAACCGCGAGCGACGGATTATACGAATGGAGTTCTGTTGCGAACGTGCACTCGGCTCAATGCCGCATAAAGATTAGCGATGAGGATGACGGTATCCCGTATGATATCTCCGATAATAACTTCTCTATTCTCTCACAAAGTTTTGTCAGAGTAATTTTCCCGAACGGCGGAGAAATTGTTCAAGGAGATACAGTGTTTGTTTATTCTTCTTTCGGAGTGGATTCCGTTACACTTGAAATAACTTACGATAATGCCGCAACGGGTTGGACGACACTTGTTGCCGATACTCCATCAACAGGTGCATATCGTTTCCGCATGCCCGGACAACCGATTTCTTCAAACGCTCGCTTTAGAGTTACCGATAATAACGATACTACTATTCGCGATATGAGTGATGCAACTTTCTATCTCGGTTTTGTTCCGCCGGGGCTTGTTATCTCGATGAAACGATTTAGCGAAAACATTAATGATGAAAGATACATTCTTGAATACGCCGTGAAAAAAGGTGTAGAGCATGTAGATATTTATTACAGTGTTGATGATGGTTCAACATGGAAGCCGCTTTTAACAAATGCGAAATGCACCGGGGAGTTAAACGAATTTATCATCGAGAAAAAACCGGATGATATGAAAGGAAACGTCTTCTTTAGAATTGGAGATCAGGAAGGTAATTTCGGCGAGCCGAATGTTATAAAGATTGAATAAAGAATTGCCGGAGATGATGCGCCGAACAGCGCGTCATCTCTATGCTAATTTTTTAATGTCGGAGAATCTTTCGTAGATAATAAATACTCCCGATACCATAACAAACAGGAGTATCGCGCTAATCATAACGTTGTCCGCGCTCAATGAATTTAACAACGGAATTTTGGTTAGATATTCGGCGAACAATTCTTTATAAGTTGTGAAGAGCGATTTCCCATTATCTATTGTTTCAAACTTCGGCAGCTGATCAACAATAAACCAAAACATGAGAGAGAGAGATAATCCGAAAATTGAAAAGATTGTGAGCAAAAATTTTTTGTGGGAAACGCGAATTCTTTTCGGGGAGAGAATTTTACTCATGATGAAATTATTAATCGATGCCGGTGCCTCTTCAATTTTTATCCGGTATAATTGAGTGTGAAGTTTTTCGTAGCCGGTAAATAATTGGCGGCACTCTTCGCAACCGCTTAAATGGCTTCTAAACTCCGCTTCTTCCGACGGCGAAAGAGAGCGATCGAGAAGTTCGTTCAAAATATTTTCAGTGATATGGTTCATCTTAATTCTTTCATTAAATTTTTTTTCTCGAGCAAATCTTTCAGTGCTTTCCTCGAACGATGCAGAATTACTTTTACATTCGAGACAGATGTATTCATTACTTCGGCAATTTCTTCACAAGTTTGTTCGCCGAGATAAAATAAATTTATCGCCGAAGAATATACTTCGGGGAGTTGAGAAATCGCTTCGTTCAAAATTTCAATTGTGTCTTCACGTTCACTCGTGAATTCAAAGTTTGTATCGGAGAATTCAAAGTCTTCGTCAATTGATTGCATCTCCCTTACAATTTTATTTTTCTTATTTGATAAACGTGTTACGGCTGTGTTGTACACGATTCTATAAAACCATGTTGAAAACTTTGCATCGCCCCGAAAATTATCGAACGAACGAAAAGTTTTTAAGAATGCATCCTGTAAAGATTCCTCCGCATCCATCTCATTCTTCAACATTCGCTTGAGCATCGAGAATGCTTTATGTTTATAGCGATCAATTAAAATATTGAAATCGGAATGATTCCCTCTTTTAATCGATGCAATCAGTTCGTTATCGGAGATCTTCTGCATTTTCAATTTTAGACTAATAAAGTAAATGGCAGGTTACAAAAAAATAGTTGTAACCTCTTCACAAAATTCTTAGTCATAAGTTACAAAAGAAAAAAAATTCTTTTGAACGAAATAAATCAAAAAAAAATGAAAGGATCGAAATGGAAGTTATTGCCGTCTTTATACCGATAATTGCAATCGTTACAACCGGTATCGTAATTATCTCGATAGTATATTTTGGAAACAAAGAAAAGCAGATGATAATTGAAAAAGGTTTTTCCGCCGAGGAAATAAAAATGTTGCTCGGCAAAAAAAGGAAGGGCTCGTTTTATCTTTTAGGAATCGGAATCATCTCTATATTTTTCGGCATCGGAGTTTCTGTTGGGATAATGCTCGATGAAGTTTTTCATGCAGACTACTTAATTCCGCTTTGCATTTTTTCCGTTACCGGAATCGGAATGTTAATTGCTCATCGGGAGAGAGAAAAATATCTCGAAAAACATAAGAACGATCCCGAGTAAAAAAATTTTCGCGCTCCCGAAAATTTCGAGAGCGCGATTTCTATTTAGCGTAATCCTTGCGCTTCAAGCCAACGCTCGGCATCGATTGCCGCCATGCAGCCGGTTCCTGCGGCTGTAACTGCCTGCCTGTAATGTTTATCGGCAACATCTCCCGCTGCAAAGACTCCCTCGACGTTTGTGTAACTGCTTCCCGGTTTTACAATCAAGTAACCGGTTTCGTCCATATCAAGTTGTCCTTTAAATAGCTCGGTATTCGGTTTATGTCCGATTGCCATAAAAACGCCTTCAACTTCCAGATTAGAAAATTCGCCGGTCTTGGTATCTTTCAATTTCAAAGCGGTAACGGATTTTCTTCCGTTCTCCGATTTACCGAGAATTTCATCGACGATTTTATTTGTAACTAATTTGATCTTCGGATTTTTCATCACCCGTTCGAGCATGATTTTTGAAGCACGAAATTCTTCACGTCTGTGAACGAGAAAAACTTCCGATGCATGACGGGTGAGATAATTTGCTTCTTCCATTGCGGTATCGCCGCCGCCAATAACGGCGACTTTCAAATTCTTAAAGAAAAATCCGTCGCACGTTGCGCACGCAGTTACTCCGAACCCCATATAAGTTTTTTCACTTTCGATGCCGAGCCATTTAGCCGACGCGCCCGTTGAAACTATTACTGCATCGGCAGTGAATGTTTCATCATAAGATTTAATTACGAACGGACGATTTGAAAAATCAACTTGCGTTACTTCTTTGAAAAAACATTCGGCACCAAATCTACATGCTTGCTTCCGCATAATATCCATCAATTCGGGACCTTGGATTCCATTTTCGAATCCAGGATAATTTTCAATTTCGGTAGTGATTGTGAGTTGTCCGCCGGGTTGCATCCCTTCAAAAACTACGGGCTTTAGTTCGGCGCGGGCATTGTAAAGAGCCGCCGTTAAGCCTGCCGGTCCCGAGCCGATTATTATTATTTTATGATGAGTGTTGCTCATTGAGTTTCCTTCTTTTTAATTTTTTTGATTCTAATATGTTAAAAATATTTTTTCTAATGCATTTGATACAAAAATAATTTTTACGATTCATTTTCGTTTTTTGCTTTTAGAAAAACCGCGTTCCGCTGTAGTCCTTTTAGTTTTGTTCTTTTTATTGGAGAATCTTTAAAGCGTGCTGAAAAAAAATCTTGCGTTATTTCCTCAACTTCATCGAGCGATAATTCAACTTCACCGTTACGCGGACGAAATTCTTCTTCGGACGTCGGTTGAGAAAATTTTTTATTCCAAGGACAAACATCCTGACAAATATCGCAACCGAAAATCCAATTATTGAATTTGCCGCTTAAGCGGGGATCGATCTCCCCTTTATTTTCAATGGTTTGATAAGAGATACATTTATTTGCATCGACTACAAAATCGGAAACAATTGCATTCGTCGGACATGCATCAATACAAGCGGTGCAACTTCCGCAATGATCTGCAATGGGTGAACTATATTCAAATTCAACATTTGTAAAAATATTCGCGATGAAAAACCAGCTTCCAAAGTTTTGATTTATCACGTTTGAATGTTTGCCAAGCCATCCAATCCCTGCGCGCACCGCCCACGCTTTATCCATCACCGGACCTGTATCAATGTAAGATGTCGCTTCGAATTTGTCATCTTCTTTTTTTAATTGAGCAATTAATTCATCGAGCTTTTTCCAAATTATTAAATGATAATCTTTTCCCCATGCGTAGCGACTAATCTTTCCAAAATTATTTTTGTTTGAATGTTGATGTTCCGTGTAATAGTTCATCGCGAGAGAAATTACACTTTTTGCCGAGGGTAAAATATTTTTTATATCATATCTTTTTTCAGAATTGTTGGACATATAATTCATTGCCGCATGAAACCTGTTGTCCAGCCAATATTGAAGCCGCTCCGACTCGGATTCCAATTTTTCCGCTTTGGCAAAACCGACTAATGCGAATCCCAAATTCTTTGCCGCATCAATCACGATTTGATTTGTAATTTTCATTCAGAAAAATTTGGCGAAGGACTTTCGCGCTCAAATCCTTTCCCTGTTGATTTGAGTTTTGATACGGCGAAGAATGGATCGTGTTCAAAAAAGATAAACCAATTTTCATCATGCGCGCGCGTAAGCAATGCTTGCTTTTCCTGTAGAGTAATCAATGGCTGTAAATCATATCCCATAATGTATGCGTAAGGAATGTGGGAAGAAGTCGGCATCAAATCGGCACAATAAAAAAGCGTGTTGGATGAATCGGAAATTTTCAAAAGTTGTTGCTTGTATGTGTGTCCGTTCACGGTTATGATTTCCAATTCATCGTCAAAAAATTTTTCCTTTTCGTCAAGAAGATTAAGAACGCCTTCGTTCATCAACGGAAGGAAATTATCTTTGATGTAACTTCCTCTATCGCGATCGCTTGGATTCATTCCCCATTCGAAATTTTTTTTCTGCACATGATATTTCGCATTCGGAAAAGCAGGGACGAGACTTCCGTTTTCCAATTTTGTCGAACCACCGGTATGATCGAAATGAAGATGAGTTAGAAAAACATCCGTAATCTCTTCGGCGGAAAATCCTTTTTGTTTTAATTCATGATGCAATTTTTTTTCTTCACCGATCTCATAAATCTTTTTTGATTTTTCATCCCATTTGTCCCCCATTCCGGTATCAATTAAAATTTTCCTTGAATCGGAAACGAGCAAAAGATTTCTTGTCGCAAGTTTTATTCTGTTACTAATATCGGAGGGATTAGTTTTTTCCCAGAGCGGTTTAGGAATAATTCCGAACATCGCGCCGCCGTCAAGTTTGAACTCTCCGCTTTCGATTATCTCTAATTTGTATTTGCCAATTTTCATTCGTACTCGCTTTCTCCCGCGTCAATTGTGGAGTTTGTTACTTTCATTGTTAAAATCATTTTTACAAAACTTAAAATAAAATTAACAGATGCCGGAGATTTAATCAATTAAAATGAAGAGAGAAGAAAAAATCTTTCTCAATAGTGCAGAAGTTTTTCCTCTTATCTTTTCAAACCGGCAAGGGTGATATATTGTCTCTATAATTAAAAAAAATTTGAAAGAAGTTCGAACTGCATTTTAATTTTAAACTATCATTTTTTATCGCAATATTAATTACAGCCGCATCAATAGTGGCGCAAAGCGATTCATCCCGAAGTCTCGCTTTCAAACAAGCGGAAAGAGTTTTTTATCCGCCGGTTTTTTATAGCGGCGATACTTTTTACCAATTGTACGAGCAATTCCAACTTGTAACGAAAGCAAACCAGGGCGACCCGCTTGCGCAACATGAATTGGGTGCGCGGTACTTAACTGGAGACGGCTTCGTAACGGATACACTGAAAAGTTTTTTTTGGATTAACAAAGCCGCCGATGCCGGTTTGCCGATTGCACTTTACAATCGCGGAATTTTTCTGACTAACGGGTGGGGCACTAAGTGGAATCCGTTCGATGCGTTCCGAAGTTTTAGTTTAGCCGCCGCAAAAGGTTTTTCGCAAGCGAAATATGTTCTCGCTTTGTTATTTACGGAAAATTTGGTTGTGCCGAGAAACCTTGACTCTGCTTATTTCTACATGCGTTGGGCAGCGAATGACGGATTCGAACCCGCGCAATCTTTGAGCGAAGAAATTCTTAAAAGAAAAAACAGCGACTATAAAATTCGCTCATCGGAAAAAAAAGATGCGAGCGTTCAATTAAATTATATCGACTTTACCGCAGATACTACTTCCACAATTTCCGATTCTACTTTAATTCGTGAGTTTCTATCAAGTATCGAAGAAGATTCTCTTTACAAGTCCTTCCCGAAAAACTGGACTGCACTCGAAGAAATCAATTCAAAAGAAATTTTTATG
Source organism: uncultured Ignavibacteriaceae bacterium (assembly GCA_964393605.1). GTDB lineage: Bacteria > Bacteroidota > Ignavibacteria > Ignavibacteriales > Ignavibacteriaceae > CAYMUL01. The sequence continues at coordinate 65,426 of CAYMUL010000001.1, read as the reverse complement.
TTGTTTGAAAATCTTTCCGACTACGGTAATGCCGAAGCGATGACTTTGCTCGCAAAATATTATCAGTCAAATTTCTTTCCTGGAAAAGATTTGATAAAATCGATTGAACTTCTTTTGCGTGCGTACAGATTGGAATCGTTTCGAGCCGCATCAATATTGAACGAAACGCTCCGCAACCAAAAAATAGTTGATGAGATTTTGAAGAAAGCTGAGAGAGGAGAAGCTAGTTCGCAGTACATAATTGCAACACTGACCGCACTAAATTTTTCGCGCGATATTTATAAAGCCGATGTGGTTTCATTTTACAGAAAAGCATCGCAAAAAAATTTCGCGCCGGCTAAAAATGAATTAGCAGGAATTTTAATCTCCGGAAATTTTACAGAGAAAAATATTGACGAAGGTTTGAAGTTATACGATCAATCAATCACTCTCGGAAATATGGAAGCCGCAAGCCGCAAAGCATTATTTGAAATTTCAACCGGTCAAAATCCCGACCTGAATTTTTTATTTGAATCGGAAAAGAGAGGCGCGATCATCAGTCAAATCTCATTGGGATATATTTATGAAAAGGGAATCGGTGTTGAGAAAAATTTAGGGAAGGCAGTAGGTTTTTATAGAAGTGCCGCATTCAGAGGAAGCAACAATGCATACGAAGCATTGAAAAAATTATATGAATCACTCCGCCCGGACGATCCGATTTTCATTATCGATAATTAGTTGATTTTCCTTGCCGAAGAAAATTTTTCGAGATCATAATCGATTTTCAATTCCGGCATCGCGATTTTTTTTATCTGCACGCCTGCTTTCTCAAAAAAAACTTCCGCGAGTGTATCGTGATAATCGGAAAAAATTACAACCTCTTTGATCCCCGCAGTTATCAAGGCTTTGGCGCAATTAGTACATGGCATATTTGTAACATAAGCAATCGAATCCTTTGTGCTGATTCCGTGTGAGGAACATTGGAGTATTGCATTCATTTCGGCGTGAATAGTACGAACGCAGTGATTATCAACCACCATACAACCGGCATCCTCGCAGTGTTCATCGCCGGGAATTGAGCCGTTGTATCCTGTGGAAAGAATTTGACGATCTTTCACCAACACACAACCGCAGTGCATTCGCGGGCAGGTTGCGCGTTCGGAAACAAGCATTGCCACTTTTAAAAAGTATTCATCCCAAGAAGGTCTTTTCTGTTGCAAAATATTTTTGATTGTATTGAATAATTGAAGGGACACCGGAATTGATGCCCCTCATAATAATCTATTTTAAGAAAAAAAGATTAACGGCCGAGACCGTCGAGATATTCTTTTTTAGCGAGAAGTTCTTCTTTAGACTCGACATGTTTAGGGTCAGGAACACAGCAATCAACGGGACAAACAGCCGCGCATTGCGGTTCATCATGAAAGCCGACGCATTCTGTACACTTATCCGGCACAATGTAGAATAAATCGTTTGAAAAAAAGCCCGAAGCTCCAGAGGGAGCCGCATCACCATCGCCGTAAGATTTTCCGGCTAATTCCCACGATGCGCCGCCTTCATAAATTGCCGTATTGGGGCATTCCGGTTCGCACGCGCCGCAGTTGATACATTCCTCGGTGATATAAATTGCCATTTTATTTCTCCTGTTAATTTATTTTTTAATGATTCTCATCGTTATTGAGAATTGTTAGTTATTCTTTTGAGCAGTTAAATTTTACTCACTTCAAAAATAACGTTTTTCCTGCTAATCTCAAGGAAGCAGACTGAATTTTATTGCAACTATGAAAAATTTTTGCACTAAAAAAGTAGGAGAAACCCAAGTTTTGTGAAGATTTTTAATAGTATTGAAAGTTGATACTTTTAAGAAAAGTGAAAATGAACAGGCGTTCTAACAGTCCAGAATAATTTAAACTTACGCGAATCAAACGCGCCGGTAAAAGTTACATTTTATTTCAAAAGAAAATTTTTAATTTTACAGGAAATAAAAAAATTATTATGACTGCACTTGATATTGATATAGCAAACTTAATCAAAAAAAGAATCAGAGAATTAGATTCAACTTGTGAAATTATTGTGTATGGTTCACATGCTCGTTCGGAAGCGACTTCCCATTCAGATTGGGATATTCTTATTCTCATTGATGCAGAGAATACACTTTCGATTGAACAAAAATACCGCCATCATCTTTTAGAAGTCGAATTATCAATTGGTTCACCCATTTCTGTTTTTGTTTTTTCTAAAAATGAATGGGAAGAGAAATATTCAATCTCGCCTCTCTATTCAGAGATTGAAGCTGAGGGAATCCAAATTAGTTGAGACGAAGTTCGAAAGATCTCATTCAATATCGGTTGGAAAAAGCTAATAAAGTTTTTCAAGATGCAATCAATTTCATTAGAAATCTAAAATCCCGAAAACTTCTGTATGTTCAATAGCTATATCAATAAAGTCGAAATTAATGTTTGTTTGGTTTTTGATAGTATTGTATGTGCCGAAGCTGCGTTTATCGGAAGTGATATAATATTTTATTCGCGCATCGGTATCTGCTTGTGCAAATAGTTTTGCATCATTTATAATAATATGTCTCTCACTTAAAATCAGCTCTGATTTTTTTTTCGCTTCATATAAAAGCCGAGCAAAATTACCTGCCTTAGTAGCGTGCAAAATGTTAAACGGCACCACGATAAGATTTTTTAAAGGAAGTTCATCAACCGCTCCACCAACACAATACTCTGCTATCGAAATTGTCGATATGAATAATTTTATTTCTTTTTGTAGGAAGAATTTATAATAACGATTTGCTCTTTCGAATAACGGATCATTTTCATTCAAAAACCTGAGAAAGAAACTGGTATCTAATAAAGCTCCATCATACATCATAACCCCTAACCTTACTAAGCCACACATCGGGATCAATATTTCTCATCCAAATTTTTGCCTTATTTCGGAGAGTACCGAGATATTTCTCATCGTATTTAGTGTTCAGATCTATCAACTCGATAAAAACTAAACTTTGCTTTTCAATTTCTCCGGTTATGGAATTTTGTTTTCCTTTCGCTCGTATAACGAAAGTTTTATAAAGTAAATTTTGTTCGGCTTTAGCTAAAAATTCTTGCGGAGTTTGTATGAACAATGTACCGAGTTCTTCGGTTACGAGATGAATATTTGCTTTATCTTTGCCGCCGGCATTCGTGATTTTACCGTAAAAATAAAATTCCGCCTCAACCCAATTTTCTTCAGTTCTGAATATGAAAGTATTTTTGTCAATTTTAAGCGATGAAGAATCCGGAATCGAAGTTTTAATTTCAAATGTGTAATCTTTTTTAATTGCCGTATCTTGTAAAAACTCGAAAGCCTTTGCCGTGTTTAACTCAAGGAAATCAATATTTTGAGAAACATGAATTTGCGCCAGCACTGCGGAGAAACCGAGTACCAGTTGGGAAGAAGTTGTAAAAATATTTTTCACAGATCCATCTTCCACATGATAAGTTATTAGAGGTCTTTCCTTACGCTCTCCCGGTATTAACATTTTTTCAACACTTTGAATTAATTCAGTCAACTCCCGAATATCAAAAGTTTCCGGACTAAGTTTAATGTTACCGTTAAATCCGGTAATAGTAATTTCTATGTAGCCTTTATTTTCCATTTCTTAAATCTAATAACCAAAGCAAAAATAGTAAAATCATTCTTAATAATGTTTGCAATAGGAGTATATTTCTCTACAAATTTATGTTGGCGAGCTAAGAAAAATCATTTTGTCTTTTTTGCTTTTAACTCTGCATAAGAATTTTTCATTTCATTAAGTCGCCTATCAATTTCTGTTCTTGAGAGCCATTGACTTTGCGTCATCACGCCGAAAATCTTTTGTGTGTTCGAAATATTTTCGAGTGGATTTTCATCAAGCAAAAGTAAGTTTGCATTTTTACCAGGTTCAATTGTTCCGGCAACTTCGAGCTCACCCAAGAATTCGAATGTGTTCGTCGTAGAAATTTTTAACGCTTCGAATGGGGTTAATCCTGCATCAACTAATTCTTCAAGTTCCTGGTGCAAGGAGAACGCAGGCATCGTCGATGGAACTAAAGCATCCGTACCAATCAAAATTTTGCCCCCCTTTTTGTGCAACTCGTGAACGAAAGGTTTCAAAAATAAATCGTATCCATCAACCATAGATTGCTGTGCGCTCGGCGGAATTGGTTTGTACACATTGTTATAAACATAATCCCAAATACCAACCCCCATTGGATGCAGATATTCTGTGCCTGATTTGTGCAGTTCGGTATCAGGATTTTTTAGTAATCTATTAAGATTGAGATTTAAAACTAACGCGGTTGTAATCCACGTATCGTTCTTTGCAAAGAGAGATGAATAGTAATCAATTCGTTCAGCATTGTAATCATCGGTGAATTTCATAACTTCTTCGAGATGAGCAACCATTCCTTGCCCCGATGAAATAACATACTCCGGCGAAGTTGCAAAAGGAATATGTCCGTCAACCGGCATATTTAAACTTTTCGCAGTTGCGATAATTGTATCATAAGATGCTTTGTCAAGGAATGAATAAACTTTAACTCTATCGTAACCAGCATTGTGCATATCAATTATTGCAGAATGAGCTTCGGCGGCATTGTTTATCCATGTTGTTAGAGGAGGAGGCCACGCCTTTCCTGCGCCATCTATTGCTCGCGAAAGAATCATCCTCGGTCCGAGCATCTCGTTTTTATTTATTTTTTCTCTTAAGGGAATATGTTCGGGAAAAGCGAAGAGAACATCGATTGTCGTTATTCCGTTTGCAACGTAAAGAAAAAGTATTTGTTCAAAATTTATTTCTTCAGGTTTGAATTTATCCTCGGACGAGTACATGATATTCCACGCATCTCCTTCAAGATGGACATGCATATCGGATAGAGCGGGAATCATATATTTCCCTTTCGCATCAACGATTGTTGCGCCCTTTGGTATCTCAACTTTCGCAGATGAACCAACCTTCTTTATTTTTCCCTTTTCAACTATAACAACATGATTGGTCAGAACAATTTTTTTGTTCATCGGAATGACGTTCACGTCGATGAATGCAACTACATTTTTATCTTGCCCAAGTGAAATTGAGGCGAGCGAAATAAAAAAGATGATGCCGAGAAATAAGCGATGCTGTAATTTTGTTTTCATACGTATCTACTTTCTTTTTATGAATAATGATTGTATTGATTTTGTCGGTTTATCGATAGCGGATATTTTTTGAGTGAATACACACAAATCACTCGTCGGAATAATTTAATTTTTACGGAACAAACTTAGAGATAAAGCGAAAGCGTGCCAAACCGCTCTTCATCGATTCTTTCCCTATAGAAATTTATAGTACCGCATTGAAGTAATTATGCGAGATGAGCTTGTTATTATTGGAGTAAATGACTCTCCCACCAAAAAAAATTTTCGTTTCTGCGAATTGCGGTTGGTCATTTCAGCCGGTTAAATTCAACTATCGGGGATAAAGTTTTACGCATTAAAATTTCAGAGTAACCGGCAACCAAATAATTTTTTAGCTCGCCGATAATTTCATATCCCAAACTTTTATAAAGTTTTTGAGCGCGAGAATTAAAAGATGAAACGCAGAGGAACACATTTGGTGATTCACTAAAAATTCTTTTTTCTGCAAAAGAAATTAATGCACTACCGATTCCTTTGCCACGCGATTCAGCTGAAACACAGATAGCTTGAATGTAGCCGATGAACGCGCCCTGCATATTAAGTAAAATAAAACCGGCTATCTCCTCCTCTGAAATTGCCAGATAAATTTCCTTCGGGGAAGATGTTAGAGTTCGCATGCAATCATCATAATTTAGATTTAGAGTCAGCCATGGTTCGGAATGTGCCATCATTCGCGCACAAGTTTCCGCTTCACTAATTTTTTTAAGTTTCGTGATTTCTATCTTCGGTTGCATGCTAAATATTTTAAATCTTCATCCCAAGAAATTCTTCTGCAAGTGCGATGCCGCCGTAGAGTGCGGCGTAATCTCCTAACTTTGATGCGACTATCTTAACTTTTCTTCCCGCATCAATTAAACTTGTTTCTTTAAATGATCTTTTTATTTCGGGAATCATAAATCTGCTCATCGCGTGAACCGCACCGCCACCCAATACTATCATTTCAAAATTTAAAAGATTATTTATGTTCGCGAGAGTTGAGCCGATTAACCGCGATGCTTCGCCCACAATAGTTATTGTCAATTTATCATTTGCGGCAACGGCGGTTGAAAGTGCTTTACTTTTAATCGGCAAATTTCTTTTTACGTGTTTCGCAAGAATACTTTTCTTTCCATTATTTATTTCGCTTACAATTGAATTGACCATTGCCGATCTGCTTGCGAGTGTTTCAAAACAACCATACTTGCCGCATCCGCATAAAGGTCCGTTTTCTTTAACCAATAAGTGACCGATCTCTCCGGCAACAAAAGATGAACCGCGATAAAGTTTTCCATCCAGCACAATTCCACCGCCGATGCCCGTTCCGATGAATACTACTAAAACATTTTTAAGATCTTTAGCGACTCCGAAATTTGAAACACCAAGCGCGGCAAGGTTCACATCGTTTTCAATTATTACCGGAATTTTTGTGAAGCGTTGTAAGTCTGCTTTAATATTGTAATTTTTTATTCCGAGATTTGGCGCCATTCCGATTATGCCCGAGAATGGATCGACGGAGCCGGGAACTCCGAGTGCGATAGCTTTTATTGCCGTCGGTTTTATGTTCGAGTTGAAGATCAATTCTTCCACAATTCCATAAATTTTTTCCGCAAATCGGATTCTTCTTTTTCCGACAGCCGTTGGTTTTTTAAGACGTGAGATTACTCCTTCGTTCGAGTTTATCAGCGAAGCGAGTATTTTCGTTCCTCCCATATCAATGCTTACGATATATTCTTTTTTCATTCCGTTCACTTCCTAAGTTTTCAATAATTCAAAATGTTTTTTCTTCAAATATATCTTTTTAGATTCTACTTATGAATTTATTTAATAAAGAAAATTGAAATGAAAGCTCTAAAAAAATTCGGACAGAATTATCTGCACGATAAAAATATCCTGAGAAAAATATTTGAAGAGATAAATCCGAAAGAAGGGGAAACTGTTGTTGAAATTGGTCCCGGTTTAGGTGCGCTAACGGAATTTCTTGCAACAAGCAAAGCCAATATTCATGCGGTTGAAATTGATACGCGCGTTATCGAGAATCTTAAACTTAAGTTTCCAAACATCAATTTTATTTTGAATGATTTTTTAGATATTGATTTGAATATTTTCGAAACAACTTCGTTGCGAATTGTTGGAAACATTCCTTATAACATCACCTCCCCGATTATTTTTAGATGTATTGAAAATCTAAACTTAGTGAAAGATTCCGTGCTACTGATTCAACTTGAAGTTGCGGAACGAATTGTTGCAAAACCGGGGACAAAAGAATACGGCATACTTTCCGTAATTGTTCAAGCGTTTGCCGACGTAAAAATTTGTTTCAAAGTGTCGGCGAATGTTTTTACGCCTAAACCGAAAGTCGAATCGGCATTAGTTCATTTCTCCTTTAAAGAAAAATATCCCCACATGAAAAACAAAAAAGATTTTATCAAAGTTGTTAAAGCCGCGTTCGGCAACAGGAGGAAGACGTTAAAAAATTCTTTGGCGAATAGTATATTTGCGGGCGTCGATTTTGGAAATAGCAATATTGATTTATCACTCAGAGCGGAGCGGCTCACCGTTGAAGATTTTATTTCGCTTTCAAACCTAATTACTAAAGACTAACCAAAAACAACTAATCACTTGTTACAAAAAAAAAAAAATATATTTCTCGCATTAAACGGTATCGATATAACAATCGTAATTTTTTATGCCTTCCTTTCCGCACTCAATATATTATTTCATGCGAGAATTAATGAGTGGCTCTTGTTGATATTGATAAATCTTGGCGTTATCTCTTTTGTTTTTGCGATAGCGTATTTCAATTCGATCCGCGAAAATAAATTTTGGAAGATGATCCATTTTTTCTATTTGCCGTTTTTAATTTTACTAACATTCAAAGAACTTTATTTGATGATTAAACCGATGCGCGGAATTGATTACGACCTCGTTCTGATTCGAATTGACAGATGGATTTTCGGATTTGATCCAACCGTCGCGCTTCATTCATTCTCTTCGCCATTACTCACGGAGTTGTTACAAATTGTTTATGCGACTTTTTATTTTCTTCCGATAATTCTTGTTATTGATTTTCTATGGAGAAAAAAATATTTACACGCCGAGTATGCCGCCTTCTCTGTCATTTTCGGATTCTTTCTTTCATACATCGGATATTTTTTAGTACCAGCTATCGGTCCGCGATTTACGCTCCACGATTTTTTTGCTACGAACGAAGAACTCCCGGGATTGTTATTAACAAATTTTTTACGAGAAGTAGTGAACGCGGGAGAATCTATTCCCTCCGGCACTTTGAATCCTGCTGAAGTTGTGCAACGAGATGTTTTCCCGAGCGGGCACACAATGATGACTGCAATCACGATGTATCTTTCGATAAAAATGCGATCACGTTTTTGGCTACCCCTCAATATTACCGGCGCACTTTTAATTTTTTCTACTGTCTATTTGCGGTATCATTATGTGATCGATTTAATCGGAGGTTTGTTGTTTTGCGTTATTTCTCTTTGGAGCGGTTTCTATTTTTTTAATTGGTGGCAGAAAAAAAGAGATAAAGAAATTTTTTACTACGGAAAAATATGAGCGCAAACATCGATAAGAAAACCAGAGTGCAAAAAATGTTCGACGGCATTGCCGGGCAATATGATTTGCTAAATCATTTACTAAGTTTTGGCATTGATATTTATTGGCGAAAAAAAGCGCTGAAGCTTACGAAGTTCAATAATGACGCGGTTCTGCTCGACATTGCTTGCGGTACGGGTGATTTTGCAATCGAAGCCGAAAATTTCGGAGTGAAAAATATTTTCGGTGCCGATGTTTCATTCAATATGTTAAAACATTTCCACGAAAAGAAAAATTGGAGCAGAGGAAAAACTGTTCAAATGGTTGCGGAATTAATTCCGCTGAAAGATAATTCTATTACAAATATTACGGTTGCATTCGGCGTGAGAAATTTTTTCGACATCGAAATTGCATTTAAAGAATTTAACAGAGTGCTTTCAACAAATGGAAAAGCAACTATACTTGAGTTTCGCCTTCCTTCAAATTTTTTGTTGAAGAAGTTGTACAATTTTTACTTCAACAATATTCTTCCATTTGTGGGGGGATTGATTTCCAAAGATAAAAGTGCGTATCGTTATTTACCCGATTCGGTTAAAGAGTTCGATGAAAAAGTTGATTTGGTTTCAATCTTTAAATCAGCACAATTTAAAACCGTAAAAAAATATTCGCTCACATTCGGCACGGTGCAGGTCGTTATTGCCGAAAAATAAATTAATCTATTCTTTGCACTCTAACTTTGACGGAACTGCCGGGAAGCTGATAAACTGCGGATGAAACCGCACTCAATATTTCCTGCGCTCCTTCATACTTAACCATTCCAAATTCATTAACGAACCAACCTGTTCCATAAAATTCTTGACTTGTTATCGACGAATCAATTCCGATGATATTAAGTTTTAAGCTGTAATTCACTTTCAATGCTTCTAAATTTTTGGGAACTCCTTTTACCATGAAATCAACATTTTCTTTTTTAATCATCGATGCGCGGAAATCTACGATGGATAAAAAAGGTAATGATACGGAGTAACAAATCCATTCTCTTCCAATTTGAACAGGTAAAGAAAATAAATTTTGTTCGGCATCAATTGATAGTAATCTTTTTATTGAATCGGGAAGGAATAAAGTTAATCCCGAAGTATCGGCAAAACCGTACACCCCCTTTGCAGAAGATCGAAGATAAGAGATGCCGTTTGCGTTTGCAACATTCGTGGAAAGAGAATCAAATCTTATTTGATACTCCGTGTTCAGTTTTGTTGTTTTCCCTTTGTAATAAATTTTATGAACACCGATTGAATCAAAACTTGATGTGCCGTTGAGTATTTCCACTTTATAATTGGATTCATCTCCTTCTTTAATGGGATAATAATTTTCGTTTGTGGAGAGTAGAGGCGTTGTCGGCTCGGCTTCTTTACAACCAATAAAAATGCCGGCGATAAGGATGAATAAAAATATTATATGGATAAAATTATTTTTCAAGATGTAGTATTCTTTCATGTAATTTTCTAAAAGCGATTCCCCTGTGGCTGATTTTATTTTTTGTGTCCGATTCGAGTTCCGCCATTGTTTTATCGAACTGCGGAAGAAAGAATACGGGGTCATATCCAAATCCGTTAGTTCCTTTTCGTTCATAAATTATTTCTCCCGTGACTTCCCCTTCTTCGGCAAAATAATTAGTTCCATCGAAGTACAAGGCGCAACAAACAAATTTAGCATTGTGTGGTTGTTTATGATTTTTTAATTCACTCAAAAGTAGATCAATATTTTTTTCGGCATTTGCATTTTCTCCAGAATATCTTGCAGAAAATACACCGGGGCGATTATCAAGTTGCTCGACACACAAACCGGAATCATCTGCAATGACAGGCAATTTAATTTTTGCAAAAGCGGTTTCAGCCTTTATTTTCGCATTTGCTTCGAATGTCGAACCGGTTTCCTCAATCTCATTAATATCATAATTTAGTAAAGATAAAATTTCAAAACTTGTTTCGGAAAATATTTCTTCGACTTCTTTTATCTTCCCTTTATTTTTTGACGCAAATAAAATTTTCACTTTACCCGCTCAAGAAGTTTGTACAATTCATTTTGTCCCTGATAATATAATTTCAATTCATCGACGTCGATTAACTCGGTGAATTGTTTAACCCATTTGCCGTCAATCATTACGCCGGTAACATCACCGGCATTTGCAGAATAAACAATTGAAGAGTACAAATTTTCTTCCGCCAAGGGAAGGTGAATATCATCAACATTAATTAAAACAAGATCGGCTTTTTTTCCAACTTCAATACTTCCGATTTCATTCTCAAGTCCGAGTGCTTTAGCTCCGTTTATCGTTGCCATTTCAAAAATTGTTTTCGCATCCATCGATGTCGGTCCATGAATCGGTTTTTGAATTAACGCGGCGAGACGCATCTCTGTGAATGCGGAGAGATTGTTATTGCACGGTGCACCGTCCGCACCGAGCGATACATTGATTCCCTCCTTTAAATATTTTGGAATGTTCGCAATTCCCGAACCGAGTTTTAAGTTTGATGAAGGACAATGCGCAACATTAACAGAATTATTTTTTAACAAACCAACTTCAACATCATTCAAATGAATGCAATGTGCGAGAACGGTTTTGGAGTCAAGCAGACCAAGCGAATGAAAATATTCGATGTTATCCATTCCCGTTAGTTTTTTTACTTCGGTGATTTCATCTTTATTTTCCGATGCATGAGTGTGAAAAACTGCTCCATCATAATCTTGCATCAACGAATAAGTTTCAGTCAACAATTCTTTCGAGCAAGATAAAGCGAAGCGCGGAGCGAAGCCGTATTTAATTCTCCCGTTCTCGGAGTTATGAAAATTTTTTGCAAGAATTTCCGTTTCGCGCAATTCATGTTTGGCTTCATTTTTTAATTTAGGGTAAAGATCATTCTTATCCATCATACATTTTCCCGCAACGGCTCTGATACCGGAATCAATCAACTCTTCAAAAATAATTTCTTGATGACGGAGAGTTCCCATATCGAGTATAGTTGTTGTACCGCAGTTTAACAATTCGCACAAACCTATTTGCGCCGATTTTTTTAGTGATGCTTTTGTGTGTGCATTTTCGTACGGAAATATTTTTAGCTGCAGCCAATCGAGCAAAGGAAGATCATCGGCTAAACCTCTAAACAAAGTTTGACAAAGATGCACATGCGTTTGAACAAATCCGGGAATTAATATTTCATTCGGAACCGGCCATTGCGATCCTTTAAATGTTTCGATGAGTTCAGTTGTTATAGGTATAATTCTTTTGATAATATTTTTTTCTACTTCGACTGCATAATCAAAAAGAATCGGGGAGTTCGGATCTGCCGTAACAATTGCCTTCGGCATTATGAGAGTATTTTTCATTCTGCTTTTTCTTTTTCCGAAAATATTTCTTCCATCTTTTCAAATGCAAAACGCAAATGTGGAATCACGATTGAGCCGCCAACAATCAGCGAGACGTTCATCGTTTCAAATAATTCCTGCCGTGTTGCGCCTTCTTGTATTGAACGATCTACATGATACAAAATGCAATCGTTACATCTTAAAACCATCGAAGCGGCTAAGCCCATCATCTCTTTTGTCTTCGCATCAAGCGCGCCGGGATGATATGCTTTATGATCAAGCGCGAAAAATTTATTGAAATCTCTGAATCCAGAATTCAAAATTTTATCATTCATTTCAGCGCGATATTTTCTTTTATCTTCAAGCGAGTCGCTCATTTCAATCCTTCCTATAATTCATTCTTTAAAAATTTTCCTGTTAAACTTTTTTTATTTTTAACAATTTGTTCGGGCGTTCCTTCGGCAACAATTTGTCCGCCAAACTCACCGCCTCCTGGACCGAGATCGATAATCCAATCGGCAGATTTTATCACATCCAAATTATGCTCGACGATAACAACCGTGTTTCCTTTGTTCACAAGTTTATTTAAAACAATTAAAAGAATTCTTACATCCTCAAAATGCAAACCTGTTGTCGGTTCGTCAAGAAAGTAAATTGTTTTACCGGTACTAACTTTACTCAATTCGGTAGCTAATTTTACACGTTGCGCTTCACCGCCGGAAAGAGTGGTTGCTTGTTGTCCGAGTTTTATGTATCCGAGTCCGACATCGTGTAGCGATTTTATTTTTCTTTTTATTCGAGGTTGATCTTCAAAAAAATTCATTGCATCTTCAACCGTCATATCAAGCACATCGGCGATTGATTTTGTTTTGAAAAGAACTTCGAGAGTTTCGCGGTTGTATCTTTTTCCTCCGCAAATTTCGCACTTAACATAAACATCAGGAAGAAAATTCATTTCAATTTTGCGCAAGCCGTCGCCGCCGCAAGTTTCGCATCTTCCGCCGGAAACATTGAAGCTGAATCTCCCGATCGGGTAGCCGCGCATTTTTGATTCGGGCATTTGTGCAAACAAATCTCTGATGAATGTGAACAGCCCGGTGTATGTTGCTGGATTAGAGCGGGGCGTTCTTCCAATCGGTGCTTGATCTATTTCAATTACTTTATCGATATGCTCGATCCCCTTGATAGACTTGAACGGAAGCGGTACTTCATTCGTAGAAAATATTTTTCTTTTCAAGATTCGAACGAGAGTTTCATTTATTAAAGAAGATTTTCCCGAACCGCTTACGCCTGTGATTGCAGTAAAAGTTCCAATGGGAATTGAAAGATTTACATTCTTCAAATTATTTCCCGAAGCACTTTTAAGTTCCAATAATTTCTGTGAACCGTTGCGTCTTTCTTTCGGAATTTCAATTTCCTTTTTCTTTTTGAGATAATCAATCGTTAAGGAAGAGAATCCGTTTTTTGATTCGAGCAGTTCATTCGTTACACCCGATGCGCAAACTTCTCCGCCATGAATACCTGCGGCAGGACCTAGATCCACAAGGTAATCGGAGCTTTCAATTGTTTCTTTATCATGCTCAACTACGATGATTGTGTTGTTGAGATCGCGAAGTTTTTTCAGCGACTCAATCAATTTAATATTATCGCTTTGATGCAATCCGATACTCGGCTCATCCAAGACATACAGCACTCCCGAGAGTTGCGTTCCGATTTGAGTTGCGAGACGAATGCGCTGCGATTCACCCCCCGATAATGTACGCGCGCTTCGATTCAATGTTAAATAATCCAATCCGACATTCAACAAAAAGTCCAAACGAGTTTTTATTTCTTTTAAAATCGGAGTTGAAATAATTTCGTCTTTACCTTTTAGTTGTACTGAATTAAAAAATTCTTTTGCGCGATTGATGGAAAGCGAAGTTATCTCGCTTATATTTTTATTTTGAAAAATTACCGAAAGAGATTCTTTCTTTAATCTTCCGCCGCCGCACTCATTACAAGAGGTTGTAGTCATGAAACTTTCTACCCACTGCCTTATCTTTGATGAACTTGTCTTGCCGAAATAATTTGAAAGATATTTTACCACTCCGGAAAATTTGTAACGATAGGTGATTGATTTTCCGCTTCCATATTTGTATTCAAAAGGAATTCCTTCTTTCGTTCCGTAAAGAATTAAATCTAATTTATCTTTCGGAATTTTTTTCATCGGCGTGTCGAAAGAAAAGTTTGCGTAATTGGAAAGTGCTTTCATCTGTGTGAAAATCCAGATGTCCCTCGGTTTTCCGAGCGGAGCAATTGCGCCATCATTAATTGAAAGATTCCAATCGGGAATTATTAAATCAGGGTTCAATTCTTTTTTTTCGCCGAGCCCGTCGCAAGAACTGCAAGCACCGTAAGGTGAATTGAACGAAAAAGAATTCGGCGCAAGTTCCTGATAACTGATGTTGCAATTCAAACAAGTTAAATGCCTGCTGAAAAAATTATCATTCTCGCCATCGTGAATAATGAGAGAACCGTTTCCGAAGTTCAGCGCAACTTCAATTGATTGCGATAAACGTGCATACGAACTTTCGGCAACTTTTAATCTGTCAATAACAATTTCAATGTTGTGAAGTTTATAACGATCGAGTTTCATTCCCAATTCAATTTCTTTAAACTCATCATCAACGCGAACGCGAAGAAAACCATCATCTAAAATTTCTTCGAACAATTCTTTGTAATGTCCTTTTCGCCCGCGAATAATCGGTGCGAGAACACGTATGTTTTTATTTGCCATCGTTGACACCACCGTATCAATAATCTGAGAAGCCGATTGTTTCTGCACAGGGTTTCCGCAATTGTAACAGCGCGGAATTCCAACACGCGCAAACAGAAGCCGCAGGTAATCATAAATTTCGGTAACTGTTCCCACTGTTGAACGGGGATTTCCAGAAGTAACTTTTTGTTCAATTGAAATTGCAGGGCTCAATCCTTCGATGAAATCAACATCCGGTTTTTCGAGCATTCCTAAAAATTGCCGCGCATAAGCGGAAAGCGATTCGATATATTTTCTTTGCCCTTCGGCATAGATTGTATCGAACGCGAGAGATGATTTTCCCGAACCGGATAACCCTGTGATTACCGTAAAAGTATTGCGCGGAATTTCGAGATCTACATTTTTTAAGTTATGTTCTCGTGCGCCTTTTATTATTATTTTTTCTTGTTCCAAATCGAATCAATTTATTATAAATCAAATTGTAATTTTGCTAACGGATAAGAGATATTCAAATTTTCTTGAAGGAAAAATTTTTGCAGAAAGTAATTCAAACCATAAAATCATTTAACGAATCGCAATTGAAAGAGAAAGGTTCGCTTTTTATTGCAAAATGTAAGCCGGTTTCTTCGCTTGACGCGGCAAAGGAATTTCTTTTAGATTTAAAGAAAGAATATTACGATGCAACTCACCATTGCTTTGCGGTTAAACTCCACGGCGGTAATTTTCAATACTCCGATGACGGCGAACCGAACGGCACGGCAGGCATACGAATCCTCAATGCGATTGACCATTTTGAGTTAACCGACTTAATCGTAGTTGTTGTAAGATATTTCGGCGGAACGAAGTTGGGAGTCGGACCGCTCGGCAAAGCATATTTCAATGCGGCTTTCAATCTGCTCAATGCAACGGAGAAAATAACTTTGAAAGAATATTTTTCATGCAGAATATTGCTGTCGCCAAATTTTTCAGGAGATGTTTTCAATCATTTGCAAAGAAACGATTGCATAATTCTAAATCAAGATTTTGATAAAGAATTGATGATTGACTGTTTAATTCCAACGGATAATTTTGCTGAACTTGAAAATCTTTTTACAGAACTATCAGGAAGAAAAATTCAAATTATAAAGCAGTCGAAACCTGTTTTAAATACTTGATTACAAAATTGTGGTTCAGAATAATTTTCTGTTCCGGGTTACTATTGCTAATTAATACTTGAACAACATTTTAGTAATTGTACAATTGGTAGGGTTAACTTAACGAGATCTCAGTTAATCTCAACATTATAAAAGTGTATCAATCATCGGAATTTGATATTGTTCATAATTTGAGTGGAACTAAGAGTAAAACGATATTCAAGATTGCATCAAAAAGCTGAATGAATTTGTTCGGTTTAAATGATCAACCAAAAAATACGATTTCCTATTACGATGTTTGTCGCTATCTCAACAAAATCATTTTTTTCGTTTGCACAAACTCGCCGGCTTGAAGCTTGTAAAAGTAAATCCCGCTCGCTAGTGGAAAATTGACAGTTGATAATTGATAATGATAGTAGCCTGCTTCTTTCCATTCGTTATCTATCAATGTTACAACTTCATTGCCAAGTACATTAAAAATTTTTAGAGAAACATTACCGGACGCTGAAAGCTGATAACTGATAGCTGTACTCGGATTAAATGGATTTGGAAAGTTTTGATATAACTTAAATTCCCAAACGGAAATATTTTCATCGCCTGCATCAACAATTCCGTTATGATTTGTCGAATTGTAACTCGGAGTCATAAAAATAAAATCACCTTCGCCGTCAGGGTATCGCCCCATGCTAATGTCAGTCTGCTGCTGCCCAAAAATTTTCTGATCAATAATTAAAGTATCGGGAGAAGAAAGATAAATCGCTTCGCCGGAGGCAGAAAGTTTAAAGTTTGCATGTAATCCGCTTTGACTTCCATTCTCATCTGCCCAAACAATTAGAAAAGAATTCGGTTGAATTGTAACGTTAGGAAAAGTCCATTTTGTAAGTGTAGTTAATTTATCCGATAGAAAATATCCGCTCAAATTTATTGGAGAGGTTGTGTTGTTGTAAAGTTCAATCCAATCATCATACTCTCCGTTTTGATCGGGAACGGTAGAAAAATTATCTGCCATAAATTCATTGATGACAATATCGCTTCCGACATTTAGAGTATAAAATTCAAACTCTGCTTTTTTCGGAAGGAAAGAAACTGCGTTTCCATTTTCCGCAAAGATATAATACTGCACATCACTTGAACCCACAGCAAATGAATTTCCAAATATGCCATCACCAGCGGCACCGTCATTATGATTTCCGTCATCGAACATTTCAAGTTCATCGAACTTACCGCTCAACGAAGCGCGACTCATAAATTTTACAACCGTTGCATTTACAACACTCACTGTAATGGAAACGCTTGTATTCGGTTGTGCAAAGTTTGTTGACGTTTGTACGTTTGATATCTGGGGTGCGGCGGCTGAAAATTCCGGCAGCGACATTAAATAATTTATTCTTCCGTCCATTAATTGAGTGATACCTACAATCGTTTGCGCGGGTCCCGGACCACCGCTTGTTACGCTTTGATTTAAGTTCGCAATAAAATTATCGTATGAGTAAAATTTGTTTGTATCCGCTTGAACAAAGGACGAAATGATGTTTTGAAGTTCAACCCCGCGTGTTTTGTACCAATTATTCGCAAACACTTCTTCAATCATTGTTTTGAGGTGAGCGACATATTTTTTTTTGTATGCGGAATTATTCAAAACCTTGTTCACAATATAATATGAAGGATGAGTTGCATTCAGAAAAGGAGTAAGTTGCTGCATTTGAGTAACAGATAAATTTCCTCCGCCTGTTAACAAGCGATTAAACACTCCGAAGCATTCATTCAAATCCCAAAGTATTGGATTGAATCTTCCGCCGTTATCCATGTATAAATAAAAATTATGTCCGAAGTTGACAGGTGAATCGAGATTCACAGTCAGCAGTTCAAAAGCTAAAAACCAAAGGTGTCGGTCGAGATTCAAAGCATCCTCCAACTGTGCCGGCGAATTATTGAAGATATTAAGAAAGTGAATAAGATCTTGCCAGCCGTAATCTGAATTCAACTCATAATATTTGTAGTAGAGAGTTGAATCGCTTCCGAGGTAACCCCAAACATTAAGCGGCGCATTCCCTGAAAGTTCTCCTTTGAAACGTGGATTTTCATCACTCAAAAAATTTTGGCGCATAAAATATTTATCAACATCCTGCACATTCATATAAACGCCGTGAAGTTTTCCATTTATCAGAACATTTGCCCAATTTGCTCTGCTTGAAGGAATAAACTTACGGGCAATTTCGTAACCGAGAACTTCGCGCAAATAACTTGGATCTTTAAAACCGTTGCTAAGCGTAAGCGTGCCGTAGCCTTGATATTTCTGGTCGCTCCTTATGTGGTCGAGTTTTATGTTGAAAGGATTTTTTTTATTCTCGGGACGAAAAGAAGAATTTCCTTTATAACGCACGCCGACGCTATCGAACTGCATCCCGTTAATTTTTATGGAAGCAATTATTCTTTCTTCGTTTCCGAGCAGTGCTAAACTGTCAAGAATTCTATCCCAATTTGACTGCGTGAAAGTAATTTCGATAGTCTGCACGGAGCTAATGTCGTAAAAATCTTGCGAGAAGATTAGTGCGCTAAAAAGGGAAATCAGAAAAAATATAGTTGTAAAATTTTTCAAGTTAATCTCTAATGAATGAATACAAATTAGTTTTTCACACTAATAGAAACAACATTTCTACGCGGAAGGTTTAAAGTGGAGGTTTAAAAAATGTTTGTTAAATCGTGCATAAAAATTAGTAGATGCTCTGTTAGTTAGTTACTGAAGTTTCGCAAGAGCACTAATAGCACACTGATGACACAGATACTACTGATTTTAACAGATTTCTATCAGCGAAGATCAGTCAAAATCAGCGTTATCAGTGTTCTATCTCTAATTGTGATAGTCACTAAAATCAGATGATACGAACGATTGCGTAACTGCTTTGAATAATGTAATAAGGTTTTTATTATTTTATTTTCCAGTTACTAAGGTTCAATGAAAATAAGGTTAAGAAATCTTGATCTTCAAGAAATCAAGTAATGTATAATCAGAAAACACCTTTCGTATTTAAAATCATTTAGATTCTGATTGCAAGTTCATGGTCAAACAAAATATGGCAAAGATTAACCTTAATTCATTTTTCAACCTTAGTAACAATTATTCTCATCCCTCGTCAACCTTATTCCCTTATTTGATCAATCAACTGAAATTACGCAAAACTACCAATAGCACACTGATGACACAGATACTACCGATTTTCACAGATTTCTATCCGCGAATATCAGTCAAAATCAGCGTTATCAGTGTTCTATTTCTAATCGTGAGAGTCACGAAATTCAAATAATACAAACGATTGCGTAACTTCATTTTAGTATGATAAGATAAACAGATTTATCCCCGATTTCCATCATCGAGCGGGAATCGCCATTAATAATTATGTGTTCTGTTTTCATCACTTCTCAAATCTAATTTTTTTGTTCACAAAATACCAATTCACATAAAGAAAAAGTATTCAGTTCGAGAAATATTTTTGCCATTTTCAGATATTATAAATTTTCTAATCATGAGCGTTGGAGTTCGACTTTGCCGTGTATTTCTTTCACAAACGAAAAGCAGAGAATAATTGTTCACAAAGTAGTGCAATTCAAATTCCCCGTTTGCCCAACCAAAAACAAAATTTGATAAACTTTACTCTTTAGGTAAATTTGCACGCCTTTTAAAAGATTTTATAAAACAAAAACAAAAACGAAATTCGATGCGCTATCCTTTTGCTGAAATTGAATCCCGGTGGCAACAAGCCTGGGAATCTAAAAAAATATTCGAAACAAATTTTTCAGAACTCGACAAAAAACTTTATTGTCTTGTAATGTTCATCTATCCTTCGGGTGCTAAACTGCACTGCGGGCATTGGTATAACTACGGTCCGGTTGATTCGTGGGCGCGGTACAAACGCTTGAAGGGCTATAATGTTTTTGAGCCGATGGGCTACGATGCATTTGGTCTGCCTGCCGAAAATTATGCTATCAAAACCGGCGTTCATCCTTACGATAGCACACTTCAAAATATTAAAGATATCCGTGAACAACTTAAACAAATCGGTTGCATGTACGATTGGAATGCCGAGTTGATGACTTGCGCGCCCGAATATTACAAATGGAATCAATGGTTGTTTCTCCAACTTTACAAAAACGGTTTAGCGTATAGAAAAAATGCACCGGTCAATTGGTGTACTTCGTGCAATACTGTCCTCGCAAATGAACAAGTAGAATCCGACGGCACATGCGAACGATGCGGCTCGCAGGTGATTCAAAAAAATCTTACGCAATGGTTTTTCAAAATAACGGAATACGCTGAACAACTTCTAACAGGATTGGAAAAAATAGATTGGCCTGAAAAAACAAAACTGATGCAAAAAAATTGGATCGGAAAAAGCCAGGGCGCCGAAGTTGAATTCTCTGTTGACGGAATTGATGAAAAGATTAAAGTTTTTACAACTCGACCTGATACGTTATTCGGCGTAACGTATGTTGTACTTGCACCCGAACATCCACTCGTAGATAAAATTGTCAAAAAAGATTTTCTCCTCGAAGTCAACAAGTATCGCGATGAAGCAAAAAAATTAACCGAAATTGACCGAACTTCAACTGTGAAAGAAAAAACAGGAGTGCCAACCGGAGCGTACGCAATCAATCCTCTTTCCGGTGAAAAAATTCCTGTGTGGATTGCAGATTATGCATTGCTGACTTACGGCACGGGCTGTGTTATGGCAGTTCCGGGACACGATGAAAGGGATTTTGAATTCGCCACAAAGTTTAAACTGCCAATCAAAAAAGTTATTCTTCAACCAAACACAAAAGAGGAAGATAAACTTGAATGCGCTTACACTGAAGTCGGTACGATGATAAACTCCGGAAAGTTTTCCGGTTTGCCGAGCGATGTAGGAATAGAAAAAATTACAGACTATCTTGAATCAAAACAATTTGGAAAGAGTAAAATAAATTATCGCTTGAGAGATTGGCTCATTTCGCGCCAACGTTATTGGGGCACGCCGATACCGATAATTCATTGCGAAAGTTGCGGCGAAGTTCCTGTTGCCGAAAATCAACTTCCGGTTGAATTGCCGTACGATGTTGAATTCAAACCGACCGGCGAATCTCCTCTTGCCTCGAATAAAAAATTTATAAATGTTGTTTGTCCGAATTGCGGAAGAGATGCAAAGCGCGATCCCGATACGATGGATACTTTCGTTGATTCATCCTGGTATTATTTGAGATATCTGAATCCAAAATTCTCCGAAGGGATTTTTGATAGCCAACTTGGAAATGAATGGACACCCGTTGATATGTACGTCGGCGGTGCGGAACATGCAACGATGCACTTATTATATGCGCGCTTCATTCATAAATTTTTACGCGATCAAAAATTAGTGAACTCGGACGAACCGTTTCAACGCTTGCTTCATCAAGGAACAATAACGAACCAGGGCGCGAAGATGTCGAAGTCCAAAGGCAATATTGTCAATCCCGATCTCTTCGTGGAAAAAAGCGGCTCTGATGTGTTTCGTCTTTACCTGATGTTTATGGGTCCTTATGAAATGGGAGGAGATTGGAGCGATAAAGGAATTGCCGGTACGGAAAGATTTGTAATTCGTTCTTATGAACTTTTCAAAAAATTTAGTGAAGAAATAGTTGCGGTTACTGCACCGACTAATTTTGATATTACTTCTCTTTCTCCCGAAGAGAAATCGGTTTATCAAAAAATAAATCAAACAATTAAAAAGTATGATGAAGAAATCGAGCATTTCAGATTCAACACTGCAATCGCATCGTTGATGGAACTATTCAATGAGCTGCACAAAAATTTAGATGCGTGCAAAAGTGAATTGAAAAAATATACATTACTCAGATTTGCAGTAATGTTATCGCCGGTTGCGCCGCATCTCGGAGAAGAATGCTGGCATCTTTGCGGAAATGAAAATATGGTTTTTGAAAGACCGGTTTGGTTTGATGCCGATCCCGTCGCGCTCGTGATTGACGCGGTCAATATTGCAATTCAAGTCAACGGCAAACTTCGAACTACAATCGAAATGCCGATGAACAGCGATGAAGCAATAGTTATTTCTGCGGCGCATGCTGATGAAAAAATCATAAAACAGATTGAAGGAAAGACAATCGTTAAACAAATTTTCGTAAAGAATAAAATTTTGAATATTGTAATTAAATAAAAAAACTTCGTGCCTTTGTGCCTTCGTGGCAATGATTTTCTTTCACCACTAAGACACTAAGCGCACTAAGTTTTCACTTAGAATTTTTTAGTAATTGGATAAATATGTTTGATATAAAGTTAGTTAGAGAAAATCCGGATTTTATAAGAACCGGATTAAAAAATAAAAATGAAAAAGATCGCGTGGACGAAATATTACAACTCGACGCAACGCGCCGCGAAATCATTTCTAAAGTAGAAGAATTGAAAGCGAGGAAAAATCAAGTCTCCGCCGAAGTTGGTAAAATAAAAAAGAGCGGCGGCGACGCTTCTGAAATAATTGCGGAGATGAAAACCCTCGGCGATCAAATAAAAGATTTCGATGATAAATTAAAAGAAGTGGAAACTACACTTCACACAATATTAATGAGCATTCCGAACCTTGCGCACTCTTCTGTGCCTATCGGAAAATCTGCCGAAGATAATGTTGAAGTGAAGCGTTGGTTACCCGATGGCTTTGAATTTAAATCCGATGAAAAAATTCTTGATCATATTGAAATCGGGAAAAGGTTGAAAATACTCGACTTCGATCGGGGCTCGAAAATTAGCGGCTCAGGTTTTCCCGTTTATGTCGGCAAAGGCGCAACTCTCGAAAGGGCATTAATAAACTTCATGCTCGATACTCACCTTTCGCAACACGGCTACACAGAAATATTTCCTCCGTTTTTAGTAAATGCCGATTCGATGCGCGGAACAGGGCAACTTCCCAAAATGGCGGAAGATATGTACTGCATTGAAAAAGATGGTTTGTATCCGATTCCAACTGCCGAAGTTCCGATAACAAATTTGTTCAGAGATGAAATCCTAAACGAAAAAGAATTGCCAAAAAAACTTTGCGGTTACTCAGCTTGCTTCCGACGGGAAGCAGGTTCTTATGGAAAAGAATCAAAAGGATTTTTGAGAGTGCATCAATTCAACAAAGTTGAAATGGTAAAATTCGTTTCACCCGATAATTCTTACGATGAACTTGAATCGCTTTTAAAAGATGCAGAAGATCTTTTGCAGTTACTCAAAGTTCCTTACAGAGTATTGATGTTGTGCAGTGGTGATTTAAGTTTTGCCGCGGCAAAGTGTTACGATATTGAAACATGGTCTCCTGCAGAGCAACGATGGTTGGAATCTTCTTCTTGCAGCAACTTCGAAAATTTTCAGGCGCGCAGAGCAAACATTCGTTTTCGCAAAGAAGAAAATAAAAAACTCGAATTCGTTCACACACTCAACGGAAGCGGGCTTGCTACATCGCGATTAATGGTTTCATTACTTGAGAACAACCAAACGCCGGAAGGAAAAGTTATCGTTCCGAAAGTTCTGCAAAAATATACCGGCTTTGAGATCATCGGTTAGAATTTTTTAATGCAAAATCTTAAATCGCTCAAAAAATATTTTCTTCGCTACAAAAAGAAATTGATCTGGGGAGTGATTTTTATTGTTATCTCGAATCTTGGCACAGTCTATATCCCCTTGATATTAAAGGACGCAATCAACGGCTTGCAAAAAAATCTTTCAGATTTAAATCTTGTTTATTATGCGTGGGTGATAATAATTACTTCACTGATTGCAGGTGTGTTTAGATTTTTAATCCGACAAACCATTATTGTAGTCTCGCGAGAAATTGAATACGATCTTCGAAATGATTTTTGGTCGCACATTCAACGGCTACCGATAAAATATTTTCAGAACAACTCAACGGGAAACATAATGGCGCACGCAACCAATGATATCAACGCAGTGCGGTCGTTTCTCGGTCCCGCGGTAATGTATTCAACCGATACAATTGTAAGATTCGTTGCTACAATTTTTTTAATGGTGTCAATCAGTTTTAGTGTAACGGTTTATTCACTAATTCCACTCCCTTTCTTATCATATCTTGTCTATAGAGTTAGTAAAAAAATTCATGCGAAGTTCACGGCGATTCAAGAAAAATTTTCTGAGTTGACAACGAAAGCGCAAGAAAATTTCGCAGGCATCAGGGTTATCAAATCGTATTCAAAACAAGAACAAGAAATTTCCGCATTCGAAAAACTCAGCAAAGAATATTTGCAGAAGAATATGTCGCTCGTAAAAATACAAGCATTGTTTCAACCAATACTATTTTTGATTACAGGAATTTCCGTCATCATTGCAATTTGGGTTGGCGGCTCAAAAGTAATTGCGGGAGAACTTATGTTGGGAGACATCACCGCGCTGATTATTTATTTGGGAATTTTAATCTGGCCCACAATTGCTTTCGGATGGGTTGCCAGCATTGTGCAGCAAGGGGAAGCAAGCATGAAGCGTTTAAATAAAATATGGAGCGAACCCTTCGAAATTTCCGATGAGGCGGATACAGATAATTCAATTAAAAATTTAAAAGGAAAAATTTCTTTCGATAATGTTTCGTTCAGATATGCAGAGAATCTCCCATTCGTTTTGAAAAATATTAATCTCGAAGTTCCGCCCGGTTCAACTCTTGCAATTATGGGGGCGACGGGAAGCGGCAAATCTTCCTTGATAAATTTAATTACTCGAATGTATGACATCACGGAAGGTTCTTTGAAGATCGATGCGAGCGAAATCAAAAAAATTCCTTTATCTGTTTTAAGAAAGAATATCGGATTCGTTCAACAGGAAACATTTTTATTTTCAGATACACTTCGCAACAATCTTTGCTACGGAATGAAAGAAAATGAATCACTAACAATTGTTGACGCCGTACGCATTGCTCGATTCGATAAAGACCTCGTTGATTTTCCGAAAGGTTATGATACAATTATCGGCGAAAGAGGGATAACGCTTTCAGGCGGGCAGAAACAGCGCGCCGCGCTTGCCCGTGCTATTCTTACGAATCCGAAAATTTTAATTCTTGACGATTCTTTTTCTGCCGTTGATACAAACACGGAAGAAGAAATTTTGTCGAACTTAAAAATATTCATGAAAGACAGAACGAGTATAATTATTAGTCATCGCGTTTCAACTGTTAAAGATGCAGACAAAATTATCGTGCTCGACGAAGGAAGAATTGCCGAAGAAGGAACTCATGACGAGTTGATTGCTTTAGGAAAAATTTATGCAAACATTTATTTCAAACAATTGCTCGAAAAAGAATTGGAGGAGATAAATTAATTTTAGAAATAGTTTGGTTGTAATAGATGAGTGACGTCCGTTTAGAAGATGAAATTTTAGGAAAAGCATACGACGCAAGTTTAATGCGCCGATTGTTGAAGTATGTGAAGCCCTACAGAAAGTATGTCGTTGCGGCAATTTTGTTGAATGTTGTCGTCGCCGCATTAGGACCGGTACGTCCTTACTTAACAAAAATTGCCGTCGATGATCATATTGCAAACGGCGACTACAACGGGTTAATAATGGTTACTGCTTTACTTCTCGGTTCTCTGTTGTTCCAATCGTTCATTCAATATTTTCTGACTTATTACACTCAATATCTCGGACAGAGAACAATTCTTGATTTGCGGAAAGAACTTTTTACTCATGTGCAAAAACTCGCTGCAAAATTTTTTGACAAAACTCCGATTGGGCGGCTTGTAACAAGAGTTACGAACGATGTCGAATCACTCAACGAACTTTTCTCTTCGGGAATTGTGATGGTCTTCAGCGATGTGTTTATAATCTTTTGGATTTTGGGATTCATGTTCTTCCTCGATTGGGAACTTTCTCTTGTAACGCTTGCCGTGCTTCCCGTGTTGATTTACGGAACTTTTCTTTTCAGAAAAAAAGTTAGAGAAACTTACCGCGATGTACGATTGCACCTCGCGAGATTGAATTCGTACATGCAAGAACATGTAACCGGAATTTCCGTCGTTCAAATTTTTAATAAAGAAAAAGATGAATTAAAAAAGTTTTCGTCAATCAATCATGACCACAAAAAAGCAAACATTAATTCTATTTTTTATTATGCCGTCTTCTTCCCTGCGGTGGAATTTCTAAGTTCAATTGCAATCGGTTTAATTATTTGGTACGGTGGCGGAGAGGTAGTTCAACAGCATCTGACACTCGGAATTTTATTTGCATTCATTCAATACACAGAAATGTTTTTCAGACCGATCCGCGATCTCTCCGAAAAATATAACATCATGCAAACTGCTATGGCTTCTTCGGAAAGAATTTTCAAATTGCTTGACGACAAAACAATTATTGCTAATCCTGAAAAACCTGAAAATCTTAACGAAGTTAAAGGCGCGATAGATTTTAAAAATGTTTGGTTCGCTTATAACGATGAAGAATATGTTTTAAAAGATATTTCATTTTCAATTAATCCGGGACAGACAATCGCCATTGTAGGCGCAACCGGCGCGGGTAAAACTAGTATCATCAATATTCTAACAAGATTTTACGACATAAACAAAGGCGCAATTCTCGTCGATGGCGTTGACATTAAATCTATCGATAAAAATAAATTGAGAAAATTTATTTCAATCGTATTGCAGGATGTTTTTCTTTTTTCGGGAAGCGTGAAATCAAATATCGGATTGAATGATTTATCAATTTCCGATGAACAAATTCGCAATGCCGCAATTTATGTCGGTGCCGATAAATTCATTTCTCAACTTCCGAAAGGATATGATACCGAAGTGAAAGAAAGAGGAGCAACGTTGAGTGTCGGACAGAAACAATTAATTTCATTCGCACGCGCGCTTGCCTACGATCCGCGCATTTTAATTCTTGACGAAGCCACATCGAGCGTTGACACAGAAACAGAAATTTTAATTCAACAAGCAATTGAAAAATTACTTAAAGGAAGAACTGCAATCGTCATTGCTCACCGTCTTTCGACTGTGCAAAATGCTGACAAAATTATTGTTCTTCACAAAGGGGAAATAAAAGAAGTTGGCACACATCAAGAACTATTAGCGAAAAAAGGAATATATTTCAAGTTGTATCAATTACAATATAAAGATCAAGAAATAGTTAAAACTGCATAAAGGAAAACAAATGCCAAAAATGAGATTCATGACTTTAGAACGACACATCATCGAAGGAGAGCGAAAACATCCGGAAGCAACCGGAGAACTTTCACGCCTGCTTTCAGATCTTTCAATCGCCGTAAAAGTGATTTCAGCCGAGGTTAACCGCGCAGGACTCGTGGATGTTCTCGGTTTAACCGGCGAAGAAAATGTTCACGGAGAACAGGTTAAAAAACTTGATGTGTACGCACATGAAATGTTGTTCAAAGCGATGGACCACGGCGGTCATCTTTGTGTTATGGCTTCGGAAGAAGAGGAAGATATAATTCATATTCCGGCGCAACACTTAATCGGAAAATATGTTTTGCTTTTTGATCCGCTCGACGGAAGTTCAAATATCGATGCGAATGTTTCCATCGGAACAATCTTTTCAATTTATAAAAGAATTAGTCCCGAAGGTACACCCGGCACGCTTGATGACTGCTTGCAACAAGGATTGAAGCAGGTTGCCGCGGGCTATGCAATTTATGGTTCTTCCACACTTCTTGTTTATACAACCGGCGATGGAGTTCACGGATTTACACTCGAGCCGACAATCGGCGAATTCATTCTTTCGCATGAAAATATTCGTATTCCAAAATTGGGAAAAATTTATAGCATCAACGAAGGTAATTATCTCTACTGGCATCCCGGTTTGAAAAAATATATTAAGTATTTGCAGGAAGAAGATAAAGCAACGAACCGACCATTTTCATCGCGATACATCGGCTCGATGGTTGCAGATGTTCACAGAACTTTATTGTACGGCGGAATATTTATGTATCCTGCCGATTCGCGCAATGCACATGGAAAATTGAGATTGATGTATGAATGTAATCCAATGGCATTTATTGTCGAATCTGCCGGAGGAAGAGCGAGCGACGGTAAAAATAGAATTATGGAAGTTCAACCAAATAAATTACATCAACGTGTGCCGATATTTATCGGAAGTGAAGAGAACGTAAAATTGGTTGAAGCGTTTATGGCGAAGGAAGATTAGTTAATCATGTTACGCACATTTTCAGAAATATTCGCCACGCAGAAATCAAGAGACAAAGTAATTTGGAATAGACGAACGAACGATAAGTTTTTTCTTTGTGACTTTTGCCAAAGGCATCACTATGTGAGTGGCAAAAAAAATTAGTGCGTAAAGTGAGTTAGTTAATCTTTGAATTCACTTAAACCCATTTCAATTTTTTCAATGAGATCGGCTTCAGAAATACCCGTGATGTTGAGCTTATTATTTTTTAGGGAGATTGCCGGTTCATCGCCCTCGCCAATTAAATATTTGTAGAGAGAAAAGCTGAGCCGGTTTCTATCGCCGGAGATTGGTAAATGTTGTGCAAGTCCGTCAATCAATGAATAAATTTTTTTTTCGAGCGAATCGCCCGGCGCAAGTTTTATAAAAGGAGGCGGCAATGTTGTCATATGAAATTCCTATTTTTACCTGCAAAAATAATTAGATATTGACACTACCACAATTAAGAAATTTTTCTTTTGATTAATATTCGTTCATTAAAAAGAATATTGATAATCCGATTCAGTTCACTTGGAGATGTTTTGTGCACAACGCCGCTTCTGCGTGCGTTAAAAAATCAAAACCCCGATATTGAAATTGATTTTTTGGTCAAGAAAAGATTTGAACCGGCGATAAAATTCAATCCTTTCATAAACAAAATATTTTTGTGGGAAGAAGCCGCAAACTCAGTTCCGCGCAATGATTACGGGCTTATTATCGATCTTCAAAATAACTTCAGAAGCAGAAAATATCTCGCAAATGTAAAAAGCAGAATTGATCGATTCGAAAAAAAATCGCTTCAAAAATTTCTTCTCGTCAACTTTAAAATCAATTTATTAAAAGAAGCGAAGCAAATTCCCCTTCGATATGCCTCAACGATTTCTCTCGATTTGGATAGTGATGGTTTAGATTTTTTCTTTCCTCAAAATGTTTCTCTGCCTGAAAAAGATAAAAAACTTATCGGATTTTGCCCCGGTTCGCGGCATTTCACAAAACGTTATCCTGCGGAATATTTTATTCAACTCGGAAAAATTTTGAACGACAATGGATTTGAAGTTGCTCTCATCGGCGGAAATGATGACAAAATAATTTGCGAAAAAATTGCGATGGAAATTGGTTCGCCGCGTAATTTTTGTAGCGAAGATAACCTTTTCGAAACCGCCGCATCGATAAAAAAATGTTCTCTTATTGTTTGCAACGATTCCGGTTTAATGCATCTCGCGTCCGCGCTCGATGTTCCAATCGTAGCTATTTTCGGCTCGACTGTTGAAGCATTTGGATTCTTTCCGTATAATTGCAGAAGTATCGTAATGGAAAATAAAAATTTGAATTGTCGTCCCTGCTCGCACATCGGCAAAGATCGCTGCCCCAAAAATCATTTTAACTGTATGAAAGAAATTTCTCCACGATCCGTTTATGAAAATATTGTCTCGTTAATTAAGAATGTAAATGACTGACAAATTACTTTTTACTCTTTATAATTTTTTTGTGGTTTATCCACTTTATTTTCTATTGATGATTTTGAGCAGGTTCAACCAAAAAATAAAATTAGGAAAAACCGGGCGCGAAAGATTATTTGAGGATTTGATTCTTCATTTTGCATCTGTTCCAAAAAACAAAAAACGAATTTGGGTGCACTCTTCATCGCTCGGCGAATTTGAACAGGCAAAACCTATAATTGAAGAATTACGAAAGAATAGAAATTATCACATCATGGTAACTTTCTTTTCTCCTTCGGGTTACATGAACTCAAGAAAATATCCATATGCAGATTACATTTCTTACATCCCTTTCGATACTGCTTTCAATGCACAGCGATTCATCACTTTGGCTTATCCCGATTTGGCAATTTTCATGCGCTACGATCTTTGGCCCAACCATATTAATGAATTGTGGAAGAATAAAATTCCGACTTTTCTTGTTGATGCAACATTACGAAAAGATACTTCGCGCAAAATGTTTATCAGCAAACAATTTCATACAATTCTTTACAGCAGATTGACGGCAATTTTAACCGTCAGCGGAGATGACGCCGTAAATTTTTCCTCGTTCGGTTGTAAAGAAATTAAAGTTGTCGGCGATACACGTTTCGATCGCGTTTATGAAAAAAGTTTGAAAGCAAAAGAGAGAAATCTTTTGAGCGAAGAGATTACAAGAAACAAAAAAATATTTGTCGTCGGCAGTTCCTGGCAGGAAGATGAAGAAGTTTTAATTCCGTCAATCATAAAACTTTTAAAGTATGATAAAGATGTGCTTATAATAATTGCCCCGCACGAGCCGACAGTCGAACATCTTGAAAAACTTGAAAATGATTTTGCCGGAATTCATCCTACAATCAGATTTTCATTTTTAAATGATTACAAAAGCGAGCGCGTCATCATTGTCGATTCAATAGGAATTTTGTTGACGCTTTACTACTATTGCGATGCAGCATTTATCGGCGGATCGTTTAAGAGCAGTATTCATAACATTCTCGAAGCCGCTGTTTATGGGGTTCCGGTGGTCTTCGGTCCGAAAATTCAAACGAGCAGAGAAGCGCAAGAACTTCTAAAACTTGGCGGTGCAATTCTATTAAAAGATAAATTCGATACTTATAAAACTCTCCGAAAAATTTTTTCCGAAGAAGAATTCAGAAAGAAAATTGGAAATGTTGCCGCACAATACGTTCACAATAAAACCGGTGCGACTCGCGATATAATTAAGGAAGTCGAGAGATATTTGTAAAGATTAAATTTAATCTTTACCAAATCATCACTTCAAAAACACCTTCGGAGTTGACAACTCCTCTCAACATACTTTCGGTTGTGAAAAGCATCGAGTAATTTCCATCTTTATCGATTGCAATTACACCGCCGTCTCCTTCATCCAAAACATTATTCATAATATGATTCGTCGCTTCGTTCAATGAATAATTTTTGTACAACATCAAAGCGGAGATATGAAATGCAACTGCGTTCTTAATATATTTTTCACCCCAGCCTGTGGCGGAGATTGCACACGTCCTGTTGTCCGCATAATTTCCCGCGCCGATGATTGGCGAATCACCGACTCTTCCGAATTTTTTAAAAGACCTTCCGCCGGTTGATGTACCCGCCGCTAAATTTCCATTCATATCCAACGCAACTGCGCCGACGGTTCCTTTTTGTTCTTTCTCTTTTCTTTTTTCCCACGATTGCTTCTGCCCGAATGTAACAAAGTAATTATTTTCAACCATTTCAAAGCCATTGTTCTTCGCCAAATATTCTGCACCATCACTGACAATTAAAACTGCATCGGTTTTTTCCATCACGGTTCGTGCAAGTTTTATCGGATTCTTTACAAGTTTAACATCTGCAACACCACCGCACGAAAGATCTTTTCCATTCATTATCGAAGCATCGAGCGTTGCATTTCCAAATTCATTCAACACTGCTCCTCTGCCGGCATTAAAAAGCGAGTCGTCTTCGAGATGTACGATAACGGCTTCGACTGCGTCAATTGCGCTTCCCCCCGATGCAAGAATTTTTTCTCCAAGCTTTAACGCAGTTGTTAATGAGTTAATATAAAGTTGTTTGACTGAATCGGGATAGGATTTATTAAACGTTCCCGCTCCGCCGTGAATGACAAGAGAATATTTTTGCTGCGGAAAATTTTGGACAGACAATAAGACAATCAAACAAGCTATTATGCCGTTTATAAAATTCTTCATTGGAGAATACTCCTTCATTGATAATATTTGAATTAAGATTTCAATCAAATTTATGAAAAACTTTTACTTTTATTCCTTAAAAATCTTAGCGGTCTTTTTTTGTTTAACGGTGGAATTTCTGTCGCAAGAAAAATATGAGGTTTTCGTTTTTAAATCGAATTGGCACACGGGAATTCTTATCGAAAATAACCAACATGCAAAAACATCTCTTCGTGCGCTAAAAGATTTCAGCCAATTTAACTTTGTTGATATCGGTTGGGGAGATGAAGATTTTTATCAACGGGAAAATTTTAATCCTTACTACGCAACCAAAGCAATTGTTACCCCGACTTCAAGTGTAATAAGATTTCGCGGTATCAACACGAAGGAAAATATTATTGAGGAAAGTGAATTCGTCATTCAATTCAAATTATCCGAATCGCAATTTCTTAACCTGTTAAAATTTATTGATGAATCTTTTTATTATGACGAAAATAAAAATGTTATCCGTAAATCGGCACGCAATTCATTTTCAATGGTGTTTTATAAATCGGTTTTGCGTTATCATCTTTTTTATACTTGTAATACTTGGGTTACGGAAGCGTTAAAGAAAACGGGTTTTCCCGTCTCTACATTTATGATTATCACCGCCGACGATATTTTTGATGAAGTTTCCGAAGTTGGAAATGTGCTTAAACAGGAAAAGAAAAAATCAAAATTATTTTTTAAATAGCTCTTTAAAATAATTGATCGTGTTTTCGAGTCCTTTATCCAAATCGAATTTTGGATTGAAGCCGAGTGCCTTTTTTGTTTCGATAATATCTGCCAAACTATGTTTAATATCTCCCGCCCGTTCCTTTGCATAAACGATTTTACTTCTGCTGTTTGTTACTTCAATAATTTTTTTTGCAATTTGATTTATGCTCGTCGCTTTTCCGCAGGCAACATTAAAAGTGCCGTTCACTTTACTTGTTGCGGCGAGAATATTTGCTTCAACAACATCATCAACGTAAATAAAATCGCGGGTTTGCTCGCCATCGCCGTAAATTATTAAATCTTCATTCTGAATTGCTTTGTTCACAAAAATAGGAATTGCCGCGGCATATGCGCTGTTCGGATCTTGCTTCGGACCGAAAACATTAAAGTATCTCAATGCAATTCCATTCACTCCAAACTGTTCATTATAAACTTGCAAATAATACTCGCCGTCAAGTTTAGTAATTCCATAAGGAGATTTCGGTTCCGGTTTCATCTTTGTTGATTTTGGAGATTCAGGATTTTCTCCGTAAATAGCCGCCGAACTGCTGTGAACAACTTTTTCCACGCCGAATTTTTTTGCGGCTTCAAGAATGATCAGCAAGCCGTTAATATTCAACTCCACGCATCCGTAAGGATCATCAATCGATTCAGGCACAGAAACCATTGCGGCTAAATGATGCACATACTTCGCGCCTTCAATTACTCGCTTAACTAATTTTTTTTCTGTGATGCTTCCGCGATGAAAAATAAGATTTGGAATATCCTTTAAATTATTTTCGCTCCCTGTTCTAAAGTTATCGATAACATGAACTTCGGCATTCTTCTCTCCCCAATGTTTTGCGATGTGGGAACCGATAAATCCGGCGCCGCCGGTGACAACAATTTTAATTTTCATTGTTCGAAAGTTAGATGAGTTTCATGTCTTCAAGAAATGGAAAATTTTT
Organism: uncultured Ignavibacteriaceae bacterium; assembly: GCA_964393605.1. Lineage (GTDB taxonomy): Bacteria > Bacteroidota > Ignavibacteria > Ignavibacteriales > Ignavibacteriaceae > CAYMUL01. The sequence continues at coordinate 31,912 of CAYMUL010000001.1, read as the reverse complement.
TCTCGTTCTATTAACATCTTCAATATTTATTTCGGCAACGAGCACTTCTTCTTTCAATTCGGAAAATAAAATTCTTTCTCCGCTTGGAGAGAAAAGAGAACTGTGTCCCGTATAATTTAATTTCGGATCGGAGCCAACACGATTAACCGCCGCAATGAAACAGAGATTCTCAATCGCTCTTGCTTGCAGAAGCGCATCCCAATGATGAATTCTCGCTTCGGGCCAATTTGCGATGTTGATAATCATATCGACTTTTTCTTTGGCATATAAACGAAAAAGTTCGGGGAAACGTAAATCGTAACAAATCGTCAACCCGATTTTCGCGCCGTCAATATTGGTTACAATCGACTTAGTGCCAGCCGAGTAATGCTTGTTTTCATCCGAATATGAAAATGGATGAATCTTATTATAAGTTTCGCAAAGAATTCCATTACGGTTGAGATGAACAGCGGAATTGAAAATCGATCCATCGCGTAATTCAATAAATCCGAAGACAATATTTGTACTATTATTTTTTGCGAGGGAAGAAAAGAATTGAAAAGTTTCGCCGTGGATTTCTTCGCAAAGATTTTCGGTATTCATGCTGAAACCTGTCAAAGTCATTTCAGGAAAGATAAGAAGGTCAACCGATGAAATATTTTGTGTCAGTTGTAGAACTTTCTTTTGCGATTCGGCTTTATTTTCCCAAGAGGGGCTGAATTGAATTAGTGCAATCTTCATTTTTTGTAAATTTTTTTCCGAAAAATACAATTTTTAGTAGAAACTCTTCTTTTGTTATTGAATTAGTTTCTCGTAATTTTTGTTTGAGATGGTTCAATTTTCTAAAAATATGATATGATACAAATTCCATCGTTAAAGGAATTGGAACTTTGGTTCGAAAAACTTCCGCTTCAATATTTCATTTTGCTGTGCGATAGCACGGGAAAAATTAAATCGGTAAAGGGAAGCCCCGCAGAAAAATTCTTTAAAAAAGATGTAAAGAAGCCGGGTATGGTGTACGATTTAATTAAAGCTGAAGACCATTCAATTATTTCGGAGGGATTACATAAAGCGGAAGCAACTTCTTCAACCGTTACACTGGCTTCATCCATTGATGATTCATACTACTATTCATTCTTCAAATTTGATATTGAAGGGAAAGAGCCTGTATTTTCTATTTCACTCAACTCGGAATCGAGCGTCGGTGTTGATGAATTAAAGAAAGCAGTCAGCGAGTTGCAACTCTATCAAATAATTACAGAGATTGCAACCGATGCAGTAGTAGGCGTTGATTCTGCGGGTAAAATATTTTTTTGGAATAAATCTGCCGAACAATTATTCGGTTATTCACGAAGTGAAGTCTATCAAAAACTTTTTTACGAAGTAACACACTCATTCAGCGAAGCGGAGTTCAAACAAATAATAAAACAGCTCGAGGGGAAATCGGAAATTGTAGCAAAGCACGCTTACATCAATAAAAAACCGGAAAGCCGAAAAGGGAAATTCATTCTCAAACAAAATGATATCTTCCATAAAATGAGAGGTGTCGTAATTTTATGCGAAGACATTACGCAAAGCGAAGAAGAAAAATATGAACTTACTTTTTCCGAGCAGAGATTTAAAGAGATTTCCAAAAATTCTTCCGAACTGATAACCACAATTGATACAATCGATAAAAGAACTTTTACAAATCAAGCATTTCTAATTGCCTCCGGTTATAGTGCGACGGAAGCAAATAATCTCAACTTCGAAAAGATATTCACAGTAAAAAACGGTGCTCCAAAATTTGATTTCAACGATTATGCATCACTGCCGAAAGCTCCTGTTGAATTCAACTTAATTACTAAATCGGGGGAACGGATTGATGTATCGGGAAAATTCTTAACTCATTTTGATCGAAGCAACAATCCCCGCTCCATTACTTGCGTAGCGCGTGATATTTCTTCCGAAAAGAAAATGAAGCACAGTTTGAGAATGCTCGAATCAATTTTCTATTCTTCATCGGACGGAATTGCAGTTGAAAGCGGCGGCAATTTTATTTTCGTAAATAATTCTTTCGCAAGAATTTTTGGTTACAGTTCTTCGAATGATGTTCTGAATTTAAGTCCCGCACAACTTTTCTCTCCTGAAGATCCCGATGGATACAACGAAATGATGAGTACTTCGGGTGAGGAAAAAGAGAAATCGATGAGTTATGAATTCCTTGCCAAAAGAAATGACGGCACACAATTTTACGCCGAAGTTTCTGTTTCATTTTTGAAGTTTGAAAAACGTGCCGCTGTTGCAATTGTTGTTCGCGACATAACGGAAAGAAAACGGTCTCAACAGGCACTAAAAGAATCTGAAGAAAAATATAGAAGCATCGCCGAAAATATTGATGATTTTTTCTGGACAGCAGAGAAAGTAGGAGAAAAAATCAGACCGATGTTCTTTACAAAAGCTGTAGAAAAAATTACAGGATTTCATCAGGCAGATTTTATTAAAGACGCAAAGCAATTTTTTAGAATTATTCACCCCGATGATTTTAAAGCGTATAAAGATGAATTAAAAAATTTCTTCCAAAATTATTATAAACACACGGAAGAATTTGAATTCAGAATTATAAACAAACAGGGAAACATTGTTTGGCTTCGCAACCGCATCACTCTTGTTCGCAACAGAAAAGGAGATGTGTTAAAACTTTACGGATTAGCCGGAGATATTACTTTACAAAAAAGACTCGATGAAGAACACAACGAATACACCGAGAATTTACAAAAGCTAAATGATACGAAGGACAGATTCATTTCAATTATCTCACACGATTTGCGCACACCTTTTTCATCGGTGCTCGGCTTTACCGATATTCTTCTCGAAGAAACCGATCTCGAACCCGAGGAGAGAATTCAATACATAAAATATATTCAAGAGTCTTCCAAAAGTATGCTTGCGCTTGTTAATTCACTGCTTGATTGGACAAGGTTACAAACAGGTAGAATTAGTTTTGAACCTGCAAAACAAGATTTGAGAGAACTCGCTTCGAAGTGCATTACAACACTTGCTGGTTTCTCGATGCAAAAAGAAATTAATCTTGTGAACGAAATTAAACAGGGTTTTACAGTTTTTGTCGATAATGGATTAGTCGCTCAAGTATTCAATAATTTAATTTCGAATGCGCTGAAGTTCACACCATCGGGAGGAACTATTACACTGATTGCAAGCCAATCCGATGAACCGCGCTTCTTCCTCTGCGGCGTAAAAGATACGGGCGTTGGAATTAAACAAGAAAATATTGACAAGATTTTTAGTGTCGATTCGAAATTCACAACCGAGGGAACAAAAGGAGAGAAGGGCTCAGGTCTCGGTTTGAATCTTGTTCGCGAAATAGTAGAAAAGCACGGCGGCAAAATTTGGGTCGAAAGTAAATTCGGCGAAGGTTCTACTTTCTTCTTCACTCTTCCGAAAGCATCTGCATCAATATTGCTCGTGGATGATAGCAACACTGATCGAATTCTATACTCTAAAATTCTTAAAAACATTGCGCCCGATTACGAAATTATTACTGCGCAAGATGGTGAAGAAGCTTATAATAAAATTAATGAAACTTCCCCGGCGCTTGTCATTCTTGATCATATCATGCCAAAGCTAACAGGATATGATCTTGTGAAAAGATTATACGAAGAGGAGAAAGTCGATTCGGTACAAATAATTATTCTCAGTTCCGATATTGGTAAAGCAGAAGTTGTTGCGTACAATGAACTCGGCGTAGAAGATGTATTTCAAAAACCGGTAAATCTTGCCGCATTTAAAGAAGCAATATTTAAACAATTAAAAAAATTACCCGTATAATTTTTTATGAGGAATTAAATGATTAAAATTTTGATTGCCGATGATCACCCGCTTTTCAGAGAAGGCATGAAAAAGATCATTAAAGAAGAACCGGATATGAAAATTGTTGCAGAAACGGAATCTCCCCCTGAAGTATTAGAACTTATTAACACAAGCAAACCCGATTTATTGATGCTTGACATTTCACTTCCGGGTAGAAGCGGAATCGATATTACAAAAGACGTGAGATCATTTCATCCCAAACTTCCTATAATAATTATCAGCATGCACGCCGAAGAGAGGTTTGCCGTTCGCGCACTCAAAGCAGGTGCTTCCGCATATTTAAATAAAGAATGTGATGCCAAAGTTGTACTCGAGGCAGTTCGAGTTGTAGCTACCGGCAAAAAATATATCACCCCGAAAGTCGCCGAACAACTTGCACACGATGTAGATTCTTCGGCATCAAAACTGACTCATGAACTACTTTCCGATCGTGAATTTGAGGTTATGCAATTAATCGCAAGCGGAAAAACTATTCGCGATATTGCAGAGCAACTTTCGCTCAGTATAAATACAATTAATACTTACCGCATGAGAATATTTGAAAAGATGAACCTAAAAACAAATATCGATCTCGTTCATTACTCAATTCAACACGGATTGATAGATTAATAATTTGTAGTGATTTTTATGACAAAGTTATCCCGCTAACAATGACACTTACATCAACAGCAAATTTACAGATAAATAAACACCGTGCGGATAAATTTGCCGTTGCTATGAACAACAATATTAAAATTTTATTAATCGATAATTCACGCATAATGCGAACAGGCTTATCATCCATTCTTTCAAATTTTCATGAAGTAGATAAAGTGGTAGAAATTTCCAACAATGCGAAAGTAATCTCGGAAATGTTTCTCAGCGATTATGAAATTATTATTGTTGATATTGAAAACAACGTTGATACAAACACAGAAATGATTTCAGGGTTAAGAATAAAAGCTCCTTCATCAACAATTATTGTTTTCACTTACGCACGAAACTTAAAATTGAAGGACGATTGTATCGCACGAGGAGCCGATTTCTTCTTCCTAAAATCAGATGAATATGAAAAACTAACCTACACTGTGAGAAGAATTGCAGAAGGTAACTTAATTTGGAGGAATTAACTTTATGAAAAAAATCTTTACACTATTTACATTATTGATCTTTGGCGGATTTGCGCAAGATTCAAGTTCAGGCAACTGGACATATTCGGCAATTTCCGGTTTAAACATTAATCAAATTGCTCTCGAAAATTGGACGCAGGGCGGAGATAATTCTCTCGCTTTCACAATTTTTGGAAATCTTGGCGCGGATTATAAAAAGGAAGTCATCGAAATTAAAAACAAACTGAAAATTGCTTATGGAAGAACTAAACTCGGCGAGGGGAATTTCAGAACTAACGATAACGAAATTTACCTCGAAGATATTTTAACTTACAATGTTGGATGGAAAGTAAATCCCTTTTTCAGTAATACATTTCGCTCGGTGCTTGGCAACGGTTTCGACTATACGAAAACTCCCGAACTTCAAACCGCAAGTTTTTTTGATCCCGGATATTTAACACAAAGTTTGGGTTTTACTTATGATCCTTCAAAAGCTTTTAACACACGTCTCGGTCTTGCATTTCAGGAAATTTTTACGAACAAATTCACACAATATTCTGACGATCCCGATACACCATTAGAACAAGAAAAATTCAAATTTGAAACGGGTATCGAATCGGTTTCTGAAACTCAACTTAATCTCGACACAAACATACTTTTCAATAGTAAATTGAGATTATTCAGCAGGTTTAATAGTCTGGATGTGTGGGATGTAAGATGGGACAACACAATAACCGCGAAAGTAAATAATTACATTAACGTCAATTTGAATGTGCTAATTATTCACGAGATAAAACAATCTTTAAAAACTCAACTCAAGGAATCACTGCAGTTGGGAATTACATATACGTTTATTTAAATTAGTTGCAACAAATATGAAACTTATAAACGAATTCAAAACATTTGCATCAAAAGGAAATGTAGCCGATATGGCTGTCGGTATAATTATTGGCGCCGCATTCGGAAAAATTGTTTCTTCTTTAGTGAATGATGTATTAATGCCTCCGCTCGGTATGTTAGTCGGTGGGATAGATTTTAGCGGATTCATGTTAGTATTGAAAGAAGCAACCGAAATGAATGAACAGGTTGCAATAAAGTACGGAGTTTTTTTCAATCATGTTATTGATTTCCTAATTGTCGGCTTCGCCTCTTTTATTTTAATTAAGGCAATAAATAATTTGAGGCAAAAAGAAGAAAAAGTTGAAAAAAAATTGCCGGAACCGAAAGAAGAACTTGTTTTATTAAAAGAGATTCGCGATATTTTAGCCAAGAAAAATTAAAATTTCCCCCATACCCCATATATACTTAGAGCAGTTATACCCCCAAAGCTGCTTTAAGAGAAGCTGCCACGGAATAACCCCTCCTTTTGGAGGGGTTGTTCTTTTAAACCATTCCTAAACTTCTTTTCGTTCATTTTTTCTGAAAATCAAACGACTTCCTTTTTTATCTTTGCACGATAAATTTTGTAAATATTATTATAGATTGAGAAAATTTGGGACGCATATTCGAAACAAGAAAACATAAAATGTTTGCGCGTTTTGCGCGAATGTCTAAAGCATTCAACAGAGTTAGAAAAGATATTGAAATAGCCGTAAAAGCCGCCGGTGCGGATCCAAAATCTAATTCAAAGCTGAGAATTGCAATTCAGAATGCCAAAAGCGTCAATATGCCGAAAGACAGAATTGAAGCGGCAATTAAACGAGCTTCTTCAAAAGATACGACAGGCTACCAGGAATTAATGTATGAGGGAATGGGTCCTCATGGTGTTGCCGTGATTGTAGAATGTGCAACAGACAATCCGAACAGAACCGTTGCAAATCTTCGCCATCATTTCAGTAAATATGGCGGCTCACTCGGTAATACCGGCTCGGTAGCTTTTATGTTCGAACACAAAGCGCTAATCAAAATTCCACGAAGCACAGTCGCTGATATTGATGAATTTGAATTGGAGATGATCGATCACGGTTTGGAAGAGCTGAATGCAGAGGAAGAATTCATTTACATTTATACTGAATTTTCTAATTATGGTGCGATGCAGAAAGCTCTTGAATCAAAAAACATTGAACCGCTCGGAACAGAGTTTCAATACATTGCAACGAATAGTAAAGAATTAAACAGTGAACAGCAGAAAGATTTCAACGAACTTTTGGAAGTTCTTGAAGAAGATGATGACGTTCAATCTGTTCACAACAATCTTGCTTAATTTTTAAGAATAAATTTCTGCAAGCATGCAGCGTGCAGAACCGCCTCCGATTAGTTCAATTATCGTCAGAGGAACTGCAATAATTTTATTTTGATGTTTCTGCTCGATAAAATCTTTTTGCGGCAGCGAAAGACTTTTATATGCACTCAGTGACATCACAAGAAATTTCTTCCCTTCAATATTTTGCAGTTGAAGCATGTTGCCTGCAAATGAATTCAATGTCTGTTCTTTTGTTAAGAAAAGAATCTCCCTGCCGGATTTTTTGATGTTGCTAACCACAAAATCTTTTTCCTCATCATCAATTAATTCTGCGCCGAGCACACAATATTCATCGGCAATTGTCATTACAACATTCGTGTGATAAATCAACTCACCCGCTTTGCCGTAGGCTTTAAATCGTATTGACGAATATCCTGTCAACTTTTCAAATTCATCCAAAACCGTTTCGCTTGTTCGAGGAGAGATTGCCGCGTATGCTATTTTATTTTGATGATCGAGAACAAGACTACCAGTCCCTTCCAAAAATTGTTGGGAGGATTCAAATTCTTCCAATTCGCGATGGACATCGTATTTGTAATTTTTGGCGAGGAAGGAAATAATATCTTCTCTCCTTTCGGCGGCTCTATTCGGTTGCATCATCGGATAAGTAACGAGCAAATTTTTAGTTCCGGTGCTTATCCAATTATTCGGGAAAATGGAATCGGGAGTGAACGGCTCTTCTGTATCTGAAAAAACTATAACATTTATTCCATGATTTTTTAGGATTGAAACAAAATTGTCAAACTCAGTCTGCGCAATAGTTTGGATAGCATCTGCCGAAAGAGATTCAATTCTTGTTTGAAAGGAATTTGAATTCGCAGTCAATTCATTAAAGCCGAAGCGAACCGGTCGAATCATCAATACAGTATTTGGAATCATAAAATCAGTTTATTTTTTATACTCAATATAATTCCAAAATTTTGTGAAACTCACTTTCCCGATGTTGTTATGAAGAAATATTTCACCGATGCAAACGTTCTTCATTTTCTCACGGATTAGAAATTCGATCAGTTTTATCTCCCATAAATGAAATCTTATTTATATTTTAAGCAAAGAAAGTTTTCAATTCTTTCGAAATAATGCTAACAAGCTAATGGCATTAATATTGAAAATCAGATAGTTATTTAAGAATTCCGGAGTATAGAAATGATTAAAGGAACGGTTAAAATCTTTACCGAACGATGCAAAGGATGTGAACTTTGCATTATTGCGTGCCCGCAAAATTCACTCGGGCTGTCTAATTCCATCAACACAAAGGGTTACCGGTTTGTTGAGTTGATTAATGAAGACTGCACCGGTTGTACAAACTGCGCATTAGTTTGCCCCGATGTTTGCTTTACAGTCTACAGAGAACCAAAAGCCAAGAAAGCATCATGAGGTGAAGCGATGAATAAAAAATTTGGAAAAGAAACTCGATTAATGAAAGGCAATGAAGCACTTGCCGAATCTGCAATTCGCGCGGGAATGCACGCTTACTTCGGATACCCGATCACTCCTCAATCCGAAATTTTAGAATACCTCACCGAACAAGAACCTCACAGAAATTTTCAAGTACTTCAAGCCGAAAGTGAAGTGGCTTCAATCAATATGATCTACGGTGCGGCTGGTGCGGGCGCAAGAGTGATGACATCCTCTTCAAGCCCGGGAATTAGTTTAATGCAAGAAGGGCTTTCATACATTGCCGCCGCCGAGCTTCCATGTTTGGTAGTGAACGTCAATCGCGGTGGTCCCGGTTTAGGAACAATTCAGCCTTCACAAGGAGATTATATGCAAGCCGTAAAAGGGGGAGGACACGGCGATTATCATTTAATCGTTCTCGCTCCTTCGTCCGTGCAGGAGATGTCTGATTTTGTTTTCGATGCTTTTGCATTAGCAGAAAAATATCGCAACCCTGCAATGATACTTGCCGATGGCGCACTCGGACAAATGATGGAAAAGGTTGAACTTCGCGAAGAAGGTTCTCTCCCTTATCCTGAAAAACCATGGGCAACAACGGGAAAGAAAAATCGCGAAAGAAATGTTATAACTTCTCTTTTTATTCAACCCGAAAAAATGGAGCAAGTAAATCTTCATCTTCAAAAAAAATATGTGGAGATTCAAAATGAAGTTCGCTACGAACTTTATAACACCGATGATGCCGATATTATTATTGTTGCATTCGGATTGGCGGCGCGCATTGCACAAAAGGTTTGCGAGCTTTCGAGAGAACAGGGAATTAAAGTTGGTTTGATTCGACCGATTACACTTTATCCTTTTCCCTATAAAATAATAAATCAGTTAGCTAAACAAGTTGAAAGTTTTCTTGTTGTTGAAATGAATGCCGGACAAATGCTTGAAGACGTGAGACTCGCGGTGGAAGGAATTGCTCCGGTTTATTTCAAAGGAAGAATGGGGGGAATGATTCCCTCCCCCGAAGAAATATTCAGCTACATCGAAGAAACTCTATCAGAAAAAATATTCACAAAGAATTGAAAGGTGAAATATGGAATGTGAAGTATTAAACGGAATGGAATTAGTCTATGAAAAGCCTACAACACTAATAGATATACCGATGCACTATTGCCCCGGTTGCGGACATAGTGTTGTGCATCGTTTATTGATGGAAGTAGTTCAAGAGATGAATATTCAGGAAGAAACAGTCGGCGTTGCACCCGTTGGTTGTTCGGTTTTCGCGTATCATTATCTTGATGTAGATATGCAAGAAGCCGCACACGGACGAGCAACTGCAGTTGCAACGGGAATTAAAAGAGTTCTTCCCGACAAATACGTTTTTACGTATCAGGGAGATGGCGACCTTGCCGCAATTGGAACTGCCGAAACAATTCACAGCATGAACAGAGGCGAAAACATTCTTGTCGTTTTCATTAACAATGCAATTTATGGAATGACAGGCGGACAAATGGCACCAACTACATTGGTCGGACAAGTAACATCTACTACTCCTTACGGGAGAGACAATAAAAAAATAGGTTTCCCTTTAAAGATTACAGACCTTGTCGCACAACTTCCGGGAACATTTTATGTTACACGGCATTCTGTTCACACACCGAACGCAGTGAGAAAATTGAAGAAGGCACTTCGCAATGCTTTTGAATATCAAAAATTAAAAAAAGGAAGTTGCTTCATTGAAGTAGTTTCAAATTGTCCGTCGGGGTGGAAAATCACTCCCGTACAATCTATAAAGTGGATTGAAGAAAATATGTTTCCGATGTATCCGCTTGGCGATTTAAAAGTTCCTACAAAAGAACAATTAACAAATTAACGGAGATATTATGAATTTCAACGAAGAAATAATTATTGCAGGATTCGGAGGACAGGGCGTATTATCAATGGGGCAGATGCTCGCCTACTCTGCAATGATTGATGATAAAGAAGTCAGCTGGATGCCCTCATACGGACCGGAGATGCGCGGCGGCACTGCAAATTGCATCGTAATAATTTCAGAGAAAAAAGTCAGTTCGCCAATCGTAACAAAATTTGATAGCGCAATAATTTTGAATCAGCCCTCGCTTGATAAATTTGAACAGAGCGTTCGTCCCGGTGGTTTATTAATTTTTGAAGATTCAACAATCATCAACCCGCCGAAGCGAGAAGATATTCAGATACTAAAAATTCCAGCAATTGAAGAAGCAAACAAATTGCAGAAGAAACAAGTTGCGAACATGATTATGCTCGGCGCATATCTTAGCATTAAACCGGTTGTAAAAATTGAAAGCATAATGGAAGCGTTGAAAAAAGTTCTTCCCGAAAGGCATCATCACACAATTCCGCTGAATGAAAAAGCAATTAAACTCGGCGGAGAAATCGCACATTTGAAATTTGAAACAATCACAAATTAACCCGCAAGGGAGAAACGCCATGACACCAAAAGAAATCAACTGTCAGAAAACTTGCAGAAATTCCTGTTCAATGTTAAACGAAGCGATGCAGGTGGAAACCGCCGCGGTTCGTTTTTATGAATCAGTTTTTGATCAATGCACTATTCCCGAAGTTAGAAAATTTATTGCTGAAATTATTGATCAGAGACGAAGCGTGATACTCGGTATCATTCAAAAATTAAACGAGATTCATGCTCGTTCAATTACGATGGATGGTATCATTTCAAGTTATCAAGCTTCGTAATTTTAGAAAAAATTTTTCTGCTCGCATGTTATATTTGAAACAACTTAAAGATGGATTATGATTGTGAATGAATTAAAAAGTAAAGTTCAATATTCTTCTCACCTTTTAAAAAATTATACTAAGAAATTAGTCAGTGCCGATGAAGCCGTCAGCGTAATAAAATCGGAAGATCGTGTGGTTGTCCACTCCAACTGCGCATTCCCCACAACCTTGATTCATGCGCTTGTGGAGAGAAAAACAGAATTGCGGAACGTTGTTCTAATGCACGCTTTATCGGTCGGAAAACTTCCTTACCTTCAGCCCGGAATGGAAGAACATTTTGTTCATAATTCATTTTTCATGGGGGCGGAAGCAAGAAAAGCAGTGGGGGAACGGCGTGCAGATTTCACTCCAATCTATCTTTATGAATATCCCCTCCTTTTTGCAAACGGAAGTTTAAAAGCAAACGTTGCATTGATTCACGTTTCTCCTCCTGATGAACATGGCTTTTGCAGTTACGGTGTTGAAGTGGGACTTGTAAAAACTCCGACGGAAAATGCAGATATAATTATTGCGCAGGTCAATCCGCAAATGCCGCGCGCGATGGGAGATTCTTTCATACACATTAGTAAAATTGATTACATGGTTGAAGTTGACGAACCAATTGCAGAACTTCCGCAATCGGAAAAAAATTTGAGCAGAGATCAGGAAGATATTTATGTTCGTATAGGAATGAACATAGTTGATTTAATTGAAGACGGTGCAACTTTGCAAATGGGAATCGGGATTATTCCCGACATGGTTTTGAAATTTCTAAACTCGAAACGTGATCTCGGAATTCACTCCGAAATGTTTAGCGATGGCATTATCGATTTGGTTGATCATGGAATTATCACAAACAAAAAGAAAACTTTGCACGCCGGAAAGATTGTAGCCGGATTTGTTCTCGGCACGCGCAAACTTTATGATTTTATCGACAACAATCCCTTGATCGAATTTCACAGACAAGAATATGTGAACGATCCATTTGTAATTGCAAAGAATAAAAAAATGGTCGCCATCAATTCTGCAATTGAAGTTGATATCACCGGACAAGTGTGTTCAGATTCTTTCGGTCCAAAACTTTACAGTGGATTCGGCGGACAGGTAGATTTCATACGCGGTGCCGCACATTCCGAAGGGGGTAAGCCAATCATCGCTCTTCCTTCATCCACAAAAGATTATAGCATTTCGCGAATCGTACCGCAGTTAAAGCCCGGAGCGGGTGTAGTTACAAATCGTGCCGATGTTCATTATGTAGTTACAGAATATGGTGCGGCGCAACTACACGGAAAAACAATTCGTCAGCGAGTATTGGAGTTGATTAATATTTCGCACCCGAAATTCCGCGATGAACTCCTGCACTATGCAAAAGAGCAAAAATATATCTGATCATCTTTCATTTTGTAAATGAAAAAATATTTTTTGCCTGATTTCTTCACTCAATTCAAACTCATCAATTAACAATTTTAATTCCTCATATTTTTTCATTTCTATTGCTTCTGAAATAAATAAGTCGATGAAATACTGTTCTTCAATTCTCTCTTTGAAAATCATTTCTTTTAAAAGAAGAAAAGATTTTTCCTGTTCATTGTGTGCTTTATAAAAGTTCACGAGTTTTTGTTTTAAAGATAAATCCTTGGGATTTTTATTGATCGCCAACTTCAGTTGTTTTTCTGCTTCTTTAGTATTTTTCTTTTCGGAATAGAAATTGAATAACGCAACATTTGGCAGAGATGAATGTGAATATTCTCTGCCAACTTCACTCCAATAAGTTTCTGCATTACGGTAATAACTTAGTTTATCGAAAGCCGCCAGACCCGCATAAAACAAAGCCGCGATTAATGTAACATAATATATCTTTTGCGAGATCTTTAAGTATAATGCTTTGAATAGCTCCGCGACAGAAAATGCAATTCCAATTAACGGTAGATATGAGCGGGAATCCCAATAATAAAATATTTCGTTTGACATTGTTCTGAATGACATTGAAGGAATGAAGAGGACGAAAAACCAAATCAATCCGAAATAATATTTTAGTTTATCAATTTCACGCAGTAAAAACGGTAGCGAAATAAGTAAAAGAAATATTGCAATTCCAATTGCAGTTGAAAAATGATTGAAGCTATTCAGTGCATTAATATTCTGTTGCGTAAAGAATTTGGAAATAGTTTCGAATGGAATAAACCAATTCATTATTGCGTGTTCAAAAGAAAATTTATCGATGTTCACGTGAGAAGAAAGAAAAATTCGCATGATAAAATAAAAGAACAGAAGTGCCGCAACTGCAAGTGAAGTTGTAAAGAATTTTTCTTTTAAAAGTGGTTGATGAAAAATAATTTTTATTAAAAATAAAATCGATACAAGTAATGCCGACTCTTTAGAAAGGGCGGCAAAGAAAATGATGAGTAGTGAGAGTAGTAGATATTTTGTTTCGCCTTTTGTAAAATATTTTTGAACGAATAGCATTCCCACCATTGTAAATAAAGCCGAAAGCAAATCTCCTCTTCCGGCAATCCAACCGACAGCATTCGCGTGAATAGCATTCATCCCGAAAAGCAGCACCGCGCAAGTTGCAATTGCCATTGGAATTTTTTCCCGAACAAGAAATAAAAACAGCATCGAGCATACAAGCAGATGAATAAAATAATTTAGAAGATGAGAAAAAGTATTTCCGAATTGTGAATCGGCAATGAGTGAGAGTGAAACAATTGGTCTGTAATAATGTCCGTTCAAGTAATTTGAAGTTACGGCTGAATATATTATTTCGGTCGTTGTAAATTCTTCATGATTTAACAAAAGCGAATCGTCGTCAAAATAAATCAACTCAAAGGAAAAACTTTGCCAATAAATAATCGCAGTCAGAAAAACAATCGTCGCAATAGAAAGAAATAATTTTTTCCGTTCGGAAAGTGTATCTGTTTTTAACGCAGAGAGAAATTTCATTTTCATAATTGGGGAGACGAATTCATAAAACTAAAAATCTATTTTTTTCTCTTCCACAAAAAATTTCCTTTCTTGTCGATGTAACCATATTCGGAGCCGACTTCAACGAGTGCATAACCATTTTGAAAAATCGAATGACGATCGAACTGCGCTTCGATAACCGTATTGCCTTTGGTATCGATGAATCCCCACTTAGCAAAATCGAATTCAACTGCGGCTAATCCTTCCGAAAAAAAATGTGAGGCGGTAAAAGTCGGTTTAATTACAAACTCTCCTTTAGTATTTATGAATCCCCACATTTCATCGATGCGCACGGCGGCAAGCCCTTGAGAAAATTTTTTCGCACGATCATATTTTGGCTCGATGATTATCTCTTCTTTTTTATTCATGAACCCCCATTTGCTTCCGCTCTCTTTTTGAAATGCGAACAATCCTTCATTAAAATCAGTTATATCATTCATTGTAGGTTGAATAACAAAATTTCCTTTCTTATCAATCAAACCCCACTTTGATTTTAACTGCGCTTGCGCAAGTCCGCCGGAAAATTCATAGCAGAGTTGGAAAGTAGGTTTGATAACCATTTTATCTTTCTTATCGATGTATCCCCACTTGCCGTCTTTCATCACGCGCGCGAGACCTTCGGAGAAAACATCAGCCGCATTATACTTGAGTGGAATGATTACATTTCCTTTTGCATTGATGAAGCCGGCTTTCCAATTTTCAGAAACGGCGGCAAGACCATCGCTAAACTGCGAGCCATAATCATACTTGGCGGGAATAACTTCTTCTCCTTTTTCGTTCATGTAACCGGCTTTTCCTTCGGGAGATGTGAAGAGAAAAAGTTTTTGCTGTGCAAGTGTTGAAATTGTAATAATCAAAAAAATAAATATTGTGCGTAGCATAATTCACCTGTAAGTTTGATGAGTGGATTGAATAAAATTTATTACTAAAATATATTGCATCAGAAATAAAAATTTTAGCGGATACAATTTATAAAATGATCGCGCTTTGAATAAAACATTTTCAAATTAACGAGGAATAACATGTCTTTAAAAAGATCTAAACACAATAAAATGATTGGCGGTGTTTGCGCAGGTTTAGCCGAATGGCTCGGATGGGATGTAACAATCGTGAGAATCGCTTATGTACTTATTTCCATTTTCTCTGCGGGATTCCCCGGAATACTTGTGTATGTCATCCTCTGGATCATCATGCCGCAGGATGAATAATTTCTTTTGATGAATTCCGAATTGACAAAAAAATTTATTACACATTTTGAAGGAAGCAATTTTCTTTCCTCTCCGCCGTATGATGAGACGATAAAATACTTCGATCAATTTTGCGCTTTGACAAAATGCGTAAAGAAAATTACGATTGGTTACTCGGCACAGGATCGTGAAATCGTTTGTTACGTTGTTGCGAAAGATGGATGCTTCACTCCCAATATTGCCGTGAAGAAAAACAAAGCGATAGTATTAATTCAAAACGGAATTCATCCCGGAGAAATTGAGGGGAAGGATGCTTCCATGTTACTTCTTCGTGATATACTCATCACGAAACAAAAATTTTATTTATTGGATAATCTTGTTCTCCTTGTCATTCCAATTTTCAATGTTGATGGACATGAGAATGCTTCGCCGTTCAATAGACCAAATCAAAACGGACCGACGCAACAAGGATGGCGAACAACTGCGCATAATTTAAATTTGAATCGCGATTACATTAAAGCCGATTCGCGAGAGATGCGCGCCTTTCTTCGCTTCTTTTCACATTGGCTCCCCGATTTTATTATCGATAACCATGCGACCAACGGTGCTGATTATCAATATCATGTAACGTATCAATTCGAAAAACATTGCAACATTTATGCTGCACAAAGTAAATGGATGAAAGAAAAATTTATTCCTTTTGTAATTCAAAAAGTTGAGGAAGAAAATTTTTTAACAGCACCGTATATCGATTTAATTCAAGGCAACATTCGCGAAGGAATTAACGATTCCCCTTCACTCCCGCGATATTCAACGGGTTACGCGGCGTTGCAAAACAGACCCGCTTTGCTTGTCGAGACGCATTCTCTCAAGCCCTTTAAGAATCGTGTCTATTCAACTTTGGCAATGAATTTTCATTCTCTCGAATTTATAAATGCTCATCATAAAGATTTGATAAAGATGAATCGCATTGCCGACGAAAGAAGCATAAAAAAAT
Organism: uncultured Ignavibacteriaceae bacterium; assembly: GCA_964393605.1. Taxonomy (GTDB): domain Bacteria; phylum Bacteroidota; class Ignavibacteria; order Ignavibacteriales; family Ignavibacteriaceae; genus CAYMUL01. Next base: position 15,442 of record CAYMUL010000001.1, on the reverse strand, counting down.
ATTTGTTCGGGAAGAGTTCTCTGCCCGTTGAATTTTCTTCCGGTAAAAAATTTGATGTCATGAATTTCAATGGCTTTAAATCTTATGAAGAATTCAGCAGTATCACCGACAGCATGATTCTTAAATATTCGGAAGAACCTGAAGAATTTGAAATGCCGATTTTTAACGACATCAAAATTTCTCGGAAGATAAAATTACCGTTCGCCTATTACGTGCCGTCGGAGTTCAAGGATATCGTTCGAATTCTAAATCTGCATGGAATTAAAATTAAAACTTTAACGGAAGATCAACCGACAACCATTCAAAAGTATGTTTTCCACAATGTTGAATTTTCATCTTTTCCTTATGAGGGAAGATTTTTAGTTGAATTTGAAACTGAATTATGTGCGGAAAATATTTTGTTAAGAAAAAATTCATTTGTTGTGCCGTGTGCGCAGAGAACATTAAGAGTCATCGCAAACTTGCTCGAACCCGATGCGCCCGATTCACTTGCAAAATGGGGCTTCTTCAATGCTTTCTTCGAACGGAAAGAGTACGCAGAAAATTATTTATTTGATTCAATTGCAAAAAATATTTTGAATGAAGATGATTCGCTTAGGGAAAGATTTGAAATGATGATTGAAGCTGATGAAGAATTTCGCAATTCCCCGGAACTGAGAATGGATTTTATTTATCGCAATTCCCCCTACTTTGATAAACGTGAAAAAGTTTATCCTATTTTTAGAATTGAAGAGAAAAGTATTTTTGATTTTCTAAAGTTGCGGTAAGAAGTTTTTCTTTAAGAACTCGCGCTGAAAAATATCAAAGCCAATTCTCAACCGCCAACCCTTCAATTTTCTTAAACTCCCGTTCGTTATTTGTAACTAAAATTAAATCCCTGCTTAACGCTTGCGCCGCAATTAACATATCCATTGCGCCTATCACTTTCCCTTTCCTTTCTAAACTAGCGCGTAATTTGCCATAAGCGATTGCATCTTCTTTATTAAAACTGACCGGAGAAAGTGGAAGTATGAATTGTTCAAGAGCAATTGTATTTTCATCCGGCTTCAAACTTTTTGCAACGCCATAATACAATTCTGAAATAGTAATTATTGAAATCCCGATTGAATCGGTTTTCATTTTCAAAAATTTGTTTATTGTCGCTTCCGGCTTTTTCTTGATGATATATTTACAAATGTTAGTATCAAGAATATATTTCATCAGAATAATCCTTCTCTCTCTTCGAGTTTGGGTTGAGTGCGTTCGGTTAAAAAATCGCTGCTGAATTTGTCAAGACTTTCGACGAATGCATTCCATTTGGTTTTTAGCGGAAATAAAATTACTGCATTACCAACTTTAGTAATACCGACTTCTTTTCCTCTCATCCGGAAAGATTTTGGTAATCGTACTGCTTGACTTTTACCGTTCGAAAATAATTTTGCCGTTTCCATTTTATATCCTTTATAAATCTATACTCAAAGTATATACTTTTATTTTATTTATCAAGGATTATTTTGGCGGCATCATTTCAAAATAGCTTCCACGCAAAAAGTCATGAAGGTAATTTTAATTCTTTAAAGTGCCGGTAAGAAAAATTTCTTTAGAGGGTTTTGACGAACCTGTAAGTGGCTCGGCAGTGATGAGTAATTGATATTCTCCGACTGAAAAAATATCGGGAAGATTTGCAATGGGGAAATATTCTGTATCAAGAGTGTAATTAAAAACGCCGAGCGAGCGGTCAGCTTTAACATCGCCGAACCAAAGCTGATAAGCTTTTTGTTCCTTAAAAATTTCCAATCCGCTTAACTGTAAATATCCTCTTCTCATTTCAGTGTTGTAGATAATTTTTCCGAAAGCGGAAGGATATTTTTGAACGCCGGATAATGATGCTACTTTTGTTCCTTTTAGCGAAAGAAGTATTTGAATATCCTGTCCCGTAGAGATTTGTATTTTAAGTTTTGAAATTTCCTCTTCCAATTTGGAATTACTCTGTGCTTGCGACTCAACAATTTTTTGATCGAGCATGTAATAAACACCACCCATAGCACCAAAAATAATTAACAGAAAAAGAAAGAAGAGTAGCCCGGAAATTCCTTTCTTCTGTATAACAATTTGATCTCCCGGCTTTTCTATTGCAGGTTGAATTCCGCTGACTGCCATTGACGGTCCCGGTCCGGCTTCTACATGCGGCGGCTCTGTTGGTTGTGGCAATGTGGAATCATCTTCAAGATTTATGATGTGGCTTGAGCTATCATCCCCTGCAGGTTCGTATGTTTCAAAAGGTTCGTCGGTATCAACATTTATCGATTCAATAATATTTGATTTCGGTTCTTCAGATTTTGGTTCTTCAATCGGAGGAATGTTTAAATGCATACCACCTCCGTTATCTCCGTTTGGCGCCGGTGCCGGTGGTTCGAATTTTACTTCGGCGGGTTTAAAATCTCTCTTTACAAAAGTTTGAACTTTTGCTTTTTGTTCGGACTGTTCCCGCTCGCCGGTTGAATCAATCTTCGTAGTTCTCTCCGGACGATTTTGTTCTCGCAAACGATACAGCGCGCGTGCAACTTTGTCTTTTACTTTTGCATCGGGTTGTTCAATTTCTAAAAATGCTGGAAGTAAGGCGGCAAGATTTTGATACTCACCGAGTTCCTGCCAATTATATTCTCCACCGTGACGGATATGTTCAACCAGATCGAAGTAATCTTCTCTATCGGTGCTTCCGATTGCAAAGGCGTGGAGAAGCGATTCAAGTTTTTTCTGATCAGCCATCACTCACCTCCCCGCAATAAATTATCACGAAGGTTTGTCATTGCAACATTAATTTTTGATGCGACAGTTTGAAAAGGAATTTTTAATCGTCCGGCAATTTCTTTATTTGTCAAACCTTCATAAAAAGCAAGATAGATAACGTACTGCTGCGCGTCAGTTAATTTGTTCAAAGCGTTTTCAATATTCTTTTTAATTTCAAGTGCTGTCTGCAAATCGAGATCATCAATCTGCGGAGAGAGGCGCGGCATGATATAAACATTTTCATATTCATCATTGTAAGGGGGAAGCTGATCGCCAAATCTTTTTCGCCGCATATGATCGACGGCTTTATTACGTGTGAGTGTAATCAGCCAGCAATAGGCATTCGAACTTTTGGAGTTGTAATAAGAAACTTTTCTCCAAATAATTACGAAGACATCGGAAAGCACCTCTTCAGCCGTTTCTTTATCACCGACAATCTTTTTTACAATTGTATAAAGAAGCGGAGAATAGCGGTTGTACACAGCTTCAAGCGCTCTCGAATCATATTCGGCAACTCGTTGCATCAAGTCGCCATCGGGCATTTCTGAATATTTTAAAGGCAATTTGTATTATTGAATTGTTACTACTGCAAAACTAAAACGAAGTAATCTAAAATGCAATCACCATTTACAAAGAAGATTACTTTTTTAAAGAATTAATTATGTAATCGGAAAGCAAATCTATGTCCGAAAAACACTTTATCAAATCGGTTTCTCTCCCTTCGCGCGCAACCTGTTCTTCCATAATCGGGATAATTTCGCTCCAAAGTTTAGAATATGCGGCGGTCGGTTTTCGTTCCATTAAACCTTTGTTCATGAATTCCCAAATCGTTGCAAGCTCGAATAAAGTACCGGTTCCGCCTTGCAACGCAACATATGCATCCCCGTAGTTCATCATCTTTTTTACTCTTTTGAACAAGGATTTTGTGATCACGTGTGTTGTTAAAAATCGAGTTGGCTTAACAGTAAATTGATTTAACGTTATTCCAATCGCCATACCGCCTGCTTCGGTGCAACCTCTCGAAACCGCATCCATAACTCCAAGGTTACCACCGGAACAGACATTGAATCCTTCCGCGCCGAATCTTTTCCCGAGACGATACGCTATTTCATACTCCTCTTCACCCTGAGCCGGCAATGAACTGCCGAAGATTGTAATAGTTTTCAATTTTATTCCCGCAAAATTTATTCTGTTTTTAGTAAAGATTTTTTATTAATCGTGATTCATGAAGTTCATAATTTTCTAAACGTAAAAATAGCGACTTCCTTTGAAATAGGAGTGGTTTGTCATAAAGTTTTTTTTGATGTGCTGACCTTCGTCAAGATCGAATGGATAATATAGTCCGCAATCAAAAATTGAGTTCCGATGGTTCGGGCGAGAATGGTGATTTGGTCTATCGATTCATGAAGGCAACTGAAAATAATCAATTATAAATTTCTCTACGTTCCTTGGCGAACTTTGCGGTTAAAAAAAGTGGCTAAGTGTTCCTGGGGGAATAATTAAAAATTACAAATTAAAAATGAATTTTGCATTTCGTCTTTGCGGTGAAAAAGAAATTAAAAAATTCTTCAATGTTCCCTAACGAACTTTGCGGTTAAAAAAAATTGCTAAGAGTTCCTGGGGGAATAATTAAAAATAAAAAATTAAAAATGAATTTTGCATTTCGTCTTTGCGGTGAAAAAGAAATTAAAAAATTCCTTTGCGTTGCATGACGAACTTTGCGGTGAAAAAAATTAATTGCACACAGATGACACTGATGTTACAGATTAGAACAGATAAAATATTATAGCAAAAATAAAAAAGCCCCGACTAATCGGGGCTTCTTGAAAAAAATTCTCTTTAAGAATTTTATTTCAACAGCATCATCTTTTTGGTGATAACTGTGTTGTTTGCAGATAATCTATAAACATAAGTTCCGCTTGCTAAATAACGAGCGTCAAATACAACAGAATATTTTCCCGCGCTTTGAACTTCGTTCACTAATGTTGCAACAAGTTCACCCAATACAGAATAGATCTCAAGTGTAACTTTGGAATCCGAAGGTATTGCATATCGAATAGTTGTAGCAGGGTTGAACGGGTTCGGGTAATTCTGACTTAAATCATAAGTTGTCGGAATATCCAGATCGACTTCTAACTCTTGATAATATCTGAATGAGCCGTCATAATCAAATTGTTTAAGACGATAAATATATTTTGTAGCTTCAACACTATTATCGACAAAAGTATATTTATGTTTTTCAACAGAAGTTCCGGCACCATCAATTTGTCCGATTGCAACAAAATCACCGTTGTTTGATTTTCTTTCAACTACAAAGTGAGAGTTATTAGTTTCGGAAGCAGTTTCCCAATTAAGAATGACAAGTCCATCCGAAACATTAGCGGTGAAAGATGCTAACTCAACAGGAATAAATCCGGGGAATTCATCCGCACCGATTTCAGGGATAACATCTCTATTCTCGCCATCGATATCCAGCGTAATTCCTTCAACTGCCATTCCTTTGCCAACAACAGGCGAGGACGTATTCTGAAGATGAAGATCACTTGCTGAAACAAAATTCGGATTCACGCTAAGACTGTTGGAGTCGAGTCCCGAAGCATTAATCCATGCGGCTAAAGTTTGAGTTGCGGCTGTATTCCAGTAACCGATAATGCTGTTTGTATTATCAACGCCGTAGAAATCATTATAATCGGAAACTAAAGTTCCGTTAGTGCCTTCACGATAAATACAATATGCCGGAAAATCAATCGAACCATTATAAACAATATTGTTCTTAAGAGTATTCGTTCCGTTAGAAATTCTAATTCCATCATAACTAACATTCCAGCCTGCCGCCATATCGAACATGTAAATCGAATTGAAGTAGCAGTTCAAAGTTGCGTTTGCTGAAGAGTTTTTAATTCCTCTCACATACGCAGTTGGGGAAGATGCGGTTAATGAAAATCCATAAATGAAATTATTATGAACGTTGTAGGTTCCAAAAGATTCAATACTGATTGCAGTATTACCCATTGCTGCTAAATTAGTCATGGAAGAAACTTTTGATATTTTGTTTCTAAAAATATTTACGACCGAATTAGTATCGACATCAATGGCTAAAATAGCTTCATTCGTTGTATTCGCCGCAACGTTCTGATTTAATCTAATTTCATTTCCGTAAATATCGTGGCTTCCGGCACGGTAAAGAGCTATGCCTCTTCTCTTTCCTTCAATCAAATTATCTCGCAGCACAATATCATATGGATAGCTAACCGGTAAAGGAGTTCCTGATTGATATGTTACATAGCCCTGTGCATTTTGTGCAACGTTATCAAAATCAGAGCTGAGATGATTGTTCTCGAATTTAAGTCCATGAGGAACCCAATCAACGCCAAGATAATTTCTTGAACGAACTTGTACTGCACCGAGGAAAAGATTTCCCGATGTGCTTCCTAATCCGGCGGCTTTGTAATAAATATTTGTATTCTTGACGATGACATTAGAAACATCACCGACAATAACGAGCGGGAATCCGTTTCGTTGAGCTGTTGTAGCACATTGAAGTGTTAGATCTCTTGTCGTTCCACCGGCTGTGTTTGAACCATCAATAACAATGTTTCTTGTCATTCTCAAACTATCCCATGCAATATTTCCTTTTCCGGGAATACCGATAATGAACGCACCGGAAGGACCCGAATTTAAGTCAGAAGGATAATTAAAAGTAATTGTTGGTTGAACACCTGTGTAAGGTTTGAACACAATTGTATGAGGTTGAGGATTGACTGCAAGCCCGATGCCTCTTGTATCGGAATAAGGTTCGGTGATGTCGCTTGTAATTAAGAAAAGACAATCGCCGGAAAATTGTGCGTTATTAATTGAATCGAGCGCGGCTCTGAAAGAAAGGAAATGAGGATCAGTTCCGCCGGGTCCGGAGCCTGCAACTCCTACATAATAAGTTCCATGCATACCGGCGGCAGGCACTTCATCAGCGCCTTTATATGGTGCGGTTAAACTTCTTGTGTCGCCGTCAATGTCTTTTGTAATACCGGGAATTGAGAGAGCAACTAAGTCGGGATCTCCGATAGATGTTCCGGTTAAATGGAAATCATAATCAGATTCGAACGCAACACTTTTGGAAACTGAATTGGAATCATTTGAAGTTGCGGCAGTCCAATTTGCGAGAGTTTGTTGAGCTGCGGCAGCCGCATAGCCAACATTACCCGTTGCGTTTGTTACAAAAATATTATTATAGTTAGAAGTCATCGTTCCGCCAGCATTATAAATTCCAAACGCAAGAGCGGCATCTTTCTTTTGAATGATGATATTATTTTTAATGTCAACAACAGCAGTACCACCAAAGCGGATACATGTATTTCTTGAAGAAGCGGTTTTGGTTAAGTTGTTAAAGACTATAGTATTGTAATATATTTTTGCGCTTGCGGTATTATCTTGTAAAGAAATAATATCGATGCTTGCCGGAATTCCTGTTCCATCATGTTGAATGTCTCCTCCTAAGAAATTGTTGTAAATATTTAAATCTACGCCAGCGGCGCCGCTAAGAGTTCCTAAACCATAGATTCCGTTAGTTGAAGCGGAGCTGCTTTTTAAAGTGATATATTGGTTTCCGAAAACGTTCATCGTTCCGTTATAGGTGTTGAACAAAGTTCCCCAAACCACGTTACCGGAGGCAGGCGCATTAACAACATTAACTTTGTTGCCGCTTATCTCGCATGTTTCGCCTAAATTACCAACGCGGAAGAAATAGAGTGGTCTCATCCTTCCCATTGCATCGTTGCCGCGAAGATAAACTCTACCTGCATTTAATCCGGCTGTGCTTGAACCGGTTACCGATACACAATAATAAGGATCAAGAACACCGTTTCCGATGTTACAATTTTGAACAACGAAACTATCAACTACACCCGACCATTGTCCGTTACAATAAATTCCTCTTGTGGCAGTGCTTGTTGAAATGGAATCATAGTACACTGCAATATTTTTGATTACTACATTATCGCAATTACCGAAGAAGTTTAGAACTTGAGTGCCGTTTGTAGCATCACCCATCAAGAAAGTTAAATCGTTTGAGGTACCTCCACTTGAATTCGAACCATCGATGGTAACAAATCCGGTATTTACAAAAGTGAGTCCGGCTTGTCTTTTCGCTGTATCCGCTTGTGAACCAACTGATGTAGATGGAGCGCAATTGTTAATTCTAATTGTTGGCGTTTTTCCAACGCTTGGTTTGATTACCAAATTATCGGTAGCATTTAGTGAAGGTAAATTAACCACCAGGTCTGCACCGATTTCATTTAAGTTTTCATCTATTAAAAATCTAACAGTACCTGAAGCACCATTAGTGTTGAGTGCATTAATTGCCGCTGCTAGTGTGGTGTAATCTCCACCGCTTGCTTTAATTATTTTATCTCCTGAAAGAGGTTGAGATAAAACGACAGAAGCAAACAGAAAAAAGATTAGCAAAGTTGTCAGTGAAATTTTCTTCATCTGTTTTTCCTTTATGTTTATTGAAAGTGAATCAAACTTTTTACTTCAAAAAATCTCGCTTCGTAAAGAAGATTTTTCAAAACAAACTAAGTGAATATAATAATTTTCTTTTTCCTAAACCTATCATGAAAAAAAGTTAATGAAATGATATCTGATGAATCACGAGCGCGCCGAAAAGACAATTCTGTTTTCTTTTTTTTGTGGATTTACAGATGCAATACACGCTTCCCCCTCATTATTAACACAGCCTTAATTTTCTATTAATATTGCCTTAACATGAAGCAGGTAAGTTTGCAGTGTAAAAAAAAATTTTAGGAGATCATTTTAAGTTGAGACACGCTCAAATAACTATTTTATTAACACTTTTTCTAGGTATAACAATCCTGGCACAGAATAACGGAAGCATTTTTGGAAAAGTAACTGATGCATCTAACAACGAAGAGTTAATCGGTGCAAATGTAATGATTGTAAATACTACAATCGGCGCGGCAACAGACCTCGATGGTATGTTCCAATTAAAAAACCTAGAGCCGGGAATTTATTCTCTCAAAGTTTCATACATTTCTTATCAATCAATAATCGTAGAGCAAGTTAAAGTTGAAAGCGGAACCGATGCTCGCATCAATATCCAGCTGGCACAAGTCTCTACTGAATTGGAGGAAGTAGTAGTTACGGCAGAAGCACTAAAAAATTCTGAAGTTTCTGTTTTAAAGATTCAGAAAAGTTCCGTGAACATTGTTGATGGAATGAGCGCAGAATTAATTAAGAAAAATAACGCTTCCGATGGAACGGATATCTTAAGTAAAATGACCGGAGTTACAATTAGCGACGGTAAATACGCATTCATTCGCGGTGTCGGTGATAGATATAATAATACAATGTTGAACGGCGCAACAGTTCCAAGCACAGACCCTGAGAAGAAATCTTTTTCTTACGATCTAATTCCGGCAAGCATCATCGAACAAATCTTAACCGCAAAAACTTCCACACCTGATAAGCCTGCCGATTTTTCGGGAGGATTAGTTCAGATTAAAACGGTGGAATTCCCCCAGAAATTTATTCTCGATATTAATTTTTCTTCAAGCTATTCAAGCGGTTCTAATCTAAGCGGATTCAGAACTTACAACGGCGGCGGAAAAGATTTTTTTGCTTACGATGACGGCACCCGCGATTTACCGCAATCCGTTAATGGAGATAAAATCGTGCGCGGAAATTATTCTGATGCCGAACTCAGAAGTATCGGACAATCATTTTCAAATTCTTGGGAAGTGAATTCTATGCACGCTCCGATAAACGGTAGTTTCAGAATTGCAATTGGAGATAAAGTAGCTTTCGGCGATGATTTGCTCGGCTATGTTTCTTCTTTTTCTTACAGCAACTCTTTCGATTATAAAGAACTTGAAAAATCTATCTACGACGCGCAAGGTCCAAGTTTTAGTTACACCGGCAGAAATTATACCAACACTGCATTCATCGGCGGAATAATGAATTTCAGTTACAAGTTTGGTGCGGCGCATAAACTGAGTTTCAAGAACACTCTCAATCAAACTGCCGATGACGAAGTAATTCTTTTCAACGGCGAGCAAACAAATTTTTTACAGTACAGAGAAAAAACTGCATTGAGATATGTCGCACGTAATTTGAGAAGTCATCAATTAATGGGTGAACACTTCTTCGGATTATTTGATGGGTGGAACACAGAATGGAATCTTTCCTACGCAAAAGCAAACAGAGATGAACCCGATGCCCGCTCTTATTTTTATGCACGCGACAGCAACGAGCCATCCGAACCGATGAGATTTATTTTAGACCAATCGCAATCCACGCGGTTCTACGGATTTCTTGACGATAAAACTTATAACGTCGCTAACTCACATACTTTTAAATTTTTCGAGTCGCGCGTTTATCCCACTGTTAAAGTTGGATTTTTGTATGACTTAAAAGATCGTTCGTTCGATGCCCGCTCTTTCGGATTTAAAAATATTCCCGGCGGAAATTTTTGGCGCGAAGACAGCATACTTCAAGGTCCTATCGAACAAATCTTTACAAAAGAAAATTTTACGAACAACTTTATAGAAATTGTTGAGATAACAAAACCATCCGATAGTTATAAATCACAACAAACAATTTCTTCCGGATTTATGATGTTCGATTTTCATCCTTTGGAGAAATTGAAAATTGTCGCCGGTGTTCGATATGAGCAATCGCATCAAACACTTGAATCTGCTAGCCAAACCGGACAACCGATAATCATTAACAAAACTTATAAAGATTGGTTGCCAAGTTTAAACATGACTTACATTCTCAGCGAGCAGATGAATTTGAGATTTGCATTAACAAAAACATTAGCGCGTCCTGATTTCAGAGAACTTGCACCGTTTGCGTACTATGATTTTCTCGATAACGAACTTGTAATCGGAAACGATTCTTTGTTGAGAACGACAGTCAACAATTACGATTTCCGTTATGAATACTACCCCAATGCAGGCGAACTACTCGCTCTCAGTTTGTATTATAAATTTTTCACTAATCCAATTGAGCAGGTTTTCTTGCCGACGCCGAGTCTTGACCCTATTCGTTCTTTCCAGAATGCCGAGAAGGCAGAGAATTATGGAATCGAAATGGAATTCAGAAAATCTCTCGCATTCATTTCAGATGCGTTACAAAATTTTTCTTTAATCGGAAACACAACTTTAATTCAATCTAAAATCAGTTTATCGAATGCAGGCTTCCAGGCAAAAGAAAGAAAACTGCAAGGACAAGCTGAATACATCATAAACACAGGGCTTTATTACGATAACATAAACAGCGGAACTGCTGCGGCGATTACGTTCAACAAAATCGGGCATAGAATCTCTAAAGTCGGCTTTGGAAATAATGGCGACATAATTGAGATGCCCCGAAATCAACTCGATCTTTCTGTCAGCCAAAAATTGTTTGAAAAATTTTCTTTAAAACTTTCTGTAAAAGATTTATTGCAGGAAAAACAAAAGTTAATTCAACAAACTTTATTCGGCGATAAGGATTACGAAGTTGTAAATCGCAACAGCGGTATTTCGTTGAGCATTGGATATCAAATGTAATCAATAATCAATAAATAAAAGGAACACAATGAAAAAACTTCTTTTCACATTTTTAATATCGCTATTTGCAATTACCGGCTTCGCGCAGGAAGTTGTTGAAGGTGATATTACTACAAACAAAACATTAACAAACGATAAAACATATTTGCTTCGCGGATATGTGCGTGTTCAATCGGGTGGTACACTTACCATTCAAGCCGGCACGCGCATATATGGCGAGAATGCTACTCAAGGTAGCTTGATCATTAAACCGGGCGGAAAAATTATGGCGGAAGGAACAGCAAACCAACCTATCGTCTTCACCTCTGAATTTGCAAAAGCAGGTTCAAGCCGTCCTCCGACTTATGGCGATTGGGGTGGAATCATCATTCTCGGTAACGCACCAATCAACGTTCCCGGCGGTACTGCAAGCATCGAAGGTCCCGGCGATTCTTTCGGCGGTACTAATCCTGATGACAATAGCGGTGTTATGAAATATGTTAGAATAGAATATCCCGGAATTGCATTCTCTCCGAATAATGAAATCAACGGCTTAACTTTTGGAGGTGTCGGCAAAGGCACAACTATCGAACACATTCAAGTCAGCTATAGCGGCGATGATTCATACGAATGGTTCGGCGGAAATGTGAATGCAAAATATCTAATCGCCTTCCGTGGTTGGGATGATGAGTTCGATACAGATTTCGGCTTCAGCGGTAAATTACAATATCTCGTAAGTTTAAGAGATCCACTAATTGCAGATCAATCCGCATCAAACGGTTTTGAATCTGACAATGACGGAACAGGTTCGGGGAATACTCCTATTACTTCACCAACATGGTTCAACGTAACTTTAGTTGGTCCTAAGCAAACCGATACATCAACAATCAATTCTCTTTACAAAAGAGGAATGCACTTAAGAAGAAATTCTCAAAATAAAATTTCTAACGCGATTGTAATGGGTTATCCGACAGGAATACTTTTGGACGGAAGTAAAACCATCAGCGCGGCAGTCAACGGAACTATGTATGTTAATAACAGCATTGTTTCAGGCACAACAAAATTTGTTGATACAACCGGTTCAAACGGAACGTTTGCGCCGGGCAGTTGGTTCACAACCGCCGGCGGAAGAACGTATGCAAACAACGCCGATGTAAAATTGACAGATCCTTTCAATCTTACTTCACCGAATTTTTTACCGCAAACAGGTTCGCCTGCATTAACCGGCGGCGCTACCCCTCCGAACGATGGCTTCTTTGATGCAAGCGGAACTCACGTCGGTGCTTTTGGTTCAACAGATTGGACTGCAAATTGGGCAAACTGGAATCCGGTTAACTATCCTACTTCTGTTGATGATGAAACACAAACTGTCGGAACTTTTTCACTTCACCAAAATTATCCGAACCCTTTCAATCCTACAACAACAATTGAATTCACTTTAGGAAACAGAGACAACGTAACCTTAAAAGTATTCAATCAGTTGGGAGAAGAAGTAGCATTATTAGCTTCGGGTGAATTCACTTCAGGAAGACATGCATTCACATTTGAAGGCAGTAATTTATCGAGCGGAATTTATTTGTATCAATTTATTACATCAAACGGAATTCAGGTTCAAAAAATGAATCTCCTTAAGTAGTGAGAGTGTCTCTTCACTTCTTTGCTTCCCGGGCATCTTTCGAGATGCCCTTTTTATTTTAAAGTTGAAGCGATGAAGCGTTCGAAGGTAATTCATTATTATTTTTTTCCACCACAGAGAACCCGAAGGCGCGCAGAGATGCATGTAAAGGGAACTTCATTTTTAATTTGTAATTATTCCCTCAGGAACACTGAGCCAATTTTATTTTACCGCAGAGACGCCGAGACGCAAAGTGAAATTCATTTTTAATTTGTAATTTTTAATTGAATTGTTAATTCTCAATTGTCCATTATTAATCTCCTCAATCGCAAAACAATTTCACCAAAAATAATTTAGTTGCAAAAGATTTTTCTGTTTAACTTTGCATAGGTTATATGGAAATAGAAGGCGGGGTAAATACCCCACAGATGGAATTAACGGAAAAGATTATGTTTGAATTTTTTGAACGACAATCTATCGGAACAGATATGAGAAATGCGAACCAAATAAAAGTTGTTTTCGGAGAAGAAAAAGTCCGCCGCATAACATCCTTTAATATGATGTTGTATATGCGGATAAAAAGATTAAAAATGTTACAAAATCAAATATTTAGTAGGAATATAGTATGCACAACCGCGATGCATACTATATGGATTTTCGGCGGTATAATTAATAGTTAGCTTGCTAAAATAATGTATGATAAAGGAACTCAGATTAGAAAATTATAGGGGTTTTGTTCAGCACACTATTCCATTTAAAAAATTAAATGTAATTGTAGGTGCTAATAATGCTGGTAAATCAACGATTGTTGAATCCCTTCGTATTTTGTCATTAGTTGTCAATCGTTATCAAAATTTGACATATAGAAAAGTTCCGGACTGGTTATCGATTGGAGGGAAAAATTATGGTGTTTCTCCCTCACTGAAATATGCAGAAATCAATTTTGATTCAATATGTAATCAATATAACAATGAAGAACCAGCTGTTATATCTGCTGACTTTAAAGATGGAAGTAATGTTACGGTATATTTGAATAGAGAAGGTGAGATACATTCGGTAATCAAAACTACAAATGGTAGGACGATATCTTCACGTAGTGAAGCTTACAAGATTGATTTACCATCAGTTAATATTTTACCACAAGTTGGTCCTGTCCAAAGAGATGAAAACATCCTTGATCCTGATTACGTAAAAAGTGCAATTGGTTCATCACTTTCTCCATCACATTTTAGAAATCAATTAAATGTTTTTTATAATCTTTTCCCGAGTTATCAAGATATGGTTGAACAAACTTGGTCTGGGGTTATGGTAAAACAATTAATCAAAACTAATAATATGCCCAAAACCCCATTATCACTTCAGATTAGAAACGATAATTTTGTTGCTGAAGTATCGGCAATGGGTCACGGTTTGCAAATGTGGCTACAAGTAATTTGGTTTTTAACGTTATTTCGTGATTCAGATGTCATCATTCTAGATGAGCCAGATGTTTATATGCACGCCGACCTTCAAAAAAGATTAATACGTTTTATCAAAGACAAATTTCCACAAGTTATAATTACTACTCATTCGATTGAAATAATGGCAGAGGTTGAACCAGAAGAAATTTTAGTCATTGATAAAAGTTCTAAAAGGTCGGCGTTCGCAATAAATATTCCAGCCGTTCAACGGGTAGTTGAAAGCACGGGTAGTATTCATAACATAAATTTAGCTCGATTATGGAAGGCGAAGAAATTCCTTCTTGTCGAAGGTGAAGACCTAAAATATTTTAAAATCATTCAAAATAAATTATTCCCCCATTCTTTATATCCAATTGATTCAATACCAAATATGACTATATACGGCTGGAATGGTTGGAATTATGCTATTGGCTCTTCGATGTTACTTCTCAATTCATTTAAGGAAAAGCTAATCGTTTATTGCATATTGGATTCTGATTACCATTCAGAAATAGAAATCAGTGAGAGATTAGACGAAGCAAAGGAAAAGGGAATTGAATTGCATATATGGAAGAAAAAAGAAATTGAGAATTATTTTATTGTTCCACAAACATTTGCTAGAATAATTTCTCGAAGAAGTAAAGGTAAGTTTTCACCTTCGATCAATGATATTAACAAACAATTATTCAAAATTTCTCGTTCTTTGAAAGATGATACTACTGATTGTATTGCAAATGAAATATTCCAAAAATTTAAATCCAAAGGCATTCAATCAGCCAATAGAGAAGCTCGAAAGATTGTAGATAAGATAGAATCTATTGAGGGTAACATTCTTTCTATAATTTCTGGTAAAGAAATTATATCTCAAATGTCTTCCTGGTCTCAAAATAATTATAAGGTATCGTTCAGTCCAATTGCTTTGCTTAATGAATTACATAAATCAGAAATTGATAAGGAAGTTCTTTCAATAATATGTTCAATTGAAAGTGGCAATATATTTAATAACGCAAGCTAACCAGCCGCTACTAATGAACTCACTCCTGTAACTGTGGAGAGAGAGTAAGTCCGAAACG